>CAYYRV010000003.1:11383-149235 GCA_964474135.1 uncultured Defluviitaleaceae bacterium
AAAAGAAAAAGAAGAGGCTATAGCCCAAGCGGCTTTTGAGAAAGTAGAGGCATATGTAAAAGAAAGATGGGGAGTAGAAAAAGTAGATTTAGAAGGGCTAGACCCAAAAGCAATGCTAAAAACATTTATTGAAATGGATAGGGTGTATAGTAGTTTTCCAAAGTTGAAGGGTTTTGTTAAAGAAATAAAAGGTGAGAAACTTAAAAGAAATAAAGATGGAAATGCGCCTATGGCACAGTGTGCTAACATGACATTAAATAATATTTCTGAAAATTGTTCAATATATTTTAATAAAGATTTCTTTTCAAATATTAGTATAGCTGAAAGGGTTTATAATAGAAGTGTTTCAAGATTTCAATTCCCACAAGGAGCTAATTTCGCACATACAGATGTTCATGAATTAGGTCATGCTATAACAAACAAACTAAATGAATATGAATATTGGAAATCAGGAAGTTCTGCTAAGGATATAGTTAGAACTGTATTAAATGGATTTAATAGAGAAAAACTAACAAGAGAAGAAATTATTAAAGGAATAGAAGCATATGCAATAATTAAAAAATATGATATACTAATAGATAATAAAGATGCTTTAATGAATTACTATAATAAATCTAGTAAGGGTATACGAGATGAAATGCTTTTGGGAAGTATATCAGGATATGCAAGCACTAGTAGTAGCGAGGCAATAAGTGAGGCACTTACGGATATATATGCAAATGGTGATAATGCTAATCTTATAAGTAAAAAATATTTGAACAATTAAAGGGGCATTTTTAAATGACAAGGATACCTTTGAGAATTCAACTAGAGGGATATGCAATATATGAGGAAGAACGTAGTTTTAAGTTTTATCCTTTTTGGGACAGAGAAATAATAGGTGTCAAACCTGATGCACCTCAATGGGCAAAGGACGAATATGAAGAACTTGCCGAATGGAAAAAAGAGCAGGATGAGATTCTTAGAATTTCGTATAGAGACATGTTAGAAAGAGAAGAGTGTACTATTGAAAATGGGTTAAAAGTTTTAAAACCTAATGCCTCACAAAAAGCTAAAGAAAAATATGAGGAATATTTAGAAGAGAGAAGACTTGAAAAAATAGAATATGATAAAATGTTAGATAAATTATTTAGCGAACCAACGGAACTAGAGCTTCAACTTTTGGAACTTGAAAAATTTGAAGATATTGTAATTGAAGGCTTGGACTATGTTTTAAAGCCTAATGCTTCACAAGAAGCAAGAGATGCTATGGAGAAATATAGGGAATGGGAAAAAAAACATGAAGAAAAGGTAAAACAATCAGATATAAAAATAAATTTAGAACCAGTAATTGAACCCCCTGTTAAAAAAAATCATGAGCATGTTTTTGCTCCTTTGTTTAAGTTATTCAAAAAGATATTTCCTTAGTGCAAGTGGTGAAAATGCTAACCCTATAAGCAAAGAAATAGTTGCAATAGTAAGGAGGTATTTTTAAATGTTAATGATTTGGGAATTTGAACAAGAGGGATATGCAATACATGAAGAAGAATATAGTTTTAAATTTTATCCATTTAAGGAAAGAGAAATAATAGGTGTCAAACCTGATGCACCCCAATGGGCAAAAGATGAGTATGAAGATTATGTAAGGTGGAAAAAAGAGCAGGATGAGATTCTTAGAATTTCATATAGAGATATGTTAGAAAAAGAAGAATGTACTATTGAGAATGGATTAAAAGTTTTAAAACCTAATGCCTCACAAAAAGCTAAAGAAAAATATGAGGAATATTTAGAAAAAGAAAGGCAAAGAAAAGTAAGACATGAAAAAGAATTGGAAGAAATATTTAGCGAGCCAATGGAACTGATAGAAGAACTTACAAAACTTACAAAATTTAAAGATATTACTCTCAAAGATGGCGACCCTGTTTTAAAACCTAATGCTTCACAAGAGGCAAAAGAGGCTTGTGAGAGATTTTTAGAGTGGGAAAAGAATTATTACGGAGGGGTAAAAAAATCAGAACAAAAATTATCCGAAGAAGAACAAAGTAAAGCTTCTGTTCAAAAAAAGCATACAGATGTTTTTGCTCCTTTGTTTAAGTTATTCAAAAAGATATTTCCTTAGTGCAAATGGTGATAATGCTAATCCTATAAGTAAAAAAATATTTGAACAATTAAGGGGGCATTTTTAAATGACAAGGATACCTTTGAGAATTCAACTAGAGGGATATGCAATATATGAGGAAGAACGTAGTTTTAAGTTTTATCCTTTTTGGGACAGAGAAATAACAGGTTTTAAGGCAACTATTATAGTCACTAACAGGAAAATTTGGGTTTATCAAACGGAAAGCCACTTACAAGGCACTAGGTGTTGAGTAGACATGCTCGCAAGTAAACCCACACACATCTACTCAACTTGCTACAAATTTTAATGATACATAAAAAGCAAAATAAAAATGCAATATTTGAATCGAAAGGCTTGAGAAAATGGAGTATGATAAAGAAGTAAATGAAATATTTAATTATAACAACAATACAGATTCTAGGTTGGGTAATCCAGATGAGTTAGTTAGATTATGTAAGTTTCTCGATTTAGCTAAATGGTATGAGGTACAAAATTTTATTAGAGCAGGGGACTTGATTGATTTATATAATATTATTGAAGCCTCTGAATTGATGGAAAGTGGCGGATTGGAATTGCTTGAAGCAAAAAAATAATATATGCTTCAGGCTTTTTTATGTTCGTACAAATTTAGACATAATGGGACTAAACTTATAGCCTGTTTAATATCTCGCTTTGGATGGATTTTCTAGCACAATTTTTCGTTAGGAAAGGATGCTGAATGGAGAAATTAGACAGGCTCTTATGCTCATAACGTGAAAAACATTTTGATTTTCGATTCTTTTGAAATCACACGTTAATTCAACTACAAAAATATGTATGTTGTATGCTTGCTGTTGCCCTTGTTATGAAATTTATTAATGATGTGGTGGGTTTATGATTTATAATGATAAATTAAAAAAATTAAAAAGACTTGGATATGCTGGTAGCGATGGAAGGCTTAGAGAGCTAAAAGAGGTTTGGTATTGCCTTGGAGGAAGCAGCTTTAGGCTGGTTTGGAAGAAAGCCTTGCCGTTAGTGAGTAGCTTTAATAATTCGGTACATGTTACTGCAATACAACCCGATGGCAAAATATTAGTTGGAGGGTACTTCACATTACCTACCCCAAATTTAGCTCGTATTAATCCAGACGGAAGTAGAGACACTACTTTTAATACTCCTACGTTTAATAAGGCTATAACTGCAATAGCAATACAACCTGATGGCAAAATATTAGTTGGGGGATATTTTTCAACCCCTAGTAATCTTTTGGTACGCTTAAACCCCGATGGAAGCAGAGACAGTACTTTTACTTCCCCAGGCTTCAATGTAATTGACTTTACATTTCATTTCTGTATAGCATTACAACCTGATGGTAAGATACTAGTTGGGGGTTGGTTTACATCTCCTACTAAAGCCTTAGTACGATTGAATGCTAATGGAACTAGGGATACTACATTTACACCTCCTACGTTTGATAATGCTGTTACATCAATAGTAGTACAACGAGATGGTAAAATATTAGTCGGTGGGAGTTTCTCAATTCCTAATTTTGGCTTAGTCCGCCTAAATTCTAATGGGAGTATAGATACTACATTTTCAGTACCAGTAATAACTTCTGTAACCTCATTAGCTTTACAATCAGATGGTAAAATATTAGTAGGAGGCTTTGTTTCAAGCCCTACTAACACACTAGCTCGCTTAAATACTAATGGAACTAGAAATACTACATTTGTTACCCCCGCAGCGTTTGATAAGGGTGTATACTCTATAGTAATACAACCTGATAGTAAAATATTGGTAGGAGGCTGGTTTACATCTCCTGTTATGGCTCTTATTCGCTTGAATTCTAGCGGAAGTAGGGATACTACGTTTACACCACCTACATTTAATAGTAATGTAATGACAATAGCACTACAACCTGATAGTAAAATATTAGTTGGAGGTTGGTTTTCAAGCCCTGCTTCCTTCTTAGTTCGCCTAAATTCTAATGGCTCAAAAGATTAATAAACAGCAATCTTATTTTGTTTTAATAAAGAGCCAATCTTGATATGGGCTTTTTTTATTTTAATAAAAAACTATTACAAAAAGAGGTGGATAAATGAGTGGTGTAAAATTTTTTAATTTATCGGAAGGCAAAAAAGGAAAAAGTGCATATGAAGTTGCTGTAGATAATGGTTTTTGGGGAACTGAACAACAGTGGCTACTTAGCTTAAAAGGAAAAGATGGCGAAAAGGGCAAAGATGGTTTAAACGGTAAAGACGGCGAAAATGGTAAAGACGGCTTAAACGGTATTGACGGAAAAGATGGAAAAGATGGATTGAACGGCAAAGACGGTTTAAACGGAAAAGATGGCGAAAATGGCATTGACGGAGAACATGGTAAGGATGGAGAGAATGGCATTGACGGAAAAGATGGTATTGATGGTGTTTCTCCTACAATAATAGAGAAGGTAAATACTGATAAAGAGTATATTTTAACTATAGCTGATGCAAATGGCGAATTTGATACACCAAATTTGAAAGGCAGTGGTGCTAATGATGAAGATTTAGAAATGCATAACACTTCTACCTCTTCGCATTTAGATTTGCGTCAGGCTATTAATGAGGTAGAGGCTATCGCTCGTGGAGCTAGTAGAGCTTTAGTTTTTGATGACGTTACTCAACTTAATGAATGGATAGATGGAAATTATAATCGTTCTGATGGTGTTGATGTTTGCGAAATTTCTGTTGGGGACAAATTGCTTACTGTTGTTGGTGAGAACTACTGGTGGAATGGCACTGGAAAGCTTCCTCTTAATGATGGCGACATTGATTTAAGTAATTATTATAATATACAACAAACACAAACAGCTATTAACTCTGCTGTTGCTAGTAGGGCTATTATAAGTAATGTTACAACTCTGCCAACTAGCGGAGTTGCTGGTTATTATTATGCTGTATTTGAATAATGATAATTGTTTGTAGAAAATTGAATAGATTGTTTACAAAGCATCGTTAGCTTTTAATATAAGTAAAAATGCAAAAGAAGGTGAGTAAATGAGTAATGTTACGTTTTTTAACTTAACAGAGGGTACAAAAGGAAAAAGTGCATATGAAGTTGCTGTAGATAACGGTTTTTGGGGAACTGAACAGCAGTGGCTAAGTAGTCTTAAAGGAAAAGATGGGAAAGATGGTGCAAGTGGTGAATCTGGGTTAGACGGCAACAACGGTGCTGATGGCAAGTCGGCGTATGAATTAGCTGTAGATAATGGATTTTTAGGTACAGAGCAAGATTGGCTTGATAGCTTAAAGTTAGATAGTGATGAGTATTATACAAGACAAGAAACAGATGATGCTATTAGCACAACTATAGCTGGCATGGAAATTAGTCATGATAAACTTGTTGATAGAGATTTAGACGAACAGCATCCTATGACTGCAATTAGCGGATTGGTATTAACTTTGCAAGATTTTAATAGAAAAATAGATGCAGTGTCTGGTTCTGATACTAGTCAATTGGCAACTAAAGATGATATTAATACTTTTAATAACCAACTAACTGAAAAAATAAATGAACATACAGAAAACAATGATATTCATGTTACAGATGAACAAAAAAAATATTGGAACGGAAAACAAGATGATTTAGGATTTGAACCCGAAAACCCAATTAATAAAGGTGCTGTTAACGGATATGCTCCCCTTGATATTACAAAAAAAGTTCCTCTTGAAAACTTACCAGACAATTTAACTGATACGTATACCAAAACTGAAGTTGATTCAAAGTTTAATTATGTTGCACAGAATATTAATCAGGAAGCTACTTTGAGAGAACAAGGGGATTCTTCATTAACCAAAAAAATAAATGACCATAGCGTTAATGCAGTTGTACATGTTACTCAGGTTGATAAAGATACATGGAATTCAAAAATTGAGCAAACAGATTTAGCAGTTTATGACTCTCATATTAACAATGGGGATATACATGTTTCGGCAACAGATAAAGTCCGTTGGGACGGAAATGTTTCTGCTTATGTAGTTAATAATGAAACTGAAATGCTAGCTATTACATCTTCAAGTTTAAAAGTTGGAGATGTTTGTTATATTCGTAGTGTTGAAGGAAAATATTTAAAATATATTTGGTATGGTCAGACTGATAGTTGGAAACCTGATACAACAACTGCTGAAATAATAAATATGACTTGGGCAAATATTAGCAATAAGCCAACTTCATCAGTAGCAAATATTGATTCAGCTGTATCAAAATCTCACGAACATTCTAATTTGATATACCTAAATAAAATTTCTCAAGATAATAATGGTAATTTAACATATAACGGATTACCTGCTATTGCCCCTGTATTATTTTATAAAACTAATGCAATGTTACCTACAACTGGTGAAGGTGATAAGTTATATGTAGTATATAAAGATAATCGTGTAAATAATTTTGCCTCAATCTCAATGTGGATTGATGGTGCATTTGAATTAATAGGGCGTTCTGATGCTAATTCATCTGTTAGTATTGGTGATTTTTCATTAAGGCAAATTACTAAATTTGATGTAACTGCAAATTCATTTTTTACTTTTGAAATATCACCCAATTATGATTATATGTACACAGATATAAATGTACTAAAACTAGTAGAAGGCTCAAGCAACCAAAATAAAGTATATAGTAGTTTTTTAGTAGCAGATGGTACTAAATTTCAGTATGATGAAAAATTTTTATATTTTAGTACAGGGTTAAAAATTAAAAGTACAGTTTCTTTTAAATCTGATTTTGTTAGTTCTGATTCAACGTATAATTATTCTTATAAAGAAATTGATTTGAATAACTGGATAAGTATTAGTGAGGTGAGTTAGTTGGCTGTTACATATAGATTTACAACAAGTGTAAATGGAACTGCTGGTTCAACTGCTATAGTTAAGGGTATGCTCACACAAGCTGCTGTTAATAGTAATTACCCTGCTGGAAATACGCTTAATGGAAAGGTTACTTTAGTTGCTGAAGGTTGGCAAAAATTTCAAATAGAATATACAGGGGATTATACATTTACTGTTGTTGGTGCTGCTGGTGGTCACGTTGCTAATATAAACTTAGGTGGTAAAGGTGCTAAATTAACTGGAAAAATAGCATTAAAAAAAGGTGATATTATCTATGTACTAGTTGGTCAAGTTGGGTGGAGTAATCCTTCTTGGGCAGATTGGGGCGGAGGCGGAGGAGGTGCTTCTGCTGTCTTATTAGCTAATACTGCTAGTGGAAAATTTACTTTTGAGCCTGGAAATCAAAAAGTTGATGCTATTTTTGTTGCTGGCGGAGGTGGTGGAGCTGCTGATAATGGTTTTTCAGGTAAACATGGATATAATGCTAATATAAATAATGGGACAAATACAAATGCAGGGCTTTCTGATTATCCAACTGGGGGTGCAGGGCTTACAGGTTCAACAACTTTAAGTCCAACTATTCTAAGTGGTAAAGCCTCATCCTACCATCGTTGTGCTTTTGGTGGTGGTGGCAGACCGTATGACGGCGGTGGTGGAGGTGGTGGCTACTCTGGCGGAAACGGAAACAATAATGCTTTAGGCGGATATGGCGGAACATCATGGATTGACTCAAGAGTAACTAACACAACAAGAGCTTTAGATACTGGAGTTATGCATGGTTATGTACAAATGGTAATAACTGATGAGGTAACTAAATCTATTCTTGCACAAGATTCAGAAGGGTATAAATATTTTAATTCAACCCTATCGAAATGGCAGCTGATGACAAAACAAACTACACCTATAACATCTGACTATAAAACATATGGTGTCTCAAAAGCAACAAATATAAATGGATTACAAAAAGAAACAGTTAAGTTTTTGTTAATGTCAACAGAAACTAATGGCACTGTTGATGTTACAGGAATCATATCACCAAAGCTATTGATACCTAATTATTCTATTTCTACTTTTGATATAGATAATATACGTTCTGTAACGGCTAGTATTAGCGGAAGTGGTGGAAGCTTTAAATTTGTAGTATCAAATGACGATATGCACACATGGAAAACGCTTATAGGTAATACATGGACTGACATTGATATAGATGATATAGAGAGTGTAACTAACAACGGAATTACAACATCTGCATTAAATACAATTAGTTCTGCAAAGTGGAATGAAATAAAAACTAATCAGATTGCCTTTGCTGTATTAGTTGAACAAAGTTCTGCTTTAGCAACTATATCACTTAACTCAATTAGTTTGCGTGCTGACTTAGTAGGCTCTTGGAAAAAAGCTTTACATGGAACAGATTATGATTATGAATATCCATATACTGACCAAGTAAAAATTACTTTTAAAGTATCTGGTAGCTACAAAATTAACTATATGGATAGTGTTGAAGAATAATGTAGTTTTAAATTTTATACAAACAAATATGAGGTTATGTCCAAACAAATAGTTGGATAGTGGAAATACATGATATGTTCTAGTAAATATGCAATCATAACAAAAACATAAGAGTAATTGATTTGAGTAGTAATGAGGTGCTTTTATGATTTATAATGGGCAGTTAAAAAAGTTGAAAAAACTAGGGTATGCTGGTAGTGATGGTAATGTTAAGGAGATAAAAGAGGTTTGAGCGGATTCTTCTTAACTCCAAGAAAATATATAGCTCACTTAAATAATGATGGTAGCATAGATACTACATTTACTCCACCTGAGTTTAATAGAGTTGTATATGATGTTATATTACAGCCAGATGGTAAGATACTAGCGTGTGGTGATTTTACAGCCCCCGCTAAATATTTAATCCGCTTAAATCCCGACGGCACAATAGACACCCAACCCTAAAAAAGCAAAGCAGGTGAATTCATGTACAAACAAACAACCGAATTAATAGAAAGCTATGGAACACCTTACCAAACAGGCAAGCATGCTCCAAACGTACGAGTAATGGTATTCAAAAAAGCCGGTGATGGCAAATACCAAATGAACCTTCCATACCAGCTTGATGGCATTATTAGTGTTAGAATATCAAGAAGTACAAAAACGGGTGCAAATCAAGCAACAGTTGTATTGTCGAATACTAAGGGGTATTATTCCCCTGATTATTCAAAAGATACATTTTTTACAAACATTCCTCGTGACTTGCCACATGGAACATATAGAGACGTTATTCTACCATATAATCTAGTGCATATAGAAGCTGGTTATGGAGAGCATTTAATGAGAATATTTACAGGCTATATAACACGCCCACAAATTTCCGATAAAGAGCAGACGATAACGTTTGATGTGTATGACGAGTATGTAAAGCTATTACGTCCTGTTGATACTATTAACTATAGGCGATTGGCGTATAGGGATGTACGTGCTTCCTTTGTAATTACAGATTTACTTAGAAAAGCTGGTGTTGAGGATTTTCTTATAGATACTGAAAGCATAGATGAAAAAGATTTTACTATTAACCAGCTTTTAGTTGATTTAGGTACGTCATATGAAGCGGCGCTAAAGGAAATTTTAACAATAATGAATCACACTATAAAAGTAAATCGTTTTGGTGTACTTCATGTTAAGCAACTTTTTACACCAGGAAGGTTAGCTAGACCTGTAGTAGATTTAAGCGATGTGCTTAATATAACTGATGGTAATTATTATGTTGATGACAACCTAGTAAGAAGTAAAATTATTGTTCAGGGAGGAGCAAAGTGGAAAGCTTATAAAGATGTTGTTTTATCAAAATATTTAAATGATGTTGATGTTTGTATGGGTATTGAAGTGCCTTGGGCGAATACAGACGAGGAGCTTTTTACTGTAGCTAAATTCTACTTTTATCAAATGAGAAGAAAAATGCGTTCCATGTCTGTAGTGGCAATTTCTAACCCTGCCCTTGATATTGAGGATATAGCTAACTTGGAGTCTTTTATTTCTGGGCAAAATAATAAATATATGATATCAAGTATTGAAACTAGTATTTCGGACTCAGGATTTTTGGATACAATAGAGCTTGAATATATTACAGATGTTGGTGACACAGTAGTTGAAGCGGATGGTGATTATGAGCCTTTTGAAATTGAAGTAGACGAAGATGGCGAAACGACAGAAAAACCTTTGGAACAAGGTGAAGCAGAAACTCCTCAAGATAAAGTAATAAAGTCGGCTAAAAAATACATAGACACGTTTTATCAGCATGGTGGTGATAAATCCACTAGACCGTCCGATTATGGTTTTGATGCAAGCAACTTTATTTTTGCTTGTTTAAATCAAAATGACTCAAAGAACTTTTATAAGACTTTGCCTGAATTGCTTGGAGAGGCTACAGTAATCGAACTTAGTGATATAAAACTGGCTGATGTTGTTTTTTGGCTAAATGAAAATGGAGTGCCTGTATCTGCTGGGTTTTATATGGGTGGCGAAACAGTAATAGGCATGTTTGGAGGAGATGAGACTGTTACTACAGAAGGTGCTGCAAGAAAGCGTAATGCTAAATGCAAAAAACGCAGACTTGAAGGAAATTTTGTTATTGGAAGGGTGATTTAGTTGTCTGGAATAAATTATAGGTCTATTAGAGACCCTATTCTTTATGTTGTTGATGAGCATTTTAAACAAAAGAGGGTAATAGCTTCTGCCAGTGTTTCAAGTACAGGTAGGGGGGATACAGACACAATACCCGTTGATGATATTTTGCCTGATTTGCCGCTATTAATAATAAGAAATGGAAACATTGTTGAACGTCTTATTCATGGAAATGTTGAGCTGCTTGGTAAAGATGCTGAAGGTGATATTATTATTTGGCAAGAAGAATTAATTAGAGATAGTGAGGGCAAGGTTGTTAAAATTAGGACTACTTATCCTGATGGTAACACAGCCGATACGGAGTTTATAAGTGATAATGGTAAGGTTGTTGCAGTAATTTAGTTTAAAATAAAGACATTGGGAAACTTTTTTGAAAAAAGTTTCCCAAACCCTTCAAAAAACTTTATCAAGGAATGCCGATATTGCGGCATTCCGGCAAAAGTTCCTTGAAGGGTTTAGGGCTGAAAGTACCAAAGTATTAATTATCTATATTAAGAGGTTTTCCAATTAGGAAAGCCTTTTTATTATGCAGAGAAAGGAGGTGATGTGTTGAGTAGTGCAACATATGTAATAAATATGCCTGATTTAGACGGGCTTACTGATGCCCTAAAAAATATAGACGACCTTATTGATGCTCTAAAAAGGCTTACAGAACAGTCTGGAGGAAAGTTAGGCGAGCAACGGGTCAATGGGAAACGATTGCAAGTTCCAGCAGTAATTGGAGATTACACTATTTCGTGGAGTTTTGATTATGATATTGCGATAACAGATATTAAGTATAGCCAATCTGCGTGGAAGTATGAGGATAACTGGGATTTAGTTATTGATGGAGAAATAGTTTTTGAATCTATATTTACAAAAGAGGTTTTTGAGTCTGAACATTTTAACAGCTTTAGAAAAGTTTCTGCTGGCTCAACAATAGAAATTGTTTTGCATAATGAGTCTGGAAATAGCCGAGATATTTGGACAAATCTACATTATGTAACTGTTGTAAAGGGTGAAAATAACGGTACAGGTGGCGGTGATACGGGTGGAGATAATACAGGCGGTGGTGATACAGGCGGCGGTGACATACCAGCTAAAGAAGGCTATCTAAGAATGTTTGTTGCAACTGATAGTAGCGACCCTGATTATGTAGAACCTAACTCTATTGAAAATAACTATTCAAAATTTAAGAAATATTGGTTAAGAAGTGATGGCAGTCAAGTAGAATTTAATGGAGTAAATATTTCAGCAAGCTTTTATGATGGTAGAAATAATTGGTTAAGAGATATATTTAGAAATAATATAAGCACTATTAACAATATAACTAATTATCACAAATATTTATATAAGCTTTACGAAGATAGTAAGTCTGGGCTTGTAATTTCTCAACTTGAAAATGGGTATGTTTCTGCTGTTGATTATATGAATTCAATAGGGATAACAAACAAAAATGAGCAAATGGGTATTTTCATGACTTATGTAACAAAATGCGTTAATACAGTAAACAATAATTTCACCAGTATATACCAGTTAGATGGAGCTTTAGATGGTTTTAAAGATTATATTGACCGTTCTAAGTGTTTTGTTTTTGATTGGATAGATTGGGCTGATGTTGTGGATACTGCTGCTGGTGGTTTTGCAAATCCTATTTTTGTTGGTTCATCTTCCGTTTATAAAGCATACTTGAATATTGAGCCACAAATAAAAGATTTTTCACCAATTGGAAATGGTTGTATTTGGGTTTTACAGTATAAATATGTAGCTAAAGGACCTGAATTATATCGTTATGAAAAATTAACAGAAGACCCATATGATATTTATTCATGGAAAAATATAAGAGAAGGTTCAAACGGTTATGATAGAGTTGTTGCTAAATATGCAATGCTAGGATATGTTTCTATACATGAAATGGGGCATGCGATTGATGCATATGCCGATTATAGAGGTGATACATATAGACTTTCACATACAGATGAATGGCTTGATATATGGAAATGGACAACAGTTGCTACAGCAGCTCAGTTTAGAGCGCCTGGAAGTTATACGCATTATCCTAAATACTTAACCAAATATCATATGGAGTGGGATATGTCTAATGGAGAGCCACCTATTACGGCATATGGTTGTGTTGACCCTATGGAAGACTTTGCAGAAGCTTATGTCTGCTATATAATGAATGAAAAATATCTAAAAGAGAAATATCCAAAAAGATACGCTTTTATGAAAAAGCATGTTGATACAATGAAGGAGGTGAAAGTTTAATGATAATAAAAATGAGGCATAGAGAAACAGGTAAAGAGATTTGTATTGATAATACAGGTGTAACTGAAAATGGAAAGCTAAAAATAAGTGGCGATGAATTTTGTGCTAATATATTCAACATGGAACTAAACGATAATGTAATTAGCATATGGGGAAATTACCAAAATTTGCCAGAAAGCTTGGTCAATGGAAAGGAAATACTTAAGTACAAGGACGAATATTTAACACAACACTTTATGCAGGTTTATGCAGAAGCATATGATTTTGAAATTATAGAAAGTTAGGAGGGAAATTAATGGATACATTTTATGACAATAATTTAGTTTGGAAGGTTATGGTTATTCCGCATACCTTTTATAACGGTAAACCAATCAAGGCAACATCATTATATACAACATCACCATACAGTGGTGGTTCGTATACTTCACTTGCAAAAGGCAGTTACTGGGTTGAATACAACGACCCTAGAAATTTAACAAACTCTATTGAAGTAGCAAGAGATATTATGAGAACTGCTATGGCAAAAGACGGTTTTTCATTAGAAGAAGTAACTATTGTTGGAGTATTTCCGGCTGATATACTTGTTACTCCTACTTATTAAAAAATATTGAAAGGCGGTTTTTGTTAAAATGGCTAAGAGGTTAAAAGATTTAAGAATTACGCATGTTTCATATGTAAAAAAAGGAGCTAATGGAAAGGACTTTTTCCTTTTGAAAAGTGACGAAAACCCTAGCATACAAAAAGAAGTTAGAATTATTGCTAACAACAACGACCCTAAGAAGCTTGTATATGGTGTTGTGTATGAGCCAAATGTATTGGACTCTCAAGGCGAGTTTGCAGATGCTATATCAATAGAAAAAGCTGCTCATAATTTTTTGGCAGACAGTAGAAATATTGATTTGCAGCATAATTTCAAAAGTGATTTTGGTACTGTTGTCGAAAGCTATGTAGCACCAGCCGACTTTGAAATAAATGGAAATAAAATTACTAAAGGTTCTTGGGTTTTAGTTACAAAGGCTAATGATGATGTTTGGGAGAAAATAATTAATGGAGAAATAAACGCCTATAGCATGGGTGGACAAGCCGAAAGGGTAGAAGACAACCTTTTTGGAATTTCTAAAGCCTCTGATGATGAATATAGAGGTTTTTTTGATGTATTAAAAACTTTTTTCGCTAAGAAAAGTGACATTAACTATGTTGCAAAAGCAGGAAAAGTAATATCTGATAGCAATGCGCAAAAAATTCGACTGGCTCATAAAGCTTTAACGGAATTATTGGATATAGTTGATAATGTTAGAGAAGATGAGAGAGGCGAAGAGAAAGATGAAGAAAAAAAAGAGCCGACTCAAATTGAAAAAGAAGACTTACAACAAATTATAAATGAGTCACTTAAAGTATTTACACAAAGACTTGATAAAATAGAAAAAGGCTTTCTAGATGATACTTGTGAGTTTAGAGATGATAAAGATTACAAAAAACACAGTGATGACTTAGCTCAAGTAATAAAATCAACTATAAATGAAGCAATTGAACCTATTAATTCAAGGCTTAATGTTATTGAGAGAAGACGCAATTTATCTAAACAGCAAGAAGAACTTCAAAAATCATCAAGTAGTGAAAATATTTTTCAAGGGCTATTTTTTAATTAGAGCCTGACAAAAGACCTTGAGAAACTTTTTTTGAAAAAAGTTTCCCCAACCCTTCAAAAAACTTTATCGAGGAATGCCGCAGATGCGTCATTCCGACAAAAGTTCTTTGCTTATTTCTGAATGGAAAGAAGTCGGGGGGGTGTGGGGGTAAAAGCCCCAAAGTATTTATTATCAACAATCTAAACAGCCTAATAGGGCTGTTTTTTTATATATAATAAGGAGGGTACTTTTAATGAGTATTTATAATGGAAATAAAGTATTAAAAAGTGCTGTAACTGCAGCAACGGCAACAACAGGTGGATATGATATTACAAATGCAAAAGCAACGGGATTATTACAACCATTTCAGGCAAAGGAATTTATGGAAATGGTTATTGATAAATCTGATTTCTTGTCAAAAATAACACATGAAATGAGAAGGGAACGTATAGGTACATTTAATAAGCTTGGTGTAGGTAATAGACTGTTTCGTGGAAGAGTCGAAAACGTGCAAACTGAAGGTCAAGATATTATACCAATTATTGATGTTGTGGAATATGAAACAAAAAGTACTAAAGCTTATACAGAAATTTCGATGGAATTCTTTGATGAAAATATTGAAGGGCAAAATTTTGAAAATAAGTTTTTAAACTTGATACATCAACAACTTGCTGAAGATATTGTAGACTTAGGTTTTAATGGTGACGAGAGTAGTACAGATTCATTTATAAAAATTAATGATGGTTGGATAAAACTTCTACAAAACAGTTTACCTTCTAATCAGCTTATAAACGCTGCTACTATTAACGGTGGAAATTTTCATATAGATTATTTCAATAAGCTTATGAAGGCTGTGCCTCCAAAATACTTAAACAGCAACAAATACCGTTGGATTTGCAACAGCACTGTTTTAAATAGCTATACCGAATGGTTACAAAGCAGGGTTACTTCATTGGGTGATACAGCAATACTAAATACTATTGCACAACGTCCTCGTGGAGTAGAGTTTGAGATAGTTAATCATATGCCAGACGATATAATTATTTTGGCTGATCCTAAAAACTTTGTACACGTTACTAACTATGATATTCGTTTTAGGTCTACCGACCAAGGCAGACACCTTGTTTCAAGAGGTAATAAGTTTTATGTTTGGTTTATGGACATGGATTTTATTATTATGGAAGCTAACGCTGTAGCAATGATTACAAATGTTGGTGAGGTTGAAGCTTAGAACGTTTAAATAATATATAACTGTACAGGCTGTAAACAACTAAGAACCTGTTCAATATGTACTTGCCGAATTGATAAACGCTAGAAGCTGCTAAAGAAGCAGGGCAACGTCAAGACTGTCAAGGCAGTGGCTCAAATATTGAATACAGATTCTAATGTATGGAGTTGATGTTTAATGTATGAACCTTATGAAATTGTACTAGAGGATGCAGAGTTACCAGAAACATCATTTAAAGATATAAGCTTTAATGGAATACCAGAAACACAATATGAGCTTTTTAGAAGGCTTAACCCACATTTAGAACCTGTATTTGATATGGAGTTATAATATCGAGAAAGGTTCTTATATAAATCAATATGAATTCGACGCAATAAAAACTATGCTGAACTCACATTAACTATAACAATTCCACAAAGCGCTAACAATCATTTGTGGAATTGCTATAAAACAGAAAGGGGTGTTATGAATGGCAATAGAAACTAAATTAACTCTTGAGATATATAGATATGAGAATTTAGTGTTTGGAAAATGTAAATACCTAAAAACTGATTTATTAGGTAAGGGTGTTTTGGTGGAAAACAACAGATATCAAATAGTATCCGATATCGACCCTAATATAACTTTGGAAGAAAACCAAAAGTCCAAGTTAAGTGTTTGGGGTAACAATGAGCTTTCAAGAAATAATATTTTTAAACATACTTTTTCAGACCCAGAGGAAGCAGAAGAATTTACCATGAATATTGTTCGGCTTATAAATAAGCTAAATGGTACTAATTCAACATTACAAACACTTGTAAAGGTTCTTTAATAATGGGAAGTGATTATATTGTATTTGACAGTTAAGGAAGTAAGGGCATTTAGTAAAAATGGTTTTGGGGAATTAACGGACAATAAGCTTTTGATGCTGATAAAACGTTATTCGGGCATTATTGATGACTACTGTAATACAAAATTTGTGCCTACTACCCATAACTTTGTTTGTGATTATCATAAAACCATTAAAGTTATGAAAACACCTTTGCTACATGTAGAAACGCTAACTTATTTGGAACACCCATTAGCTGAGAATAAGGACTTTTTTGTTTATAGCGAGCAAAATCTAATAGAGATGGGCTTGAAAATAAATGCTAGCAGAAAAAGAGCCATAAAAGTTGATTATACATATGGCTTTGACGAAGCACCAGAGACAGTTAAATTCGTATTGGGGCAGTTGATAGTGCTTTACTATTCAAATAATGAGGAGCTTAATACTACATTACAATCCGAAAATTTCGATGGTGAATATTCATATCAAAAAGGTAATAAAAGTTTTGAGGATATGTTTAAAGAGATACTTTCGTTATTAGATAAATATGTACAAAAGCCTTATAAGCCTATTGTTGAAAATAACTTAGTAAGGGTGAGTGTCATATGATGGTGTTTGAAAAAGGCTTTCATGATTTGATTGATATTTACCCTTATATAAATGTTAAAGGTATGGGGAACAAGGGGCATTTTGACACAGAAAATGCGACAAGAGGTGTACGCTGTAGAATAAGACGCAATAATGACTTTAGTGTTGAAAACAAAGCTTTCTTTTCTCCAGACGTTTCTATAAAAGCAGGAGATGGGATAATGGATTTATCATTTTCGGAATTTTACACTATTAAACATGTAAAACGTGTATATGACAAAAACAAAGTTCATCATATTTCTTGTTTACTTGTACATTCTCCTGAAAAAATGAGAGACGCAACAGGAGGTTTATAATGGAATTATCAGCTAATATCAAATCATCAGATTTGGAACGTATTAAAAAGCAATACGGTGAAGAGCTAACAAAAAAAATTGTAAAAGTAACCGAAAAATATAATTCTTTAATACAACGTGAAGCCAAAAGCATAATTAAAAATAAGGGCGCAGTAGATACTGGGCGTTTGCTAAATAGCGTAAAGTCTAGCGTTAAAACATATGGTGGAAAAGTGAAAGGTGAAGTATCCGCTGATGCAAAATACTCTAAATTTGTGCATGACGGAACAAAAAATACTAAACCTTTTTTTGTGCCGTTTAGAGTTGCACCATCTTTACTTGATTGGGCTATTAGGCATGGAAAAATAAAAAGGCGTAAAAAAGGTTATTCCTTTATTAGCAGCTCTGGAAAGGAATATTCTATTGGGAAAAATCTCAAAAAGAGTGGTATGCTTGTTTTTCATAAGGGTATTAAATTTATTGAAAAGCCTTTTCAGGAGTACAAGGATGAGTATGTAAAAGAATTTACAAGATTATTAAAATAAAATTAGGCTTCTTCTGAATCTATAAAACATTGAGGAAACTTTTGAAAAAGTTTCCTCAAACACATTCAAAACTCTTATAAGAAACTCACTTTGTTCGTTTCTTATTATTGCTGGCGGATAATTGCGTATAACATTAGACCTCTTTCGAAACCGGCTGTACAAGGACTGGGGAAAATTATCCACAAATACAGAGGCATGGAGTTTCTGAAGAGGTCTATTAATAAAGTAGGTGATGAGATAAAAAATTATATGTACTTTGGCAATCTGGCTAGTTCTATTGCCGAAATTATAAGACAAAATACTTCAGTAGATATTGTAAAGGAAGTAGTTGTTGGGGATTTTACGTTATTACCGGCTATACATGACACAAGCTTTGAGGAATACTTTCCATGTGTTTTGGTAGAACCTAAAGAGCTTGAAATAGCTTATGATAATAAAAGCTTAGATACTCAGACACATGATTATAGCTTTGATATTTATTATATTTATCCTTTTTATTGGAACAATTCAAATGTTTCAGAAGGCTCTATGAATAATATAAGAGCTGTAATTAACAGTTTAATGAATAACAGAACTTTAAATGATTTTAATTTAGATAGAGATGAAAATGAAGTGGGGTTTATTGTTATTGATAGCCAGATCCAAAAGGTTAGCTTTGATAACGAGGTTCACCAATTTTTTTTAAATCTTGAAATACCTCTAAATGTTTCGTTAATTGAGTTTAATGTTACTATTAAAACATTAAGAACAAATACAAATTAGGGAGTGAATTAAATGAAAATATGCTTTAACAGATTAGGACCAACAGGCAAAGTAGACAACAAATATAAGGACGGGGACGTTGCCGATTATCCAGAAAACGTTGCAACAGCCTTTATAAAAGCAGGTTTAGCATTTGCAATAGAAACGAATGAAGATTATAACAGACAAATAAATGTTCAAAACCAAGTAGAAAAAAATGCTGAAAGACGACAAATGGTCGAAGAACTTACAAATGGAGGTAGTATAGATGGCTAGATTAACAGGAAGATTATCAGACAGAATAAATATTGGTGCAGCAGATATATTTTTTACTCCTCAGGATACAAACCTATCACTTTATTTGGGGCTAACACAAGATGGTGCAACATTTAAATATGAACCTGAATGGCATGATATAATGGCTGACCAGTACGGTAATATGTTATTGGATGCAATATTAATAGGTGAAGTTTGTAGCTGTGAAGTTAATATACTTGATACAGCAAAAGACCATATTTATGACGTAATGGCTACAAATGCCAAAATATCAAAAGGTGACAAAGTTGAGGCGGTAACATTTGGACAGCGTCCTGGGCTTAGAGCCTCAAGACACTGTGGTATTTTAAGGATACACCCTATATCAATGGGTATTGGAAATTTATCAAATGATATTATCATCTATCAGTGCTTCAACAAAGCAGGGCTAGAGCTTGCTTTTAAAAAAGATGCAGAATGGATTATTCCTTGTAATTGGGTTGGGCTTGTGGATTTAAACAGACCAAACGGCGACTTATTATTTAGAATAGGCGACTATTCTGGAGAGCTTCCAGATGATGAAGGCGGCAACGGGGCAGCAGGTATACCAGTAGATTTTACTATTGCACCTTTGAACCCTAGTAGTAGTGTTGGTGGTACAGTAGAGTTTACGGCTAATGCCTTATTCCAAGATTATAGTAGAAGAGATGTAACAGCAAATGCAAGATGGTTTAGCAGTGATGAGGACGTTGTAACTATTAGTGTTGTTGGTAATAAAGCAGTTGCTACAGGTGTTAAATCTGGTGTTGCTATTATTGCTGCTGATTATATAGGTTTTACTGTTAATACCACAATTACAATAGCATAAAGAGGGTGATAAATTATGGCTGATTTTAATTACGTTGAAGGTAACTCGAGTGTTGCTGATTTAATAAAAAGTATAGCAACTTCTCTTACTATAGCTATAGATAACAAATGGACTTTGGTTTTTCCAGCCAATGTAACTTCTATTACTGATACTGCAATAGTATCAACTAAAACAAGTGGTGAGGAAACTTTTTTTATAAAGCTAAATAGACCTGAAAATGCAATGACTTATTTTACTGTACAAATGGGTACAAAAGTTGAGAATGGCGAGTTTGTTGGGTACACTTCTCTTCCTGTTCGTTGTTCATATTACAAAAATAATCCTGACTTATATCTAGGAGAATGGTTAACTGTTAAGTTTTGGCTTAACTTTAATAAAAATTTTGCTAATTTTATAATTCAAGGCGATGATGCAGTTGATTTACCTCCTTTGTACAATAACTTTATGACAACATTTTTAATTATGGGTGCTTGTGAAAGCTATGAAGGTAGTGTATCTGATACAGTAGGTAATTTCTTTTTGACTGCTGGTTCTGATATTATGCCTAAGCCCGTACTTGAGAAAGGCTCAAATATGAGCTTTGGTAAGTTTACGGGGAATGGAAACAGTGACATTATAGCTGTAGGCACAAGAACAGGTGTACCATACCAAAGACACGAGTGTAAATATGATTCAAGTAGCCCATTTATAAGAAAGCACTGGGTAAGAGAAAGTCTTTGGACACTTAAGCACCATGTCTCTCCTATAACTATTACTCATCATACTGATAGAGAGCGTGGTAAGCTCCAAAATATATTGATTGGAGATAAGGGCGGTTTAAATCACTCCAATGAATTAATATTAGATAAAGGCTTACCAACAGAACAGCAATGGAAATATTTTGACATTAATGTTCCTTTTAAATTTTATAACAATGGACCAAATCCTATGTATGGATTGTTTCTCAGAAAAAGTTAATTCAAAAAAATTAGTGTATGAGGTGAATGGTTATGTTATCTTTAGTATATTTTATAAATAAAAGTTCGTTTTCATTCACCTATGCACCCCAAAGTGAAGTTACGCAACAATATTTATTTAAGTATTATACAAAAATAAGCTCATATATTTTTACTTATGCAGAACAGAAAAATATTTCGCAGTGCTATAAGTTCAAGTATTTTAATAAACGCGATAATTGGAATTTTTGTTATGACAGGGCAAAAGAACTGTATAATGAAATTAAGGAGTATATACTTCAAAAAAAATATTCTGATATTTATAAAGAACTGCATAATGAAAAAGAGTATACATTTCAAAAGGTGTATTCTGATACCCTTAATGAGCAGTTTGATGCAGTGCTTTTTAGTGAGTATATGCAAGTTGCTTCTGAACACAACAAAAATATATTTACCAAACATGCAGCCGAAGCTAATATTATGGCTAATAAATTAGAATTCACAAAAGAGCATAATTATTTAGAAAATCTTAAACTTAACAGTATATTAACTAAAAGTCATGATGATGTTATTAGTGTTAAGGATTATATATATGCTAAAATTACAGATTTGCTCATTCGCGAAAAAGATTATTTACCACTACATCTTTTGAGAGCGTACATTACTAATAATAATAAACTTGAAGAAATATTGGCGAACAAAAAGATTGCTGAAATTAATGTTTATGATAAAATATTTGACCTATTTAGAAATAAGTATAGTATAACTTTAGATGAAATTTTTATGCTCACAGGACCTACAAGATTCTTGGATTGTATAGACGATTTTATTGTTGAAGATATTAAAAAATGTATAGTAAAAGACAAAGGTTTTTTTATTGAGGAGAGCGAAAGGTATATAGATATTATTGAGACATTAATGCTTAAACGAATATTGTTTGGCTTTTGTATAGATAGTAAATTTGATTTATATAAACCAGATAGTGCTATAACGATAGCTGATTTGCTTTTAGTTTATAAACCACTATATTCTTTAACATCAATTACTACAAAACAATTAAAACGTTATTTGTGTGAGATAGATGTTCAAACAAATGATACTCTTTCTAAAAATGATATGGAAGCCATACTACATTTAATGTTTTTAATCGAGAGCAAAATAGGGGAATTAATATCTGAAGCAAGTTTTTCATATTCTAGGAATATTAATTATAAAATTTTAATAGACAAAATCACTTTTATAATAAATAAGGTTAAAAGTGAGCTTAGTCAGGAATATGAGTCTGCTTTTAGTAGCAATAACATATATGAAATACTTAGTTTTCTTGCTAACGTTAGCCTTGGTCTGAATGAAGAAGAAAGCGATTTATTCTCAGAAAATAGTTTTGTTTTTAATGTAGATAATGCTATAGAAATTTTAAATATAGTCCAGTATATTTTGCCGACAAAGGAAATAAAGGATATTTTATCTTATAAAGAGTGTAGAGCTATTATAAAAGTTTTAAAGGAACTACTTTTTGACTATATTTTATGTTACATAATTAAATATAGAAAAGAAATTATTTATGATTTTGCTAAATATATTATTGAACTTATTATAAATAAAGATATTAAAATAATAAACAACGAAAGCTTATTAGAAGACATTACTATATATAAGTTCTTAATATCTCAAAATATAAAACTAACTCTTAATGTAGTTAAGTATTTGATTTTTACTTTTATCAAAACATTAGTAAATGAGCCAAAAATATATATGCATAGGCATAAAAGTTATAATTTAAAGCTTACTTTGTTTAAGGGGTTTTTTATAGTATTATCTGAAATATTAGATAGGATAATTATTAAGCCTAGTATAGAGTATTCAGACCCAAATGTTAAGCTAAAAATAACTGATAAAGGCTTGAACGAAACTGAACTAACATATTTGTTGTCTCTAGTAGAAAGAGCATTAAAAATAAGTGAAAAATCAAGAAAATTGTGTGTGAATACATTAGAAGTATATAACGAATTTCTAATTGATATTTTACTTGAGAATCAAATAGTTAAATTTATAGAGACAATGACAGACATACTATTAATTAAAATAATAGTACGCCCTAATATGTTACGTGAAACCACTGTTATTATTAATACTACAAGGCGAGTACATGTTCTATATAAATCAACAATAAAATTTTTTACTAAAATTTTTAAGGGATTTGCTACAATAAAAGATATAGCTTTATATGCCAAACTAAAAGGCATATTAATTTACAATTCAGAATATGCTTTGTGGGAAAAAATATACTCTTTATTTGAAGATATTTTTTCTTATTTAGTAGAAGTGTCATCTGAAAACGACGTTTATAGTGAGAAAGCAAGCTTTGTTGAGTTTGATAACGACAAAAATACTTTGACAGAAATAATAAAACCTCCGCAAAATGAGTTGTCTAGCAATGAAGATGATAAAGAGCTTTATAAAAATGATACCTTTGTATTAGATGAAGACAACAAAACTTTATATGTATTTGACGAGTATAAATATTTTGATACTACTAAAAAGATTGATATATTTATTGAAAAGATTGGTGAATATTGGGTTGATTTAGTTAGTGACGAAATAGATATAACTACATTTAAGATGTTGGCTTTTATTGCTACTGATATTGTTGATTCAAATTTTAAAGATACTGTTTTAGAGAAAAGTAGTTCTGAGATTAGTTATAGCAATATAATTAAGCTTGGTTTGCTTGAGGGCGAAATCAAAATTGATGAAGCAGTAGAATTGTTTAAGGACTTTAATATGCTTGAATACTCTGAAGTTATAAGCTTTATAAAGCAGTTTAATGAATTGAAAAAATATGACAAGCTTATAAGCTTTATGCAGCAAGCCTCTGAAATATTAATAGATAATAATGAGGTTGCTTTTAGAATGTGGCGTAGAGGCTGGTTCTTGCGTAGCACTTCACCTACAGACTTGATGATACTGCATAATATTGACTATCCTTATGAAGATATTCCAGTACCTGTTGATGCATTTTATGATAGTTGGGATGTTTATTATTGGCAGCATGAGCAAACAGACTTTATTTCTAAACACCCTATTGAATTTGGAAGTGAACTTGGTGACGAGTTAGTTGAGGTTAGCATCGAAATAATAGTAGATATGGTAAACATTGTTTTAATGCTTTGGATTAAATTTTATCACGCTTTTAAAGTATATCATGGAGGGGGAGCTATTTGGAGTATGATGATTGTTATTTATAATTGGCTCATGCTTGAAACGTCTACTCTTGAGATGATAGAAAAAGGTAGCTACGACGATTACATGAGGGTTTATAGATGGTTACGCTGGGAAGCGGAAGCAACAATCATTAAGGCCAGAGAGGATTATACACACAGCGGTAACGATTGGATTTTAATTTATATTGGAGAGTTGTTTGAATATTTGGAGAAACATCATTTTGATACTGTTCCACTATTTAAGTGCCTTTCTTTAATGGATTTTATGCGTGATGTCTTTAGAGACCCTCAAGGCGATATTGATATTGTGCTTGATAAATTAAAGGGGATTAGGTTTGTTGGTGAAAATAAAGAATAAAGTTATTAGAAAATAATTAATAAATAGAGACATTGGGGAAACTTTTAAAAAAGTTTCCCCAATGCTTTATAGTTTTAAAAGTAATTTTATTAAAAAAATATTAAGGAGAGAGAAAATGGCAAAAGCAGAAAAAAAAATAGTTATTGAATTCGGGGAAATTAAAAGGGAAATTAGATTAAAGGCTATACCTATAAAAAAAATAAGAAATGAAATAATACCTGAAATCGCTGCATATCTAAGTGACGCTGTTTCCCCAAAAAATGCTGAAAGCGAAAATAACGCATTAGGAAAGCTTGATATAGAGGATTTAAAAGATTTTATGACAAACGGCGATGGCTTTATAATGAAAAGTATGGACTTTGTAATCGACAAGCTGGCAACATATACAAATGTTGATAAAACAGAGCTTGAAGACGACTTTAGTATAGGTGAGTTATACATACTTATTATAGAATTATTAAAATTTAATTCTGGTGGAGATTTGGGGAAGTTGTTCAAAGGTTTAATGGATTACATAAAAATGATAATTCCCAAGGGAATAGAAAACATGCTGAACCAGAGGATGAATTAACATTCGAAAAAGCTTTTGATAAGCTTTATTTTTTTGTAATCGGAACTCTTTGTGAGGGATTAAATTTCAGCAAAAAAGATGTTGAAAAATTAAGTCTTTATGAGTGTTTTGCATATTTGGATATTGTAAAGGAAAATAAGAAGCAACAAGTATTAGTAGGTGTAATGGGAGCTATGTTACTTGTTGATATTATTCATGGCAAGCCACAGGAAAGTATTGATATGCTTGGAAATATTAGGGACAATATCGAAAATGGCGAACCAGCAGAAAAATTTAATATAACAAAGGACAAGGACGTATTTAATCCTTGTGTTGGTGACATGAAAGCATTAAACGCATTTAAAGAAAAGATGAAAGGCAGGTGAAAATATGGCAACAAACAATATAGTAAATGTTATTTTTCAAGCTGCAATGAATGGCTTTAATAGTGATGTAACTAATGGGCTTAATCAAACTCAAACTAGCTTTTTAAATTTTGCAAATAAAGCGAGAAATATATTAAAGACTATAGTTAGCGGTTATGTGCTCAAAAAAGGTTTTGATATGCTTTTTAAAGCTCCTGTTATGGAATTTGCTAAAACCCAAAAGGCTTTAGGGGAACTTAGTTCTGTAGGAATAAAAGACCTTGAGGCTATAAGAAAAGCCGCTGTTGATTTTAGCAATACATGGAGTGGAACTACTCGTGAAGAGTTTATATCGGCTGCATATGATATTAAGAGCGGTATATCTTCTCTTTCTGATGAAGGCGTTGCACAATTTACAGAGCTTGCAGGTATGACAGCAAAAGCAACAAAATCTACTGTTGGAGAAATGACTACTTTATTTGCACAAGGGCATGGTATTTATAGAGATTTGTTTGATAGTGACTTCGACTTCGGTGAAAGTTTTTCAGCTGGTATTTCTAAAAGTGTGCAGCAATTTAGAACTACTGGCACTGAAATGAGTAATTATTTAACAACATTAGGTGCAACCGCTGTAAATGCTGGAGCTGATTTAAGCGAAGTATTGTCAATTGGTGGCTCATTACAGGCAACAATGAGTGGTTCAGAAGCTGGAACAAGGTATACAGCATTTCTAAATGGGGCGCAAAAAGCTGCTAAAGAGCTTGGGCTTTCTTTTACTGATAATAATGGTAGATTGCTTCCAGCTATTGATATTATAGACAAGATAAAAGCTAAATATGGTGAGATAATTGATGCTAATGAGGCTGCAGAATTACAAAAAGCATTTGGTACTCAAGAAGCGGTTGCAATGATTAACCTCCTGTATAATAAAACTGCTGAAGTAAGAAATGCTCAACTTTCTGTAAATGAAGCTATTGCAAATGGAACAGTATCAACAAAAGAAATGGCAAACGCAATGAATTCAGGTGTACTAGCTAAAATTGACCTTATTAAACAAAGAGCTGCAAACATACTTGATAAGCTAGGTGAGAAAATAGCACCTCATGCCGAGAAGATACTTGACGGAATACTTCAAAAAATGAATGAGCTTGAAAGCAATGGGGCTCTAGACAAAATAGCCTCATCACTTGCTAATATTGCAGATGTTGGGGCAAATATTGTTATAAATGTTCTAGATGCACTTCCTTCTATAATAGATGTGGCTTCTAATGCTTTAGAATCGTTTGGTATGATAATAACTACAATAGCGCCTCTAATTCAAATACTTATAGATGCATTGTCATTTTTTATCGAAATTTTGTCTCTTATACCACCTGAAGTAATAGCTGTTATTGGTTTTGTGGCACTGGTTGTAAATGGAGTTTTAACTTTAGTTTCTGCTATACAAGGGCTAACCACTGTTTTGAATATTTTAACAGCCCACCCTATTGTTTTTGCTATTACAGCTATTATTGCTGTTATTATTGCTGTAATAATGTGGGTAAAACATTTATGGAATACGTCAGAAGATTTTAGGCGTGCAGTATTAATACACGTTGAAGCAATTAAATTCACACTATTGATGTTTGCAAAAATGTTTATGCAGTTTGTAGGCTGGATAATAGATGGTCTACAACAAATTATCGGTTGGATACCCGGTGTAGGGGATGCTCTTCAACAAGCAGCCAATGTATCTAGAAATGCATTAGCTTCTATAGATGCTGGTATTGATAATACAATTGCAAAGGTTAGACAGTTAAATAATACTAAAATACGCATAGGAACTGACGGACAGCTTTATAAGGATAGTCCAAATTTAGGTGGTTTATCGGGAATAGCGAATAAAAATTTAAATCTTGCTTTAGATTCTATAGGCTATAACAAAAATAAGACAAATAAGACCACTAAAAATATTAATGAAATTTCTGCTGCTAGTAGCGGAGGCGGCGCTCCTAGAAGAGGAGGAGGCGGAGGCGGTGGAGGAGGCGGAGGCGGAGGCGGTGCTAAGCAAAGCGTACTTGACTCAATTAATAAAAAGCACGATAAACCTATCGCTGTAATACAAAGTAGTATTGATTATGCCAAAGAAATAGGCGATATTGATACAATGAATGTTGAAACCGCAAAATTAGATGGTGCATTAAATGAAAAGCTCACCGCTGTTACTAATGCTTTAAAGTCGGCTAGTGGCGATGATAAATATGACTTAGAAATAGAAAGAAATAAGCTTCTAAAGCAAATCTCTGAAGCAACAAAAAGTATGCGTGAAAATATGAAAAGCGCTATAGCTACTATTGATGATGATTTAAGTGATGAAGTAGATGTTATTGAGAGTAGATGGAACTTATCAGAAAAAACAAAAGACCAAACTGCATTTAAAGCTATTGGGCAAACTATGCTAGATGTCTTGAATGAAAAACTAGAACAATATACTAAGCTTATAGAAGGTGCTATAGTACAAAGCCAAAAAAATGTTCTTGAGGCAGCAAGAAATAAGTTGTTAATTGAAATCATTGATACAACTGAAAAAATTAAGAACGGCATTGTAGGTTTGATTGGGGAATTTAATAAGCCTAGCGAGCTTGGGGTGCTGACAAAATATTCATATGAAATTATGACATCAGATAACATTATTTCAAATAGAATTGGTGTTACTCAAAACTTTCAAATGTATTTGCAGCTTAAAAATTTGGATAAAGACGCAAATGAAAAACTTAAAAGTCAAGCTAATAATATGATGAAGGATTTTGCTGGCTTTATGAACCTTTCTTCTGATGCTTATATGGGTAATGTTATGCGTGGAACTCCAGCGGGAATGTAGTGGAGGTGATATATTATGTATTTAAGAGGTTTAATACCCGAAGAGCTTAAACTTTATGTAGCACAAAATGAACTGTTGTTTGTTGATGACTTTGAATCAGATTTAGCAGCCGAAGGTGATATACCTAATGGCTGGGTAGCTTCAAAAGACTTTCAGAGCGATGAAAATTTTATGGACTGGCACGTTATGAGCATAGATACAAATGAAGACCAAAGCACAGGGCTTGATGGTGGTATAAAAATTAAATCACTTGGAAGTTATTGGGGTGGTAGTGTCGAAAAAGAGTTTACAATTGACTGTTTTGGAGAGCTTATATTTGAATATTATTTGCAAAATGATGACCCAGATGCACCTGCTAACTTCTTGGAGTTTTGGCTTGATGGCGAAATTTATTTTAGAGCTGTAAAGGCTACTCCTTGGAGAAGAATTGAACCTATAGTTTTATATCCTGGGACGCATACTATTAAGTTTGTTTATGATTGTAGAGGCGTTGAAAAATTAAGAAAAGCCGCATTTGATAATGTTACGCTTTGGGGTAGTAGGAGGTTATTTTGCAAAATACATGATTATAAGCCTCCCCGACCTGATTTGAATTACACCGAAAACAAAATACTTAGGAGTTTTACAAGAAGACATGAAATGCGTGAGCATGATACACCCATAGAATTTAAAGCCACATTTTACGCTGAACAGTATATTGATTTTTCTTTACTGTATAAGCGTGTTTTTTATTTTGTTGACGAGTTTCAGCGTTGTTTTAGAGGTGTTTTTGAAAAATTTGAAATTGAGAACATAGCTCTGGGTAGTGCATATACATTTGAGTTGGAGCTTATATGTGGTAGGTTTATGAAAAACGATAATGAATATGTTGCACCTATACCTCCTCTGCCTCCTCCTAAACCAGAGCCTGAACCTGAGCCAGAACCTACACCTGATGCAGAAATGGAAATAGTCACTTCATCTGAAGTAATCTGGATAGAAATATGGGATAGTAATGATGAGGATTTCGATACTGCAGATGTATATTTGAATGGAGACCTACTTTATAAAGACTTTGTTATATATAAGAAACCTTACTTTTTGGAGATAGGAACACTAAAAGAGGGTAATAATGCATTGAAGTTTGATGCCAAAAGGTCTGATGCAGGGCATTTTACTGGGTCAATGCATATTTATGAAGAAGATAAAAATACTCCAATATTAAATAATGATGACAAGCTTTTCGGCTTACAAATACCTATAGTTAATGAAGGAGTACAGGTTGAACCATATCCTACCAAAACATGGAATATAAAAAAGGTGTAATGTGACGTAAAAAATTTTGCATAAGCTTGTTCGATAGTTGAACTCACATTAAAACAGTTTAGTCTTTAAGAGGTGGTATGTTATGTATTTAAAAAATTTGATACCCGAGGAGCTTAAGCTTTATGTAGCACAAAATGAACTGCTGTTTGTTGACGATTTTGAATCTGAATTATCAGCCGAAGGTGAGATACCTAATGGTTGGGTTGCCTCTAAAGAATTCCAGAAGGATGAAAATTTCATGGATTGGCATATTATGAGTATAGATACAAATGAAGACCAAAGCACAGGGCTTGATGGCAATATAAAAATTAAATCATTTGGCAGTTATTGGGGTGGTAGTGTCGAAAAAGAGTTTACTATTGATAGCTTTGGCGAACTTATATTTGAGTATTATTTGCAAAATGGTGATCCCGATGCACCAACCAACTACTTAGAGTTTTGGCTCGATGGCGAGATTTATTTTAGGGCTGTAAGGGCTACTTCTTGGAAAAGAATTGAACCTATAGTTCTATTCCCTGGAACACATACTATTAAATTTGTTTATAATTGTAAAGGTGTTCAAAAATCAAGAAAAGCCGCATTTGATAATGTTACGGTTTGGAGTAGCAGGAGGTTATTTTGCAAAATACGTGATTATAAGCCTCCTCGACCTGATTTGAATTTTGCCGATAGCAAAATACTTAGAGGTTTTAAAAGAAAACAGGAAATGCGTGAGCATGATATACTTATACAATTTCAAGCTATATTTTATGCTGAACATTATATTGATTTTGTTTCATTGTTTAAGCGTATTTTTTATTTTGTTGACGAGTATCAGCGTTGCTTTAGGGGTGTTTTCAAAAAATTTGAAATTGAAAATATAGCTCTTGCCAGTGCGTATTCATTTGACTTGGAGCTTGTATGTGGTAGGACTATAAAAGCTGATAACGAATATGTTGAACCTATACCTCCATTACCTCCTGCTAAACCTGCACCTCCACCTGAAATCGGAAAACCATTGCTAGACCACCCTGTTGATTTTTATATAGTAACCCAATGGACAAACACAGAAGGTATTATTGACACATTTTGGCTTAAAAAGACTGGTGATAAAGAGGGAAAAATTTTAGTAACTTGGAATGAGGAATCAAAACCAGGTTCTATATCGGGTTATCCTTGGAGCTATGGTTCTGATTTAGATAACGGGGTATATATTGATTCTGATAATGCATTTTTTCGAGATAATCAGTTTTGCAAAAGAGAGATTAGCAGTGTTGTAGGTAGTGTTGATAACGACTCAACATTATACTTTGTACTTAACGACTATAAAGACCATAGTTGTCCAGCTGGAATTACACGTATTCAAGTTTATGATGAGGATAATAATTTATTAGATGAAATCAATCCTGTAGAAAAAATTCCTTTTGTTAATTATGAATCAAGACCGTTAGGTACTATATTAGGAGAAGATACTGGAGATTTTAGAGCTTTAGCTTTGTATGAGTTTGTGTTTAATACTGACACTGGTAAATACGACTGGAAAAGAGTGTACAACTAAAAAGGGTGGTGAATATGGCTTTTAGAAAATTAAACGATGGGTTAATAGAAATAGAAAATTTTTTTACTACAAGAGCCAGTGAGTTTTTAGGAACTGGTAAATTTATAATTGCTGGCGGAGATTTTTATTTAGAGTCTGGTAATATTGAAAGAAATTTTAACAAAGGTGAATTTGTTATTGAAATAGAAAAAGATTATTATGCAACAGGCTCAGAAAATGCTTATTTTTATGTAAGCGGTGAAGATGGGATATTATCTGGTATTTTTGAAAATTCAGGTGATTCGGATGAGACTGATTATTGTTATTGGAGACTGATTGCTTATGATAACTATTTGCAGGGCTACAAATCAGTAGATAGTATTAACTGGATAAATATCGGAGGAAGTAGATTTGAGGTTATTAAAAGGCATGGTTTTTTAGTCGAAGGCGAAAAACGCTTTATATTAAAAGATTATAAAGTTTATAGTAGCCCATATTTAAGCATTTATAATTATCCTCCAGGATTTAGAATTAACCTGATTGATGCAAGTGATAATCTTGTTAAAGAGACGACTGTTGGTTATGATGCTGTTGGAAAAATATATATAGACTATTGTTTTAATGGTAAAATTCAAATATTTGATAATGAGGAAACTCTTGTATTTGAAAGTGATACAATACCTATTAACTATGGCGACGAGTATTTTAATAGCAGCTATGATGTAATACTTACCTATAACGGAAATGAGGTTACATATAAAACAGCCTTGTTCAAAAAATATAAAGATAATGTCACTATTACAAATATTTCTAATGAGGATTATACAAATATGAAGCTATATATAAGCCCTAGTGTTGGAAATAAAGATAAAATAACAATGAGTTTAGACAATATTGAATATAGTGCTAATATGGCTATTGACTTAGCCTCAGGTGAAAGTAAGGATATTTGGGTTGATATCGAGAGAGCAGCCGATACTGATGTACGCTTTGAGCAGTTTAAAATTACAATTGTTTAGATAGGCTTTTAGAATCAGCTTTCATATTATAAGCTGGTTTTTTTATTTTATACTATTTACGAATTAAAACATAGAATTAAAACGTAGAATTTTTGCAGCAGTACAAAGATATAATAACTATGCTTGCTAGAAAAAAGCTAGGAGGAGCAGACATAGTAATGTGGCAAAAAGACAAGTTTTATCTATGTTTTAAATTGAGAATAGTAGTAATTTGTTTAGAAAGTTGCTTTTAGAAAGGGAGTATAAAAAATGATAGATAGTAAAGAAATCAAATATCTACATCCAACATTACAACGAGCTGCTAATGAGCTTATAAAGCGTTGTAAGCAGTCTGGTATAAGGATAATTATAACGTCCACTTACAGGGATAATGAATATCAAAATACTTTGTATGCCAAAGGAAGGATGACAGCAGGGAAAATAATAACAAATGCTAGAGGTGGGGAGTCTATACATAATTATGCGTTGGCATTCGATTTTGCACCGCTGCTATCCAATGGGCAAATAGACTGGTCTGGAAAAGACCCCCAATGGCGTAAGGTTGGTGAAATAGGTGCAAAAATGGGGCTTGAATGGGGAGGAAACTGGAAAGGTTTTGTTGACTTGCCACATTTTCAATTTACAAATGGGCTTACAATAAAGCAATTGCAGCAAGGAAAAAAAGTGCCTCAAGATTGTAAAATGAAGTGGGAAATAGAAGAGTTGAAAAAGGATGATGATGAAGAAATGATAAAAGAATTAACTGTTTTGTATAATGGTAGCCCTGTTGTTGTTGAATCTTCTTTTAAAAATGATACTAACTATGTAAAACTTAGGGATTTAGAGAAGTTTGGATTTAAAGTTAGCTATGATGAAGCTAAAAAGCTTCCTGCTTTAGAGAGGTGATGTTGTGGATATTAATTGGAAAATAAGATTTAAAAATCCACTGTTTTTTATACAAACGTTTGGGGCTATTATACTACCTGTGTTAGTTTACTATAATATTCAATTTTCTGACATAACTACATGGGATACACTGTTTTACTATACACTTGAAGCATTAAAGAATCCTTTTGTAGTTGGTAATATTGTCTTTGCAATATTTAATGCTGTAACAGACCCAACTACAAGTGGTATTTCTGATAATAATAGGGTTCTTAGTTATAAAGAATTAGGTTAAAAATTGAGGAGTGGTATTGGTTATGCCAGATTTTAATTCTTGGGTAGCACTAGTTGGAGGCGTTGGAGCTATTGGTGCGTTTATTTGGAGCTTAATAAAGATTATTAATAAAATAAGTTTGCTTGTACATGAAATAGACCAAATCAAAAACCAACAATGTCCTTGTTATGATGTAAAACGTTTACAAGAGACCGTTAAAGAACATAGCAAACTTTTTGATAATAATGCTGATTCTATAAGCAAGCTTAAGGAAAGCACACTTAAATTAGAAACAAATGTAGAAAGCATTAATAAAAAGCTTGATAAAATTGGAGATGACCTTCAAACAATATTAAAACAGGGTGTTTACAAATAATTGGAGTTTTTTGAGTAAGATACGAAAATAGAAAATATTTGCACACATCTGTTTTATAAATATTGAATACTCAAAGAAAGTCTGATATGAAGCGTTGGCAAAGCGAAAAATTATCCAAAAGTACACAGAATGGAGATTATGAACGGGCTTTTAGAGAGTTTATGAGACTACCAAAAAAAGATACATCTGCACAAAAGTGGATAAAAAAATATATCATTGAGAAGCAAAAAAAAGGTTTATTAACTAAGGTAGGTGTCAACAATGAAAGTAAGAACCTGTATTCAATAAACTCCAAAATATGACAATATATATCATATAACGAAATGGAGGATCACATGGGATACAGTACTGACATTCGCGACAGGCAATGGGAGATGATAAAGCCATTTTCCACTGGAGAAAATAGAGATAAACATTTACAAAAATATAGCAAGCGTGAACTTTTGAACGCAGTTTTATACCTTAATAAAACAGGCTGTCAGTGGCGGCTTTTACCCAAAGATTTCCTACCATATGTGACAGTATGGTCATTTTACCGTCGTGCTGTTAAGTCAGGCTTATGGGAAAAGATTTTGGTATGTCTTCTTGAAAAAACAAGGACAAATGCCGGACGAACTGCACAACCGATATATTCATTGATTGATTCACAAAGCGTAAAAACCACATCTGCGGCTGAAGAAAGCAGCATTGATGGTGGGAAAAAAATCAAAGGTCAAAAACGTCACATAGTCACAGATACAATAGGTAATTTGCTTTTTGTCAAAGTGCACGCTTCTAATATCCATGACACAGTGTTCGGCAGTGATGTGTTCAAAGGTGCTATAGAAAAATACCCATCCATTTTGGGTTGTTGTGATGATTCCGGCTATCGAAAAACTTTTATACAACTTCCCTCAGATGAACGCATTCCCAACAGTGGGGTTATGAGCTTTGGAATGATAGCCTCTAATTCGTTGCAGTCCAACCTCTCCAGATAGTCATTGATTGTACTCCAATGCGGAAGTTCCTCTAACTTATCTAGATTGAGCATATGTTTTATATTTTCGATGCATGCTTCCTGATTAAACTCTACTGTCATCTTGCGCATACTCTCAATATGAAAAATTGCTGACATAACAAAATTACGTACTCCTCATAGGTGATGTAACTTTTGTTATGCGGATCTTTTATTCGATGTAATATTATGATTAGGTCAGGAAAGAAATGCTTAAATATCTTATACAACTCACAAAACGCATTATAATTTTCAAGTAGCTTTTCTTTTCTTCTACCACGACTTTTTTTGTGGTAATTAACACCTTTTTTTATATGCATTATTGAGAGTAAATTTTTATTCCTTCGTTATAATTATACCTCTTTTTCTTGTGGTTGACGAGCTTTTTTTTGTGCAAAGAATTTTACTCGTGGCAGTTGGTAATAGACCTAACTTCGTCAGTGAATCTAAATTACTTGAGGATGACTTAACATTTATAAGGAATTACTTTGCTTATAATCCATATGATTTTTCACACGCTTACAGGATTAATGATTAGCTTATAGACAAGATTTTATCCGTAATTTTCCTTGATATAGAAGATAAGAAAGAAATTAAGTGATTTGGAATACTATTAAAAAATATCATTAAATCAATCTCTTAAGTGTAGCGCAGAACTACTATATTGCCTTATAATGGTGAATTTTAGCAAGCTGTATTAAACAAAACCTTTAAACACAGATATTATTTATATGAGGTACATTAGAAATAGAATTCTGCTTTCTGGCGAGATATAATATAATGTGGGTTTGACGTAGTCAAGCCGGCTTGTTAAACAAGCCGAAAATCGTAAGATATTTCACGTTATGAGTATAAATTCAGCATGATTTTGGCTAAATTTGTGCAAATATTATTAAAAGTTCGACACAGCTTAATTGTGTCGAACTCGTGTTAATATAACATACAGTAGTTATACAAATATTTTGAGTGCAGGTCATAAGTCTATTAGTAAGCTTCTAGGAGTTTTATATTATCATAATACAAAATTAAATTACCAACTGATAAAGTAGGCAGACTAGCATATATGCCTAAGCGACAGAAAGCTTATCACATAAAGGTGATGGTTTTAGGCTTACAATATATAGATAATAAATAATATATACCTTATATATAAATGCAGAACCGTTTATACTTGTTGAAGCTAAAGCGGTTGCGTTAGCGGCTGAATTACGCTATCAAAGACGCAGAGTTTGCGGTCCAGAAGATTTTGCACCAGAACCAAATGAAGTAGCAGTAACAATTGGTTTGTTTACAATAATCAAACTATTTAGAATTGTAAATCTTACTGTAGAGTCAAGAGGATTCTGTATTCCTGAAGAATGCGAAGAAATTTCTCCACTTAATCCATGTGAATTCTTTGATAACTTGGATTTCCCAATGGATATTTTTGCACCTCCTCAAAAACCAGAGTTTTTAGCTGGTATAAGCGGAAATATTCCTCATAGACACAAAAAAGAGCATGACTGTCATTGTGGTTGTAAATAAAAAAATAAGGTAAATATTTTTTTATTCAAGCTTTTTGAGCAGCAATTGACAATATAGCCATAGCAAGAAAAACACATTACTATTTAATCTTATATAGAGATTGTTCTACTTTTTAGCAAACTATTTTTATTCACACAAAAAACCTATATCCAAAATATAAAGTTTATACTATGGCGGATTTTTGTCAAGTAAAACAAGTTTTCGTAGATATCAAAGCGATATTAACGGAATATGGCAAAAATTCGCCAAAAATATGGATTTTTATTTATAAATCAATTCGTATGCAAAAAGCAAAATTTAGGAAAGTTTTTTTAAAACTTGATTTAACATCATATTGCATTGTACATATATACAAAAAACTGACAATATAACATTCTCAACTATTATTTTTATAATGCACTTGACAGGGCTCGAACCTGCGACCTATCACTTAGGAGGCGATTGCTCTATCCATACTGAGCTACAAATGCATATTGCTTATATATCATACCTTAATATTGGTAAAATTTCAATAGTTAATTTTTATTCTTGTTATTGTAGTAATTACAAGTATTATATTAAACTCAATTTAAGCTAATCTAAAGTAATTCTGCATTTTACTTATATTAAATATTAGATTAAAAAAACTAAAAATTTTAAATAAGAAATTTAGGGAGAAAACTTTTTTAAGATTTCTCCCTAATGTCTTTTATAATTAAAAATACTTTAATGCTGCATTAACAATAGAGTCTTTGTCAATTTCATATTCCCTCTTTAAAAACTCAACATTACCTACCTGACCAAATCTATTTTTTATACCAAGTCTTGTAAGCTTAACATTAGACGGATTCTCTGCCATTACTTCAGCTACAGCAGACCCTAGCCCATTTGTAATTTGATGATTTTCAACAGTAATTATTCCTTTTACTTTTTTCATATATTCTAAAATAATTTCACTGTCAAACGGTTTTAACATAAACATATCTATAACAGCAACACTTATACCTTTTTCGTTTAAAATTTGTTTGGCTTGTAATGCTTCATCAACCATAATTCCGCAAGCAACAATAAGCAAATCTTTACCATCAACAACTAATTTGCCCTTCCCCAACTCAAATGTTTCCAACTTGCTATATATTTGTTTGGATTTTTTTCTATGAGTACGTATATACCATAACCCTCTGTTTTCATAAGACATATGAATAAGTTGATTTAACAACCTTCCATCTGAGGCTTCCGCAACAAATGCATTAGGGATACATCTCATAATACCTGCATCTTCAAGTGGCATATGTGTACCACCATTATGTTCAGCAGTGACACCTGCATCAGAACCTAAAATGGTAGCACCCAAATTAGAATAAGCAACAGAAAGGTACATAGAATCAAGTGCTCGACGAACAGCAAAAGAGCCAAATGTATGAGCGAAGGGCTTTTTGCCTAAAAGAGATAATCCTCCTGCAACACTAACCATATTAGCTTCCATAATACCACAATTAATAAATCTATCAGGAAATTTATCAGCAAAAAGCTTTGTTGAAATTGAACTGCTCAAATCGGCTTCAAGAACAACTACATCTTTATCTTTTTCTCCTAACTCAACTAAAGTTTCTGCATAAACAACTCTCATCTCTTTATCATATTTACTCATGCTTGTCCACCTCCTAATTCATTTTCCATAGTCTTAATAATATCCGCAAGCTGATTTTTTTCTTGTTCGGTTAAACGTACATGGTGATTATCAACCTTTTCCTCAAGCATTTGAACACCTTGACCTTTTATTGTATCAAGTATAATTGCTTTTGGTTTGTTAATAGTTTTTCCTTTTTCTATTGCAAAATCAATCTCACTAACATTTTTTCCGTCAACTTTTTGTGCAAAAAATCCAAAAGCCTCAAATTTTGCTGTAAAATCCAAAGGCTCACATATATTGTTTAAATATCCGTCAAGTTGTCTTTTATTATTATCAACTAAAACTATTAAATTTGATAAAAGGTTATGTGTGGCAAACTGTACTGCTTCCCAACATAACCCTTCATTAAGTTCTCCGTCTCCGACTATTGTATACACAAAACTACTCTTATTATCTAATTTCAAAGCTTTTGCTACTCCACAAGAAACAGAAAGCCCTTGACCTAAAGAACCTGTTGTCATATCAATTCCAGGCGTAAGAAGTCTGTCGGGGTGACTCGGCAAATTTGTTTTATTCTGATTTAATGTTTTAAGCATTTCTTTATCAATTATACCTTTTAAAGCTAAAGTAGCATAAAGAGCAGGCCCACTATGCCCTTTTGACAAAATAAAGTAATCTTTGTTTTTCTCTTCAATATTAATATGCTTACCATATAGAACGGCTAATGCTTCCACAATAGATAAAGAGCCGCCATAATGCCCATATCCCAAATGTTGTAACATTTTAAGAAGTTCTAGGCGAATATTTGCGGCAAATTTATTTAGTTCATTTTCTTTTATATTATTATGCAATTAAATCACCATTCCTTTATAATTAGTAAAAAAAGGTATTGGGAAGAAAACTTTTGAAAAACTTCCCTCCCCAAACCCCTCTTTCAAAATTGGATATCATAAGCAAAAACAACACTTGTATTGTTTGCTGTATAAAGTTTTTAAAGGGGGGTGGGGAAACTTTTTATTCAAAAAGTTTCCCCACGGTCTTCTTTCTTTTATATAATTCCTTATTGAGCTTTTTTATTATCAGGTTTAAGGAAGCTATATGCAACAATAGCAATTAATGTGCCAAACACTAATGCAGTTGCGATAATAGGGCCGAACTTTCCTGCTTGCCCTAATGCAAAGCCTGTTGCAATAAAGTCTAAGTCTGAGAAAGTTGTATTTGCGAAACCAAGACTTCCCAAAAGAGGCATAAGCAATACAGGACCAAAAGTAAGTAGTAAACCATTTACAAATGAACCAATAACACTACCTCTAACGCCTCCTGTGGCATTACCGAAAACACCTGCTGTAGCACCGCAGAAAAAGTGAGGTACAACACCTGGTAAAATAATTACACTTTTTGTTGCAATAAGAATAAACATTCCAACAACGCCACCTACAAAGCTTGAAAAGAAGCCTATAAGTGCAGCATTAGGAGCATATGGGTAAACTACAGGGCAGTCAAGGGCTGGTCTTGCACCAGGGATAAGTTTCTCTGAAACGCCTTTAAATGCAGGCACTATTTCAGCTAGAACAAGCCTTACGCCTTGTAATATAATAAATACACCAGCAGCAAAAGTTACACCTTGAATTATTGCATAAACCAAAAAGTTTTTACCTCCACTTAAATTTGTTTCAACATATTCAGCACCACAAGCAATAGATAATACAAGATAAAAAACACACATAGTAAGTGATATTGAAACAGAACTGTCTCTTAAAAAAGCAAGTGATTTAGGGAAATTAATTTCTTCTGTTGAGCGAGAACCTTTTCCTACAGCTTTTCCAATAAGTGCAGATGTTGCATAACCTATTGTACTAAAATGACCAAATGCAACTTCATCATTTTTTGTAAGAATTTTCATAGTAGGTTGAGCCATCGCCGGAAAAATAACCATAGTCAAGCCCAAAGCAACTGAACCAACAACAATTGTCATTGTTTGGCTCATGTTAATAGTCAAAAGAATAACTGCAATCATACATGCCATATATAATGTATGATGACCTGTTAAAAATACAAATTTTAATTTTGTAAATCTTGCAATAAGTAGATTTGCTAACATACCAAAAAACATAATCATAGCAGTAATACCGCCATATTGTTGTAAAGCAAGTGCTATAATAGCCTCGTTATTAGGAACAACACCTTGTGTATTAAAAGCATATTGAAACATTTCTCCAAAAGGTGTAAGTGCATTTACAACTACTCCGGCACCTGCTCCTAAAACGATAAATCCCAAAAATGTTTTAATCGTTCCTCTAACAACTTCGGATGCACTCTTTTTTTGAAGCATTAGCCCAATTAATGAAATAAGCGCAATTAAAACTGATGCCTCGCTTAAAAGTCCTTGTATAAACTGAAAAATTGCCATAATCACTATCTCCTCCCACATTATGCTAATTTTTTTGTTCAAAAGAGTTTATTTTGTTAATAAAATAAAGACACTAAAAAAACCTATCTTTTAAAAATTTCCCACATACTTAAAAATCTCCATCAAGGAATGCCGCAAAGTGGCATTCCGGCAAAAGTTCTTTACTTCTTTCTTACAAGAAAAAAGTCGGGGTTTGGGGCTGAAAGCCCCAAAGCATTTAACTATTTTTTTCAATAGCTTCTTGAATTTTTTCTTTTAACTCTTGTTTGTTTAAAATGTCATTAAGAACAACAACATTTTCTAAATGTCCCATAGCCATAGCTATATCTCTTCCAGCAATAAAAATATCAGCACAACCAGGAGTTGCTCCAGACAAATCAGTATGTTCAACCTCAACATCTGTAATGTTTAATGCTTTAAGAACATCTTTAATATTCATTTCCAACATAAAACTACTACCTATTCCTGAACCACAAACTGCCATAATTTTCATACTTTCACCTCATCAATTATTTTTAATACTTCTTGAAAATTTTTACTGTCTATTAATCTTTGTTTTTTGTCTTCGTCTGTTAAAATTGTAGTTAAATCTGCTAGAGCCCTAAGATGAGAATTGTTGTCAGGTGTTGCCAAAGTAATTAAAATAGTAACTTCACATTCATCATCGTCAAGAATTTTTACAGGTTGTTCCAAATGCAAAAAGCTCATAGCTACTTTATTTACCCCTGTTCTGTCTTGTGCGTGAGGTAATGCTATATTTTTCGTAATAACAATGTATGGACCATATGTTTTAACATTTTCAATACAAGCCTCAACATATTCTTGTTGGACGCTACCGTTCTCAACTAGAGGTTTTGCCCCTAATCTTATTGCCTCTGTCCAATCTCCTACGCTTTCAACAAATTGAATTGTTTCAGCGGTTATCAAATCCTTTAGCATAGGCAGGTTATCCTTCCTTTCATTTTTAAACTGATTACTTAGGACATTATAAAGTGAGTTTTTTAATCCCTCATAATTTGTAATATGTGCATATTCTTCGATAATATTAATTAAATTTGATACATTAATAGCCTGTCGCATAACTCCAAAAACTTTATAATAAACGTCCCACGAAATAGAAATTCTTTCAGCAGCGGATATAAGTGGAGGAACTACAAAAATAGGTATGTTATTATTTAATTTAAAAGGTACTGTTGTAAAAATAATATCTGCTATAATATTAGCACCAATAGAAGAAACATCATCTAGAGAATAAATATTTTCAAAAACTATTTCAGGAAACATTTCTTGAAGTTGATGTTTTAACATTGCTGAGGCCCCTAAACCGTTATGGCATATTACAATACCTTTTAATTTTTTATTTCTTATGTGGTCTATATCATCAACCATTGCTAGAAAATGTATTGTAATATATCCTATTTCATCTTCGGGTATAGGTGTATTAACGTATTGCTCCAAAGGAGAGAGAACAAGCTTTACTTTGTGGAAAATATCTTTATATTCTTCCTTTATTTGATTAAGCATGGGGTTAACTATTGCCATTCCATACTTTAATCTAAAATATGCAGACCTTAAATGCATAATCAAATTTTTAATAAGCAGTTCTTTTTTAGTAAATATTGTGCAAGTAATAACCTCGAATCTTCCTACCAAAGCCTCTGCCATTTTATATAGAAAATGCGATTCCATATTATAAATATAATCGAACCCGTCACATGCAGCAGTCATACTTATAATTAAAACAAAGAAATACCCCTGCTCCTCTTTTGGTAGAGCTTGTGGTAGAGAATTAAAACAATCATTAATTTTTGAATATAATGAGTACCTTTTCCAGCGTGTTTCTTCTTCTACGACGGTTTGACATTTGTATTTTGAAGATTTTACATAATATGACAAAAGAGATGTCATGTATATAACCTGCTCCATGTAGTCAGAGATTACAGAAACATTATTTTCTTTTACAAAAGAATTGAGCCTATTTCTTATTTCATTATTTTTTTGAATATAATCAGGGGTGTTTATTACTTTTGATATTAATTTAAGAGAAAGTAAGTTTTCTCTTATTTTGTATATTGAGAATAATACAAGCGAGCGTATTCTTAGCTGAGAACCCGAAAGATAATATCCTTTTTGTCTTGAATATTCTATTTTAACGTCATATTCTTCAGCTTTTAATGCTAGTTTTTTTAAATCTCCTATTACTGTACCCTTGCTTACTTTAAACGTAATCATGAAACTTGCTATAGAAAGTGTTTCGGATACACAAAACATCATTATACACATAAAAAATAGTCTATGCTCTCCGTCTATATAACAATATTCACGATTTTGTTCCCGTGTAAGTTCAAGTGCCTTCTTTATAGTTTGCTCAGATATTAAAACTTTTCTCTTGGCAATTTTTATGCTATCAATTCCTTTTGAAGCTAAAAATCGGTTTATTTTGGAGATATCATAATTAATTTGGCGTTCAGAACAGCCAAACTTTGATGATAACGCTAATATGCTACTTTCCGGATGCTCTATTATATATCTTAGTAACATCAAAAACCGATTTTCTGTAAATTCCATATAATCACGCTTTCAAATTTCTAAAAGGAATATTTATTACTATTGGTAATAAATAAACTTGTATCAATTGTTAACAAAAACTAATAAAAAAAATTATTAAAACTCAAATTCTTTGTAATAATATTATAAATTAAAATTAGAAGTTATTAAATACCAATTGGGTGCAACTTATTTCTTGAAAAATATAAACAAAACTGTACTAAAATATAGAATTGCATTGTTAGATTTTTTAATATTTAATATATAATAACCTGTAGCATATTAAATGATACTAAAGTATTATATGACCGTTTAGTATTTTTAATAATTATATGTAAAAAATAACGACATTGGATTAAATTTATTAAGTATTTCTTAATAAAGCCTTTTGAGGAGTTTAGTATACCACAATATTTTTTTAATTGTATATAAATCACAGCATAAGTTAAAACTGCATATATTGAAGTAATTTAACGTGAGCTTGACAAAGCATGAACTTGGAGATGATTGTAAATGTGTGGTATTGCTGGTTTTGTAGACTTTGAGAATAATATTAAAAAATATACTGAACATTATTATGAAATGGAAAAATCACTTTCTAACAGAGGGCCCGATTCAAGCGGAATTTATAGTTCTGACGATGTATGCTTAATACATTCTAGACTTGCAGTGGTAGATATTGAAAACGGCAAACAACCTATGATTTTTGATAAATGTGAGCAAAATACGATTTTGGTGTATAATGGTGAACTTTATAATACAGAAGATATTAGAAAAGAACTGCTAGAAAAAGGATATAAATTTAATGGTCATTCTGATACAGAAGTATTGTTATGTTCATATATAGAGTGGGGAGAGGATTGTGTTCAAAAATTAAATGGGATTTATGCATTTGCAATTTGGGACGAAAAAAGAAAAGAGCTGTTTATTGCTAGGGACAGAATAGGGGTTAAGCCTTTTTTTTATTGTGTTGTTGATAACAATAAATTTATTTTTGGCTCTGAAATAAAAGCATTGTTAAAACACCCTCTTGTAAAAGCTGAAATAGACACGACATCGGTTGCTGAGATAATGCTAGTAGGTCCAGGAAGAACTCCAGGGTATGGTATATTTAAAAATATTCAAGAACTTAAACCAGGATATAAAGGTTATTTTAATAAAAACGGTTTATTCATCAATTGCTATTGGAGTCTTAATGCAGAAGAGCACAAAGATTCTCTATCAGAAACAGTAGAAAAACTAAATTTTCTAGTTAGAGATTCTATAAGAAGACAAATTGTATCTGATGTCCCTATTTGTTCATTTCTTTCAGGCGGGCTTGATTCAAGTATTATTGCTGCGATTTCAGGTATAAAAGAAACTTTTTCTGTTGATTATACCGAAAATGATAAATATTTTAAAACAAGTAAATTTCAACCCGAAAGTGACAATAAATATATTAAAATAATGAGTGACTATTTGAATACTAACCACACAACTGTTAAAATAAATACAAATGATTTAGTTGAAAGTCTTTTCAGTGCTGTCGAAGCTAGAGATTTGCCAGGAATGGCTGATGTAGATGGCTCGATGCTTTTGTTTTGCAAAGAAGTTAAAAAGCATGTAACCGTAGCACTTTCGGGAGAATGTGCCGACGAGGTTTTTGGGGGTTATCCATGGTATAGAGATAAAGATATACGTATGATAGATGGTTTTCCATGGTCACAATCAACTGCCTACAGAGCTTCATTTGTAAAAGATGAATTTTTAGAAAATATAGACCCAATTAATTATGTATATAATAAATATAGCGACACTTTAAAAAACACAGATAAATCAGAAAATGAACTGCCACTAGAAAAACGTATGAAAGAAATGTTCAAATTAAATGTAGACTGGTTTATGCAGACACTTCTTGATAGAAAAGACAGAATGAGCATGTATAACGGTTTGGAGGTACGTGTGCCGTTTTGTGACCATAGGATAGTTGAGTATTTATATAATGTTCCTTGGGAGTTTAAAGATTATATGGGAAGGGAGAAAGGGCTTTTGCGTTTAGCAATGGGTGGTGTTTTACCAGAAGAAGTATTATGGCGTAAAAAAAGCCCATATCCAAAAACACATAATCCAGAGTATTTAAAAAGAGTTTCAGAAATATTGCAAGATATTATAAATACGCCTTCATCTCCATTACTTGACATTCTAAAAAAAGAACAATTGCAAAATATATTAAATTATGATAACTCAGTACCTTGGTATGGTCAGCTTATGACTACACCTCAAACTATTGCATATTTTATTCAAATTAATTATTGGCTTGATTATTATAATATCAGTTTAACCTAATGCATAATAAAGGATTTTGGAAACTTTCTGAGAAAAGTTTCCAAAATCCTTCAAAAAACTTTAACATAAAATATAACCATATATAGCTTAGAGTTTTTTCATTCTAATTATTATTTATATATGATATATTAATAAAACTACTTACAGTAGACAATTATGACCCAATTGTAAGCTATACATAGAAAGGAATGGTTAAATGGAATACATTATATCGGTTGTAGTTCCGATGTATTTTGAAGAAGAAGTAGCAATGGCTTGCTATACAAGAATTACACAAGTAATGAAGGAAATAGAATACGACTATGAGATTATTTTTGTAAATGACGGTAGCAGAGATAATACAAAAGAAATTTTAAAAGAAATAGCTAATAGAGATAAAAAGGCTAAAATTATTAATTTCTCACGTAATTTTGGTCATCAAATGGCTGTAACCGCCGGAATTGACAAGGCCTCTGGCAATGCAATCATAATAATTGATGCGGACTTGCAAGACCCTCCTGAACTTATTAAAGATATGATTTCTCTTTGGAGGAAAGGTGCAGATGTTGTTTATGCAGTCAGAAAAGCAAGAAAAGGAGAAACTTTATTTAAAGTAATTACAGCAAAATATTTTTATAAATTTCTAAATTTTATGACAAATATTAATATACCTAAAGATACAGGAGATTTTAGACTTATTGACAGAAAAGTTGCAGAAGTATTTAAAAGTATGCCAGAATCCAATAGATTTATAAGAGGCATGATAAGTTGGGTGGGGTTTGAGCAAGTTCCAATTGAGTACGTAAGAAATGAGAGATACGCTGGCAAAACAAAATATCCGCTTAAAAAGATGTTAAAATTTGCTACAGATGCAATAATTTCTTTTTCAATAAAGCCATTAAAGCTTATAGAATTGCTTGGAGGAATATCAATTATTATTTCTATTATTTTACTTATTTATGCAATTATAGATAGAATATTAAATAATACAAGCGGTTGGGCTTCTATAATTGTTGCTATATCCTTTTTTTCTGGAGTACAGCTTATTTCTTTGGGAATGATTGGAGAATACATTGCAAGAATATATGAGGAAAATAAAAAAAGACCCCTTTATATAATTTCAGAAGAAATTAATTTTGATGATTTTGGTTCAACAAAATCGAACAAGCATTAAAGCAAAATTTAATTATACTCCTACTATATTAAATTGTCAAAAAAAACTTGTTATATGCATAGTATAAATTAAAGAATTATATGAAGCGTATAATAAGGGTGTGATTAAAATTATTATTCATGTTGTTGAAAAGGGTGACAGTTTATATTCTATCGGAAATAGGTATGGCGTAGATTACTTAAAGATAGCAAAGGATAACGAAATACCTTTAGACGAACAGCTTGTAATTGGGCAAACAATAGTTATAGTCGACGGTAGAAAACCCAAAAAAGGAATAGTAGAAATAAATGGTTATGCTTATCCAAATATTGATAAAGAAACGCTAGATAAGACGTTACCATACCTTACGTATTTAAGTGTTTTCAGTTACGAGGTTCTAGCAGATGGAACTTTTACTTACATTAATGACCAACATATAGTAGATGCTTGTATCGCTAATAGAGTAATGCCTATTTTAGTTATAACTAATATTGAGCATAATGGAGGCTTTAACAGTGATATTGCAAATGCTTTCTTGTCAAATCAAAAAGCACAAGATAATCTTATTAAAAGTCTTCTTGCTGTGATGAAGGAGAAGAAATATTCAGGAGTTGATGTAGATTTTGAATATGTTTACCCTAAGGATAAAGAAAAATATAATGATTTTTTAGTAAAAATTACTGATGCTATGCATAATAATGGCTTTTCTGTTTCTGTTGCACTACCATCAAAAATTTCTGCAAACCAAAAAGGTGTTCTTTTTGAGGCATATGATTACCGATTTATTGGTGAGATTGTAGACTTTGTAACATTAATGACATATGAATGGGGTTATGCATATAGTCAGCCAATGGCTGTTGCCCCGATATATGAGGTTAGAGCAGTTTTGGATTACGCTGTTACAGAAATACCATCAATAGATATATTAATGGGAATTCCTAATTACGGATATGATTGGATAATACCTTTTAAAGAAAATACGCCAGCCAAAGCAATACAAAATGCTAATGCTGTTGCTTTAGCAAGAAAATATGGAGCTGAAATTGAATTTAATACAAAATCTCAAACACCATTTTTTAGATACTTTGATGAGAATAAGCTGGAACATGAAGTATGGTTTGAAGATGCAAGAAGTATTTTATCTAAATTAGAGCTTATATACGAATATAATCTTGCAGGTGCGAGCTACTGGAATGTAAATACATTCTATGCCCAAAATTGGCTAGTATTAAATTCATTATATGACGTTGCAAAGGCATAGCCAATTTTTTGTTAAAGATTTTTATAAACAATTATTCTCAAACTGCTTGAAATAATGTATAGTAGTTTCACTATCACCCACCAACTTGTTTATTTCAAATAGAGAAGCAAAGAACTTTTGCTGGAATGCCGCTTCTGCGGCATTCGCTGTTTGTATTTTTAGTTTTCTTTATAATAACTAATAACACCTTTGTAAATTGCCCACGCTATTTTTTCTTGGTACTCATCGTCAATTAATTTTTGTGTTTCGGTAGGGCTTGATAAAAAACCGCATTCAACTATAATAGCCGGCATTTGTGTTTTTTTCAAAATATAATAACTGGAGTTTGATTTTGCCTCACGATTATTTTTTTGCCCTAAAAAGTCTTTTAACTCTGCCTGAACATATTCTGCAAGTTTCTTACTATCTTCTGAATTGTCATAATAAAAAACCTGTGCCCCTGTAACGCTTTCACTTGTATATGAATTTTGATGTATACTTATAAGCATATCAGCCTGACTATTATTTGCTATGTCTTTTCTTTCCTTCATATCTTTAGATTTAGTATTTCCCAATGCTTCATCAATATCCCTTGTTACAATAACATATGAGCCTCCTTGTTCTAAATGCGATTGAAGCTTTTGAGCAATTTTTAAATTAATATCTTTTTCCAGTGTTCCATCTACTCCAATTTTACCTGGGTCAAAACCCCCATGCCCAGCATCAATTAAAATTACTTTTTTTGAAACAGGCATTGCAAATGTTTCAACAGTTTCCCTGTTATAGCTTGATATAACACCAATCAAAATAACAATGATATAAAAAACTATAAGTATTTGTTCCTTTCTTATACTTATAACTTTCATACTTACCTCCAAATATTTATAGTTACTTAATTTTATTCTACAAAAATATATATTATGACGTTGTACTGTATACATGTTAGAAAAATTAAAATTTAGTTACATTTTAAAAAAATGCAATTATCATGGTATAATATAACTTAAATTCGACACAGTCTAATTGGATTGTAAAGCAAACTAAATATTTTTGTCGAAATATATGTAGTATTCCTTATTAAGTTTTTGAAGAGTTTGATAAACATTTTTTCAAAAAAAGTTTATTATGCTTATTCACCTGTAATAAAATAAAAAAATAATACGTTTATTAAAAGAGCAGGATAATAAACAAACAACAATAATTTTACATATTTGCCAACAGCAAATTGGACTTATAAGAAGCTGTTTAATATCTTTATTTTTGAGATAATTTTGGGATATGTAAAGAACTGGCAACACATAATAGAATAGCAATGAAGAAGCATAATACAAAATTAATAAAAAAGATGTAAAATGGAGATATTAAACTAGTTCTAAGATGGGAGCGATAACACAAATGGAAAATAATGATAATTCTTTACCTAATCAAAATAAGCCTAAAAAACCTCTTTCAGCAGCACTGTATATATTTGTTTTTATTACAGTAGTTTTATTAAGTTGTGCTGCATACATAGGCGTTTATGCATTTATGCCAAGTTTTAAGACACAATCTGTATATGAGCATTTTGAAAATTTAAAAAGAGACAAAATAAATATTGTTTTTGGAGAACAAATTGTTTTATTGGAAAGTTATCCTATAAATAAAAATGATGTATACTACATACCTGTTGATTTTGTTAAAGAATATTTAGACCAGTATATTTATTGGGACAAGAAGTTAAACAAGCTTATAATTACAACCGAAAATAAAGTAATTCGTATGAAAACAGATGAATTGGAATACTTTGTTAATAATGAGCCTTTGTCATTAAATCTTCCTGTACATGAGGAAAATGGTATGGCATATTTACCACAAGGATTTGTTTCTGACTTTTACAATATGGATATTACATATTCACCAAAGTACAATGTTTTAATTATTGATGATAAGCAGATTGAAAAAACTTTAGGTGCTGTAAGCTCCAAAACTAAAAATGATGTAACTGTAAGATATGAGCCAAGTATAAAAAGTGCAATTGCTGAAAAAGTTCCTATTGACTCACAGTTTGTTTTATATGAGCAAATAGAAAACTTTATAAGAGTAAGAACACCAAGCGGAATTATTGGGTACATTAACACAGATACTATTGGAGAAAAGTTTACTGTACCAAGTATTGCAAAAGATGAACCAACTGAAACATATACCAAACCTACAATTAATGGCAAAATAATTCTTTTGTGGGACCAAGTTTTTAATGAGAAAGCAAGTTCATCGGTAGAAAGAAGAAGTGCCGAGCCAGAAATAAACGTACTTTCTCCTACATGGTTTTCTTTTGAAAAAGATGACTACAGTGGAGATATTGTAAATATTGGAGATAAAGATTATGTTAATGCCGCACATAAAAACGGATACCAAGTTTGGGCATTAATTACCGACAATTTTAATAGTAAAACTAGCCATGCAATATTATCAAATACAGATGTAAGAGAACATGTAATAAAACAACTTCTCGCCTTTGTATCAATATATGATTTAGATGGAATAAATATTGATTTTGAAGCTGTACAGGAGAAAGATGCAGAACACTATTTACAATTTTTAAGAGAACTTAAACCATTACTTAGTCAGCAAGGTGCTATACTTTCTGTTGACATGTATGTTCCTTTACACACAAAATATTACAACAGGACAGAAGTTCAAAAGACGGTAGATTATGTATGTGTTATGGCTTACGATGAACACTATTCAGGTTCGGAAACAACAGGACCTGTTGCTTCTTTAGGATTTGTTGATACGGGAATAAGTGCGACATTGGAAGAAGTCCCAAAAGAAAAGGTTTTAATGGGTATACCATTTTATGTTAGGGTTTGGAGAGTTGTTGAAAAAGATGGAATTGCCTCATTTAAAAAAGAAGATATGACAATGCAGGCGGCGTATAATAAATTTATGAAAAACGGAGCTGAGTTTAAATGGCTTGAGGATATTGGTTATTATTATGCACAATATGAAACTACAGAAGGAAGTGAAAAAGTTAAATATGAGGTTTGGTTGGAAGATGAAAAGTCAATTTCCCAAAAGCTTTTAATAGCTGAAAAATATGATGTTGCAGGAATTGCTTGCTGGAAAAGATGGCTTGAAAAAGATGAAGTTTGGGAAGAAATAAGGAAATATAAGGAGAAGTAGGAGTAATAGTAGTAGCAGATTGTTGACAAAGGGGCTTGGAAAACTTTTTTGAAAAAGTTTCCCAAGCCCTTCAAAAAATTTTAGTGATAAATGCTGCAAATTTGTAATTCATACAAATGCCTTTGTTTATAAAAACGCAAAGTAAAAATTAGACTTTCAATTTTTTTCACTAATAACTTTAATAAACCCAAATGCCTTATCTGCTAGTTGTTCAGCATTTTCAACAGTATTTGCTATTACAGTCAAATGTCCCATCTTTCTTTTAGGCTTAGTAAACTCCTTACCATAAATATGAAGCTTTGCTTCCCTTATTTGCAATGCATCTGATACTCCATTAACTTCTGCTCTACCATCATGCCCTTCTTCTCCTAATATATTTCTCATTACAACAGGTCTAATTAATGAGGAGTCTCCTAACGGTATTCCACAAACAGCCCTTATATGGTTTTCAAACTGACTTGTAACACATGCTTCAATAGTATAATGCCCCGAGTTATGTGGGCGAGGAGCAACCTCATTTACAAAAATACTTCCGTCTCTTGAAACAAACATTTCAATACAAAACATACCAACCCCATTAAAAATCTCCATAACCTTTGAGGCGGTTTGCATAGCACTTTGTGATATACTTTCTGAAATATTTGCTGGAACTTTTGTTTTTTCTAAAATATTATTTTTGTGTATATTTTCGGCAACAGGATAAACTACAATTTCACCATCTATTCCTCTGCAAGCTAATACAGAAATTTCCATACTAAAATCTATAAATTTTTCTGCCATATTGGGGAGTTTTCCGGCTCCTAATGCTTCGTAAGCCTTTTCTATATCATTTTCATTATAAACAACGTAGTTTCCCTTTCCGTCATATCCTCCTGTACATGTTTTTAAAATAAAGGGATAGCCAAATTTACCTCCTGCTTCTTTAATGTCTTTTATATTATTAGCAGGCATAAATTCAGGTACTAAAACTTTATTTTTTAGAAGCTCCTGTTTTTGTAATAATTTATTTTGTATAATAGTTAAGCTTTTTGCAGTAGGGTATATACTTACTTCATTATTTTCTAAATAGAGTAAAGTTTTAGCATCAATATGTTCAAATTCATATGTTACTACGTCACAAAGAGAAGCCAATCTTTTTATTTCTTTTTCATTATCAAAATCTGCTATTATATGCTCATCTGAAATACTATGTGCTGGACAATGTTCTACTGGGTCAAGTATTATAACATAAAGGCCCATTTTTTTGGCTTCTAGTATCATCATTTTACCTAATTGTCCCCCGCCTATTATCCCAATTTTTTTATTTAATATATTTTGTTGCATTTCTTCCTCCTATGTAATTGTATTTTGTTAGATAATTATTATTAAATCATTAGTTTAAAAGTATTACAAGCATTTTTGTTTTGGAATAAAAAAAACCGCGTAATCAATATGACTTTGCGGTTTATTTAAAGTGAGTTCAATGTAGTTTTATTGCATCAAACTCACTTTAATATTATAAACATTCTAATTATTGTTTTGTCTATGGTCTATAAAATTTTTCTCAAGAACAGATTTATTTGTTTCAGTTGTATGATAGCCATTTCTAATTTGTTCAATTTTTTCACGATGACTAAAAATCAGCTTTAGCATAGTAATAATAAATTTGAAAGTTAATAGTACAACAATTACTCCTGTTATAGGTTCTATAATATATGGTAACATTTAAGTTTCTCCTTTCTAATTGTAGTTATTATCATTTCTATGCTCTATATAATCTTTTTTCGCAATATGCTTACACTCACCACAAGAATAACCCATTTTAATCTGTGCCATTCGCTCACGATGTTTTAGAGATGCATTTACTATAGCAAAAACAAATAAAAAAATTATTAATATTATAGCAGGTGCAACCAAATTCGATATAATTTGTGATAAAAAATAACTCATGCCCTTTCCCCTTTCGTTAAAATATATTTTTAATATTTTTAACAAATACGTTAAAAAAGAGAAAAAGTTTAACAATTTAAAAAAATTGTAGATTTGATTCAAGCATTAAAGCCACGGCTATTATCATCTGGGATATATTCATTTAGAGTTCCTTTTCCATATGTCAAACCAGCATAAATCTTTTGGGAGTTTTCCATTACAGACTTAGCATTTTCTTCATGGTTCTCAACAGTAAGCCAACCTTCCAATAGAGAAGATATAATTTGAACTGCTTCATCAAGCATATTTTTACTAGAATCTTTTTTATCTAAATAAAAAAACTTGCAGTTGATAATTAGCTTGTTAACATAAATATATAATGACAATAAATCTTTGCTAATGTCATATTTCATATCAAGCGAATCCATTAAATTACCTAAAGCTTTTTGAGCCTTATTAATATTTTCTTCAAAATTCTTGTTATCATCAAAACTAATAACAGCCTCTTTCAAATAATCAAGTAATATTTCATAGTTAATAATTATAAGCTGTACATTTGTGGCGTTAGAAATTCTGGCAACATAATCTTCCTTATTTAGAGGCATTATTACCACTCCCAGCTTTTTGTTTATCTGTTTCATCAATAAATTTTACTACTGAAGAGGCAAGCTTAATCAATTTGCTGTTAATTTGATTGTTTTTGCTAAGTAGATTATTTTTATTGTTATTCACTATATGAACCCTTCTTCTCCAAATTTTATATTAGTAACATTAAAACCTGCATCTTGAACAAATGAAACAAGCTTATTATATTCACTTTCCATAAATTCTAAAGCATTATCTAAATTAGAATTTATACGAAGTGATACATCGTCACCTTGCATATTAATATAAACTTTAACATTTCCAAGCTCACTAGTATTAAGTGTCATTAATATAGAGTTTTCGTTCTCATTTAAGTAATTATTATTTAATACATACATATTTAACCCTGCTATTTTGTTGTGAAGCTGAACGGGAAGCTTAATCTCGCTTCTTTGCCCTATATTACTTATAGAACTTTGAACTTTTATTGCATTTTGAATTAAATCAAACTGCCTTAATAATTCTGATGATGTTTCTTCTTCCTTTAACTCATCAATTTTTTCTGAAACTGAATTTAAAATATCATTTGGAGTTTTTCCTTCTTCAAGTTGAGTTAAATCTTTGTCCAAAACAACATCACTTAAATCAATATTGTTTTCATTTCTTAAATTATCAATTTCATTTCCAATATAAAACTCATCTTTTAATAAGCTTGAAATAGCATTCAAATTAGCTAGGTTAGTGGTGATATTGTTACTTTCTAGCATGTTTATTGCTTTTGCCTGTATATTAAATACATTTTGAAGCTGTTGAAGTAAATTATCAAGTTTTTTATCAGATATTTCTTGATTACTAGCAATTTCATTAATATTTTCCATAAAATTTTCAACAGGAATATTCATATATTCTGGATATTCAGAAATAATTTTATTTAATATATTCGGTGAAGCCTTTTCGGAAAAGTTTTTAAAAATAATATTTCTATAGCTTAAATCAGTTAAATTATTTGAATTAAGCTTATTTTGTGTATTTATTAAGTTTTGTATTGTTTGCAGATTTTCTTTAGTTGGGCTCATATTTGAGCTATTTAAAAGCTCAATGTATTCTCTTTCATTTTCTGCCTCATCTTGTGTAAATTCTTCATTTGAGGAAGTAGAGGCTATCGCTTGTAGAGTGCTTCTTATATTTGATTCTGGTGTAACCATAGATGATAACCCACCAAAATTATTATCAATATTAACATCATATAATGCATCAGTCTTTTTTGCTTTTTGATAATATTTAGACGCTTCAAACATGCTTCCTAGCGTTAAACTTTGCCCTTGTTTTAGGGTAACGCCTAAAGCTACTCCGCCATCTTTTTGTATGGAATTTAGAGTTCTATAAATTGCAATTATTGAATTTCTTTCGTCTTTTGATAAAGTCTTATTATCGTCCATTTCTAAAATAAATGAGGCTATTTTATTGCCTAAATCCTCACCATATTCATTTTCAAATTTGTCTATAAAAGAAATAATCTCATCAATATGCATATCAAGAGGGTTTAAACCATCTTTGATTATTGAAGCAGCAATATTTGGGTGAAGCTTATTAACAACATAGTTAATTTTTTCATGTATAAGTTTAACTTGATTTACTGTTTCTTCATTAACATCTATTTTATTTTTTGAAAGAATAGCTGTGGCTTTAATATTTTCCGGTGTTGGTTCGATTCCAATATTTTGCAGGAAAGGCTCTATTTGAGAACGCACTTTTGAAAAGCTATCTCCGTATTTAGGGTCAGCAATTGTCGCAAAAGCTTCATATCCCTCAACGGCTCTTGCCTTCATAACCTGTTCATGTATGCCTTTAATGGAAAAACGAGCTTCTTTATTTATTATGCTGGAAAAGACATTATTAGTTAGAGGATTAAGCCTACCCATTACATCATACAAGTTGCTCATTGTTTGTATGTTTGAGTCGGTAGCATCTGCTCCCATTATTTTTAAATTGGACGAATAACTTTCTTTTTCTAGCTGTTTAAGCTGTTCAAGTGCTTCTTTTAAGGGCATAGTATCAATATTTATACCTTTTCCAGAAAGTCTTTGTGCCGCTTCTATATTTAATTTTAATTGTATTTCTGCAAGATGTCTTTTTGCTGTAACTACAGAATCCGCATGAACATCAGTTAAGTCCTGATTATAGATAGTATTTTCATTATCTGATAATACGTTACGCAAATTAAAAATCGTAACGGGCATGTTATTTCTAACTAAAAAGCCTATTTTATTATGTGATATGGAGGGTAATGCCTTAATAATATCTTTATAGTTTTCATTCAACTTATCAGTATCATTACTTCTATTTTCCGTTGGAGACATAATATTAATCTCTCCAGCACTCTTACCAGATTTAATTAATTCTGTTCCCTTCTCCAATACTTCTTTTGTATTAATATATTTAGATAAATTTTTCAAAAATAAAACTTTATCAATATTTTCTTTATTTACTGGAATTTGGTTTTCAACAAAAAATTTAGCAATATTTATGTTAGTTTTATTGTTGGAAATCCCTTCCCTCTCAAAAACTTTTTCTATTTCTGGTATTAAACTATCCTCATCTTCGGAAGATAGTCTATTTGGTGCAAAAGCTTCTTTTAAGGAGTATTTTGAAAAATATAAATTATCAATAGTAATATCTTTTCCGCTCTTTAAAACTGAAACGAGGGTATTGTTGTCAATATTTTTTATATCCTCAAATTTATCTAAAGCCTGCTGAATTGAATTTATATTTTTCTCATTTATAGGAAGCCCTTTTTTGGCAAATGTTTTTACAATTTCTATATCAACATCTTTTTTATTTTTGTCTGCAAAGTATTCTTCAATTGCTTTTGAAATTTCTTCATCTGTAGGTTTAATATTATGCGATTTAAGCTCTTTCATCGCTGATGTTAAAATATTAAAGCTTATTTTTTCAATTGAAAGACCGTTACCTATTAGCTCAGAAACAAGATTTTTGCTTATGTTGTTTCCTCCATAAAAAAGCTTTTGTTTTATTAGGTTAATTGCTTTTAATTCTTTAAGCTTTTCTTCGTCTTCTTCCGATTTACATTTATCCTCATCCTTAATTAAATTGCTTTGCTTAAAAAAGTCATGTGTCGATTTTATCTCTGTTTTCTTATTAAGCTGAAAAGCTTCTTTTTGAGAATCTGCTCCTATTTGCTTTAGTGTAAGATTATTTTTGCTATTTTTGACAACCTCAAATTGTACTAAATCGCCTAACTCTCCGCTCAAACTTTTGCTGTCTACAGTAAACTCAAAGTTATCTTTCGTTTTTAAAGTAGTTTTTTCTTTATTTTTTTCCGTTATAGTAGCCGAGATGATTTCTCCGATTTCGAGTGATATTGCTTTATTATCCTTTTTATCACGGTAGTTTAAAGAAAAAATACTATTACTGTCTCTGTTGACAACACTCCCTAAGCTATTCAATTTAACACCTCCTTATGTTTTTTGCTGTTTATAAAATATCTTGGAAACTTTGTTGAAAATAGGCCTACCCCTTATTAAAAAATTTTATCAATTTATAATAAATTGATTTCGTATTTAATTAGGGATAGGCTCTTCTTCCCAGAACCTCGAAAACCTTTATATTAAAAATAACATTTGTTATTGCATAAGCTGTAAAATGGATTGAGGTCTCATATTTGATTGTGCAAGTATTGAGTTTCCTGCTTGATATATTACATTATTTTTGGAATATTCAGTCATAGCTTTAGCCATATCTGTATCACGTATTCGAGAAAGAGACATTTCTGTATCTACTGCCGTGCCGTCAAGGCTTGCTACTGCATGTTCCATACGATTTTGATATGCTCCTAGCCTAGAACGAATTTCGGAAATACGGCTTAATGCCTCGTCCGCTATATCTATACTATTTGTTGCACTTTTACTCGTAAGAACGTCCATTCTTTCAATACCTATCGTCTCTGAATTTACCTTAGGTATATTTAAAAGCATTCCCATATCTTTGTTTGGACCTATTTGTATAACCAGTGAGCCTGGTTTTGTTGTTAATATCATATCTACAGGTGCTCCAGGAGCAGGTTTTGTTGCCATATTAGGGTCAAGCTTTAATCGCACTTCAACACCTTGGGAATCCCTAATAGTTATAGTGTTTCCGTCTGCTTTATATGTTGCATTTGTAGTAAAGCTGTCTGTTGTATCAAGTGTAATAGTAGCATCTTCACCGGCAGTTATATTATGAGTATAGTTTGGAGGTATTGCTCCGTCTGATGTAACTACTCCAAGCTTTTCAAGCAAAGCATTATCTGTAGAAGTAATTCTTAATTCGCTTTTTGAACCATATACAGGCGAAATTGCTTCAGTTATGGGAATATCATTAGCTAAGTCATTACTAAATGTAACTCCCGTAAATGCTCCAGCCTCCAAAAATTTTTGATTAATACTAGCAGGAGTATCAGAAGCCTCAATTGTAAATGAGAAACCATTTACAGATATTGTTTTACCCTGATATGCTATAGAATCAGCAGCAGTCCAAGAGGTTGCTGTGCTAGTATCATATTTAGCTTGCGTTGCAAGAGAATCTGCTGTAAACTTTAAATCTCCATAAGGTGTATGCTCACTTAAACTTAGAACATTCATATCTTTTGCTCTAATAAGTCTTTCCCCTTCACCATTTAAAACCTTAATTTTATTGTACTCTGTTCTGGTAGAAATAGCATCTATTTCATTTATAAGCTGATTTATTTCTCCTTGCATTTTTTCTCTGTCATCTGTTTCGTTTGTATCGTTTGCAGCAAAAACCGCAAGTTCTCTTATTCTTTGTATCATGTCTTCCACTTGCCCTAATGCACCCTCTGCAGTTTGAACAAGGGATACACCATTTGATGTGTTTTGGCTTGCTTGGACAAGCCCTAAATGCTGCATTTGCATTTTGTTTGCAATTGCTAATGCGGCTGGGTCAACTTTTGATGAATTTAGTCTAATACCTGATGATAAATCATTTGTAGCTATGCTTAGTTTATTATATGCTTTTTTCATGTTAGAGTAAGCATTCAAAGATGGAACATTGACACCTATTCTCATAAAGACACCTCACAAATATTTATATTATTTAGTTATACTACATAAAATTATTAATAAACCAAATTTTTTTATGTAATATTAATCGCCATTTTTGAGAAAAAACATTAGCCAAAATTTAATACAATATATCTTTGTTCAATAATTCAAAATATATTTTTATAAAAATTATAATTCAAATACTATTTTCTAAAAAAATTATATAAATTTTATTGCTAGATTTGCCCGTATTTTCAAGAAAAATTAAAGTCTCAAAAAAATTTTAAAAAAAATTAAAAAAAAGTATTGACTTTTTTTAATTAATACCATATAATACAACATGTCGACAGGGGCAAGCACAAAACAATAAAGTTTAAGCAAAACCTGAAGATAATAATTAACCCGGTTCAGTAGCTCAGTTGGTTAGAGCGCTGGCCTGTCACGCCAGAGGTCGAGGGTTCGAGCCCCTTCGGAGTCGTTTAGTTTAGTCCTAGTAATTTGTTTTGGTCGTTTAGCTCAGCTGGGAGAGCACCTGCCTTACAAGCAGGGGGTCATAGGTTCGAGCCCTATAACTCCCATTTTTTATTTGTAAATATATATTTTTAAAAGGCTTAGTATTTGTACTAAAGCCTTTTTTATTGAAAAATGAATATAAAAGTTAAAGCATATGAGAACATTAACAAAAGTACGATGAAATTTTTATTTCATCGTACTTTTGTCAGTTAGCTTATTGTAATACGCTTTATATTAAATTACCCTCAGCAACCTTCAGTAATATCTTTGACATAGTATATAAAGGCCACTTATCAGTTACTATTAGATTTGCAATTGCCCCTTTTTTAATTACACCCATATTTAAGCCATAAATTTTGGCTGGATTTAGCGTAATCAACTTTAGGGCTTCAAGTTTGTCCATACCTTCTCTAATCATAAGCCCAGCAGAAAGTGGCAAAAGTTCAGAACTTAATGTTGGGTGATGTGTAGAAATAGCAGTCAATATACCAAAGCCTGATAGCATTTTTGCTAGATATCGTTTACTATTTTCAAGCTCAGCACTTGAAGTATCAATCATACATGATGAAACAATAACAGGTATATTAAAATCTTCTAACTCCTGAATTAAACGATATGCCTCTACACCGCTGTCCAATATTATGTTTATATCAAACTCATTTTTTATACTTATAGCAGATAAAATGTCCTGCTCCTTATTTGCATATATTTTTAATGGTATTTCTTTTCTTAGAACTTTGAATAATGAGTTTATATGCATATCATTTGATAATTTATTTTTATTTTCAATACAATCCCTTGCATTTATTAATGACTTTCTTAAAATATCCATAACACCCATTCGGGATAGCGGAGACTTTCTTACATCAAAATTCCACTTTTTAGGGCTATCTCCTAACGTAGCTTTAATATCTATACAATCATTTATTATATTCTTGTTAAAAGTATTTATCAAAGAACTTTGAGCACCAACAACATTATGATTCCCTGAATTTACAACAGCTGTAAAAATACCGGCTTCAAATGCTTCATCAATAGCAATATCATAAGGATAAATCCCATAAGATGTTTTCATTCCAGAAATTACTTCCTCAAACGTTTCATTTGAGTCATCGCCTTCAACTTTTTTTCCGCTTTCAATAAGCCCTAATTGTGTTGAAACATCTATAAAAGCAGGTGAAACATATGCCCCGTTTAAATTCTCTGCTCTGCAATCACAACTTATATTTTTATCTATTTTAATAATTTTGCCCTTGTCAATTAAAATATCTTTGGAAACAATTTTATTATTCTCTAAATCAATAATTTGTCCATTTTTTAATAATAACATTTTAGTAGTTCCTTTCTTAGAATATGTTTAAAGTAAAGTGAGTTCGACACAATAATACTGCATCGAACTCATTCACCTTATGAAAGCATATAAGAGGTGTTTTTTTACACTAAACCAAAATCAGACTTAATTTTTAAAGTTTTGTATAAACTAATTCTCCATTTATAAATGTCATATGATTATTAGTAGTACATTCTAATGGGTCTCCATCGTATATAGCCAAATCAGCATCTTTCCCTACTTCAATTGAGCCAACTTTATGTGATATTTCCAAAGCCTTAGCAGGGTTTATAGTTAGGCTTTTAATAGCCTCATTATAGGGTAAACCCCTATTAACCACAACACCAAGTTGCAAAGCCAAATATTTGGTATTAACAACATGGTGGTCAGATGAATAACTTACGCTAACTCCATTTTCAACTAAGTCAATCATATTTTTATAGGAAGCATTTGCAAGTTCAATTTTAGTACGAAACATAAAAATAGGACCTACTATAACGGGTACATTTGCATTTCTAATTTGTTCTTTAATAAAACGACCCTCTGTGCAGTGGTCAAGAGTATATCTTAAATTAAACTTTTCGGCAATTTTCATAGCCGTACATATATCATCGGCTCTATGAGCATGTATTTTTAATGGAATTTCTCTATTTATTACAGGAATACAAGGTTCAAGAGAATAATCTTTATCAGTATCGACCTTTCCTTTTCTTTCCAAATATTCAATAGCCTGAGTAAAGTAATTCTCTAAAATATAAGCTGTAGCCATTCTACTTTTTGGGGTTCTGTTTAGTGGGCTGTAAACACTTTTTGGATTTTCTCCTAATGCAATTTTAAGTGCAGCAAAAGGATTTACTGTCATATCCTGAATAGTTTTTCCTATAGGCTTTATTATAGCAGCTTGTCCACAAACAACATTTCCGCTTCCTGGTGTAATCATCATACATGTAAACCCTGCTGAAACAGCTTCTTTAAAACATGGGTCGACTGGATTTGTACCATCAATAACTCTCATTGTAGGTGTTACTGGGTCTACGCACTCATTGCAATCATTGCCTAAGTCTTTTGTATCTGTCCATGAGCCTATATGCGAATGAGCATCAATAAATCCTGGAAAAACTTGTTTACCGCTTGCATCAATAATTTCATCTGCACTTAAATCGATACTTTTACTAATTTTAGATATAATTCCGTTTTTTATAAAAATATCTTTTTTTAAAAGCTTACCTTTATGCACATCATATATATTTCCGTTTTTAATTAAATAGCTCTTTTTGCGAGTATTTTTCATCACAATCATTCCTTAAATATGCAAATCTAATAAATCAGCCATAATTCCAAAATAAACTTTTGTACTATTTATTATGTCAATAACGTCGACATCTTCGTTATATGCATGTATACCCTCTGTATTTGCGGGACCGTATTGAATTGTAGGTATGTTTTTTGCACGATAAAATTTGGCATCTGATGATGCCCATTGATATGCAGCAACAACCTTTTTATTCCAAATTTGTTGTGCGTTATCGACTACTGACTTAACTAGCGGTGTATCTACACTTGTAAAGCTAGCCTCACCTGTAGATGAATAAGTATAATCTATATTTTTTAATCCCGATTCTATTATTATATTATCAATTTCATTTAAAACCTCTTTAACAGTAACCCCTATAGGAATACGTATATCCAAATTTGCTTCGCAATAATCAGGAACAACATTAATTTTTGTTCCTCCTTTAATTGTGCCGACATTAACCGTTACATGGTCTATAACATTTTCAATACCTTCTACTTTTAAAGCCTTTCTTGCTATATCTTTTGAATCTTCTAATACACTTAACTGATTTTCATCAAACTTACCCTCGATTTCTCGAATTTTATGTAATTTTTCTAAAATTTTGCTCATTTTCATTATTGCATTTTCGCCTTTATAGTTTCCAATGCTTCCATGAGCAGGCGAACCATAAGCTTTCAGTTTAACAATTAAATTACCCTTTTGTCCAACCTCACAATTGCTATATGATGTTGGTTCTGCTACAATACAGGCATCTGCATTATCCATGTAACCATTTTCTTGAAGCCACTTTGTACCATATAAACCCCCTGTTTCTTCATCAGGAACTATATGAAATACAATTTTGCCTTTAAAGTTCATATTATTTTCTTTTATAGTTTTAACAACAAAAAGCAAGCCACCTAATCCGCACTTCATATCAGATGTTCCTCTACCAAGCATTTTTCCATCAACAATTTCTCCAGAAAAAGGATAGAAGTTCCATCCGTTTAAGTCACCAGGAGGAACAACATCACAATGACCATTTAGAAGCAGGGTATACTCTTCACCATTACCTATTTCAGCAATTATATTTGGGCAATCCTCTCTTGAACTTACAATTTTATACTCAATGCCCCAACTATCAAAATAAGAGCATATTAATTTCACAACATTTTCAACACTTCCGCCAGGGTTCACACTGGGGATTTGTATAAGCTTTGAGCAAATAGACAAAAGCTCCTCGCTATTTTCATCAACTATTTTCCAAAGATTTTGCTTATTAGCATTACTATCCGAAATCATTAGTTTCATCTCTTTCTGTTTTAAGTTATGTTATTTATCTTGAATATAAAGTAATTTGGGGCTTTCAGCCCCACCCCCCGACTTCTTTCTTAAAATAAAGAAGCAAAGAACTTTTGCTGGAATTTCACTTTGCTGACTTCCTTTTTAAAGTTTACTCGAGATTTTTTGTCAATAATCTATACAGAATTTCATCAAAATCACATTAATATAAAAAGCAAGCTACTTTATGCCTCTCTCCAACTTCACTAAGATTTGGTACTTGCTGTATACACTGTGCAAGTTTACTAGGGCAACGTGAAGCAAAGGCACACCCCACAGGAAGGTCTATAGGGCTAGGTACTTCCCCCTCTATTTCAAGTTTATTCTTTTTCTCAAAAGGGCTTTCTGGTGGAATTGCGGAAAAAAGTATTTTTGTATAAGGGTGTAAAGGCTGTTTATATATTTCCTCTGCTTTACCTACTTCAACAATTTTACCTAAATACATTATAGCAATTGTGTCGCTTATATATTTAACAACACTTAAATCATGTGATATAAACAAATATGTAAGCTTTAATTTCTGCTGTAAATCCTTCATTAAATTAATTACTTGTGCCTGAATAGAAACGTCTAATGCCGAAACAGGTTCATCTGCAACAATAAATGTAGGATTTAATGCTAACGCTCTTGCTATATTAATCCTTTGCCTTTGTCCTCCCGAAAATTCGTGGGGATTTCTAATCATATGCGCCTTTGAAAGCCCAACAAGTTCAAATAGCTCCTCAACCCTTTCTTTACGTTCTTTTGCTGTAAGCAAGTTATGAATAATAAGAGGTTCTTCAACTAAACTTGCCGCTGTTTTTTTAGGGTTTAAAGATGAGTAAGGGTCTTGAAAAATAACTTGTATTTGCTGTCTTGCAATTTTCATTTGTTTGGGGGTAAAGTCATTTAAAGATTCACCCTTATATATTATTTTTCCTGATGTTGGTTCAATTAACCTTATTACAGATTTACCTAAAGTTGATTTTCCTGAGCCTGACTCGCCTATTATACCCATAGTTTCACCCTCAAAAACTTCAAAGCTTACATCATTAACAGCCTTTAATAGCTTTGGTTTTTCAAAAAGTTTAGGGCTTTTAATTGTAAAATATTTTGATAAAGACTCTACTTTTAAAAGAGGATTCATTATTCATTCCCTCCTTTTTCTGATAAATCTAATTTATTATTAACACTTTGTATATGGCAAGCAACAAAATGGTCTTTCTCAACCTCTATTAATGGTGGCTCTTTTGTAGAACAAATCTCCTTTGCATATTTGCAGCGATTGTGAAAATTACAGCCTTTTCCTGTCAAACGTAAATCAGGTGGAATACCAGGAATAGTTTTTAATAGAGAATCTGTGTCGTCACTTAATTTTGGTATAGAATCCAAAAGCCCTCTTGTATATGGGTGAAGAGGGGATTTATATAAATTTTCAGATGAAGCGTATTCGACAGTCTTCCCAGCATACATAACCATTACATTATCGCACATATCCCATACTACACCTAAATTATGTGTTATAAGAATAATAGATGTATTTATTTTATTTTTCATATCTTTTAGCAAGTCAAGTACCTGTGCTTGAACAGTTACATCAAGTGCAGTTGTAGGCTCATCTGCTATTATTATTTTAGGCTTAGAAATAAGAGCCATTGCAATAATTATTCTTTGCCTCATCCCTCCCGAAAACTCGTGCGGATAAGCATTCATTCTTTTTTTTGCTTCTGGTATATTTACCATTTCCATAGCTTCTACAGCTAGTTTATAAGCTTCTTCTTTTGATATTTTGTTATGTACTCTAATAACTTCAATCATTTGCTTTCCTATTGTAAAAACTGGGTCAAGGCTTGTCATTGGGTCTTGAAAAATCATAGTAATGTCCTTACCTCTGATTTTTCTCATTTCATTTAATTTTAATTTTGATAAGTCAATATCATCGAATAAAATTTCTCCTTCTACAATTCTTCCCATAGGCTCGGGTAATAATCGCATAATAGAAGAAACTGTTACACTTTTGCCTGAGCCTGATTCGCCCACTATACCAAGTGTTTCACCTTTTTTTAAAGTAAAACTTACACCATCAACAGCCTTACTGGTTCCGGAGGATAAGTGGAAATATGTTTTTAGGTTTTTTACTTCAAGAACTGTATTGTTGTTCATTTTCTTTTCCTCCTTCACTATTTTTTCATTTTTGGGTCAAATACATCTCTTATTCCATCGCCAAGTAAATTGAATCCTAAAACAGTAATAATAATTGCTATACCTGAAAATGTGGCTATGTGTGGAGCAGAATTTAAAACATCTTTTCCCGAACGCAAAATATTTCCCCATGAAGCGGTAGGAGGCTGGACACCTATTCCAAGAAAACTTAAAGCCGCTTCTGAAATAATAGCACCTGCTACGTTAAGAGTTGCAAATACAATTAAAGGAGAAATACAGTTAGGTAAAATATGTTTAAATAAAATAGTACTTCCCGAACCGCCAAGTGCTTTTATTGCAGTAACATATTCTTCATTTTTAACAATATGAACCTGCCCTCTTGCAATACGAGCAAATCCTGGTATATTTGCTATACCTATTGCAATAATTACGTTTTGTATTCCGTCTCCCAAAACAGTCATAAGCAATAATGCAAGAAGTATAAATGGAAATGCAAACATTCCGTCCATAATACGCATAATTACAGTATCAAATATTCCACCGTTATAACCTGCTACAAGCCCAAGTAAAATTCCTATTGTACCTGCTACTACCATTCCGGCAAAAGCAACAAACATAGAAACTCTTGCACCATAAACAATTCTTGTTAGAAGGTCACGCCCAAATTCATCTGTTCCTAAAATATGCCCATTTACACCAGGTTTTGCAAATGTATTTGCAAAATCCATTTCATTAGGGTCAAAGCTTGTAACAAGAGGAGCAATAATTGCCAATATAGTAACAATAACTACTATTATTAATCCTGCTAATGCCGTTTTATTTCTTTTTAATTTATTCCATGCACTATTTGATTTTCTTTCTTTTAAAATAATAGCATCTTGATTACTTATATCCATATTAGCTACCTCCTTTCTGTGCATCAAATGATACTTTAGGGTTGATAAATAAATAAATTATATCTACAACTAAATTTATAAATATATAAATAAATGCAATAAATAAAACTACACCTTGAACTAATGCATAATCTCTATTGTTTATAGCATCTACAATAAGCTTTCCCATTCCAGGCCAAGAAAATATAGTTTCGGTTAAAATAGCACCTGATAAAACAGAGGCAACTTGTAAGCCTATAACTGTAACAATAGGAGGTAGTGCATTTTTAAGTGCATGTTTCCATATAATTTTTGCTTCAGATAAACCTTTAGAACGAAGAGATTTTATGTAGTCCTGTTTGATAGTTTCAAGCATACTTGAACGAGTAATTCTTGTAAATGTTGCAGCTGGTATTGTACATAAAGCTACAGACGGTAAAATCAAATGTTTTATAACGTCCCATAGCCCATTTTTAATTGAACCCATACCAAAAGAAGGAAGCCACCCTAAATCTACACTGAAAACTAAAACTAGCATTAAGCCTAGCCAAAAAATAGGAATTGATACACCTATAAGTGCTAATACCATAAAGACATAATCAAATATTGAATATTGTTTGGTTGCTGATATAATTCCTATTGGTATACCTATTAGCAGAGCCAATATTATACTTGAAACAGCTAAAACCATTGTATTTGGAAATGTTTTAATAATTAATTCCGTTACAGGCTTATTGTATGAGTAGCTTTTACCCAAATCACCTTTAAAAATCCCTGTTATATAGTCAGCATATTGTTTTGGAAGACTATCATTTAATCCCATCTTGTCTTGCAATTTTATTATCTCCTCTTTACTAGCTTGAGGCCCTAGAATTATAGCCGCTGGGTCGCCAGGAATAATTCTTGTAATAAAAAACACAATTGTAACAACAACTAATAATGTTGGGATAAGTTGCAATAGTCTTTTTAAAATTATTTTAATCAATTTATCACTCCCCTACTTCTTATATATTTAAAATTAATTTTATATTTGCTACATAATTAAACTAGGCTAAAAAAAATTAATATTTTGATGCTTTCTCCAAACCCTAACTTCTTTCTTAAAAGAAATAAGCAAAGACTTTTGCAAAAATTCTACACTGAGGAATTCCTTGTAAATTAACGTGAGTTCGATGCGGTAAAACTACATCAAACTTTTGATAATATTCGCACAAATTTAGCCAAAGTCAGGCTAAATTTATGCCCATAACGTGAAAAATCTTACGATTTTCGGCTTGTTTTACAAGCCGATTCGACTACGTCGAACTCACGTTAAATTATCAACAATGTGCAAAAGTATAAAACCTTTATCTAAACAAATAGCTTTTTTCGGTATACAACTCCGAAAAAAGCTATTTGTAAACACACATACAATAAGTTTAAAAATCGTTATTGTAATAAAGGTTATGTTTTTGTATTAATTAAAATAAAATTATTTTTCAAGATAAGTATTATGTTGCGGTCCAACAAAAGTTTTATAATCATCTGCTCTTGTTGGAAAATCTTTTACTTTATTATTTACACCATAAACTAGATATTCACTTGCCCACCAAATAGCAGGTAAGTCAGTAGTAATAAGTTTAGTTGCTTCTTTATAAAGTTTTGCTCTTTCTGATTGGTCTGTAACCAAAAGTGCTTCATCTAAAAGCTTATCTACTTCAGGATTATTATACCCTGCACCATTTCCAAGGTCACCTATTGCATTTGAGTGGAACATTTTGTTTAAGTAGAAATAAGGGTCTGGGTACCATGTCCAACTCATGCCATAGATTGGAGCTTTACCGCTTGAAGCAACCTCACTGAATGCACCCCATTCAGAAGTTTTAATAGCAGCATCAACATTTAAGTTTTGTTTAAGCATTTGTTGCATAATTGTTGCCATTTTAACTCTTGCTGGTGTATCACTTATATAAATCTCTGTAGAAAATCCATCAGGAAAACCTGCTTCTGCTAATAAAGCTTTTGCACCCTCTGGGTCATAAGCTGGTATTATACTTTGTTGAGAAGCATCATATCCCCAAGATTCCATTGGCAGCGGTAAGTATGCACGTTCAGCTTCACCGTTTTGGTAAACGCCTTTTACAAGCTGCTCTATATCAATAGCTTTGTAAATTGCTTCACGAACTTTTATATCTTTTGTTGGACCTTCCATCATATTCATATAAATATAAGCTACATGCAATTTTGGAGCTTTTACTAATGATAAATTAGGGTCTTGTTGAATAAGGTCTACGCCTTCACCTGTAACCCCTGTTGCAATTTGAATTTCACCAGTACGCAATGCATTAATAGTTTGGTTTGGGTCTGTAATAAAACGGAAGTTAATTCCATCTAAATAAGGTTTTGGTCCCCAATATTTATCAAATCTTACTAATGATGCACTTGTATCTCTTACAAATTCTTCAAGCTTAAAAGGCCCTGTTCCTATAAGATTAGTTGAAAAATCATCTCCAAAACCTTCAACGTCTTCTTTAGATACAATTACATTTCCTGAATTTGTTAATAAAGTAAGGAAAGTAGCATCAGGAGTGTTTAAGTAACAGTTAACTTCATATTCACTAACTACCTCACAGCGTTCAAGAGGCTCAAGCCTTTTTAATGCAGATTCTTTTGCACTTCTCTCTAAAGAATACTTAACATCTTCAGCTGTCATTTTGCGTCCATCTTGATATGGAGAAGGTTGGAAATATACATCGTCTCTTAATTTAAAAGTATAAACCAATCCATCTTCAGAAACAGTCCATTCTGTTGCAAGTTGAGGAACAATTTCTGATAAATTATTGTTATAGCCTACTATTGTATCAGCAATTTGAACAATTACATCTGATTCATACATACCAGTATATTGTACTGGGTCTATTGTTTTAGGAATTGCAGAAAGAGAAATATTTATTACCCCACCATATTTATCCTCTTCTGATATTTCTTTAATTCCGCTATTGTTATCGGTATTTTGTGTGCTTGCAGGAGTTTGCTCTGCCCCTTTGGAAGTCTCATCAGCCTTATTTCCGGCACAGCCTGCAAGGAGTGAAAAGCTTAACATTGCTGTAATAGCTATTTTAAAAAATCTTTTCATTAATTATTATCCCCTTTTTTTGAAAATTGTAGCAATTTCTCTTAATAATACAAAAAATAAAATCTATAAAATATTATTTATACTATTTCTTTTTTATGACATAGGCTATAATCAGTTTAGAATAAAACTAGTATAATAATTTAATTTATAGATTATAAAATAGAAATTGCTATTTACAAAAAACATTATAAATTATTTAGTCGATAATTGTCAATAAGTGTGCAGTAGTTCATTATGGTAATAATAGTATATAATAACTATATTTGAACTGTTTAAATGTAAATACTTTTGTAACTATTTTGGTTAATTTTAGTGATTATCAAATTATAAGAATAAAAATTTAAATAATATATATTATTTTTTTATATTTACTATTAGTATCGTATTTCTGCAATTAATTGAGTTTTTTTAAAACTAAAGCGTAGATTTTTACATTAGTTTAATGTAAGTTAGACACAATAAAGCTGCGTCGAACTTTTGATAATATTCGCACAAATTTAGCCAAAATTAGACTAAATTTATGCTCATAACGTGAAAAATCTTACGATTCTCGGCTTGCTTCACAAGCCGGTTCGACTACGTCGGACTCATGTTAGTTTAGTATAACATGGGCTAACGTATCTGCTATAGGTTCAACTGCATTAAATGCTTCCTCTTTGGTGTTTGTTTGTGCTCCTACTTCAATAAGAAGTGATTTAGGAATCATATGCAGGCTATATCTATATGCATTCAAATAAACTTTTCTTGCCATTCCTGGGTAAAGATTATTTATAGCCAGTTGCATTTGGAAACTCATTGCTAAGTTTGTTTCTAAATATTTATTTGGCAAGCTTTTTATATCTGATAGTACACCATTATCATAAAGCATAGAAAGCCCGTTAAAAAACATAATTTTAGCAGTTGGCTTTCCATTTATTTCGGTAACAAGTCTTGTTGTTTCAGGAACTCCATCTCTATGAAGGTCAATTACTATTTCTATTGAAGGGTTATCTTCTAATATTTTTTTTATGCTAGGTTCCATTCTTTCATAAGCTCCCAAAATTTTTGATTTTCCATCAACTATATCAAAACTTGTTGTATTATGAATTGTTTTAATAGCATATTTCTCCTCAAGTGTTTGTTTAAGTCTTTCGCCAACACCTATTACTCCTTCGCTTTTATCTACACTATCAGAATATTTTTCATTAGAATGTGTATGAAAAATTAGAACTTTAGGCCCGTTTGATGAATTATCTATTTTCAAATCTTTTTCTACAAATGTACTAACATTAAAAAGGGATGGGCTTATGTCTGTACGTTTGTCCACTACATAAAATTTGCTTTTTAAATAATTAATATCTTTTAAAGCTTCTATATCATCTATTGTTAGTATTTCCTCCATAAAATGATTATTTATACTTGCTACAGATGAGTCTGTTTCAGGTTGATATATTACATCATTTACCCCTATTATTTCGTTACTGTTGTTTGCAATCATTGTGTCCTCTATTTTATTTATGCTAAATACGTCTTTGCTTTCCTCCTCAATATAAGCACTTTCAGTCTCTGCTGCATACATGTTTCCGCCCAAACTTCCCCCAAAGTTAAAAATCATTTTCATTGTATCTTCTATCTCATAGCTAGGCAACGTTTCATATAAACAAAGTTGAGCTATTAAATTATCTTTGTTCCATATAAACAAAAAAGCAAGTATTATTAATGACAGAATAACACCTTGCGAAATTTTTGATAAGTAGAATTCTATACTTTTTCTTTGCATTAGCTGTCTAGCTCCTTATATCAAAAGTTTTAATTATTTATAAATCTACAAAAATGGCGTATTAATCTTTATCAAATCCGAAAAACTCCCTATTGAGGGCAGTTTCTTAATATCATTAGCCTATTATATGCTTTTAAAAAGTCTGAAATGACTATAAATAATTTTAATATATCAGTCATATAAGTGCCAAACTAGCTGTTGACGTAACAATATTAAAAATAATATAATAAACATGGATTCGACAAGCTAAAATAGTCCGCACAAAATGACATATGCAAACAGGAGAGGATAAAAATGCTTTTAAAGCAAATATTGGAAGTTTATGATTTATTAGATAGGTCTGATGCATCAGGAGATATTGTAAAAGATTATATGGAATCTTTGGGTGCAAAAAATATAATTGTGAAAACAGTTTCTGGTGAAAAAGGTTCAACTGACTTTATAAAAATTAAAATAAATGGTACTAACGGAAAGTCAAATGGCGGAAATGCACCAACGCTTGGAGTTCTTGGGCGACTAGGTGGTTTGGGTGCAAGACCTGAAATGATAGGCTTTGTTTCTGATGGCGATGGTGCTTTATCAGCATTAGCAGTAGCCGCCAAACTATTAGACATGCAAAAAAAGGGGGATTTTTTGGAGGGCGATGTTATAGTTAGTACACATATTTGCCCAAATGCTCCAACACAACCACATTTTCCAACACCTTTTATGGGTTCTCCTATAGATATGGCAACAGCAAACAAGGAAGAGATAGAAGATGAGATGGACGCTATTTTATCAGCAGATACAACTAAGGGTAACAAAATAATTAATACTCGTGGATTTGCTATTTCAAATACTGTTAAAGAAGGATATATTCTTAAAGTCAGTGATGATTTAGTTAATATAATGATGACTGTTACAGGTAAAAATGCTTTTGTATTCCCTTTGTCGCAACAAGATATAACACCTTATGGAAATGATTTATACCATATAAACAGTATTTTGCAACCTGCCACAGCAACAAATGTACCTGTTGTTGGTGTAGCAATTACAACAGAAGCACCTGTTGCTGGTTGTGCTACTGGTGCAAGCCATTATGAAGATATAGAATCAGCTTCAAGGTTTATGCTTGAAGTTGCAAAAGCATACACTCGTGGACAATGTAATTTTTATGATAAAAAGGAATTTGAATTAATACAAAAAAAATATGGTGATATGAGCCATTTTAAAACATTTGGAAAAAGTAATTAATATGAGTTTGCTACAATAAAAACTGTATCGAATTACGAGCCTGTTCAAAATATCACTTTTATCGGAATTTAGAGATAATTTTTATTACGAACTTAAATTCCTGCAAAAAGGAAAAAAAAGAAGATTACGGACAGGCTCTAGCATTAAGGTATTATATGATACAGATTGTTAACTTAGAATGGTGATAATATGTATATAGAAAACGATAATATTTATCTTTCAGATATGAATGTCACAAAATATATAGTAAATAAATTTGAAGAAGATATTACAGAACAATCTAATAAAGAAAGTGCCTATTTAATTATTCATGGTTTTGCCGGAAGCACAAGAGAAATTGAATATCTAGAAAATTATCTCTGCAAAAGAGGGCTTAATACCCATACCTTTTTACTTGCCGGACATGGAGGTACTAAAAAAGACTTATCTTCAACATCTTGTATAAATTGGATAGACTCTGCTGTAAAAGTAGTTGAAAAACTTTCATTGACTTATAAAAAAATTAATATTATTGGTTTTTCTATGGGAGGGCTTATTTGTGTTCACCTAGCATCTCTTCCAAAAATAGGAAAGATAGTCTTTATAAATACACCAATATATTTTTGGAATATTAAAGTAATATTAAACGGTATTGTTGACGATATTCGCAAAAAACAAACTAAAAATATTTCTTACTACAAGAGGTCTGTATCAGGGGTTTCTATTAAGTCATGCATTGATTTTTTAAATATACTTTCAAAATCTAAAAAAATACTTAAAAATGTACAAAACATATCTCTAATTTTACAATGTAAAAATGATGAAAGCGTTCACTTTAAGAGTGCCGAATATTTAAAAAGGGGACTTGGAGGTAAAACTGAATTATGCTATTATAACGGCGGATGTCACCAAGTTTTTTTGAAGTCTGCCGAATTAAGAGATTCTGTCTGTGAAAAAATATATCGCTTTCTTATAACATAACAATTTAGAACTGTATCCAAATAATTTTTTAAGAGGTGTTTTTATGTATAGAGATATGAGACGCAAGGATAGAGAAATTTCTGCTGACGAAGCGATGGATATTCTAAAAAATAGTGAATATGGAATATTATCAACTGTTGGAGAAGATGGTCAGCCATATGCTACACCTTTGTCATATGTTGTAATTGATAACTTAATTTATTTTCATTGTGCAAAAAGTGGTCAAAAAATTGATAACATTTTATTTGAAAAAAGAGTTTGTTTTTGTACAGTAGGTTATACACAACCTGTTTTTGATAATGATTTTACCACTTATTACGAAAGCACAATTGTTTATGGTAGAGTCAGTGAGGTTAATGAAGACGATGAAAAAATAAAGGCACTTACTATATTGTGTGAAAAGTATTTACCTGAACATATGGATAAAGCTTCATATAGTATAAATAAATCATTAAGCCGCACAGGAGTATATAAAATTAATATCGAACATATAACAGGAAAGAAAAAACAAAAAAAATAATGTTTTGTTTAAGAAGCTGTTTGTATATTATATAAATACAACTTTAATACAGTGTTTTTGTTAATAATGCATTATAAATACAATATTATTCCATATATCTTGTTAAATGATACATAAACATCTAAAATATTTATTAAAATATGATAAAATATGTCTAATAATAAACTTGCTTATTTTTAATTTATGAGTTAAAATAAAAAATAAAATTTAACAAAGGAGGTAAGATAATGAGTTTAGTTGAAAAGGGCAATGAAGTATTTAAAGAAAGAATAGAAAATCTATTGGATGTAGGAAGCTATGTAGAACTTTGTGCCTCTATGGATGCGGCTAAAATATCAACAGGATATGGTACAATAGACGGGCATCTTGTTTATATATATAGCCAAGCCGATTTTATTAACCTAAATCATGCTAAAAAAATACAAAATTTATATAGGTTTGCACTTAAAATGGGTGCTCCTATTATTGGTATATTAGATTCTGAAGGAATTGATATAGAGGAAGGATTAGAAACACTAGAAGCTTTAGGAATGATTTTTTCAATACAATCAGAGGCAAGAGGTGTTATTCCGCAAATTTCTGTAATTTTAGGAAAATGTATGGGAACATTATCATATATTGCAGGATTATCAGATTTTGTATTTATGTTGGACAAAGACTCAAAATTATTTGTAGAAAGCCCAAATGTATATAATGATGGGAAGTTTGTTACTTTTGAAGCAACAGGAGACTATCATAGTATAGAAACTGGGGTAGCACACTTTTCATATAATTCTGAATCAAATTGTATTGAGGGTGTGAAAAAACTTTTAAGTTACTTACCATCTAACAATATGGATATTTATTCTGCTAATATCTGTACAGATGATTTGAATAGGGTAGACCATGAACTAAATACAATTCTAAATAACGAGGATAATAATACAATAAAAAAAATAATCAAAACGCTAGCTGATAATGGTGAATATTTAGAAATTAGTGAAAGCTATGCTAAAAATGCCGTAATTTCTCTATGCCGCTTTGGAGGATATACAGCAGGTATTGTTGCTAATAATGGCAAACTAGAACCCCAATCAATAGAAAAAATAATAAACTTTATAAAATTCTGTGATTCTTATAGTATCCCTATTGTAAATTTAATAAACGCAGAAGGCTATAACAATACAATAGAAAACGATAATAAAATCTTAAAATGGGGAGCAGAGCTTATCAAATGTTATTATAACTCTACTGTTCCTAAGATTAACGTAATATTAAAAAAAGCAATTGGAAGCCCATATCTAATTATGAATTCGAAACATATTGGAGCAGATATTGTATATGCGTGGCAAAATTCTGAAATAAGTGCTATTGACAAAGAATCAGCAAAAAAAGTTCTCAATACAGATATTGATTCAAATGCATATGTTGCTGCATCTAAAGGTTATATTGACCAAATAATTGAGCCTTCTTCAACAAGAAAAATGATTCTTGTAGCATTAGAAATGTTGGCTAGCAAAAAAGTCTTTGGAAATGCAAAAAGATAAATATTATAACTTTTACAATTAAATAAAGTATCCAAAGAGGTGATTTAATGGATAATATAAATAATGTTATTTCAATAGGTATACCAACCACAGTAATAGGAATATTAATAGTTTTTTCTGTTTTAATTCTTTTATCTTTTATAGTAAACCTATTTAAGTATATTGCACCAAAACCTCAACTTCAAACTACAACACCACAAATTATTGAGGAACTTGATATCAATAATCAACAACAACCCAACCAACCTGAAAACAATGAAGAAGAGCTTATTGCAGTAATTACTGCAGCAATAGCAGCTAGTATAAATACTTCCGCTGATAAATTGATTGTCCGCTCGTTTAGAAAAGTATCATCTTGGAATATAGTAAAAAATAATGAGTAGTTCAAAATATTTTTTTACAATATGAAGAAAATTACTAATATTTTATATAAAATTAACCAAATTATAATTTTATCTAACTTATATCAGTTTATTGTTTTATAGAAACAGTTATATCAAAATCTAGGGAGAGATAGTTATATGAAAAATTATAGAGTAACAGTAAATGGCAATACATACGATGTTACAGTTGAAGAAGTAGGAGAAAACTCCTCTCAAAGTTCGCAAGTCTTAGAAACTACACAAAAAGCATATACACCCCCTTCGGTAAATACACCTTCTAATACCCCAATAGCAAATGGTCACAAAGTTACATGTCCCATGCCTGGAACAGTTTTAAATATATTAGTAAATCAAGGCGATGTTATAAAAGAAAATCAGCCAGTAATAATTTTGGAAGCTATGAAAATGGAAAACGAAATTGTTTCTACAAAAGCAGGGACAGTTGCATCAATTGCTGCTACAAAAGGTGCAAAGGTTAACTCTGGAGATTTATTAATGGTAATTTCTTAGCAATAATAAATCTTTCAAAAACAAATAAATTTCCGGAGGTAAATAAAATGGATTTAATTAATTCAATATCAAGTTTTATTTCCGAAACAGGCTTTGCTCTTTTTTTTCAGGGAGATAATTATAAATATCTAATTATGATAGCTATTGCTTTATTTTTCTTATACTTAGCCATCGGGAAAAAATATGAACCTTTATTATTAATTCCTATTTCTTTTGGTATGCTTTTAGCAAACTTGCCAGGTGCCGGTTTAATGGCTCATCCAGAAGGAGACCAAATAGGAGGATTACTTTATTACTTATCATTAGGAAATACATATTGTATTTTTCCACCATTAATATTTTTGGGAATAGGAGCTTTAACTGATTTCGCCCCACTTATAGCAAACCCAAAAAGTTTGCTTCTTGGAGCAGCAGCTCAGTTTGGTATTTTTATAACATTTATTGGGGCATTACTTTTAGGTTTTGATGAATTTGTTGCGGCATCAATAGGAATTATAGGTGGTGCCGACGGCCCAACTGCAATTTTCGTTTCAAATAAATTAGCACCGCATATGCAAGGTACTATCGCAGTTGCGGCATACTCATATATGGCACTTGTACCAATTATTCAGCCACCAATTATGAGGGCTCTCACAACAAAGGAAGAGCGTTCTGTAAAGATGGAGCAACTTAGAGTTGTTTCAAAAAAAGAAAAAATACTTTTTCCAATAATTGTAACAATAATTGTAGTACTTATTATTCCGGCATGTGCACCTTTAGTTGGAATGCTTATGCTAGGTAATTTATTCAGAGAATCCACTCTAACTGATAAACTCGCTACAGCTTCATCAGAATATTTAATGTATATTGTAACTATTTTAATAGGAATTACTGTAGGGGCAAAAACAGAAGCAAATACATTTGCTACATTTGATACATTAAAAGTTATATTGTTGGGTCTTACGGCTTTTTCCTTTTCAACAGCAAGCGGAGTTTTACTTGGAAAAGTTATGCATAAAGTCACAAAAGGAAAGGTAAATCCTCTTATCGGTGCAGCTGGAGTTTCGGCAGTTCCTATGGCGGCTCGTGTTGCTCAAAAAGTTGGGCAAGAAGAAAATCCTGATAACTTTTTACTTATGCACGCTATGGGACCTAATGTTGCAGGTGTAATAGGTTCTGCTGTTGCGGCTGGAGTTTTCTTATCAATTTTTGGTTAGGAAATAAAAAAGATATTGGGGAGGAAACTTTTGAAAAAGTTTCCTCCCCAGACCCCTCCTTCAAAACTTTTATCAGAAACGAGCTTCGCTCGTTTCTTTGCCGTAACTGATTGTTTGTTCCAACACATGCAAGTATACCTAAAATAAAGTTTTTGAAGGGGAGGTAGGGAAACTTTTTTTAAAAAGTTTCCCTATGGTCTTTAAAATCTAATATAAAGGAGATTAATGTATATGAATAGTATAGAAAAAAAACCTATTTTAATTACTGATACAACATTAAGAGACGGACAACAATCATTAATCGCTACAAGAATGAGAACAGAGGAAATGCTTCCTATTTTAGATAAGATGGATAAAGTTGGTTACTATTCAATGGAGGTATGGGGGGGGGCAACATTTGACTCTTGTTTAAGATTTCTAAAAGAAGACCCTTGGGAAAGGTTAAGGCAATTTAAAAAGGTTTGTAAAAATACAAAACTCCAAATGCTTTTAAGAGGGCAAAATCTTTTGGGATATCATGTTTATTCAGATGATATTGTAGAAGCGTTTACATTAAAAGCTATTGAAAACGGAATAGATATTGTAAGAATATTTGATGCATTAAACGACCCGCGAAACATTGAACCTTCTGTAAAAGCGGTTAAAAAGGGTGGAGGACATGCACAACTTGCAATTTCTTATACAATAAGTGATGTTCATACTCTTGATTATTATTTAGATTATGTAAAACAGCTTGAAAGTATGGGTGCTGATTCTATTTGTATTAAAGATATGGCAGGGCTTTTATTACCCGAAAAAGCATATGAGCTTGTAAAAGCTATAAAAGAAATTTCTAATCTTCCTATAGAACTTCATAACCACTATACTAGTGGATTAGCTGCAATGACATATATGAGAGCGGCGGACGCTGGTGTAGATATTATTGATACGGCAATTTCACCTTTTGCATTAGGAACATCACAACCGGCTACAGAAGTTATGGTTGCCGCATTTAAAGATACCAACAGAGATACAGGACTAAGTCAAGTTCTTTTAAAGGAAATAGCTGATTACTTTAAGCCAATACGTGAAAAGGCTTTAGAAAGCGGGTTACTTAGTACAAAAGTTTTGGGAGTAGATATAGAGACTTTATTATATCAAGTTCCTGGAGGAATGTTGTCAAACTTAGTATCACAATTAAAACAACAAAATGCTGAAAATAGATTTCAAGAGGTTCTGGAAGAAATCCCGAAAGTGCGTGCAGATTTAGGATATCCACCTCTTGTTACTCCTTCAAGTCAAATCGTAGGAACACAAGCCGTTTTAAATGTAATTATGAATGAGCGTTATAAAATTGTTCCTAAAGAAACAAAAGAATTTGTTAAAAGAATGTACGGAAAAACGCCTATAGAAATTTCAGAGGAGATACAGAAAAAAATAATAGGAGACGAAAAGCCTATTAATGTGCGTCCGGCTGATACATTAGAAAAAAATCAATTACCTAAATTTGAGTCCGAAATGGTTCAGTATAAAGAACAAGAAGAAGATGTGTTATCATATGCACTATTCCCTCAAGTTGCTATGGATTTTTTTAAATTTAGGCAGGCTCAAAAATATAAAATTGACCCTAACCTTTCTAAAGAAGGCGGAAAAGTTTATCCAATTTAGCATAAGTTTTAGGAAAGTTAGGCGAATGCCACAAACTTGGTATTCCTAAAATAAAGTTTTTGAAGGTTTTGGGAAACTTTTTTCAAAAAAGTTTCCCAAAACCTTTTATTGAAATCTACTTATAATTAACTGCAACCAGTTGTAGAACCACACTCGGTACATACTTTGCAAGTACCATTTTTGACCATTTTAGTACTTTTGCAGTGTGGACAAATATCACCATGCAAATAATCGTTAATAGTATAGTTTTTACTCATAATCTCTTTAATATCAGGCTTAACATAATCCTCTTCAAGCCAGTCAGGTTTAACTTGGCAGTAATCAAAATTACCTAATTCTATATCAATTATTTTACTAATCAAATCTGAAATTGAGTCGACAAACTTAATATATGGATGCCCTGTAACAAGCCCACTAGGCTCATACTTTTGACCACGATACATCTTTGCGATATCTTGAGGTGGCACACCATATTGCAACATCTCCGAAATAGTTGTAGATAAACTATCTAAGAGCCCTTTTGTAAGAGAACCTTGTCTTCCAGATGAAACATAAACCTCTCCAAGCTTACCATCTTCATAAAAAGATGTAGTTATATACAATTTCAGACCATCAATAGCCGCCTCATGAACTCTTGCTGTTCTAATTCCAGAAGGTTTAACTCTTAATGGTTTATATACAACTTTTTTTGTGTCAATATACTCTAAAAGTTCATTGTATGTGAAGTCTTTAAAGTTTTTTTCTTTTTGTTTTTCTTTAGTTGTATTAAGAGGTTGTGAGGCTTTACAGCCGTCTCTAAATAGTGCAATCGCCTTAACACCTAGTTCCCATGAAAGCTTATAAATATTTTTAATATCCTCAACTGTGGACTCACGAGGTAAATTAACAGTTTTACTAATTGCTCCTGTAACATGAGGGGTTAGTGCTCCCATCATTTTTACATGCCCTTCAGGGCTAATATATCGTTTACCTGTACCACATTTATTTGCTGTATCAAAAACGCTGTAATGCTCATGGGTTAAATGAGGTGCTCCTTCTATTTTTCCGTCAGCTATGGAGTCGTCTTTATTTTTTCGCATAACGTAATTTACTATATCATCAATTTGCTTTTCATTGTATCCTAATTTTTTAAGTGAAGCTGGGATTGCTGGATTAACAATTACCATAAATCCTCCACCTACTAATTTCTTGTATGCAACATGGCTAAAGAATGGTTCAGAAGATGTTGTTGCACAATCCATTGCAAATGCTATTGTACCAGTTGGTGCTAGAACAGTAACTTGCGCATTTCTGTATCCATATAAGCCACCTGTTATTAAAGTGTCTGTCCAAACATCTTTTAAACATTCAGAAATATTATTAAGCCCTAACTCCTTTAAAATGCTATGGTCTATATTAATCGGTTTATATGGTATGTCCTCAAACTCCACGTCATTTTCATTATATGAAGCGGCTTTTGCATGATTTTTTATAACTTTATCCATATGTCCTTTATTTAAATCATAGTATTTAAAAGAGCCTACTTTTTCTGCCATTAAAGAAGATGTATAGTAAGAGTACCCTGTCATAATACTCGTTAATGCTGCACCAACAGCTCTTGCTCTATCAGAATCATATGGGATACCCATTAACATAAAAAGCATACCTAAATTTGTAAGCCCCAAGCCTGTTGTCCTAAATTGATATGATTTTCTTGCAATATCTTTTGTTGGGAACTGTCCCCAGTGTATTGTTGCTTCTAAAACAAGCTGAATCATTTTAATAGAATGAAGATAGCCTTCTATATCAAAAGCACCTGTTTCTTCGTTATAAAACTTAACAATATTTATACTTGCAAGATTACAAGCTGTATCATCAAGAAACATATATTCCGAGCAAGGATTTGAAGCATTAATTCTGTTATGCTTTTCTCCAAATTTTCCGTCATCGCCAGAAGGGCATGTATGCCATGCGTTTATAGTATCATCAAACTGAATACCTGGGTCTCCGCAACGCCATGCCGCATATGCAATTTTATCCCAAATTTCTGAAACTGAAAGTTCAGCATCAAGTTTTGAATCAACTCTGCCCTTTGTTTGCCATACGGCATTAGGAGAATCAAGTATTTCCATAAAAGAATTAGGAACTCTTACTGAATTATTAGCATTTTGTCCAGAAACAGTTTCATATGCTTCACCGTCAATAGCTGTAGAATATCCCATTTTACCTAATGCAACCACTTTGTCCTCTTCTTTTGACTTCCATGTTATATAGTCAAGGATTTCAGGGTGGTCTAAATCTAAAATATTCATTTTAGCCGCACGTCTTGTAGTTCCGCCTGATTTAATTGCACCTGCGTTTCTGTCAGAAACCTTTAAAAAACTTAATAAACCAGAAGACTTTCCGCCTCCTGATAAAAACTCTTCTTTTCCTCTTATTGGTGACCAGTTTGTCCCTACTCCTGAACCGTATTTAAAAAGTAATGTTTCTGTAGTAATCTGGTCTGTTAAAGAACGCTCTCCAATGAGGGAGTCGGCTATACTAATTATAAAACAAGCAGAACCCTGTGTTCTTGTGTATGCATCTTTTGACATTTCTATAGATTGAGTTTCCTCATTAAAATAATAGTGACCTTGATTTCTTCCTGTTATTCCATATGCTAATTTTAGCCCTGTATTAAACCACTGAGGGCTATTTGGTGCCCACATTTGCGAAAGAAGCATATATACAAGCTCATCATATACAATTTGTTTTTGTTCTTTTGTAATTACTGCCTCGTCATATAAAGCTTCAACCCAAAATGCAACCATTCTATGTGCAAGCTGTTTCATAGAATATTCGCAATCTCTATCGTTTGGTACACCTTTTTTTCTAAAATATTTGCTGGCTATAATATCACATGCACTTTGGGAATATTCTTTTGGAAATTCCAAGTCCGTCATTTCAGTGATAATTTCTCCTGTAGAATAATTAGTTAATTTTACATCAACTTTTTTCCACTTAAATAAGTCGTATACTGTTAGATTTGAATTAACTAAATCCTTTGTAAAAAACCTATATATTTTACTGTCGAGTTCCACTAGTTTCAGCTCCTTTTATTTTCAAAACCACAATATATTGTATCATATTCTATTCTTATGTCAATATATTGTGGTATGTGCAACTACGGCAAACTTACAAACTTAATAAATCTGTAACAATGTAATATAATCAGTCTAAAGGGGCTGATAATTATGATAGAAGCATTAAATATCTGAATATTTTAGATGTATTTGATTCATGAAGACAAGGCAAAGTGTGCTTTTGTAAATTTTTAAAATATATAGTGCTTGATTTAGTTAAAATAACATTTCAGGCGTTTGTCGTAATAAATAAAGCTATCTTAATTGATTTATATTTACAAATATGATAATGTATAAAGTAAATTAATATATTTTTAAAGCTACTTAATATAATTTCGATATAGTCGAATCGGTTATATAACTTTATAGTATTTATTTTTTGAGGTGATAGAATGACAGTGAATGAAGAAACTAAAAAGGAGAACAAAAAAATTATTTTTAGTGGTATGCAGCCAACAGGGCTTCCTTCCCTTGGTAATTACTTAGGAGCATTAAAAAATTGGGTGAAATTACAAGATGATTATAACTGTGTTTATTGTATAGTAGATATGCATGCAATAACTGTTCGTCAAAATCCTGCCGAACTTAGGAAAAGATGTAGAGAGTTACTTACATTATTTATTTCAGTTGGGCTTGACCCAGATAAGTGTATCATATATTATCAATCGCAAGTACCTGCCCATGCACAGCTTTCATGGGTTCTAAACTGTTATACTTATATGGGCGAATTAGGAAGAATGACACAGTTTAAAGAAAAATCAAAAAAACATTCAGAAAACATAAATGTTGGGCTTTTTGCATATCCTGTTTTACAGGCAGCAGACATTTTGCTTTTTCAGGCGGATCTTGTTCCTGTTGGAGAAGACCAACGCCAGCATTTAGAATTATCAAGAGATGTTGCAGCCCGTTTTAATAGTATTTACGAAAATACATTTGTAGTGCCTGAGCCATATATTGTTAAAGAGGGTGCAAAAATTATGAGTTTGCAGGAACCTACAAAGAAAATGTCTAAATCTGACATTAATGGTGATAATAGTGTTATATATTTATTGGACGAGCCAAATGTTATAGTAAACAAAGTAAAAAGAGCTGTAACAGATTCTGGAAGTGAAGTATGTTATTCCGACGAAAAACCAGGTATCAGCAACTTGCTAAACATTTATTGTGCTGTTACTAACAAAACTATATCAGAAGCAGAAAAAGAATTTGAAGGCAAAGGATACGGTTTTTTTAAACAATGTGTTGGTGAGACAGTAGCAGATGCATTAAAACCAATTCAAGAGAGGTTTAGAGAACTTACTAATGATAAATCATATATTGATAATATAATAATAAAAAATGGGGAAAAGGCAAATTATTTAGCATTAAAAACTATTCGTAAGGTTTACAAAAAAATAGGATTTCCTCAACAGTAAATTATTTGGTTTGATTTTGACAAAATAGAGTAATACGTGAAGTACATTAAATTGGGTTGTACACTTAATTTGTTTATTATGCAACTTTATCTCAATAATTATGCCATAGTCAATAAGGACTATCAATAAATTCAGTGCATTGCCTCAAATTGTATAGCGAATTCATGTTATTTAAAATCTGCCTATTAATATGAGCCAGTTTATTAAAAGGTTCTAAAAAGATTATAAAAATAGGAGGTATTATTATGGATGTTAGAAACTGTCCAAAGTGCGGAAAATTATTCACATACAGTAATTACCCAATATGTCCGGCTTGTAAAAAAGACGAAGATGAAAAGTTTGAACTTCTTAAAAGTTATATAAATGATAATCCCAGTTGCTCAATGATTGAGTTATCCGAAAATACTGGAGTTACAATGAAAAGAATTTTGAAATATATAAAAGAAGGTAGGCTTGAAATTTCAAAAGGTATGCGTGGTGAGCTTAGATGTGAAAGTTGTGGCGAACCAATAGATAAAGGTAGATACTGTAACTCTTGTGTAATTAAAATTAATCAGCAAGTAGCAGAAGTCCTTAAAAGTAACGAGCCTAAAGTTGAAAAGACCGAAACAAATAAAGGACCTAAAATGCATCATAAGAGATTGTAAAATTTTGTTAGTATAACGTAGCCTAAAAGCATAAATTTTTTATGTTATAAGCATAAAATTAGCTTAATTTTGGCTAAGTTTATGGCTATATTAAAAAAAGTTCGACGCAGTTTCTATTGCGTCGAACTCATGTTATTTAGCAGTATTCTTTTTAAAGCTTTTAAAAATATCATTTAAGTCATGGATTGATAAACACCCTAACAAAACTATAAAGAGCATGTATAAACAAGAAAAAATACATATAGCACTAATAAGCCCAATAACTTCACCAAAATTATTAAAAATAAGCTTATTTGCAATATATTTAATTAAAAGCCCAGAGGCAATAGCCGAAAGCAGAGGTTTTAAAAACCAGTTTGAAAACTCAAAATGAAGTGATACACTGTCTCTTAATTTTTCTATCTCTAGCCAGCAAACAACAATCAGGCTGACAAACCAACCAAGAATAAATGCATCGACTCCTTTTACAGGAACTAAAAAGTATATAAAAAGTATGCTAATTATAGAAGATATTAAACTGTTTCTAAAAATAAAAACCTGATATCCAAGTCCGTTTAAAATCCCCGAAAGAACTGTTTGCATATATAAAAACGGGCACATTATACCAAGAAGTATAAGCATACGACTAATGTCTTGATTATAAATAACTTGCCCAAACTCTTTTGAAAAACAGACAAACATACTTGCGGATGCAAACCCTATTACAGAAGCAAAAAGCAAAGACTTTGATGTTGTGTAATTAATTCTGCTGAAATTTTTTACAGCAGAAGCTTCAGATACTGCTGGTACAAGAGATATAGAAAGTGATAATAAAAAAGCTGATGGAAAAAATATAAGAGGCATTGCCATTCCTGAAATTTGCCCATAAATACTTAATGCGTCTGTTTGTGAATATCCAAAAAGTTGTAATCTTTGAGGTATTAAAGCATTTTCATATGTAGAAAGAAAAGAACCTATAACTCTGTTTGCAGTAAGAGGTAAAGCCATTGTAAAAATTAAGGCTAAAGATTTATATGTAGATAAAGTAGGAAGTTTTTTTATAAAATTTCTGGCTTTAGTAAATTTAAAAGAAATTATTACAAATAAAAGTGAAAAAATCTCCTCAGCTACAATACCTATAGTTGCGGCGGCGCAAGCATATTCAAGTCCCATAGGAATCATAGTTCCAGCAAGTAAATATATAACTAGCATTCTAACGGATTGTTCAAAAACTTGATTTATGGCAGGAATAACAGTCTCCTGTAAACCGAAAAAATATCCTCTTATACACGAACCGGCAGACATAAAAGGTATTGCTAATGATAATATTTTCATAGACATTACAATTCTGGTATCCTTGAAAAAAATTGTTGAAATATCATAAGCAAATATAAATATAAGAACACCTACAATAACCCCAAGGGCTGTTGTAATAAAGACAGATTGCTTTAATATTCTTTTTACATTACCATATTCTTTTTTTGCATTTTCCTGAGCAGTAAGCTTTGACACGGTGGTGGTAAAGCCGGAACAAGCAATACTCCATGCCAAGCTATATATTGGCATAATAAGCTGATACAAGCCCATACCTTCTGCCCCAATTATATTTGACATATAAATCCTGTAAACAAAGCCTAATATTCTTGTAATGATTCCGGCAATAGTTAATATTATTGCACCTGTTACTATACTTTTACCACGCATAAAAAAGCCCCTTTACGTACATGTTATAGGAAAATGTATTCACAGTTAGGCATTTTTATGCAAAGTTGTTTTTAGAAACTGTTTGATAGCCTATCCTCAATAGGCATTCGTTCTTTTTTGAAAGAGATTATTTCGCCGTTCTTTGTTTTGGTGGCTCGACATAATTTTTATATTATATTTTCGTCTCCATGTAGCAAATAACGTAAAATCTTCATTTAAAATACGAGTAACTTATTATTGAGGATAGGTTCTAAAAACTAAAATGTTAAGTAAGTTGCACCTTCTAAAGGTAATAGTATTTCAAGTTCAGGATTACCATTCTCAAATCCTACAATATATCCAGCGTACTGTTTTCCTACTAACAATCTGGCTCCAGGGTGTATATTAAACACTTTTCCGGTAATGCTGTCTTTTAAACTTATTTTATACGTCTCAGGATTTAATTCAATAAAGCCGGAAATTTCTCTAAATGCTAAGTTTGAAGTTAGCTCTTTATTATTCATAATTATGTCGAAAATCGATTCAGGCGGAGATAAGTTAATATATCGAATATATGTTTTATCTTTCCTTAAAGTTTTTATTCTGTCATATATAAGTTCAATCATTACCCCTTTATCGGTGCCTATAATAGCTAAGGTATATATTCCTTTGTTTTCAACCTCAAAATTTTGATTTAATAAAACAGTTTTTTTTTGATTTGTCGGAGTTACTTTTAAATTATATATTCCAGATGGAGTATCATAATATTTTGAAAATTCTTTATAGTAAAAGTTAGTTATTACAAGCTCATCATTAAAATATAAATCTACCGCAGGGGCACCTGGTACAGCATGTAGCATACGTAAATACGATTTTTGAGCGTCAGCCATAACTTCACCTTCTTTGATTATTTAGTTGTATTATATGAAAATTTATTATAATGGTGATTGCCTTTTAATAAAAATATGGTATACTTTACTTTGCCGTTAATATAATTATTATTATTTAACAAGAGTTTGGCATAGTTGAACTCACATTATTTTAAAGGAGTGAATTTAGTGAGTGATGAAAATAATAAAAAAGTTAATCCAATGTTTATTGGTGTATGTGCAGTTGTAATAGCAGTTATTTTTATTTCGATAATTTATTTTAATCCTAAAAAGAATGAGGAATTACCAAATGAACCGCAGCAGACGCAACCAGTTGCTGAACAAACACCACAACCAACCGAACCGCAAACACAACCAGATAGCACAGCAAATTCAACAGTAGAAAAAAATGAGTTTGGAACAATAATAAAAGAGGTAAATTTACAGCTTCCTCAAAGCAAACCAAACTTAGCACTTTCTCAAGAGGAAGCAACTAATATTGCTAAAGATATAGCAGTAGCCGCCCAAACATATTATGATAAATATAATTCTCAGGCTGAAATTATATCAAAATATGGATATGTATTTGATTATCCTTCTGAAATGTTTTTGGATACACAACTGTTAATTGATGGAGGAGATTTAGATGCAAAATATAATGGTGAGAGTGCAGTTGTAATATATGTCAAGCCAGAAGATTTAAAAGAAGTAGGAATCAATGTAAGCGATACAACTCCTATTGTTATATGTGGAACATATGAGACAGAAAAAGGTATCATTATTATGAACGCAAAAGGCGAGGGCGGAGTTATTACAAAAGAACAATTTTTAGGTATGATGCAAAAATATAGTTATAACAATAACGGAACAATAATAAGATATAATAAAAATGCACCTAAATTTACAGAGATAGTAAATGCAGTTAAGGAGTTTTCTGATACACAAGATGAGCTAGATGTAAGATATTTAGCAAGTGATGACAAGTATGCATTTGCAGCAGTTTCTCCTGTTGGGCAGACAACTCAAATAAAAGCTTATGTACTTACAAATGAAAATAATGTATGGTCTGTTAAAATTTCTGATTTAGAGAAAGAATATCAATTTAGGGTTATAATAAGCGGTGCTTTACCATACTTAAATGTTGCTATACTTCCGGAATTTAATTTATATTTTAATGCAAAGTACTTAGTGTCAAACTTATCTCCTTATGTTGAGGCTATGAAAAATGATGCGTTAATTTCTGAAGCAGATGGAGAACTTGCTTTTGGTAGCGGTGACGACGAGTTTTTATATCTTGTTTTTGAGTCAGGCAAAAAATTCATATGTAATAAAAACGAGGACGGTATTTGGGTTATGCACCAAACGGGAAGCTATGAAGATGCAGAATCATTTATAAAGGAAAAAAGTAATTCATCTTCTGCTTTATTTATAACTAAACAGGAGTAATTATTAAGAAATATATATTGGTTTGGAGCTTTTAGCCCTAAACTCTTTTTGTTCACAATAAAACCCAAACATAAAACTGTGTTTGGGTTTTATATTTTTATTGCTATTGACAAAATCCTTAAATAGTTTAAAATTTATATAATTAAACTATTGTGTAAAAATATGAGAGCGGATAGTAATTGTTTTAAGAGGTGAAAAATTGGATTATCTTAATATTAAAATTAAAAAAAATTCTCAAATTATTGAATTAAAATGTAAAAAGGGTCAGAATTTAATAGATATATTTAAAGAAAATGAAATATATTTCCCAAAGGTTTGCGGCGGAAATGGTACTTGCGGAAAATGTAAGGTTAAGGTTATAAAAGGTGATTTCAATATAGAAACTGAAAATAAAGCGGTTTTAACTGATGAGGAAAAAAGTAAAGGGTTTATTCTTTCTTGTAAAGCTTTTGTAAAGGAAGATTGTGAAATAGAGTTGCCTAATGTAGAAGAAAAAAATATACAAGTCCTAACAAAGTATATAACATGCAGTGAAAATACAGTTAACAATAGCTTGAAAATTCATAAAATATATATAAATGAAATTAAAAAAAGTGTTTCTCAATTTGTAAAACATAAGTTTGATATTGAGCATTTTCCAATATATATTTTAAGAAAATTATCATACATAATTAATCAAACAGATAAGGATTACGTATATATTATTACAAACGGAAATAATATTGTTGATATTAGTCAAGATGAAATTACAAAAGCTTATGGTGTAGCAATAGATATTGGGACAACTACTGTAGCATTTGAAATAGTTGATATTTTTACTGGTGAGAGTAAGGCTATTCATTCTCTGATAAATCGTCAGCGTGAATTTGGTGCAGACGTTATTTCTAGAATACTATCAGCATCTAATGGTAATTTGCAAAGTTTAAGCACTAGTATTTGTAAAGATATAGTTTTAGGGATACACGAACTATGTAAAAAGACAGGAATTAATACTGAAAATATTTATAAAGTTAATATTGCAGGCAACACAACAATGATTCATTTACTTCTTCAATTACGCTGTGAATCACTTGGGAAATTTCCTTTTAGGGCTATACTTACTAGTGTGGAGAAATATAATTTTTATGAGTTTTTTTCGGATTATCTAAAAGATATAAAAATTAATATGGGTTGTGAAGTAACAATACTGCCAGCAATCTCATCATTTGTTGGAGGTGATATTACTCCAGGAATAATCTTTTGCAATTATAAAAAAGAAAAAAGTACATCTCTATTAGTTGATATAGGAACAAATGGAGAGATGGCTCTTTTTAATGATAAAAAAATATTCTGTACTTCTACTGCTGCCGGTCCAGCATTTGAAGGAGGCAATATTTCTTGTGGTGTAGCGAGTGTTGCTGGTGCTGTTTCTAAAGTTTTCTATAACAATGGAAGTTTTGAGTGTAAAACTATTGATGATAAGTCTCCTATTGGAATATGTGGTTCAGGAATTATGGATGCAATCTCTATTTTATTCAAAAACGATTTTATTGATGAAACAGGTGCTTTTCAGGACAAAGAACATTTTAAAAAGGGAATATACTTGTGTGATAATGTATGTATAACTCAAAAAGATATTAGGGAATTTCAACTTGCTAAATCTGCAATAAGAGCCGGATTGGAAACTTTAATTAAACATGCTGGCATTGAGTATAAGGATATTGATAGAGTTTATTTAGCCGGAGGATTTGGTTTTAAAATGAATGTTGCTAGTGCTGTTGCTACAGGCATTATACCTAATGAATTAGAAGATAAAATTATTTCTGTAGGAAACAGTTCTCTTGGTGGTTGTGCTAAGATTTTACTCAACGATGAATTAGAAAAAGAAATAATTGAATTAGAAAAAAATGCTGTTGAAATAAATTTATCAGAAGACAAAAATTTTAATAATTTATTTATGGAATATATGTATTTTTGATTTTATTATAATTACTTTAATTAAAAGTCATAAAGGAGATTGAAGGAAACTTTTGCAAAAGTTTCCTCAAGATATTATAAGTTAAAAAGGAGGCAAATAATGGGCTTAAATTTTTATATTGATTATGCAATTCGTGTAATAGCAATTATATTCGCTATTACTATTCATGAATATGTAAAAGCTTTAACATCAACAAGTTTAGGAGACGTAAAGCCTAAAAATACAGGGAGATTGACATTAAACCCATTAAAACATATAGAGCCTATAGGCTTTTTGCTTATGTTTATTTTCGGATATGGTTGGGGTAAGCCTGTTGAAACAAATCCTATGTTTTATAAAGAAAGGAAAAAAGCTACAATTATGACATATATAATGCCTTCTCTTTTTAATATTGTAATTGGTATTGTTTTTTCAATAGGGGCTGCTGTATATGGAAATTATATTGATATTAGCAGACTTACTAATGTAAATTTTATATATATTTTATATTTTCTTAATTATATTGCAATGTACAATATAAGTTTGGCTGTTTTTAATATAATTCCTGTATATCCTTTAGATGGTGCTAGAGTGCTTGCTGAATTTTTATCGCCTAACAATAGAGTACGTTTTGCAAGTTACGAAAAACTAATTCAAATAATAGTTATATTATTATTGGTTAGTGGAAATATAAGCAGAATATTAGACCCTATTTGTAATGTACTTTTAATAAAACTATAGGGTGGTATTATGGAACTTATTGAAATAAAACTTGAAGCCTTTGAGGGACCGCTTGATTTATTACTTCACTTAATAGAAAAAAATGAAATTGACATTTATGATATTCCTATTTCTGAGCTTACAGACCAGTATTTGAAATATATAAATGTTTATTCAAGCAAAGATATGGATAATTTAAGTGCTTTTTTAGTTATGGCGGCTACTCTTTTAGAGATTAAGTCAAAAATGCTTTTGCCGAAACTTCCTAAATTTATTGAGGAAGAAAATGACCCACGAGAGGAACTTGTAAACAGGCTGATTGAATATAAGCAGTTTAAAAAAGTAATAGAGGTTTTTAAAGATGGTGAAGTATATGCAGAAAAGTATTTTTACAGAAAGCCTAATGACAATATTATAAATTTGTTTAAATTAAATAAAGAACATAATTTAGATGATTTGCTTAAAGGTATAACCTTAGAAAAATTATTTGCCGTTTTTGACGAAACTTTAAGAAGAAGAGAATTAAAAACAGATGTTATACGAAGTGGTTTTAATTCTGTCAGAAAAGACATGTATACTGTAGAAGAAAAAATTGAATATATATTGGATTTGCTAGTGCTAAATAATAAAATTGATTTTTTTGATATTTTTAATAATATATATTTAAAAATTGAAAAGGTAGTAACATTTCTTGCAGTTTTAGAACTTGTAAAAATGAAAAAAATAAATATACAGCAAGATGAGATTTTCGGAGATATTGTTATAACTTCAAAAACAATAGACTAAGGAGTACACAAAATACAAATGAATTTAGAAAATTATGAAGCTATAATAGAATCAATTTTGTTTGTTGCAGGAGAGCCAGTTTCGTTGACAGACCTTTCTAATGCAATTGAGCAGAATATAAAAACTACAGAAGCTATTGTATTAAATTTAATGGATAAATATAAAAATGAAAATAGAGGTATATTAATTATTGAGATAGACCATTCATATCAAATGTGTACTAACCCAGAAAATTTTAATTTTGTGAGGAAGCTTTATCAAAATACACTAAAAAAGCCATTGACACAGCCTCTTCTAGAAACTTTAGCAATTATTGCTTATAAACAACCTATTACAAAAGCACAGATTGAAGAGATAAGAGGTGTAAATGCTGACCATGCTGTTAATAAGCTTATAGAATTTAATCTTGTAAGTGAAAAGGGTAGATATGATGCACCAGGAAAGCCTATTTTATTTGGTACGACAGATGAATTTTTAAAGTATTTTGGATTTACAAATTTGAGTCAGCTTCCAAAAATGGATTATGATATTGAACAGCTAAAAAAAGAGGCAGAAGAGGAAATTAGTGGTGAGTATTAATTAAACGAATAAAATGTCAATAATTTTATAAAAATAAGTACAGATGTGATATTAAAGTTCATTGCAAATCTATTTTTCATAAAAAGGAGACAACTATGAAAAAATATGTACTTATTTTTTTTATGTGTTTATTATTCTGTAATACAATATATGGTGAAGAAATAAGTAGTTCTGATATAAAGGCTATGGGTGCTGTTTTAATGGATGCTAAAACAGGCAGGGTTTTGTGGGGAAAAAATGAAACTACAGTGTTACCTATGGCAAGTACAACTAAAATTATGACGGCTATAATTGCTTTAGAAAACGGAAACTTAAATGACACAGTAAAAGTATCAAAAAGGGCGTCTATTGCTCCACAAGTAAAAATGAATTTGCAAACAGGAGAAGAAATAAAGCTAGAACATCTGCTTTATGCATTAATGTTGCAATCATCAAATGATGCTGCTGTTGCAATAGCAGAACATATTAGCGGAAGTGTAGAGGAATTTTGTAAGACAATGACAGAAAAAGCAAAGAAATTAGGTGCTAATGACACAATATTTGAAACTCCAAATGGGCTTGATTCCGAAAATCACCATTCAACAGCTTATGATATGGCTTTGATTACAAGATATGCTATTGAAAATGAACAGTTTATGAAGATAATCAATACAAAAAGTTATGACTGCAAAAGCAATTTAAAATCATATGTAATAACAAATAAAAATAGACTTTTAAATGAATATAATGGAGCAAACGGTGTTAAAACTGGTTTTACAGGAAAAGCTGGTCAATGCTTTGTAGGGGCTGCAATAAGGGACGATATGCAGTTAATATCTGTTGTTTTAGCTAGTGGCTGGGGAAATCAGGGCAAGGAGCAAAAGTGGAAGGACACTAAAAAAATATTAAATTATGGTTTCGACAATTATAAATATGAAAATATTATTACGAAAGGTCAAAGTACAGGAGATATTTTAGTGGACAGGTCTAAAACAGAGAAAGTTGGGACATACTTTGAAGAAAGCTTTATGCTTCCGTTAAACAAAGATGAAAAGGAAAGTATTTATATTGATTATTTAAAACCAGATGTTATCAGAGCGCCAGTTGAACAAGGTCAATCACTTGGAAAAGCAAAAGTCTATATAAATGGAAAATTGCAAAAAGAAATTAATCTTTTAGCAGATGCATATGCTGAAAGGCATGATTTAAAAACTTCTTTGGAAAAGATTATTAATTGTTGGCTTGAGATGGGTACAATAGAAAAAGTTAATATTGTTTTGCCTGAGTTTTAAAGAGTAATTAGTTTTTTAGAGTGTATATGATTAATATTTTGGGGCTTTCACTCCTAAGCCTCGACTTCTTTCCACTTGGAAAGAGGCAAAGGACTTTTGTAGGAATGCCACAGAATGGGCATTCCTTTATAAGTTTTTTCTAATGCTTTTGTAATTGGAACGACTAGTAAAATTAAAGAGGGATTATATGTTGATAAGATTGTCTAAGTATTTAGCTGATGCAGGAATAGCATCAAGAAGAAAAGCGGAACAGATAATAGAAAGCGGTAATGTAAGTGTTAATGGTACTGTAATTACTCAACTAGGAACGAAAGTTGATACTGAAAAAGATATTATTAAATTTAAAGGAGAAGAAATAAAAAAACAGAGTAAATTTGTTTACATAATGTTGCATAAACCTGAAGGTTATATTACGACAGTAAAAGACCAATTTCAACGTCCAACAGTTATGGATTTGATTGATAATATTGAAGAAAGAGTTGTGCCAGTGGGTAGGTTGGATTACGATACATCAGGGTTATTGTTGCTCACAAATGATGGTGAACTTACGTACAAGTTAACCCACCCTAAACATAACATTGAAAAGGTATATATTGCAAAAGTAGTTGGAGAGCCTACTGAAAAACAATTAAATGAATTTAAAAATGGATTAGTTATTGAAAACTATCGTACATCTCCTGCTAAAATATTAATTGTAAAAAAAGAAGGAAAATATTGTAGTCTTAAAATAGCAATTAAGGAAGGTAAGAATAGACAAGTAAGAAAAATGTGCGAAGCTATTGAGTGCCCTGTAGTTGCACTTAAACGTATTGCTACAGGAAAGTTGTTTTTAGGTGAACTAAAAAAAGGTGAGTATAGACATTTAACAAAACAAGAAATTGATTATCTAAAAAGTGTTTATTAAGTTTTTAACTTTTAACTATATTTGAATCTGTACTCAATCTGATAAAGTTTTCTAAGGTCTTTTTTTTACAATATTAATGAAAAATAAAATTTTTTCTTGACATTTATTAATCTCAATGTTACACTCTCTAAGTGTGCCAATTTGTGGCTATCATTTTGGTGTGCAAACAATTATAAATAATAAAAGGCAGATAATATGCAAGGAGGTGCAATATGCCAACATTTAATCAGTTAGTTAGAAAAGGCAGACAAAGCGTAGAGAAAAAATCTACTGCTCCTGCTTTACAAAAAACTTTAAACACATTAAAAAGAAAAACTTCTGAACAATCAAGCCCACAAAAAAGAGGTGTTTGTACAGCAGTTAAAACAGCTACACCTAAAAAACCTAACTCTGCATTACGTAAAATTGCCAGAGTTCGTCTTTCAAACGGCATGGAAGTAACAGCTTATATTCCGGGTGAAGGTCACAACTTACAAGAGCATAGTGTTGTTCTTATAAGAGGCGGTAGGGTTAAAGACGTTCCAGGTGTTCGTTACCATGTTATTAGAGGTACACTTGATACTGCAGGCGTAGGTAAAAGAATGCAAGCTCGTTCTAAATACGGTGCTAAACGTCCTAAAAAAGCATAGTTTGTAAGAATTAATTTTTAAATAAGAATAATTAATTTTTACTTATCATCTGTATTTCAATAGTTACAAATTAACTATTATTGCCATATGCTCATATTATCTGCCTAGATATATATGTACAGTGGCATGAATCGTGAAAAACACGAGTACCGTTGATAAAATTTGTACTTGCTTTTTTGCAAGATACTATTAATTAAGGAGGGAAGAATCGTGCCACGTAAAGGTCATGTTTCTAAAAGAGAAGTTTTAGCAGACCCTTTATACGGGAGCAAAATTGTTACTAAGCTTATAAACGGAATTATGCTTGACGGCAAAAAAGGTGTTGCCCAAAATATAGTTTATGGTGCTTTTAAAACTGTTTCCGAGAAAAGAGGAACTGATGCAATGGAGGCTTTTGAAGAAGCCTTAAATAATATTATGCCTGTACTTGAGGTTAAAGCTCGTCGTGTTGGCGGTGCTACTTATCAAGTGCCTATCGAGATTCGTCCAGACAGAAGGCAGGCTTTAGGATTACGCTGGCTTGTAACATATTCAAGAAAGCGTGGAGAAAAAACAATGGAAGAACGTCTTGCTAACGAAATTTTAGATGCTCTTAATAATACAGGCGGTTCTGTTAAGAAGAAAGAGGAAGTTCATAAAATGGCTGAAGCAAACAGAGCTTTCTCACACTATAAATGGTAATTTGCTAATTTTTTTAAAATTAGCTTATTTGTTAGTTAAAAGGAGGAATCAAGTGTGGCTTCAAGAGCTTTCCCACTTGAAAAAACTAGAAATATTGGAATAATGGCTCATATAGATGCTGGTAAAACCACTTTAACAGAGCGTATTTTGTACTATACAGGACGTACTTATAAAATTGGTGATACTCATGAGGGTACTGCCACTATGGACTGGATGGAACAAGAGCAAGAAAGAGGTATTACTATTACATCTGCCGCCACAACTACTCAATGGAATGGTAATCGTATAAATATTATTGATACACCGGGGCACGTTGACTTTACAGTTGAGGTTGAGCGTTCTCTTAGAGTATTAGATGGTGCTGTAGGCGTTTTCTGTGCAAAAGGTGGTGTTGAACCTCAATCCGAAACTGTTTGGAGACAAGCGGACAAATATGGCGTTCCACGTATGGCTTTTGTAAACAAAATGGACATTATGGGTGCTGACTTTACAAGAGTTGTTGATATGATGAAAGAGCGTTTGGGTGCAAATGCCGTTCCTTTGCAATTACCTATAGGTGCAGAAGATACTTTTAAAGGTATTGTTGATTTACTTGAAATGAAAGCTTATTTCTATAAAGATGATGTAGGTAAAGACATTTCTGTAGAAGATATTCCAGAAGATATGAAGGATATGGCTGAAGAATACAGAGGCAAAATGCTTGAGTCTGTTGCTGAAACAGATGATGCACTTATGGAAAAATATTTTGCCGGAGAAGAACTTTCAGTTGATGAGCTTAAAAACGCTATTCGTAAAGCTTGTATTGCTACTGAAATTACACCTGTATTTTGCGGTTCAGCATATAAAAATAAAGGCGTTCAGAAGTTGTTAGACGCTGTTATTGAATATATGCCTTCTCCTGTAGATATACCAGCTATTAAAGGTGTTTTACCTAATTCAGAAGAAGAAATCGAAAGACATTCTTCTGACGAAGAACCTTTTTCTGCTTTAGCCTTTAAAATTATGAATGACCCATTCGTTGGAAAGCTTGCTTTCTTTAGGGTTTATTCTGGTACATTAGAGTCAGGCTCTTATGTATATAACTCTGTTAAAGGCAAAAGAGAAAGAATCGGTCGTATACTACAAATGCACGCAAATCACCGTGAGGAAATTGATAAAGTTTACGCTGGAGATATTGCCGCTGCTGTAGGTTTAAAAATTACAACAACTGGTGATACTTTATGTAATGAAGACGATGAAGTTATTTTGGAGTCTATGAATTTCCCAGAACCTGTTATCAACGTTGCAATTGAACCTAAAACAAAAGCAGGTAGAGATAAAATGGGTATAGCTTTATCTAAACTTTCAGAGGAAGACCCTACATTTAGAACTTATACAAATGCTGATACTGGTCAAACAATTATTGCTGGTATGGGTGAGCTTCACCTTGAAATTATCGTTGACCGTCTTTTGAGAGAGTTTAAAGTTGAGGCAAACGTAGGTAGACCTCAAGTTGCTTATCGTGAGACATTCCGTAAAGGTTCGGATGTAGAAGGTAAATATGTTAAACAATCAGGTGGTCGTGGACAATACGGGCACTGTAAAATTAAATTTGAGCCTATGGATGCTAATGATGCTGACAAACCATATGAATTTGTTAACAACATTGTAGGTGGTGCTATTCCTAGAGAGTACATTCCTGCAATTGATAATGGTATAAAAGAGGCTATGGAATCCGGTATTATCGGTGGGTATCCTGTTTTAGGTGTTAAAGCAACACTTTATGATGGTTCTTACCATGATGTTGACTCATCTGAAATGGCATTTAAAATTGCTGGTTCAATGGCTTTTAAAGAAGCTATGAGAAAATCAGACCCTGCTCTTTTAGAACCTATTATGAAAGTTGATGTAACTGTTCCGGAAGACTACATGGGTGATGTTATTGGTGATATAAATAGCCGTCGTGGTCGTATAGAGGGAATGGAAGCTAGAAATAATGCTCAAATTATTCATGCTTATGTACCTTTAGCAGAAATGTTTGGATATGCAACAGACTTGCGTTCTAAAACACAAGGTAGAGGTGTATATGCAATGGAAATAGACCATTACGAACCTGTTCCAAAATCTATTCAAGAAAAAGTTGCTTCCGGTAAAGCTGCAGAATAATAAAAATAACTATAATTTTATTATTATAATTTACTGTAAAATACTTGCAAAATTTGAATATTGTTACTATAATTAAATAATTACTAAACCTTTATATTTGTCATTTTGTAAAACTTGTAAAGGTAAATTTTTTGGGAGTTTCAAATATAAACTCTCATAAATATTAAGGAGGAAAATTTTAATGGCTAAGGCAAAATTTGAAAGAAACAAACCACACATTAACATTGGTACAATCGGTCACGTTGACCATGGTAAAACAACTTTAACAGCTGCTATTACTAAAACACTGTTCGACAAATACGGTTTAGGTGAAACAGTAGCTTTTGACAAAATTGACAAAGCTCCTGAAGAAAAAGAACGTGGTATTACTATTTCTACTACTCACGTTGAATATGAAACTAACAACCGTCACTACGCTCACGTTGACTGCCCTGGACATGCTGACTATGTTAAAAACATGATTACTGGTGCTGCTCAAATGGACGGTGCTATCCTTGTTGTTGCTGCTACTGATGGTCCTATGGCTCAAACTCGTGAACATATTCTTCTTGCTCGCCAAGTAGGTGTTCCTAAAATCGTTGTTTTTATGAACAAATGTGATATGGTTGATGACGAAGAATTATTAGACTTAGTTGAAATGGAAATTCGTGACCTTTTAAATGAATATGAATTCCCTGGTGACGATACTCCAATTATTAGAGGTTCTGCACTTCAAGCATTAAATGATACTTCTTGCCCATGGGCTGATAAAATTACAGAAATGTTTGATATTATCGACGAATACATTCCAACTCCAGAACGTGATACTGACAAACCATTCTTAATGCCTGTTGAAGACGTTTTCTCTATTACAGGTCGTGGTACTGTTGCTACAGGTAGAGTTGAACGTGGTACTCTTAAAATTCAAGAAGAGGTTGAAATCGTTGGTCTTTCAGAAGAAAGACGTAAAGTTGTTGTTACAGGAATCGAAATGTTCCGTAAACTTCTTGACAGTGCTGAAGCTGGTGACAACATTGGTGCACTTCTTCGTGGTGTTCAAAGAACAGACATTGAAAGAGGTCAGGTTTTAGCTAAACCAGGTTCAATTACTCCTCATACAGTGTTCTCTGCTCAAGTATACGTTTTATCACAAGAAGAGGGTGGAAGACATAAACCTTTCTTCAACAACTACCGTCCACAGTTCTATTTTAGAACAACTGACGTTACTGGTGTTATCACTTTACCAGAAGGCGTTGAAATGTGTATGCCTGGCGATAACATTGAAATGAAAATTGAACTTATTACTCCAATCGCTATGGACGAAGGACTTCGTTTCTCTATCCGTGAAGGCGGAAGAACTGTTGGTGCTGGTTCAGTAGTTAGCATTACTAAATAATTTGGGTTTACCCAATATTCAATAAGTAAATGAGGAGGGAGTGGATTTTTTGATACAAAAAAATCTACTCCTTTTTGCTTTATTTAAAAAAGAATTTAAGTATAAAAAGGTGGAAAAAATGGAAAAATTAAAGATGGCTTTATTATTTATTTTTATAGCTATTTTTATTGGTGCTTGTTCTCAAAATATAGATAATAATATTTCACAAATACAAAATGCTCACACAGATAGGCTTGAAATAGTAGCAACATTGTTTCCCCATTATGATTTTACAAAACAAATAGCAGGAGATAAAGCAAAAGTAAGTCTGATTTTACCTCCTGGAGCAGATAGTCATACATTTGAACCAACCCCCAAAGAAGTGATAAATATTTATGAGTCAGATATTTTTATTTATACAGGTGATGAACTTGAGCCGTGGGCAGCAAAAATTGTTTCTGGAGCAAAAGATAGTAACTTACTCATAATTAATTGCTCAGAAAATATTGATTTGATTAAAAGCAATCATGATGAGGAATTAGAAGAAGAACATGAAGATGAACAATTTGACCCTCACATTTGGTTAGACCCAACAATATCAATTGAAATGGTTAACAATATTGAAAAAGTTTTATGCCAAAAAGACCCAACCAATTCCTTATATTATAAACAAAATGCAGAAAAATACAGAAAAGAACTTTATCAGCTTGATAAAGATTTTGAGGAAATGATAAAAAATAGTAAAAAAGGTACTTTAGTATTTGGAGGTCGTTTTTCATATGCGTATTTCTTAAATCGTTATGGATTAGATTATAAATCTGCGTATGATTCATGTTCCGCTGAAGCAGAACCAAGTATTTCAAAAATTACATCTATAATTGATTATGTTAAACAAAATGATATTAAAGTAATTTATCATGAGGAACTTGTTGAGCCGAAAGTAGCAAATTCAATTGCAGAACAAACAGGTGCAGAAGCATTAATGTTTAAAAATGCACATAATATTAAAAAGAGTGAATATGACAGTAATATTACTTACATTGATATAATGAGAGAAAATATGATTAATATTGAAAAAGGACTAAATTAATTATGTATGTATTAAAGGTTAAAGCTGTTTCAATTTCATATAATTCGGAGTTAGTAGTAAATAATGTTAGCTTTGATATTTCCGAAAATGACTATTTCTGTATTACAGGTTCAAATGGGTCTGGTAAAAGCTCCTTAATAAAATGTATTATGGGGCTTATTCCTGCTTGCAAAGGTGAAATACAATTGGGCATTCAAAAGGAACAAACTGCATATCTACCTCAAACTAGCACAGTTTCAAATAACTTACCTGCTACTGTTTGGGAGGTAGTCTTGACTGGTACTCAAAAAGCTAACAAAAAACTGCCTTTTTACACTAAGATAGATAAAAAAATTGCAATAGAAAAAATGGATATGCTTAATATATATGATTTATGTAAAAAAAGAATTGGTGAACTTTCGGGAGGGCAACTACAAAGAGTTTTGCTTGCGAGAGCATTATGCAGAGAGCCTAAATTATTAATATTAGATGAGCCTTGTACAGGGCTTGATGAGGAGGTAACAACTCTTTTTTATGAGACATTAAGAAACCTTAACAAACAAAATAATATAAGTATTTTAATGATTTCCCATGATTTAGAGGAGGTTTATAAAAATGCTAAAAGGGTAGCAGTATTAGATAAATCTCTGAAATTTTGTGGAAGTGTAGATGAATGGAAGGAATTTCGTAAGAAAGGTAGCAATACTATTGTAGATAGATTTATCGAAGAAAAACATACAACATTTACTAGAGAAGTAAAAAGAAGTTTTACTGGAAAATTAAAGGGGGAACTAAATGAGTATTGAAAAAATATTAGGAATGTTTTCCTATTCATTTGTAACAGATGCTATTTTAGTTGGAACTTTAGTTTCTCTTTGTGCTGCGCTTTTAGGAGTGATTCTAGTCTTAAAGCAGTATTCTTTAATTGGTCATGGGCTTGGAGATGTTGGGTTTGCATCGTTATCACTCTCTTTAGCTTTAGGATTGCCTCCTCTATTTGTTTCTATGCCTATAATTATTGCAGCATCTTTTATTATTATGTCTATAAGTCAAAAAAATAATATTAATGGAGATGTTGCTGTAGGGGTTACTGCAACGGCTTCACTTGCAATAGGTATTATTATTACATCTATTTCAAAAGGTTTTAATATTGATGTATCAGGTTATATGTTTGGAAGTATTCTTGCAATGGATAAAATAGATGTGTATTTGAGCATTGTACTTGCTATTATTGTTATTGGAATGTATATTCTTTTTTATAACAGGTTATTTTTAATAACATGCGATGAGGAGTTCGCCAAAGCATCTGGTATTAATGTAACAATATATCAGTTTCTAATTTCTTTTCTAACAGCAATTACAGTAGCTATAGGAATGAGAATAATGGGGACACTTTTAATTTCCAGCTTAATTATTTTTCCTGCAATTACTGCAAGAAAGCTAGTGAAAAGCTTTAAGTTTATGGTTATATTATCTGCAATAATTTCAATTATATGCTTTTTTTTAGGAATGTTAGCTTCATTTGTTTTAGATTTACCTACAGGGGCATGTATCGTTATTGTAAATATTATAGTTATAATTATTTCTAAAATAACATAAGCTTACGGATTTTGAAGGGGTTGGGAAACTTTTTCTCGAAAAAGTTTCCCAAGGTTTTTTATAAAATAATTTTTAATTCTTACGTTTTTCTGCAGATTTAATTATTAAATATGAGTTAATAAAGGAATCTATATTTCCGTCCATAACTGCTTGAATATTTCCCATTTCTTCATTTGTCCTATGGTCTTTTACTAAATTGTAAGGGTGAAAAACATAGGAGCGTATTTGACTACCCCATGCTATGTCTTTTATTTCGCCTCTTATACCAGATGTTTTTTCAGCGTTTTCTTCTAATTTAAGCTCATATAACTTAGCTCTTAGCATTTTCATTGCTCTGTCTTTATTTTTATGCTGAGAACGCTCATTCTGGCATTGTACGACACATCCTGTAGGCAAATGAGTTATTCTTATTGCGGATTCGGTTTTATTAACATGCTGTCCTCCAGCACCACTTGAGCGATACGTGTCTATACGCAAGTCGTCTGGGTTTATGTCTATATCAACATCATCATCAAGTTCTGGCATAACATCACATGAAGCAAAGGAAGTATGCCTTCTTCCGGAGGAATCAAAAGGTGAAATTCTTATAAGTCTATGAACTCCTCTTTCGGAACTTAAATATCCGAAAGCATTTTCGCCGTTAACCTGAAAGGTAACTGATTTTGTTCCAGCCTCGTCACCAGCTAAATAATCTAATACTTCTAACTCATAACCCCTTTTTTCTGCCCACCGAGTGTACATTCTTAAAAGCATACTAACCCAATCGCATGATTCTGTTCCGCCAGCCCCTGAGTGCAATGTTACTATTGCATTATTTCTGTCATATTCACCGTTTAGAAGTGTTGCGATACGTAATTCATCATATTTATCAATAAAGATTTTTGCAGCTTTAGAGGCCTCATCTGTAACACTTGAATCTTTTTCTTCAACGCCTAATTGTATAAGCGTTATAACATCTTCATATTCTGAAAATAAGCTTTCATATTCAGAAACCTTATTTTTTAAAGCTTTAAGCTGTTGTAAAATCTTCTGGGTTTTCTCCATATCGCTCCAAAAATCTGGTTCTGCCGATATTTCTTCTAGTTCGTTTATTTTAACTTTTGCCCCTGCAACGTCAAAGAGAGTTCCCCATTTCAATTAGTTTCCCCTCATATGGCATAAGTTCAAGCTTTAGCTGTTCAAGCTCCAGCATTTTTTCACCACTTTCTTTTATTTAATTTATTAATTATTTTAACTTTCACTCAACGCATGACAATGTTTATATTTCTTACCGCTTCCACATGGGCATGGCTCATTTCTTCCTACCTTTTCAATTTTGCGTTTTTTAGGCTGTTTTATAAGGCTTTCATCTTTATTAGTGAATGTTTCTTTTGCTACTTCCTCCCTTTCAGGTTGGACAGCTATTCTAACATTATATAAGCCTTTTATAGTATCTGTTTGAATATTATTACTTAGTTCCTCAAACATTTCATAGCTAAGGAATTTATATTCCAAAAGAGGGTCTTTTTGAGCATATGCACGAAGGGAAATACCTTGACGCATTTGGTCCATGTCATCAATATGGTCCATCCATTTTTGGTCAATTACTCTAAGAAGAATAACCCTCTCTATTTCACGCATACGTTCAGGAGTAAATTCCTCTTCTTTTGATTCATATATTTTGACAGCATCATTATAAAGCTGTTCTTTAAGTTGCTCTTTAGTTATAGAATTTTTATCTTCCTCTGTCAAAGTATAAGCCGGTTTGTGATATAGTAAAATTAAGCTTTCATTAAGCTTTGGAATATCCCATTCTTCTGGAAATTCGCTTTCACCTGTATATAAATCAACAGCTCTTTCAATAACTGCCTTAAGCATAGTCAGAATGTTTTCTCTTAAATCCTCGCCAGTCAAAACTTTCATACGTTCGGCGTAAATTATTTCACGTTGTTCATTCATTACTCTATCGTATTCAAGCAAATGTTTACGTATTCCAAAGTTGTTTCCTTCTACTTTTTTCTGAGCGTTTTCAATTGCTTTTGTAAGCATACCGTGCTCAATAGGCTCATCTTCTTCCATGCCCATTGTATCAATAATTTTCATAACTCTTTCTGAACCGAAAAGTCTCATCAAATCATCTTCTAATGAAATATAAAAGCGGGATTCTCCTGGGTCTCCCTGACGACCTGAACGTCCTCTAAGCTGGTTATCAATACGTCTTGATTCATGTCTTTCAGTACCAATAATTTTAAGCCCACCTAAATCGGTTACTTGCTCACCAAGTTTAATATCTGTACCACGACCAGCCATGTTTGTAGCTATTGTAATAGCACCTTTTTCACCAGCAAGTGCAACAATTTCTGCTTCTTTTTCATGAAATTTAGCATTTAATACTTGATGGCGAATACCTTCTTTTTTAAGTAGTTCGCTTAACTGTTCTGACTTTTCAATGCTTATTGTGCCAACTAATACAGGCTGCCCTTTTGCATAACATTCAGAAATGTCTTTTACAACGGCTCTGAATTTTGCTGCTTCTGTACGATAAACTAAGTCGGAATGGTCTTTTCTCATTATAGGCATATTAGTAGGAATAACAACTACGTCCATACCATAAATTTGTCTAAATTCGCCTTCCTCTGTAAGAGCAGTACCTGTCATGCCAGATTTTTTAGAATATTTATTAAAGAAGTTTTGGAATGTAATAGTGGCTAAAGTTTTGCTCTCACGATTAACTTTAACGTTTTCTTTTGCTTCTATTGCCTGATGCAAGCCGTCAGAGTATCTTCTTCCTGGCATCATACGACCTGTAAATTCATCTACGATAACTATTTCCTCATTTTGTATAACATAATCTTTATCTAAATGCATGTTGTAGTTTGCTTTTAATGCATTATTAATATGATGTTGTATTTCCAAGTTTTCGGGGTCTGCTAAATTTTCTAATGCAAAAAATCTTTCCGCTTTAACAATACCCTCTTGTGTAAGAGAAACAGTTTTTGCTTTTTCGTCTACAACAAAGTCTCCTTCCTCTTGTAGTTCTGTTCTTGTTATAGGGTTTAATGCTTCTGTTTCATTTAATATTCGCCCTTTTTTAAGTGTTTTAACAAATCCATCTGCAACTTTGTAAAGTTGTGTTGACTTTCCACTGCTTCCAGAAATAATAAGAGGAGTTCTTGCTTCGTCTATAAGAACGGAGTCAACCTCATCAATTATAGCATAATTAAGCCCTCTTTGAACCATATGGTCTTTAAAAACTACCATATTGTCTCTTAAGTAATCAAATCCTAATTCGTTATTTGTAGCATAGGTAATGTCACAATTATATGCTTCACGTCTTTCTTCATTAGTCATATCATGCAGAATTACGCCTACTGTTAAACCGAGGAACTGATGTACTTGTCCCATCCATTCGGCATCACGCTTTGCTAAGTAATCATTAACGGTAACAATGTGTACACCGTTTCCAGCAAGTGCATTCAAATAAGCAGGTAATGTAGAAACTAAAGTTTTACCTTCACCTGTACGCATCTCTGATATACGTCCTTGGTGTAGAACAAGTCCGCCTAAAAGTTGCACACGAAAATGACGCATATTTAAAGTTCTTTTTCCGGCTTCTCTTACCACAGCAAATGCTTCCGGCAAAATATCATCTAAAGTTTCGCCCTTATTAAGTCTTTCTTTAAATTCATCTGTTTTTGCTCTAAGCATTTCGTCTGTATATTTTTCAAATTCAGGCTCCAAACTCTCTATTTTATCTACAATAGGAGTTAACCTTTTAATTTCTTTAGAACTATATGTTCCAAATATTTTCTCTAAAATACCCATAATTTTGACAGCACCTCTTATATTTTAGCTCGATTTTGTCGAACTTACTAATATTAATAAACATATCTATTAAGTGTACAAAAATATATGAATTTTTGCAACTATTTTTAAAAAAATTAAGGCTTTTCCCTAAATAATATTTATTTTTAAATAGGGAAAGCCTTATTATATTTTGCAATTTTTTACATTTAATTCATTATTTATATGTGTTATTTAATTAATGTAAGTTTTGTGTTTAACTCACATTAATTTTATGAAAAAATATATTTATTAATCACCAAAAGAGATGCCTAAACTTCTTGCAACTTTTACAAGCTCTCCATTAGGGTCAACAAGTTTATTTTCACCGATTACTTTTTCGAGGGTTTCGTATTCCATTCTTCCTCTCCTTAAACAAACCATATTACCATATTTGCCTTCTGCAATTAAATGGGCAGCAGCAACCCCGTAACGGCAAGATAAAACTCTATCATGTGCGGAGGTTTCTCCTCCTCTTTGTATATGACCTAATGCACATGTTCTAACTTCGTGCCTAACTAAAGGTTCAAGCATATGTCCAAGTTGAGCACCTATCCCACCAAAACGAATTGGGTCTGGGCTATCCTCTACTACTTTACCAACAACAGCAGAACCGCCTTTTTGAATAGCACCTTCAGTAACAACTACAACTGTAAAAGGTTTTCCGTTTGCATCTCTATGTTTAATTTTATCTACAATTTTATCAATACTAAAAGGAATTTCTGGAATTAAAATAACATCAGCAGAACCAGCGATTCCTGATTGCAAAGCTATCCAACCAGCAGAACGCCCCATAACCTCAACAATCATAACACGATGATGTGACTCAGCAGTAGTGTGGAGTCTTCCTAAGTTTTCTGTAACAATATTTACTGCTGTATCAAATCCAAATGTAGTATCTGTACATGCTAAATCGTTATCAATAGTTTTAGGTACACCAATAACATTAATACCTTTGCGAGCAAAGTCTCTTGCACTTGTAAGAGTTCCGTCTCCACCTAAAACTACTAATGCATCAACATTTTCTTTTTTTAAGTTTTCAACTGCGACATCTGAAACGTCTTTTTTTACTTTTTCGCCGTTTTCTTCAACCCAATAATCAAATAAATTATCTTTATTTGAACTGTATAATATAGTTCCGCCTCTATGAAGTATTCCGGAAGTGGTTTCAAGTGTTAAAGGGATATAATCATTATTATAAAGTCCTCTATACCCGAACTTATATCCTATAAGTTCGTAATCAAATTTTGTAATACAAGTTTTTGCTAGTGCATATATAACTGCATTTAAGCCTGGGGCATCTCCGCCTCCTGTAAGAATAGCTACTTTCTTTTTAGCCATTTGAATCCCTCCAAAAGAAATTTGTTATAGCAGTTTTCAAATAATATTATTTAAAAACTATATCAATAACGTGAGGAACTTTCTTTATGAAAATTCGTATTAAAATTTATTTTTCAAATTTTAATACTCGACTTTATCGAACTAACGTTAAATTATGTATTAATTATTATACATATAAAAATCAGCTTTGTACACAGCAAACTTTATTAAATGATATTTTTAGTAATGTTGTATATTATTTTGAAATAAAATTAGAAGTAAAGGGTTTATTCTATGTTTAAAAATAAACAAATGTTGAATATATTTTACATCATATTGCCTTATTTTAGGAGGAAAATATAAAGAGTTACTTTATTTTTAGACATTTGAGTATACAAAAAAGTTCTATTCATATAAAAAAGCTTGAATGTATTTTATAAAAATTCTTCAAGCTTTTTTATTCTTAGTTAAATAACATGAATTTAACGTAAGAAAAACTGTATTAAACTTATGTTCATAATATGAAAATTCTTACGATTTTCTGTTTGCTTCAATTAATATAATATATTACCAGCTTGTTTCATTCACAATGAAACTACCTTCAGGTAAATATTCAACACTGTTCTCAATTAATAATGTTACTTTGTTAATATTAGGAATAGATAGAGCTGTTTTAATAATTTGTTTTTTTAAGCAAAGTTCATAATAACAGCCTCCATAATTCTTTATTTCATCTGAAACATTTAAAACGAGATGCCCATCATTAATTACTAGTGTAAGTAATTTTGTTCCTTCTGGAATAAACATTTCATTTTTATCATTTAGTAAATTTTCAAATATTTTTGTTGATATTTCTTCTTTTGATAAGTTATTTTCTAAATCTAATTCGTTTGTTGCCCATATTTCATTTCCGTTTTCGTCAAAATTTATATAGCTGACATAACCTTTCTCAGCTTTTACTTTTTGGGGAAATAAAAAAATTATAATTATAATTAGTAGTATAGCCTTAATTTTAATGCTCATTTTTATCACCACATTTCATTAATTAATAAAGTAAAAAATTCAAATATAAAATGCAATTTTGTTATTTCAAAGGCTTTTTTACTTTGTTAATTAATTGTATATTAACAAAGCACAAGTAAACAAGAAAAACCGTAACACAAATTGTTTAATATTACTTTATATTAATAATTTTTTCGCTATTTTTCCTTTGGATTAAATGCAACTGATGCTAAAAACCCAAAAAGCATTGCAGATGTTATACCTGCTGCTGCTGCCTTAATTCCGCCTGTTAAAATTCCCGAAATTCCTTTATTGTCAATCTCTTGCTTAACGCCTTTTGAGAGTAGATACCCAAACCCGGGTAATGGAACTGTAGCACCTGCTCCTCCAAAATCTACTATTTTTTCATAAATTCCAAGTCCTCCTAAAATACATCCTGCAACTACAAAAAGTACAAGTATTCTAGCAGATGTTATCTTTGTTTTGTCTATCAATATTTGCCCGATAGTACATATTATTCCTCCTACAAGAAAAGCTTTAACATATTCCATAAAAAAAACACCTCCAATCGTCAAAAATTTTGAAGTGTTTTTATTATTTGTTTTATATTTCTAATATATACATTTTAAAATTAAAAACTGATAAATATTTTGTAAAAAGGAGTGAATTAAAAAAACTCTGTAGATATATACAGAGTCAAAAATGCTATTAATCAAGAAGCTCTTACTGGAATATCACATATATGGCATTCCACTTTAAAGTTTTTTGAAGAGTTTGAGAAACTTTTTTCAAAAAAGTTTCTCAATGTTATAATTTTAATTGTATATTATTCAGTAACAGTTTCAGTATTCTCGCTTGTTTCTGTAACAGCTTCTGTTTCTGAATTATCTTCTGCCATAACTCCATCTGCCGCTTTTTTAGAAAGACTAATTCTACTATTTTCTTTATCAATTTCCATTACTTTAACTTCAATTATTTCACCAATTTTAAGCTCATCTTCTGGTTTTACAACATGTTTTGAAGAAATTTGAGAAATATGAACTAATCCGTCAATACCTTCTTCAAGTTCAATAAATGCACCAAAAGGAACCATTCTTACAACTTTTCCTTTTATAAGTTGTCCGATTTCGTATCTTTCTGCAACTGTACTCCAAGGGTCATTTTTAATATCCTTTAAAGAAAGAGAAATTCTTCCTTTATCTTTATCTACTTCTAAAACTGTAACTTTAACTTTATCTCCTTCTGATAAAACATCTGTTACTTTTTTTACTCTTCCCCATGATAACTCAGAGATATGGATAAGCCCATCTACTCCGCCTAAATCAACAAATGCACCAAAATTTACAATACGATTTACAGTAGCTTCTATTTGCTGTCCAACTTCAACGGAGCTGAAAACTTTTTCCTTGTTTTCTTTTTCTTCTTTAGCAGCTAAGGCTTTTCTGCCTGCAACAATACGGCGTTTACCTTTTTCAAACTCAATAATCTCAAAATTAAATTCTTTTCCTTTTAACTGGTTTAAATCTTCTACAAATCTGTTTGAAACTTGTGATGAAGGTACAAAAACTCTAACACCTTTAATATTAGCTATTGCACCACCCTTAACTACATCAACAATTTTACCGCTTACTGGTGTTTTTTCGTTAAAAGCCTTTTCAATTTCTTCAAAGCTTTTTCTTGAATCAAGTTTCTTTTTAGAAAGTAAAACATTACCGTCTCCATCATTTACACGTACTACAAAAACTTCGATTTCGTCTCCCGGTTTTAGCAGGGTTTGTGGGTCAATATTAGGATTGTCGGAAAACTCATTTTTAGGTATTAAGCCGTCAGATTTATATCCTAGGTTTACGGATACTTCTCCGTTTGAAACACGGATTACAGTACCTTTAACCACATCTCCTGTATGTAATGTAATAAATGATTCATTAAGCATTTCCTCGAAAGATTCATTTTTGTTGGCGTTGTCTAGTTCACTCATTGTTAAAAAAGCCTCCTTTATTATTTCCGGCGGCGTTGAAGCACCGGCAACTATTCCAATTTTAACACTTGCACTAAAAATATTCAACTGTAAATCTTGTATTGTTTCAATTAAAAATGTTTTTTCGCAATTTTTTTTGCAAATTTCGTAAAGTTTGTTAGTATTGGAACTGTTTTTGTCTCCAATGACTATCATTATATCAACAACTTTTGATATATCAAAAGCTTCTTTTTGTCTATTTAACATAGCTTGACAAATAGTATTAAAAATTTCTACATCAAGTTGCATTTCTTTTATTTTACATAATATTTGTTCAAATTTTTCCTGCATAAATGTTGTTTGTACAACGAGAGCATATTTTTTATTTTTGTCAAGATTTAACTCTTCTAATTGATTGGGATTACATATTATAACAGAATCTTCACCTGCATAGCCTTTAATACCTATTATTTCAGGGTGGTTTTCATTTCCTATTATTATAACTGTGTTTCCATTAGCTTTTGCAGTTTCAGCAATTTTATGTATTTTTTTTACATCAGGGCATGTACAATCTATATAAGAAATTCCTTTTTGAGAGAGGCTTTCATATACATGCGGAGATACCCCGTGAGAGCGAATTATCACACTTTCATCTTCTACTTCATCAATATTTTCTATAATTCTTACGCCTTTTTCAGCTAAAGAATTTGTTACTTCTTTATTATTTATTATTGCACCATAAGTACAAAGTTTAGTATCATTCATTTTTTTATAAGTTGTACTTAATGCTTTTGATACACCATAGCAAAAGCCACAGTATTTACCTTTTATTACTTCCATAATACACCTTTTCTTTAAACTACTTTATTTATTCTTTCTCTAAAAATTTTTATTATTTCATTCTTAACCTGAATCATACTCATATTGCTTGTATCAATTACAATAGCATCATCAGCTTTTCTAAGAGGGGAAAATTCTCTGTTCATATCTCTGAAATCTCTTTTTTCTATTTCCTCTTTTGTTTTATTAAAATCTGCTGCAATACCTTTTTCTTTAAGTTCACAAATGCGGCGGTTAGTCCTTTCCTCCAAAGTTGCATATAAATATATTTTTAGGCATGCATTAGGCAAAACTTTTGTTCCTATATCTCTACCGTCCATAACAACGTTATTGTTTTTAGACATTTCTTGTTGTAAATAAACTAGTTTCTCTCTTACTTTTTTATTAACGGCAACCTTTGAAGCCGCTTCTGCTACTTGCTGTGTTCTTATTTTGTCTGTTACCTCATCATCATTAATAAAAATATGTTGTACACCATTTTCAAATTCAATACGCATTTTTATTTTATCAAGAGCGTTTTCAATGCTATTGCTATCGTCTAAATCTATATTGTTATTGATGCAGTAGAACCCTATTACTCTGTACATTGCTCCAGTATCAATATAAATAAATTCCAGTTCTTTTGCTACTTCTTTTGCAATAGTGCTTTTCCCTGCACCATTAGGGCCATCAATTGCAATTGAATTATATGATATTTCGGAGTTGGTTTTATTGGCTATAACTAAGTCTGGGCGTAGCTTTTCGGCTTCTCTTAAATATATATGTTTCATTTCTGATTGTTTTTTATTGCTATTTATATTAACAAGGACTCGTATGCATTTTTGTAGGCTGTCCTCTACATAAAGTTCTTGCATACACATTAATCCTGCTTCTTTAACACCTAAATTTCTGGCGGCAACAGCTGGATATACTTTTGTTAAATCATTAGTTGCTGTAAATAAAATTGAAACAATATTTTCAATGTCTAAATTATTCATTTTTATTATTTCTTCAAGTAATTCAGTCGTTGCTGACAAAATTTCATGTTTATCATTATTCTCTACAGTAATTGCTCCCCTTATACTTGTATAGAGCATTTTTTCACCTCTCATTAAAGTTATTATAAGTATTTATAAAGCATTTATACACTAATTCCTGCTAAATAACCAGTAGAAAAAGCAATTTGCAAATTAAATCCCCCTGTATAACCATCTACATCAATTACTTCTCCAGCAAAATACAAGCCTTTAACAATTTTAGATTCCATTGTGCTAGGGTCTATTTCATCTACATCTATTCCTCCGCTTGTAATTACAGCCTCATTAAATCCTGCTGTATCTTTAATTGTTAATTCAAAATTTTTAAGAAGAGTAACAATATTTTTTCTCTCTTGTTTTGTTATGTCATGCACTTTTTTGTTTGGAGGAATTTTAGAATGTGTTACAAAAACAGAAATTAATTTTTGAGGCAATAAATCATCTAAGCTGTTTATAAAATCCTTGTTAATATATTTTTCAAAATCTCTTAAAAGTCTTAAATCAAGCTCTTTTTCATTTAGAGCCGGTTTTAAATCTATTGCAAGTTTAGGCTTGCTTGCAAACTTTCCAATTAAGTGTCTGCTTGCACTTAATATTACAGGACCGGAAACACCGCAATGAGTAAAAAGCATTTCTCCAAAATCTTTATATACTGATTTTCCATTTATCTTAATATTTACCCCAATATTTTTAAGACTTAGACCTTGCAAATCAGATACCCATTTTTCGTCTGCAACTAGCCCAACAAGAGAAGGGTTTAGCTTAGTAACGTTATGCCCACAGCTTTTTGCAAATTTATAGCCATCACCGGTAGAGCCTGTCATAGGGTAAGATAGCCCACCTGTTGCTATAATAATTTTATTACATGGGTGAAAAACCCCATTAGCATCTATTGCACCTTTTACTTCTTTGTTATTAATTTCAATTTTAGTAATTTGATTATTCAAATGTATTTTAACATTATTGTTGGTTAAATATTTCTCCAGTCCTTTTATAACGTCGCTTGCTTTTTCGGAAACAGGAAAAACTCTATTACCTCTCTCTATCTTAGTTGGAACGCCTATTCTTTTAAAAAAATCAATTGTTGCCGAGGAATCAAAAGAGTATAATGCACTATAAAGAAAATAAGGATTTCCAGGGATATTATCTAGTATGGTTTCTACAGAAGTCGCATTTGTTAAATTGCATCTTCCTTTTCCTGTTATATAAAGTTTTTTACCAAGTTTATTATTTTTTTCAAATAAATGTGTTTCATTATTTTTTGAGGCAGATACTCCAGCGGCAATCATTCCGGAAGCCCCTCCGCCAATAACTATAATTTTATTCATATAAATTTATATTCCCTTATCTTTTATATTTCGCTTAATTATATTCTATTTATATATTTATTTGCAATAGAGTTCTAATAAAATTATTTTTTATTTTTATAACAAGACATATGTCTGAAAAAAATAAGTTATTTAGAATAGGTGGATTAAAGAAAAAGAGCTTTTTAACTAAAAATAGCTAAAAAACTCTCGTAGTATAACGTAATCTCAATGAAGTTGAACAATCTGCAGATTCTAAGATTTTCAAAGGATAACCTCACTCAACTTACGTTAATATAAGGTATAAAAATTTATCTATTAGTTTTATAAATACTTAATTATCTTTTTTCCACAAGAAACTTTATGGAAGTTTTTACCTCTCCTTCGACCTCAATTTGAGAAAAGGCAGGGATAGTAACAAGTTCAATTCCATTCGGGGCAACAAATCCTCTGGCAATTGCTATACTTTTTACAGCTTGATTAACGGCTCCAGCACCGATGGTCTGTATTTCAATGCTTTGGTTATTCCTAGCAATTGCGGCAATTGCACCTGCTACAGACTTTGGTTGAGAATTAGATGAAACTTTTAGTACTTCCATTATTAATACCTCCTGAACTATTTATTATCAAATCTATTGTTTACAAATAAGAGCTTTATATTCAGAGCTATGATTTGAATTTGTACTAGTCCAGCAAATTTTGCAAAAAATTAATTGTATCTATTTGCAAATATTATAAGTTGAGAATGCTGAATAGTAAACAACAGTAAGCACTTTACCAAGAAAAAGTAAATTAAAATCTTATATAAATAAATTAAAATAATAATTTACAATTTCTAAAAACCCTCTTAGAAAATTTTTATTAAAAATATATTACAAACAAATATGTTATGTCTGCAAAAATCTTCAAAAATTATTTTCTAAAAGGATAGAGTTTTTAATAACACCCTATTCTATGAATTTTTTTGCAAATATGTTTGTATGGTTGTTTATTATAAACATTATAATAAACCTAGTATAAATTAGCAAAGGATAGTGTTCTATAATAAATTAGATTTATTCATAGCAGATAAAGCAGCATTTTGTTCTGCTTCCTTTTTTGTTTTACCCTCGCCAGTGCCAAGAATTTTTCTATGATGTCTTACTTGAGCTGTAAACAATTTATTATGATCGGGTCCAATTTCTTTAATTATATCATAAACAATAGGCTCTTTACTATTCTTTTGGAGAATTTCCTGTAGCCGTGATTTATAATCATTAACTAACAATTTTTCTTGCTTACTTTCTATTTCCTTTGGGATAAAGGATATTATTAGCTTTTTTGCATATTCTATACTACTATCAAGATATACAGCCCCTATTATTGCTTCCAGTGCATCTGACAAAATGGAGTCTCGTTCTCGACCGCCTGTCATTTCTTCACCATTTCCAAGTTTTAAATATTTGCCTATATTAATATTACGAGCAATTTTTGAGAGACTTTGCTCACACACTATGCTAGCTCGTAATTTTGTTAAATCTCCCTCAGACATATATTGGAATTTTTTATATAAAAAATCGCTTACAGTAAGTTCAAGAACTGCATCCCCCAAAAATTCCAACCTCTCATTATTACCATCTAAATTATTTTCATTAGAAAAAGAACTATGTGTAAAAGCAATATTTAAAAGTCTTTTGTCTTTAAAGACATAGTTAATTTTTTTTTCAAACTCAGAGTACATAATTACCTCCAAAATAAAACGCTACATTAGAAAGGCTATGTTATTATAAAAAACAAAAAAACCTTACATATTGTAGCGTTTCCCAAAAAACTATTATTACTCAGTTTTAGCCTTAATATAATTAACAGCGTCTCCAACTGTTTTAATTTTTTCTGCGTCTTCGTTGGAAAATTCCATATTAAACTCTTCTTCAAGTTCAGAAATTATTTGGAAAATGTCAAGAGAGTCAGCTCCTAAATCATCTGAAAAAGAAGTTTCCATAGATATTTTATCCTCTGATATGCTCATTTGTTCAGAGATAATTGATTTAATTTTTTCAAGTTCCATAATTAATTCTCCTTTTTTATAATTTTATAATTATTAATTGCATATAAAAATTTTAGGAAAGAATTTTAACAATATCATTTTCAACAAAAGAAACACACTGATTTATTGCACCTCTAATAGATTTTGGGTCTGAATTTCCATGAGCCTTTACAACTAGTGAATTAAGCCCGATAAATGCAGCCCCTCCTACTTTGGAGTAGTCAAACCTATCTTTTAAGTTTTTAAAAGCACCTTGTGCTAAAAATGCCCCTACTTTGGAAATAGTAGTTGACATAAGTTCTTCTTTTATCATTCCTAAAATTGTTTTTGCAAAACCTTCTGCAAATTTTAAAATAACATTTCCAACAAATGCATCACAAACAGCAACATCAACAGTACCTAATGATATATCTCTTGCTTCAACATTTCCAATAAAGTTAATATCAGACTGTTCAAGCAGAGGATATGCTTCTTTTGTAAGAGAATTCCCTTTTTCTTTTTCTGCACCAATATTAATAAGCCCAACTTTTGGATTTTTGATTCCCATAACATGCTCCATATAAACAGAACCCATTTTGGCAAACTGTGCTAAATATGAAGCTTTACAATCTACATTTGCACCGCTGTCAAGCAAAAATGTATATCCTTTAGAATTTGGTATTAATGTTCCAAGGACAGGTCGTTCGATTCCTTTTATTCTTCCTACAATTAAAGTTGCACCTGTTAATAAAGCACCTGTATTTCCGGCAGAAACAAAGGCATCTGCCTCTTTTTGCTTTAGAAGATTTAGCCCAACTACAATAGATGAGTCTTTTTTTTGTTTTATTGCAGTTGTGGGTATTTCATCAGTTTGTATAACCTCTGTGGCATTTACTATTTCTATTCTGTCTTTTGGAAAAGTAAATTTATCAATACATGGCTTTATTAAATCTTCTTTACCTACAAGAATTATTTTAATTTTATCGTTGTAGGATACAGCAGAAGTTGCTCCTTCGACTATTGCGTCAGGTGCATAGTCCCCACCCATAGCATCAACTGCAATTTTAATTTTACCACTCATCTGCTCATCTCCTGCTAATTAAAAACGCTACAATGTAAAGGCAAGTTAAAAATGCCACTATACATTGTAGCGTCAAAATTCATTAAAGTGGCTACAGCCTATTTATAGGCAAAAAAGTAATTAATCAACTTTTACTACTTCTTTTCTGTTGTAAGAACCACATGCTTTGCAGGCTCTATGGGCTCTCATTAATTCGCCACATTTACTACAAGCAACAAGACTAGGCATGGAAATTTTCCAAGTTTGAGCTCTTCTTTTGTCACGTCTAGCTTTTGATATTTTACCTTTTGGACAAATTGACATATCTACACCTCCTTATCCTTAAAAAGGGAACGCAAAACCTCAAATCTAGGGTCAAAGTGGGTTTTATCACAACTGCACTCCCCTTCGTTCAGATTGACTCCGCAAATATGACATAAGCCAAGGCAATCGTCTTTGCATATAACCTTAATAGGAATATTTAATATTATATTATACTGTAAAGCATCGTTCAAATCAATCTTATTGCCAACAATCAAAAAAGTTTCATCATCGTTTGTTGATTCGTTAGAAAATTTTTCTTCTATAGGAATATCCAAAGAAATATTAACAGGTATTAGGCATTTATCACATTTGAACTGCAAATTAGTAGTCAATCTGCCTTTAAACAAATAAATATTTTTTTCCAAAAAAAACTCACCATCTACATGGACTAAAACATTATTATCAGACAGACCATAAGAGTGGGGAATATTAATGGTTTCTTCAAATGATATATATTTTGGTGTCTTTCCCATTAAGTCCTTTAAGTCTATAATCACTTAATCACACTCCATAACATTTTAAAATTATAAACATACAAATGCTACTTGTCAAGCAAATCTTTAGTATCTCTTGCAATTACAAGCTCTTCATTTGTAGGAATAGTTAAAACTCTGACTTTTGCGTCTGAACCGCTAAAGTCAACGGCTTTACCACGGCAGTTGTTCTTTTCTTTGTCAACAGAAACACCTAAGTAAGTTAAATATTCACAAATTTTTTCACGAGTTCCTATTGAATTTTCTCCTAATCCAGCTGTAAATACTATTGCATCTACACCATTCATAGCAGCTGCGTATTCACCAATGTATTTTGCAACTCTATAGTAATATACTTCAAGTGCAACAGAAGCATTTTTATTTCCATCATTTTCTGCTGATTCAATGTCTCTAAAATCGCTTGAAACACCCGATAAGCCTAATACTCCTGACTTTTTGTTTAATATGTTTTCAACTTCTTTAACAGAAAGATTTTCTTTTTCCATTAAAAATGAAATTATAGCAGGGTCTAAATCACCGCTTCTTGTACCCATTGCAAGCCCTTCGAGAGGTGTAAAGCCCATAGATGTATCAACTGATTTTCCATTTTTTACAGCACAAACACTTGCTCCATTTCCAAGATGACAAGTAATGATTTTTAAGCTTTCATATGGTTTTCCTAAAAGTTCAGCAGCCATCATTGAAACATATTTATGGCTTGTTCCGTGGAATCCATAACGACGTACTTTGTATTTTTCATATAAGTCATATGGTAATGCATAAAGATATGCTTTTTCAGGCATTGTTTGATGAAAAGCAGTATCAAAAACAGCAACTTGAGGTACGTTTGGCATAAGTTTCTCACATGCTTCAATACCTATAAGGTTTGGAGGGTTGTGTAAAGGTGCAAGATCGTTACATGCACTTATTGCTTTTTTAACTTCATCATTAATTACTACTGAAGCACTAAAAAATTCTCCACCATGAACTACTCTATGCCCTACAGCGTTAACTTCAGTTAAAGAGGCAATTACACCATGTTCTTTATCTAATAATGCATCTAATACCATTTGAACAGCATCAGTATGTGTTGGCATTGGTTTTTCTAAAACAAAATCATCTTTGCCTACAGGAGTATGTTTCAAATTTGAGCCGTCAATTCCAATTCTTTCGCATAAGCCTTTTGCTAAAACTTTTTCACCCTCCATATCAATTAATTGATATTTTAAAGAGGAACTTCCACAGTTTATTACTAATACCTTCATTTTATAAATCTCCTTTTATTTTATATTTATAATAATTATTAATAAATCAAAAATTTGTTCAAAAGCCATTTAAAGTTTCAAGAATCCTTATATTTACATTTGATAAGCACTATAAGCACTTTCCAAAGTAGCTTCAATGTTTTCGGAAGTTTTGTTGTCGTCAAGCAAGTAGTCTGTTTCTTCTCCTATTTTTATATAAGAAACACCAAAATTAGTTTTAATCATTAATACCCTTTCACCTTTTGGGTTTACGAAAACTTCTGTGCTAGTATCCTCTTTTTGCTCAACCGAATCAAGTTTAAGTTTCTTATAATGTGTATTAGGTAAAGTTTTGGGTTCTGTTTCTTTTAGCAAAAAAGTGTTAGCATCTGTTTCAGGCATAATTCTTTTATTTGATTGATATAGATTTCTATTTTGCATGAATTTCATTGTTTGGTAACTACCTATGCTGGACATGCTCATTTGGCTCACCTCTTAGATTATAGGTTATAAGACCTAGGAAAACTTTTTTGACAAAAAGTTTCCCAAACCCATCAAAAAACTTTAAATTTGTACTTCCTTAGTTTGTAGATATATAGTAATTAAGCTTGTGCTTGAACAGCAGTAATAGCAACAACACCTACGATATCATCAGCAGAACAGCCTCTTGATAAATCATTAACAGGTTTCGCTATACCTTGGCAAACAGGGCCAAAAGCTTCTGCTTTTGCTAGTCTTTCTACAAGTTTATAACCAATATTTCCAGCATCTAAATCAGGGAAAATAAGTACATTTGCATTACCAGCAACGTCGCTTCCAGGAGCTTTTTGTTTTCCAATTGCAGGAACTATAGCCGCATCAAGTTGGAATTCACCGTCCAATTTTAAGTCAGGGGCTTGCTCTTTAGCTATTCTTACAGCTTCAGTAACTTTATCTATATCGGCATGTTTTGCACTTCCTTTAGTAGAATGTGATAAAAGTGCAACGACAGGTTCAGCCCCCACAACTTGTTTAAATGATTTTGCAGAACTTTGTGCAATAGCTGCTAATTCCTCTGAATTTGGATTTTGTACAAGACCACAATCAGAGAAAATAAATACTCCGTTTTCGCCAAATTCACAATCAGGTACAACCATAACAAAGAATGAAGATACTAATTTTGTTCCAGGAGCAGTTTTTAAAATTTGTAATGAAGGTCGCATAACATCAGCAGTAGCATGTATTGCACCTGATACCATGCCATCTGCAATACCTTCTTTAACAAGCATAACACCTAAATAAAGTGCATCTTCTTTTAATAACTTTGTAGCTTCTTCTTTTGTCATGCCTTTAGATTTTCTAAGTTCTACAAAAGTATCAATTAACTTGTCCATTTGAGAGTAGTTTTCAGGGTCTACAAATATTGCAGTAGAAACATCAAAATTACCTGCTTCTTGTTGTATTTTTTCTTTGTTTCCTATTAAGATTATTTCAGCAATTCCTTCTTTTAATACTTTTGATGCTGCTTCTAAATTTCTTTTCTCAAATGATTCAGGTAAAACTATTGTTTTTTTGTCTTTTTTTGCTCTTTCTTTTACACCCTCAATAAATTTCATAATTAATTAAATCTCCCTTCTCATAATTAAACGTGGTTTAATGCAACTTTTATTGCATTAAACTTATGTTAATAGCCTAACATAAATATTATAAACAAAAAAATCAATGTATACAATACATTTCTTTCCAAAAATGTTGCCTGTTTTATGTAATAAAAAATAATTTTAACAAAAATATTAAATTTTTTATAATAATAATCTTTTATTTTTGAAAAAATTAGGAAACTTTTTTGAAAAAAGTTCCCTATATTTTGTTAAGATTTAAAACCTTAAATATTATTTAATATAGTTTTAATAATATCTTTTGTATTTAGCTGTTCTTGTACTGCATTAATTTCAAATGCAACTTTTGGCATTCCATAAACTATTGAACTTTCCTTATCTTGCCCTAAAGTATATGCTCCGGCATTACGCATTTTTAGTAATCCTTGTGCACCATCACTGCCCATTCCTGTCAGAATAATTCCTATTGCTCTTTCCATAAAAATGTTAGCAACAGACTCAAAAAGGATATCGACAGAAGGGCAATGATTATTTACTTTTTCTGTTTCGTCACAACTAATAATAACCTTTTCATCTTTTTTTACAACTTTCATTTGAAAGTCTCCAGGAGCAATTAATGCAAGACCAGATTTTAAATGGTCACCGTTTTTTCCTTCCCAAACAGTTATTTTGCACGTACTATTCAATCTTTCAGCAAAAAGCCTTGTAAAAACAGGGGGCATATGCTGAACAATTAATATAGGAGGTGTTTTTTCGGGCAAACTTTTTAGTATTTGGCAAATTATTTCTGTACCGCCTGTTGATGAACCTATAGCAATGACTTTGTCATAATAATCTCCAAAATCATTTTTTAAAATTCTTGTAGTAGGTTTAAAGTATTCATTATATAAAGTTTTTACTTTTATATTAAGATAATTAAAAAATCCTTCACAATTACTTTGTAAATCTCTTTCCCTTAAATTTACCATTTCATTTGCACCTTTTTTGAGCATTAAAAAACCATTTCTAATATCAGTGCAAATAACAATGCTGTGATAATCCTCGTTAGCTACAATACTAATAAAATCATCATTATAATCAGAAGAATCTTTTCCTTCAAAAACAATAATAGAGTATTTGTTTTCTTTAAGTAATTGTATAAGTTCAGATGGATTATTTGTAATTCCTTTAATTTGTATATTTTTCATTTTATTTATTCCATTACATAAAAATTCTACAATTTCAGGATTGCCATACAAAATTACATTAATTTCTCCATCCATTTTATATTCACCTTATTTTAACTTTCAATAATAATTATTTCATCAATATTTTCAATATCTTGTGCAACAACATATTTATTTGTTAAAACGCATAGCATGTTTTCACTGTTTTGCCCTATTAGTCTTCCTTCAAATATTTTTTTTTGGTTAGTTGTAATTCTTACGTTCATTCCTCTTTTAAATGTCTTTCCTTGAAAACTAATAATATCTCTTGGAAAAAGCCCATAACATCTTTGTATAATTTTATTTACATCTGTTTGGTTATAATTTATTTCAGCAGGTTTAGTAATAATTAATTTGAAATTTTTAGAAATATTTTGGATAACCCATGTAATAACAAAAGCCAACAATGCAACATATAATATGTCTGACATACTTAGTCTTACATTACTAAAATCCATACGACACATCCTTTCTCTATGAATGTGTTTAAATCTCGCTTTTAGCATAGCTTTAAACACCTCTAATCATTTATAATATTTACAAACATATTTTTAACTCCTAGTACCTCAATACCATTATTCAAATAATTTGATATTATATTCACAATTTCACTGCTAATTATTTCTCCTGGGGCGACAAGTGGTATTCCTGGAGGATAGGGAGTTATAAAGCCAGCCGAAATTTTTCCGATACTGTTGTAAATCTCATTAGGTTTTTTTTGAGAGTTTACAGCCTTTCTTGGAAGTATTGATTTTGTAGTAATATCTCTTAAATTTAAAAATTGTTCAGATAAAAAATTAAATTTATTAATATTTATTTTATTCTTATTTACTGAAAAATTCAAGTCATTATAATCATTTATTATATTATCAATATAAAAAATGCCATTTTTTAGCCTGTCAAATCCAGATTGTGTATCAGCAATTGATGTCATAGCAACAAAGTAATTAAAACCATACATCTCCATTTGCACTTTAAACTTTTCAAATAAAATTTTTTCTATTTTATTTACAGTAAATTTTTCGTTTGGGTTAATATAAAAAACAAGTTTTCCTATATCTATAGATTGTACAGCATATTCTAAAACTTCTTTTCCTATAAGTCTAATAAATTTAGTATTACTTATATCATTTCTAAATTTATTAAGCATACTAACATAATTGTTAAAGAGTGAATTTCCTGATTGATTTATAATATTAATAATATTTTCTATTGTTGCAAGCAATATATATGAGGGGCTTGTTGTTTGCATATATGATGTAAATTGCTTTATAATATCTGAATTTACCCTATCTGAACATATATGAAGCACAGATGATTGATTAAGTGTAGGCAGCGTTTTATGAAAACTTTGTATTACTATATCTGCTCCTAAAGATACAGCAGATTTTGGAAAAGAGTCATGAAACCCGAAATGTGCCCCATGTGCCTCATCTACAATTAATATACTGTTATAGCTGTGAACTATTTCAGCAATCTTCTCAATATCTGAACAAAATCCTTCATATGTAGGGCTAGTAATAAATACGGCTTTGATATCTTTTTTCTTCTCAAATTCGTATTTTATTTTTTCTGGCTGAATACCCCCGATTATTCCATAATGGGTAATTTCTGGATATATATATATAGGATTTGCTCCTGAGAAAACGAGACCCGTATATGCACTTATATGACTATTTCTTGCAAATAAAATATTATCATTATCTTTGCATACAGACATAATTGCACTTATAATGCCACTGCTTGAACCATTTACAAGCATTAGGCTTTCTTTTGCACCATATGCTTTTGCTATTTTTTCATTTGCATTTTTAATTATTCCTGTTGGGTTTCTTAAATTATCAGAGCCTTCAATCTCAGTAATATCCATACTGTAAAAATTAAGTTCATTATCAAAAAAAGAACCGTTCCTTTTATGTCCGGGCATATGAAAAGGATAAATATCTTTTTCATTATACTGTTTTAGAAACTTATAAATAGAATTTTCCACTTTATCACTCAAATCATTAAAAATTTATGAATATTTTGAAAAAAATTTAATATAATCTTAATATGATTTTATTTATTGTCAATATAAGTATTATACATTTTTGTTATATTATTTGTCTATATCAAAACTATACAGCTACAAGGTATTTATCATTTTGCTTTTTTATAGTAGCAAGCTAGTAATTATATAGAATTATAGAATATTAACAGAGAAAAACACACGAAATAAGTAATAATTTGTGTTTTTGTTAGAAAATTTTTACACTAAATTTTTTCTTGTTATGTTGACAAAAATTAATTTTTCAGATAAAATTATGTTAATTTTATGTAACTATTATGTAATTAATATAATTTGCTGATTAAATTTTGATATGCTATATTTTCAGCTTTTTTTCATTTATGAGTAGTTTTTATAGGTAAATATTGATTTTTTATTTTATATAATTAATTTCTTATAAAAAATTGTTTACCCTTTACATATTAATAAAACAAGGGTATTAAAAAAATGTTTGTATTAAAAAGCAGACCAAATCCTTTTTGCTTTTTTAATTCTTACAGAATATAAATTGTCGGAGGGTTGAAATGAATATTTCTGTTGAAAGACTTTATAATGAAATAACTTCTAACATAAATTGTAAATTAAAATTTCCTTTAATACTAAATACAAAAAAATCTGGTGCACTTAATAACTCTAATTCAGAGGAAATGAAAGCAATAGCAGAGAATTCTGTTAAAAATTTTTCACAAATACTTAATGATTATATTAATAAGGTAGATAATAATAGTACAAAATATGTACCAAACTATGAAGGAGAGTATGACGAGGTTATTGAAGAAGCTATTATGGAGGCTTCTGAAAAATACTCAATTGACCCTAATTTGATTAGGGCTGTTATACGTCAGGAGAGTAACTATAACCATGATGCTGTATCAAAATCTGGTGCTATGGGGCTTATGCAGTTAATGCCAAAAACTTCAGAATATTTGGGAGTTGAAAATCCTTTTGACATTAACGAAAATATTAATGGGGGAACAAAATATTTAAAAGAAATGTTAATCAAGTTTGATGGAGACGAAGAGCTTGCTCTTGCTGCATATAATGCAGGACCCGGAAGTGTTACAAAGTATAATGGAATACCACCATATAAAGAAACACAAAATTATGTTCCAAAAGTTCTTCAGTATAGACAACAGTATATTTTAGAACAATATAAAAACTCTAACTCCTTTAAAACTCTTCTTAATGATAAGTAATTTAAGTTCGATGAAATTATTTTTTGTAAAATTTCATCGAACTTTATATTTATATGAGTATATATCCAAATAATATACAACTTACTGAAAAGGTATTAATTGTTACGAAACTTAATTCTCTTGCAGGTTGTTATAAAAGAAATTTTGGTATAATTTAGTGACAATTTACAACTTCGGATACTTTAATTCCTAATTCGTTAAGCTGCTTTTGGTCAACTGCACTAGGTGCATTTGTCATTGGGCAAGAAGCATCTTTTACTTTAGGGAAGGCTATAACATCTCTAATAGATTCAGCACCTGTTAATAACATAGCAATTCTATCAAGCCCGTAAGCTAATCCGCCGTGAGGAGGAGCACCATATTTAAAAGCATCTAATAAATGTCCGAACTGGGCGTAAGCTTCTTCTTTAGAAAATCCTAAAAGCTCAAACATCTTGTCTTGAACTTCTTTCTGATAAATTCGTATACTTCCGCCTCCAAGTTCAACACCGTCCATAACTATATCATAGGCTTTTGCACGAACTTGAGCCGGATTTGATTCTAATAAACTTAAATCCTCATCCATCGGAGAGGTAAAAGGATGATGTTTTGCGTAAAATCTGTTATCTTCTTCAACCCACTCAAAAAGAGGAAATTCAGTAACCCATAAAAGTTTGTGAGGAAGACCGTTAAGAATCCCTGATTTTTTAGCAACCTCAAGCCTTAATGCACCTAAAGCATCAAAAACAATTTGCGTTTTATCTGCACATATAAGTATTAAATCCCCTGCTTTTCCGTTGGCTTTATTAACAATATCATTAATTTTTTCGTCAGAAAAGAATTTAGTTAATGATGTTTTTGTTTCTCCTGATTCTGTTAATGTTATCCATGCAATTCCTTTTGCTTTATATGATTTAACAAATTCACTTAATGCATCAATTTGTTTTCTGGTAAATCCTGCACAGCCCGTAGCATTAATACATCTTACGCTTCCCCCTAGGTCCAAAGCACTTTGGAATACTTTAAACTCACTTCCGGTAACAATTTCAGAAATATCTACAAGTTCAATGCCAAACCTAGTATCCGGTTTATCAGAACCATATCTCTCCATAGCCTCTTTATATGGTATTCTTTCAAATGGAATCTGAATATCCTCATTTAAAACCTTTTTAAAAATAGTTTTAAGAAGTTTTTCGTTTACATTAATAACATCATCTACATCAACAAATGATAATTCCATATCAATTTGAGTAAATTCTGGTTGTCTGTCTGCACGCAAGTCCTCGTCTCTAAAGCATTTTGTAATTTGAAAATATTTATCAAATCCTGAAACCATCAAAAGCTGTTTAAAGACTTGTGGTGACTGTGGAAGTGCATAAAAGTTACCAGGATACTCTCTGCTAGGTACTAAATAATCTCTTGCTCCTTCTGGCGTACTTTTTGTTAAAATAGGAGTTTCTACTTCAATAAAACCTTCTTCTGTTAGGAAGTTTCTTGTAGTTTGGGAAATTTCATTTCTTGTAAATAATGTTTTTTGTAATTCTGGACGTCGCAAATCAAGGTATCTATGTTTAAGTCTTAAATCGTTTGCAACACCTTCGTCCATTATTGAAAAAGGAGGAACTTCTGCTTCTGATAATATTCTAAGTTCTATTACTTCTATTTCTACTTTTCCTGTTTTCATATTTGGATTAATATTTTCAGGTGTTCTTGCAACAACAGTACCCTTTATTGCTAATACATATTCACCTCTTACTGTTTCTGCTTTTTTGAAGAGTTCGTTAGGTGCTTTTACTTCATCAATTGTTGCTTGCACAAGACCTGTCCTATCTCTTAATGCTATAAAAATAAGCTGCCCTAAATCTCTTCTTTTATTAACCCAGCCCATTACAGTTACAGTTTCGCCTATCATGTTTTCGTTTACATCAGCACAGTAGTGTGTGCGTTTCAAGCCTTTCATTAATTCTCCCATTGATTTTTCTCCTTTATAATGCAGATTATATTAAAATTAAATCTATAATTAAAAACAATTAAACATTGAGAAAAACTTTTTCAAGAAAAAGTTTTCCAAGGTATTTATATCATTTAATATAATCGTATAATTTGCTAATTTCAATTTCTGTTTGTTCACCTGTTTCCATATTTTTTAAATTAACTTTTCCATTAGCAACTTCATCATCACCAATTATGCAAGCAAATGCAGCTCCTATTTTATTTGCATATTTTAATTGTGCTTTAACACTTCTGTCAAGATTATCTGTTTCAGCACAAATATTTTTTTGTCTTAAAGTATATACAATTTTTTGAGATTCCAAAAAGCCTTTATCCCCAATAGAGCCTACAAAAATATTAACTTTATTTTCTAGTTCTTTAGTAAGATTTTGTTTTTCAATTGCAAGCATTATTCTCTCTAAGCCCATTGCAAAGCCAATGGCTCCTGTTTTAGGGCCTCCTATGCTTTCAATTAAGTAATCATATCTTCCGCCACCGCATATTACGTTTTGTGCTCCGATTCCTTCGCATACAAACTCAAAAACAGTTTTTGTATAGTAATCAAGCCCACGAACAATTTTATCGTTTATTTCAAAGTCAATATTATTATATTTTAATATTTTCTGAAGTTTTTCAAAATGTTCTTTGCAGTCATCGTCAAGAGAATCTAATATAGATGGTGCATTTGCCATTACTTGTTTGCATTTTTCATTTTTACAATCTAAAAGTCTCAAAGGATTGTTTTTGAAACGTGAAACACAATCTCCGCAAAGCGCATCTAAATTTTGCTGAGCAAACTCTTTAAGTTCTTCATTAAATATTTTCCTTGTTACAGGAGTCCCAATGCTGTTTATATATAATTTTACATTTTTTATACCTATACGATTGAAAACTTCTAATGCAACCGAAATAACCTCTGCGTCAGCAGAAGCCGAGTAAGTTCCGAGATACTCAATGCCAAACTGGTGAAACTGTCTCATTCTTCCGGCTTGAGGTTGTTCATATCTAAAGCAAGGAGTTAAATAGAAAATTTTTGTAGGTTGTACATTTGCATATAAATTATGTTCTATAAATGCTCTTACGACAGGAGTAGTACCTTCTGGTTTTAGAGTAATGCTTCTATCTCCTTTGTCTGTGAAAGTATACATTTCTTTTTGAACTACGTCTGTAGTGTCTCCTGTACCTTTTACAAAAAGTTCAGTATTTTCAAAAATTGGAGTAATAATTTCCCCAACATTATAATAACGACAAATTTCTCTTATAGTATTTTCTACATTTAGCCATTGTAGTAGCTCGTTTCCAAACAAGTCTTTTGTACCTTTAATTGCTTGTATCATTAAATATTCTCCTTTACTAGCTGGTTGGATATTTTAAAACTCCAACTTCTTTGCGTAAAATCATTTCATCAATTCTGTTTATATATTCATCAACGTTTTTAACATTAAATGTTCTTTCAATTTTATTTGTAGAAAGGTCTACGGTTTTTGTTGTCGCTCCTGCACCTATTGCTATTATCGTTTGTTTTTCTTCCATAATTTGGACATTATAAATGCATTCATAGCCTTCTTTGCAGTAACCTACATTTTCAAGATTACCAATCATATTTTTTTGGCGGTACATATAATATGGATTTAACCCTAAGTTTTTTATATGGTTATCTGTCAACTTTATCATTTTTTCGACTTCTTTGCCACTATTTAGAATATAGGAATAGTCTTCCCTATCAAAATAGATATTCTCTTTTAATTGAGAGCCTCTCTTTATAGCTAAAACGTGTACTGTTATATTTTCAGGGGATAGCTTTCCAATTTGTTCAAGTGTATACAATACATCGTTAATATTTTCATTTGGTAATCCCAGTATTAAGTCTATGTTTATATTTTTATGCCCTGTTTCTCGTGCTAAATAAAATGCATTCAAAAATTGTTCATAAGTATGTTGCCTTCCTATAACCTCAAGAGTTTTATTGTTTGCTGTTTGTGCATTAATGGATATTCTGTTAACACCATATTTTTTTAGTATAAGCAGTTTCTCTTCTGTAATAGTGTCAGGTCTTCCAGCTTCAACTGTAAATTCTATTGCATCACCTATATTAAAGTAGTAATTAATGTTTTCAAGTAAACTTTCTAATTGGGCTTCATTTAATGAGGTAGGAGTTCCGCCACCAATATAAATTGTCTCCAAATATCGCCCCTTAGAAAATTTTTTTACAAACTCCATTTCTTTATATAAACAATTTAAGTATTTGTCAACAATATTTTCATATTTGTTTATGGCATATGAAGTGAAAGAACAGTAAAGGCATTTTGTAGGGCAGAAGGGAATACCTATGTACAAGCTGAAATCACTGCCGTTATTATTTTGTATTATTTTTATTTCTGACAATGCAACATTAATAGCAAGGCTTATTTTATCTTTATCTACTTCAAATTGTTCGTGCATTATAGAAATTATTTCTGAATTACTGAATCCTTTATCCAAAAGTTCTCGTACTTTTTTAGAGGGTCTTATTCCTGTAAGTTTTCCCCAAGGAGGTTTAAATCCTGTTTTTAATTTAAGTGCTTCATACATTGTATCCTTAACTACTTTTTTTAAATACTTATCATCAAATGAAGTAATAGTGCTTGTACTTTTTGCAATAATATTACCGTTTTTGTAGATATAGGCCAAACATTCGCAGTCTGATATTATGCTAACAATAATTTTTTCAGAAATGTTTGGTATATTATCTAAACTATAATTAAGCTTAACAAACTTTTCATTAGGATAAAATACTTGTGTAATAGTTTGTATTTCATTCTCGTAATTATGCCCCAGCAGTATAAAATTCATTACAAAATACCTTTCTTGTTGGAATGATTCCGACAATTAATATTTTGGGGCTTTCAGCCCCTAGCCATTTTATCCACAATTAATAGTGAATTTACATTAAATTTCTGGATTGTATTTCTTTTCATGAGCAATTGTAGTTGATGAACCATGCCCCGGATATACACGAGTTTCGTCAGGTAAAGTAAACAATTTATTTTGTATTGAGTTTATTAAGTCATCTGTATTGCTATAGGGGAAGTCTGTTCTCCCTACAGATTCAAGAAATAAAGTATCTCCCGAAAAAATAATTTTTTCTTTTTCATCATAATAACAGCAGCCACCTTGGGTATGTCCTGGAGTGTGTATTACTTTAATGTTCGTGTTATCAAATGAAAAAACTTCATTTTCTTCTACTAAAATATCAGGAGTAACAGATGTACCACTTCCCAAATGAACAGATAAATTCATAGATTTGTCTGTAAGCAAATTATATTCTTTTTTATGGGCAATAATAGGTGCTCCAGTTAATTTTCTTATTTGTTCAGCTGCCATAATATGGTCAAAGTGACCATGCGTCAACAAAATTCCTTTTATTTTAAGATTGTTATCTGTGATAAATTTTTCTATTCTATCACCTTCTCCACCTGGGTCTACTACTATTCCCTCAAGAGTATTTTCATCATAATAAAAATAAACATTCTCTTGTATTTGTGTAACTGCAATTGATACTAGTTTCATACTAATATTAAAACCTCCGTTATTTTACTAGATAGAAGATTGTGAAACTTAGAAAAGTTTTTTAATCTATCTTAAAATTATTTTTTATTTTTAAGTAGTAATTCTATCTATTTGATGAACACCGTCTAAAGATAAAATTTTGTTTTTTACTCTTTCGAGTTGATGCCTGTTTGAAATTTCCATGCCAATATCAAATATAGCTTCTCCATCTGAACTTCTGGCGTTTAGTGATTTAACTGAAATTTTTTCGTCAGTTAAAAATTTTGATATATCTACTAAAAGCCCCATTCTGTCGTCGCAAATGATTCTTAGTTCTGCTCTGTATGTTATACCTTCTGAACCCTTTTCAGGTAGTTGCCATTCAGCCTCTAGCAGTCTATGGCGTTCAATTTCATCTAAATTAATTATATTTATACAATCAGTTCTGTGAATGGAAACACCTCTACCACGAGTTATAAATCCAATTATTTCATCTCCTGGAACAGGTGTACAGCATTTTGAAAAGCGAACATCTATATCGCCAACACCTCTTACTGTAATTCCGCTTTTGCTTTTTCTGTTTTTATCATGATGTGAAGGACTCTCTTGCTCCACTTTTATTTCAGGAGGATTGAGTTTTGCTTGTTCTTTTTGGTATTCCTCATTTAGCCTGTTAATTACTTGCCCTTCTTTAATACCGCCATGTCCGACTGCTGCACATAAAGCATCCCATTCAAGAAATGCAAATTTATTTAATACTATTTTTTTTCTTTCATTTGTAAGTAGTTCTGATAAAACAAGCCCTTTTTTCTTAGCTTCTTTGTCTAATAACTCTTTTCCTTTAATAATGTTTTCTTCTTTATTTTCTTTTTTAAACCATTGATTTATTTTGTTTTTAGCTTGCCCTGTTTTTACGATATTAAGCCAATCTCTGCTAGGTCCTTTTGAATTTTGGCTGGTTATAATTTCTACTCTGTCTCCAGAACTTAGCTGATGGTCAAATGTAACTATAGTGCCGTTTACTCTTGCACCAATCATTTTAATTCCTACAGCACTGTGTATAGCAAAAGCAAAGTCTATTGGGGTTGAGCCCCTAGAAAGGCTAATAATTTCTCCTCTTGGAGTAAAGCAGTAGACATGGTCTATAAAAACATCTAAGTCAACTTTTAAGGCTTTTAAAAACTCTTTATTATCAGACAAATCTCTTTGCCAGTCCAAAATTTCCCTAAGCCATGCGAGTTTTTCTTCTTCACTTCCTGCTCTTGTTACACCGTCCGCACCTTCTTTATATCTCCAGTGGGCGGCAATTCCATATTCAGAGGTTCTATGCATTTCCCATGTTCTTATTTGTATTTCTACAGGCTCACCCTCGGGTCCTATTATTACAGTGTGAAGTGATTGGTACATGTTAGGTTTTGGCATTGCTATATAGTCTTTAAATCTTCCAGGTACAGGTTTATACATTTCATGAACAATTCCCAAAACTTCATAGCAATCTCTAACACTGTTTACAATAATTCTAACAGCAAATAAATCATAGATTTGGTCAAGAGTTTTATCTTGTGTTATCATTTTTTTATAAATGCTAAAAAAATGTTTGGGTCTTCCGTCTACAGTTGATTCAATTTCTGAATGTTCTAGTTTTGCAGTAAGCTCCTTAACTATTTTTAAAATATAGTCTTGCCTTTCTGACTGTTTTCTGCTTATTTTGTCTGCTAAGTCAAAATAAGCATCATGGTTTAAATACCTGAATGATAAGTCCTCAAGTTCATGGCGTAATTTAGAAATGCCTAGCCTATGAGCAAGAGGGCAATAAATATCTAATGTTTCTTGTGCTTTTTCCTTTTGCTTTTCGGGTGACATAAATTTGAGTGTACGCATGTTATGAAGTCTGTCGGATATTTTTATAAGAATAACTCTAATATCTTTTGCCATTGCCAAAAACATTTTGCGATAGTTTTCTGCTTGAAGTTCTTCGCGATAATTTTTATCTTTTGATTTATCGGATTTTACTTCTTCTCCTTCTGTATGCTCCTTTGGTTGATTTTTTTCTTTTAACTGCATTTCTATTCCTTCCAGTTTAGTTACACCGTCAACAATGTCAGCAACTTCTTTGCCAAACATTTTAACAACATCATCGTAACTATAAACTGTATCTTCAATAACATCATGAAGTATCCCTGCAATAATTGATTCTAGGTCAAGCTCTAATTCTGCTAATATATAAGCAACCTCTAAAGGGTGAATGATATACGGCTCACCTGATTTTCTTAGCTGGTCGCCATGAGCTTGTTTTGCTATAATAAAAGCTTTTTCAACTCTCGAAAGGTCATTAGAAGGATGATACTCCTTTATCTTCTTTATTAAATTTTCAAAAATTTCATTAGGATCCATATTATCACCCTTTTCTAAAACAATAGAGTTCTCACAAAATTATAAAACTATAAAAATTATAGTCACCGCAATTGAATATGGCTAAATAAGAAGTTTGTTTTATTAAAGCCCTTAAAATTTTTGTTAGAAGTTATACTATGTGAGTTTTATTTTTTTAATATAAGTTTCAAATCCATTATAATTTGGATAGAACAATATTATATGTAAGTAAATGCCGAATTGTTCAGCACCTACTTATTTTTAATTGTGTTTTCTTTTTGTCTGTCTATAAATCTAATTATAAACATCTTAATCACTGCACAAACAGGAACAGCCAAAATCATACCTAAAAGCCCAAATAAAGTTCCTGCAATTGAAAGAGATAATAAAACAAGGACAGGGCTTATTTTAACATTTTGTCCAACAACCTTTGGCTGTATAAACATTCCGTCTATTTGCTGAATAATAATAATTCCTACTCCAGCCCAAAGAGCAGTTGTGGGATTACCTGTTAAAAATGCTGCTAATACGCCAAGTACAAAACCTACTATTGCTCCAATATACGGAATAATATTTGAAAATCCTGAAATAACACCGATTATTATAGCAAAACCAACTCCTACAATAGACAACCAAGTACTTATTAATAAAGCTACGATTGAAGCATCAATAAGTACTCCTTGAATATACCCTGAAAAAACAGCATGAATATCACATGCGAAATTCATAATAATTTTGTTTGTTTTTTTTGGTATAAATAAATCAATAAATTCTAAAAGCTTACTTTTTAATGAATCTTTGTCTTTCATAAAATAAAAGGCAATTACAATAGCAATTAAAAAATTTACTATACCTCTTCCGGCTGAACCAATAGAATTTACTATTTTAGCTGCAAAGTTTTCTATAAGACTTGTTATAGAACCGAAAAAATCAGATAAGTATGAAGACATATAGTCAAATACTCCCAGTTCTTGCATTTTCACTTCTAATCCTTTATATGTCTCATCTAAATCATTAGCTGTTTTTTTTAGAGAAGCTACAAAATCTTCTGTAATTGTGCCAGTATCTTTATTTCCAAACTTTACTATAAAAATAGTTGCAAATAAAGAAATAATTAAAATAATTGAAACATAAGTTAAAATTGTTCCAGCTGTTCTTCTTTTAAATTTATTATTTTGTTTTTTTGTTCTGTTAAAAAATTTTATATTATTAATATAAAATTTAATTTTCTTTTGATAAATATTATCGAACTTTAATTGAAAAAAATTAACTATAGGATTTAAAAGGTAAGAGATTACCAAGGCAATTAATAAAGGTGACAAAATAGAAAAAAACCATGAAAAGCCGCCATTAACAACCCCTAAAACAGTTGTAAAATTTGTAAATAAGTATGCAAAAAAATCTACCAAAAGTTTTAGAATGTAAACGACAATCAATGTAAAAATAACATGAAACGAAATTTTTAGGTATTTTGTATCCCAAGGTAATCTCATTGAAACTTTCCTTCCTTTATATATTTGTATAGAACTTTGCAAAATATTATAGAGTTAAAAATTAATATTCTTGTACTTTCAGACCCAAACCCCGACATTTTTCTTGAAAGAAAGAAGCAAAGAACTTTTGCCAGAAACGAGCTTTGCTCGTTTCTTTGCTGCTACTATATGCAACGGGCAAACAACGCTTGCGTTGTTTGGAGATAAAGTTTCCTAAGATTTTTTGTAAACAATAAATTTTGCAATAAGTCTATTATGTAATGCTGATTAGTTTAAATTATGCAGTAATTATGGAAGGGATTATTACTGCATAAATAATTAAATTTAATATTTATTTGTACATATATTTAATAAAATTGCTTTGAAAAATTCCCAAGTACGAGCCAAAGAGGATAGGCTTAGTTTTTCTTCGGGAGTATGTGCATAATATATACTAGGTCCAAAAGCTATCATATCAATATTTTCAAATTTTTTTAAAAATATGCCGCACTCAAGCCCTGCATGAACAGCAGTAATAATTGGTTGTTCTCCATATGTCTCTTCATATGTTTTTATAAAAATATCTCTTAAATGAGAATTTTGGTTGTATTCCCAAGCAGGATAATCTCCTGTTACATTTATTTCGGCATCTAGTAGTTTAGCTAACATTTTAAATTTTTCTAATAAATCATATTTTTTAGATGCAACAGAGCTTCTTATAGAAGAGTCTATTGAAATTTTGTCTTCTAAAGTACGAATCACACCTACATTACAAGATGTTTCGACAAGCCCCTCGATGTCTAGGCTCATGTTTTGTACTCCATTTGGAGAAAGCAAAATAGCAGAAATAATTTTTTCGGTCAACTCTTTTGTAAAAACTTGCTCCACAATTGATGAATTAGTATCAAATATTATTGAAACAGTAGATTCATTAACACGATATTCTTCTTTGTATGTTTTTTCTAAATCACATAATATATTTTTTACTGCATCTAAATCTTGTTTTTTTACAGCAATCGTTGCTTCGCTTTCTCTTGGAATAACGTTTTCTTTTGAGCCGCCATTAATTTCTTTAATAAAAATAGAATGGTATAAATTAATAGAGTGTAATGCCCTTGCTAAAAGCTTAATTGCATTTCCTCTTTCTTTATTTATTCCAGTTCCTGAATGTGCCCCCAAAAGCCCTTTTATTGATATATTGCAATAAATATATTCATCTGATAAATTTGCATATTGTAAAGGAAAGAAAATATTTGTCCTAACACCACCGGCACAGCATGAAATAAATGTTCCTTCTGTTTCTGTATCAATATTAATAAGAATTTTTGAATCAAATAAAGAAGGGTCAACTACATTAGCACCAAACATTCCTGTTTCTTCAGATGTTGTAACAAGGACTTCTAAAGAAGGGTGTGGTATTTTCTCTGAATCCAGAAGTGCCAATGACATTGCAACAGCAATTCCGTTATCAGCACCTAATGTAGTTCCATTTGCTTTTAGGAAGTCATCTTTTATAATTAGTTCAATAGCATCCTTTGTAAAGTCATGAACTTTATCTTTATTTTTTTCGCAGACCATATCCATATGACCTTGCAAAATAATGGGTGGTAAGTTTTCATAGCCTTTTGATGCAGGTTTTTTGATAATGACATTATAAAGTGAATCTTGATGTACCCATAAGTTTCTGTCTTTTGCAAATTTAACTAAAAAATCGCTTAGTTCTTTTTCATTTCCAGAGCCATGAGGTATTTTGCAAATTTCAGCAAAATATTTAATTACTTCTTGAGGTTCAATATCATTGTACGTCACTATACTCACCTTTTTTCTATATAATAGATTTAATTTTTGAAGCTATGAATAGGAGCCGGAATGCGTCCTCCTCTTTCAATAAACTGATTACAGCCAAATTTATTTACTGGCATAACAGGAGCATAGCCTAATAAGCCACCAAACTCTACAACGTCGCCTACACCCTTTCCAATAACAGGTATTAAACGAACGGCTGTAGTTTTGTTATTAATCATTCCTATTGCCATTTCGTCGGCTATAATTCCGGAGATAGTTGAGGCTTCTGTATCACCTGGTATCGCAATCATATCAAGCCCAACAGAACATACGCATGTCATTGCTTCAAGCTTTTCAAGAGTTAATGCACCGGCTTCTACAGCTTTAATCATTCCTTGGTCTTCACTTATAGGTATAAATGCACCGCTTAAACCTCCTACATATGAAGAGGCCATTACACCGCCTTTTTTTACATTATCATTTAAAATAGCTAATGCAGCTGTTGTTCCTGGAGCACCTGCTTGTTCTAAACCCATTTCAATTAAAATCTCTGCTATACTATCTCCCACTTCAGGAGTAGGTGCAAGAGATAAATCAATTATACCAAAAGGTACATTAAGTCTTTTGGAAGCTTCTTGTGCAACTAGTTGTCCAACTCTTGTGATTTTAAAAGCTGTGCGTTTTATAGTTTCACAAAGTGTCTCAAAGTCTTTTCCTCTGACTTCCTCTAAAGCTCTTTTAACAACACCTGGTCCGCTTACTCCAACATTTATTACGCAATCTCTTTCACCGGCACCATGAAACGCACCAGCCATAAAAGGATTATCCTCAACAGCATTGCAAAACACTACAAATTTGGCACATGCAATAGAGCTATTGTCTTTAGTAAGTTCAGCCATTTCTTTAATAATTCTTCCTATTTTTTTGACTGCATTCATATTTATTCCGTTTCTTGATGTAGCAACATTTACAGAAGAACAAACCCTTTCTGTAACGCTTAAAGCTTCTGGGATTGAATTTAAAAGTGTTAAATCACTTGCTGTACTTCCTTTTTGCATTAATGCAGAAAAACCGCCTATAAAGTTGACTCCGACTTCTTTTGCCGCTTTATCCAAAGCTTGTGCAACAGATACATACGATTCTGTTTTGCAGCCTGCGGCTGCCAAAGAAATTGGTGTTACCGAAATTCTTTTGTTAACAATAGGTATACCAAATGATTTACCTATTTGGTCTCCAGTTTTTACTAGGTTTTCTGCATATTTTGTTATTTTATCATAAATATTATTATTAAATTTATGTATATCTGAATCAGCACAATCCAAAAGGCTTATGCCCATCGTAATTGTTCTAACGTCTAATTTAGATTCTTGTATCATTTTATTTGTTTCCAAAACTTCTAAATGAGAAATCATTTATTTCCTCCTACATAATAAAGTAAAGATTTTGCTAAATTTTAAGTTCGATAAAATTATGTTTTAGAGAATTTTATCGAACTTTTGATTTTATGATAATGTAATTAAAAAAACATTCTATTATAATATTAAACTCTGTGCATACAATTAAAAATATCTTCTCTTTGAAGTCTAATCAAAACACCTATTTCTTCACCCAGTTTTTCAAGTTTTTCAACAAGAAATACAAATTCATCTTCTGATTCCGATAAATCTACAATCATCATCATATTAAAATATCCTTGCACAATAGTTTGGTTAATATCAAGTATATTAATTCCTTCTTTTGATAACAAAATACAGACTTTTCCTATTATACCTATTTGGTCTTTTCCTATAACTGTAATAATACCTTTCATAAAGCCCTCCAGCCTTTTTCTAAAATTAATGTAAGAACCTTACATAGACAACATATTAAATAATTTTAGCATAAAAGGCATAATTAAACAATAAGCTTTTCAAAACCTGATTTTATATAATATCAAAAAACATACTTATTAATATCACCTAATTCGATTCCTGGGTGAAGGGCAATATTAATTGAATTTGCAATAATGTTAGATAATCTGTCTATTACGGCATCTACCTCTTTAGGAGTAACAAACATATTACCCATATATGGGTTTAATATTTCAGATATTAAAAAATATTTTTCTTGAGATTCAAGACTTTTTAATGTTTCATAAAATTCTGTACCAATGTTTGTTTCTTTTATCATAGAATCAAGCATTGCATCTAAAGTATCATTTACTAATGTTGCTGCATCAACGACTGTAGGTACACCTATTGCTATTACAGGTACTCCCATTGTTTTTTCATCTATTCTCATTCTTTTATTGCCCATACCTGCTCCGGGATTTACTCCTGTATTGGACATTTGTATTGTAGAGTTAATTCTGCTTGTTTTTCTTGCGGCTAAAGCATCAATTGCTATTACAAGGTCAGGTTTAACTTTTTCCACTATTCCTTTTACAATTTCTGCTGTTTCAATACCTGTTGTTCCCATTACACCTGGCGAAATGGCACAGACAGAACGAACACTTTCTTCAATTTCAACAGGCACAGCCCCTGTAGCTGAAATATGTCTTGTTACCAAAACTTTTGAAATAACTTTAGGACCTAGTGCATCAGGCGTGACTTTCCAGTTTCCAAGACCGATTATTAGTATTTCGCTTTCTTTTTTTAAATTGTGTAAGTCTCCTAATTTCTTAGCTAGTATTCTTATGATTTCATCGTGTATTTCTGTATTGTTTTCCTTCATTAATTCGGACTCTATTGTAATATAGCTTCCTATAGGCTTTCCCATTTGTTCCTCGCCGTTTTTATCCAGTATTTCAACAGATGTTATTTTAATAGATTCGTCAGGTGCTTCTTCAACTGTTACTTTTACACCTTCTATTTCAGAATCTTCTTCTTTTGTATACATTGTACCTGATTCAATTGCTAAGTCAGTATAAATATTTATTTTATTTTTGTTTTCAGATTTATTTTTCATATGTTCTCCCTTTATAAAAAGTTATAATTAAGATTATTTACACCAATATATATATATATACAAATTATATTAAATAAAATGAGTATTATATAGGGGATAAAGGGGCGTAAAATGTAGGTTTGAGGTGGGAAAAATAAAAAAACAAAAAAAGTTTAAAAAAAGTGTTGACAAAGATAAATGTATATGTTAAGATATCTTTCGTTGTCAGGGA
>CAYYRV010000004.1:0-142835 GCA_964474135.1 uncultured Defluviitaleaceae bacterium
AGAGAACTCTGAAAGTCCATTCTTTAGGCGGATTCCGGTTTCCGTGGAAACTTATATTATTAACAGGAGGTGGTTAGGTGGAACTTAGTTACGCTTTAAAGGAAATTATAGCATACCTTGCAAACACGAGGGAATTTAATGAGCTTAGAAATAGTAAGCTGGAAGTTAGTAAAAATCCTAATATTAAACAATCAATTAATCAATTCCAAAAGAAACAGGAAGCTTTATATTCACAAAAATTATCCCAATCGCAGGTTAACAGTTTAATGAACGAACTAAATAAAGATTATGAGCAACTTTCATCAATTCCCCAAATAAACAGATACTTTAAGGCTGTAGAAGATTTTAATAACTTAATGGGTCAGGTTATTAAAGAACTTAACACCTCAATTGAAAGAAAACTATCGTAAATTTAGTAAAGGTATTGGGAAGCTAGGTGTAAACCATATTTCCCAATACCTTCAATAAATTTTATCAAGAAATACCACATATGAGATATTCAAGCAAAACCTCAAAATGTAAAAAAATTGTCACTTTTCAAAAGCAGAGTGGTTTTCAAGGTTTTAAATAGACTTTAGAACCTCCATTATGTAATCTGCAAACTGTTCACTGGTAGCCCCATTTTCTCTTCCTGTTATTTTGATTTTCTTTTCTGTTATAGTACATATATCAAGAGCCTTTGCAAATTTTTCCGATTCCTCAACAAAACCTATATGAGATAAAAGCATTATTGCGGCACGCATAATGCTACAAGGGTCAGCATATTTATCTCTACCTTCTTCAACCATACGTGGAGCAGAACCGTGAATTGCTTCAAACATTGCATATCTTTTTCCGATATTTGCACTTCCTGCTGTGCCTACTCCTCCCTGAAATTCAGCTGCTTCATCTGTAAGAATATCCCCGTACAAATTAGGAAGAACCATCACTTGAAATTCATTTCGGCGTTTTTCGTCTATTAACTTAGCAGTCATAATATCAATATACCAGTCATCAAAATCTATTTCAGGATATTCTTTGGAAATCTCTTTGCATATACGAAGGAATTTACCATCGGTTGTTTTAATTACGTTTGCTTTTGTAACTGCCGTTACTTTTGTTTTTCCGTTATTTTTTGCATATTCAAATGCTGCTCGAACTATCCTTTCAGTTCCATCTGTTGTTGTTATAGTAAAGTCAACAGCTAAATCATCATCAACTTCAAATCCTTTACTTCCAACGACATAAGCTCCCTCTGTATTTTCTCTAAAAAATGTCCAGTCTATTCCGTCTTTTGGTACGCTTATAGGTCTAACATTTGCAAACAAATCTAATTCTTTTCTCATTGCAACATTAGCTGACTCTATATTGAGCATAGAATCACCAGCTCTAGGTGTCGTTGTAGGCCCTTTTAATATTACATGACATTGTTTTAATTCTTTTAAAATTTCGTCAGGGATAGCTTTTTCAGCTTTAATACGATTTTCTATTGTTAAACCTTCTATTATTTTAAATTGTATTTTTCCTTTTTGTACTTCTTTATCAAGAAGAAACTCTAAAACACGATAAGCTTGTTTTGTTATTGCAGGGCCGATGCCGTCTCCTCCTACAATTCCTATTACAATTGTATCTAGTGATTTATAGTTCAAAAAATCTTTATCTGATTTCATTCTCTCTACTCTTTTAAGTTGTTCTTCTAATAAAGCACCAAACTTTTCTTTTGCAATTTCAATTTTGTTCATATTTATCACCTTTTTTATTATAGTATTTTGTTTGGGGCAGAGAGCCCCAAAATGCATTTTGTCTAATCTTTATTATTAAACTCTGCCATTGCTTTTTTTGTAACCTCTTCTAACTCTGAATCAGTTATTACTGTTACACGCCCATCGTTATATTGCTCCTCAACCCAAAAACGAACTTTTTCAACAATAGGGTGTTTTTTATCAAAAGCCTCATCTCCTGTTAATAGGAAAAATGAATTTATCCAGTGAGCAATACCCGAAGCCCCAGAAGTATTTGAGACTGCAATTCTGCATGGGCGGTTTAGGAGAGTATCTGTATCAAATATATTGTATATTTCTTCATTTTTCAAAATTCCATCGGCATGTATACCAGCTCTGGTTACATTAAAGTCTTTGCCTACAAAAGGTGTCATAGGAGGTATTTTATACCCTAATTCTTTTTCAAAATATGATGCTATTTCTGTTATTACTGTAGTATCCATGCCGTTTAAAGTGCCACGCAATTGTGCGTATTCAATAATCATTGCTTCGAGGGGAGTGTTACCTGTTCTTTCGCCTATTCCCAAAAGTGAGCAGTTCACTCCACAACAGCCATATAACCACGCATAAGATGCATTTACAACAGAACGATAGAAGTCATTATGACCATGCCATTCTAAAAGTTCTTTTGGAACACCAGCATGGTGATGAAGCCCGTATATAATACCCTGTACGCTTCTAGGCATAACGCTACCAGGAAATGTAACACCATAACCCATAGTATCACAAGCACGTATTTTAATAGGTACTCCTGTTTCCTCCATTAAATCCATTAACTCAAAAGCAAACGGAACAACAAAACCATAAAAATCTGCCCTCGTAATATCTTCAAAATGACATCTAGGTCTTATTCCTGTTTCTATACATTCTCTAACTACAGATATATAATGGTCGATTACTTGCCTACGATTCATCTTCATTTTATAAAAAATATGATAGTCGGAGCAACTTACTAAAATACCTGTTTCCTTTATACCTATAGATTTTACAAGCTCAAAGTCTTTTTTTGATGCTCTAATCCAGCTTGTAATTTCAGGAAATTCAAACCCCATTTCGAGACATTTGTATACAGCTTCTTGGTCTTTTTTAGTATATAAAAAGAACTCACTTTGGCGTATCATTCCGTTTTTTCCGGAGAGTTTATTGAGTAATTTATATAAATGTGTTATTTGCTCAACTGTATAAGGTGCTCTTGATTGTTGCCCGTCTCTAAATGTTGTATCAGTAATCCATATTTCGTCGGGCATATCTATAGGAACTATTCTATGATTAAATGCTATTTTAGGAATTTCGGAATAATTAAAAAGATTTCTGAATAAGTTAGGTTCTGAAACATCTTGAAGTTGATATTTCAATTCCTTTCTTTCAAGAAGGTTGGTTTTTTTGCTAAACGTAAACATATAACTCCCCCATTAAAATTGTAATAATATTTCATTTTAACCAAAAGGTATATACCTGTCAATTAAATCTTTTATTTTAAGTTTTTTATACGGATTTCATGAAGCTTATATTTCAATTTTTTTACGAAATTTAAGTTTCGTTGTCAAAACATATTTCTTTTGCTATACTTATGACTTATAATTCCCAAACTATTGAAAAATACCTAGTGAAGAAAATATAAGGAGGAAAGTATGAAATATAAAAGTAATTTATTAGCTTTAGGCATGATTATAGTTACTTTATCAGTTACATTTTTTATTGGAAATGGGCTTGAAGTAAGTGCACAGCCTGGTGCCTCGGACGACCCCCTTGTAACAAAAAGCTATGTTGACGCTAAAATTAATGAGGTATTAAAAAATGGAGGGGCGGTTACTAATACTTCAGCTCCAACAACAACACAGAAACCTACACAGGCAACTACTGCTCCAGTAAATCACGATGCAATAGTAAGTGATGTAGTAGCCCAAATTGAATTTTTATATGGTGATAAATTAAAAGCTTCGCCAACACCTACTCAAACATCTACAGCAACGCCAGCCCCTACCTCTACAGAAACGGCTGCATCTAATGTTACTTATGTGCCTGTAAATGCTAAAAAGGGTCAAATAATAATTGGTGAGGAAGGTACTGAAATTATTCTAAGAAGCGGAACAGGCACTGGTTATTGTGAAGGGCAAAACGGTCTTGTTAATGCTACAACTGCTGGAGAAATATTAAACGGCAGTAAAGTTTCTGTAAATAATTTATTAATTGTTCCACGTTCTGATGGTAGAGGCATTAAAGTTACATCAGATGAAGCATGGTTTATTATTAAGGGAGATTATTATATTAAATAACGTTAGTTTGACACAATAAAGCTACATCAAAAGTTTTCCAATATAGTTTAAATATTTATTAGACATAGGAGGTATTAAATGAAAAAAAAGTTAACTAAGAAAATAATAAAGTACATAATTGTTCCAATGTTTTGTGTAAGTCTTTCTAATACTTATATTTTTAAAGCATATGATGCTTATGCAGCTACTACTCTTTACGAAAAAAAAGAGCAGGGAGCAATAGGAAAAGGAATAATATACGAGTCAAAAAAAATGATAACTGATAAAGGTATGCTTGATGTTTATGTTTTGCGTGTGCCTGTAAAAGACCCTTATATTAAGATTAAGCCAGTTGAATCCACGCAGGATTCACAGCTAAAAGAAACAACATCAAAGCTTTTAAGTGATAACGGAGCGATAGCCGGTATTAATGGAGACTTTTTCAACATGAAAGGCTCATATTCTTGGGTAGTAGGGCCTGTAGTAAAAGACGGTGTTATTGAGGGGCTTGATAGATTTAATAATTTAGATAAAAATGAGTATGCAACATTTTTTATTGATAATCAAAATAATCCGTTTATACAGTATGTTAGGGCGGAGCCTCAATTCCTCAATAACGGTGTAGAAAATATTAAAGTTTTTACAATGAATAAAGTAACAGATATGGCTTATGCTGCTTATATTGACAGAAATTTTGCTTACAGCACAAGAGGGTTGGACACACAGTTTGCTGGTATGGCTAAAATTGTAGTGGAGGACGGTATTGTTACTTATATTTCACAAAAAGGAGAATCTGTTGATGTTCCTGAAAATGGTTTTGTTATATTAATAAGTAATGAATCAGCGGACTACTTTACAACGCTTGTTAATGTTGGTGACACTGCAGAGATGAAAATTAATGCTACTGTAGATTTTGATAATATACAATCTGCAATAGGTGGGGGAGGTAAAATACTCCAAGATGGCAAAATAGTAGTAGATTCAGGATTTGTAGCAACAGGAAGACAACCCAGAACAGCAGTAGGATACAACAAAGAAGGTACAGAGTTATACTTAATGGTTGTTGACGGGAGAGGTACAAGCATTGGTGCAAGTCATGATGAACTTGCTAATTTAATGGCTGATTATGGTGCGTATAATGCAATGCACTTAGATGGTGGCGGTTCTAGCACTATGGCAATTAAAAAGATTAATGAAGATGAGCTTAGAGTTGTCAACACTCCTTCCGACGGTGGACAACGTAAAGTTGGTAATGCTTTAGGTGTTTTCTCAGAAGCACCTGCTGGTAAACTTAGCATGATAGGCATAAAACCTGCTTCAAAAGTAGTATTTAAAAATGCTGGTATTCCCTTGAATTTTATAGGGTATGACGAATATTATAATATTTTACCTGTAGAACAAGGAAAAGTTTCTTTAGCAATTAGTGACTCAAATTCAAAGTTTGAAAATGGAAATTTTTATCCTTCAAAAACAGGGCTAATAAATGTTACTGCTTCATATAACGGTGTTAAAGGTGAGGCAGTTATAGACTCAAGAGAATTAGCGGAAATCGTTCCTTCTCATGCAAAAATTAATGCAGGGGTTGGAGGAAAAACTTATATAGATTTTAACGGAAAAAGCACTGATGGATTTTCCTCAAATATATACTCAGGAATAAAATTTGAAGTAGTTCCGAAAGAAATTGGGCATATGGAGGGAAATACTTTTGTTGGAGATAAACTAGGTTTAGGATATATAAAATGCACTGTTGGAGATGTTACTGCTTACGTTGATGTAAATGTTGGTCGTGAAGCTACTCCTGTAACAGGATTTGAAGAAAATAGAGAAATTGCTTTTATTCAACACCCTTTGAATGTGATAGACGGAGTAGAGGAAGAAGCAATAGGGTATGTCGAATATACTAATGACGTAGTTGCAGAAGGCAAAAGAGCAATTAAAATGGAATATGCACTTAAACAAAGCGATGAGACACAAGCCGCTTATTTAATGTTTCCAGAAGGTATTCTTTTACAAGACGGGACAGTTAGTTTGAATGTTTCTGTTTATGGAGATAATTCATTTCATTGGCTTAGAGGTAAAATTATTGATGCAGATGGAAAAGAGGTTTTAATAGATTTAGCAAAAGAGATAGATTGGGAAGGCTGGAAAGAAATTAATGTTGATGTATCAAAAATAAAATATCCAGCTTATCTCGAGAGATTATATGTTGCATCAACAAGCAATATTGATACAAATTCATATAAAATTTATTTTGATAAAATAACAAGTGATGTTGTCAGCGGTAATGGAAAAGTTGAGCATCCAGCTAATACAACAATAAATGACACGGCTAACGCTTCATTTAATAAAGCTGTCGGTACAGGATTCGATATTTCAATAATGGGTTCTGTTAGCATAAGAGGGGATAAAAAACCCGAAAATTACAATGAACAGCAAAATAGGGTTATTAATATAGCAAAGCAAAATGCAGCACATATGCTTTTTGCTGGTTTTTCAGATGTTAATTATGATATAGGTGTTGATTACTTTAACTGGAATGAGAATTACGCAATTCACTCTCAGTCTAATGTGGCAATTGTTCATCTAACTGCCGCTAAAGGCGGTTTATATGCTACAAACCTTAATCAATGGGGAAGATTTTATAACGACATAATGGAAAGCGGTAAGGAGCATGTAATAATAGAAATGGATATAAGCCCTAGCAGTTTCAAATCAGCATATGAATTAGAAATTTTTCAAGATGCACTTGAAAAAATAGCCGCCTCGGGAAAATCTGTTTTTGTTATTAGTACAGAAGGAACATCAAATTCTCAAAAGTTTAAAGATGGTGTTAGATATTTTAATTTAGGAGGGCTATGGGGTAAAGATGGCTCTGTTAATAGTAATATGAAAGTATTGCGTTTGAGAGTGAATGGGTCTGATATAAGTTATAGTTTGCAAAATATTGAGTAGTTTGAGAAATAAAATATAATGGGAAACTTTTTTTTAAAAAAGTTTCCCAAACCCTCTATGCATGTTTGGGAAAAACTAACCACGACACATAAGGAGCATTAAGGAAACGCACAAAGTGCGTTTCTGACAAAAGTTCTTTGCTTCTTTCTTACAAGAAAGAAGTCGGGGTTTGGGGCTGAAAGCCCCAAAAAAATTAATTAATATCTTGCAGTTTTATTAAGGAGCACATAATGCAAAACAAAAGTTTATCAAAAACAATTTTTTCAGTGACAATAATTACATTTCTTTCTCGTCTACTTTCATTACTTAGTACGCAACTTTATTTCAGTACGTATGGCTCGGACAACCCTTATATAAATATATACTCACATTCCATAAAAGTACCAACAGTAATTTTTACATGTATAGGAACGCTTTTAACAACTGTTGTTGTACCTATATATTCAACATTTATATCAAAAAATGAAAAGAAAAAGGCAGATAAATTTCTAAATGATATTATTTCTATTTCAAGCTTATGTATTTTAGTCTTAATTGCTATTTGCTTTATTTCTGCGCCTTTATTTTTTGGAACAAAATTTAAAGATGATACTGAAATGTTTCAATTTGCAATACAGTCTTTACGTGTTTTGTTACCTGTTATGTTTTTTAATGGGCTTAATTTTATTTTTCAAGGAATACTTCAATCACATGGAAAGTTTAAGCTTACTGCGGCTGTAAATATACCTTCCAGTCTTTCAATAATTATATATGTTGCCTTTTTCGGACATTTTGGAGTAAAAGGGTTAGTATATGCAACGCTTTTAGGGCTTTCGATGCAAGCAATATTTCTACTTCCAGCTGTAATTAAAACAGGATATATATATAAGCCTTCATTTGATTATAAAAGCCCTGAAATTATTCATTGTGCAAAGCAAACCATTCCAGTTTTAATAGCTGCTTCTGCATATCAAATTAATACTATTGTTAGTTCGTATTTAGCTATGTCTTTAGGTGAAAACGGTAAAAATGCTATTTTAGATTATGTACAAAACCTTGTTTTAGTTTCTATACTAGGTTTTGTGTATTCCATTACAAGCGTTTATTACCCTAAGCTTTCTGTCCTTTGGGGAACAGAAAATAAAAATGAATATAAACAAACTCTTGCTCAAGTTTTAAATGTAGTTTTGTTCTTTTTAGTTCCTGCTACTTTTGGTTTTATTTTAGTTAGATATTCTGTGTTCGACTTGCTTGCAAGATGGGGGAAATTTACAAGTAATGATGCATTTGTAGCTGGTAATATTCTGGGTTTGTATTCATTTGGAATTATTGCTTTAGGTTTTAAAGAAATATTAGATAGGGCGTTCTATGCACAAAAAAATACTAAAATTTCAGCTATTACAGGGTTTGTTATAATGGGTACAAATATTGCATTAAGTTTATTATTAATCAAAAACTTAGATATTTATGCATTACCCATTGCATACTCTATTTCAAGTACAATAGGTATTTGTTTGCTTCTTTTTGTAATGAGAATAAAAATTGGAAAATTTGCAGGAGGTGTCCTAAAAACAGGAGGAAAAGCTTTAATTTCGGCATTGGTTATGTCGGTTATAATTTATTTTGAAAATATTTTTATAAAAGGATATTTAGGGGATAGCTTAATAGATAGGATTATCATTTTATTTGTTCCTTCTGTGACAGGTGCTGTTGTTTACTTTGTTATGGCGTATATTTTAAAAATGGAACAGGTTTATAATGTAATTAACAAAATTAGAAAATAAAACCATAATTTGGGGATTATAGTATAAACTGGAAAATATAGGTTAATACTTTAGAAACAATTACTAAAGGAGGTAGCCTATATGCAAAATGATAGAGTCATACTCATAAAAGGAGATAATTCAAAATGGTATGAGCAGGCTATATTTATTGTTAGAAGAAATGTTCCGCAAAATAAATTACCAGTTGACTTAGTAGCAGAAGCTGAGAAAATAGTAAATAGTTATATTCCAAGACAAAGAGATTTAGTTCCAGCATTAAACTACACCCCCAAAATACCAAAAAGTACATCGACAACTGTATCAAAAAAAAACAATAATAACTTTGATTTATTCTTAAATGTTATAATGCTATGCAGTTGCTTATTTTTGGTGGGTATTTTGTTATTTTCATTTTTTGGCTAAAATAAAACAAACAAATGAATTAAGAGCCTGTTTAAAATTACAATAAATACAGAGTTTAAACGGGTTCTTAAAAAGTTTTATTTTAAATATTTTGCTATACATATTATAGGAGGGAATTTATGAGAAATTATGAAAATGAATGTAATGAAAGAGTAAGTTGGATTAGGAATATTTTAAAAGAAACAGGGGCAAAGGGTATAATTTTTGGAAATAGCGGAGGAAAGGACAGTGCTTTAGTTGGTATTTTATCAAAAATGGCGACTGATAATGTGTTAGGAGTAATTATGCCTTGTAGTTCAAAGCAAAATTATGGAAAAGACCAAGATGATGCATTACTTCTTGCTGATAAGTTTAGTATTAAAACAACAACAGTAGATTTAACTGACGCAAGAAATTCAATTTTAGAAAACATAATAAGCACTAATACGTGCCAAATAACAGATGATGCAATAAAAAATATTAATCCTAGACTTAGAATGACTACATTGTATGCATTGGGACAATCGTTAGGGTATTTAGTTGCTGGTACAGGAAATAAAAGCGAATATTTCACAGGATATTTTACCAAATGGGGAGACGGCGGTTATGACTTTAATCCTATTTCAGATTTATTGGCTACAGAGATTTTTGAGTTTCTTAGATACTTAAAAGCACCTAATGAGATTATTGAAAAACCACCTTCAGCAGGGCTTTTTGACGGACAAACAGATGAAAATGAAATGGGTGTGACCTACAGAGTTATAGATAACTTTATTGAAAATGGTACGGGTGAAGAGGCAGATGTTTCAAAAATAAAAAGAATGAATATATCTACAGAGCATAAAAGGAAGTTACCTATTATGTATAAGAAATAGAAATATGAAACAGCTTAGACTATAACCCTTATTTAAAATAATTTCGTCATGTAAAACATTGACATACTAATTTTTATATGATATCATTCAAAAGTATTTTTGTGTTTTAAAGAAACAATAGCCGCATGACTAAGGCTTCTAAACAACTTTTTTGTTGTGCCTGACTCAGCGAGTTCTTTTATGAGGAGGTGTTCCTATGTACGCAATTATTGAAACAGGTGGAAAACAATACAAAGTTCAAGAAGGCGACGTTATAAAAGTTGAAAAATTAGCAGTTGAAGCTGGTTCTAACTATGATTTCAAAAATGTTATAATGGTGTCTACAGATAATGAAGTAAAAATTGGTGCTCCATATGTTGACAATGCAAATGTTTCTGCTTCTGTAATTGGTGATGGTAAAGCTAAAAAAGTTATTATATATAAATATAAATCAAAAAAAGGCTTTCACAAGAAAAAAGGTCATAGACAACCATTTACTAAACTTAAAATAGAAAACATTAGCTTATGATAAATATTGTTATTTATCGTAATAAAGAAGAAAATATATATGGCTTTAAAGCTTTTAATCATGGTAAATCTATAGTTTGTGCCGCTGTTTCTGCATTAACTATAAATACTGTAAATAGCATAGAAGCTTTGACCGATGAAATTTTTACATGTGATTATAATGAGGAAGGTGGATTTTTAGAATTCATTCTTCCTGAAATAAAAGATGGTAAAAAATGTGACAAAGTAGATATTTTGCTTAATTCTTTGCTTTTAGGCTTAAAAGGTATTGACAATGATAATAAAGGGCAATTAATAATAGAAGAAAGTTTATAAATTAGAAAAGGTGGTGAGTTAAATGTTAAAATTTAACCTTCAGTTTTTTGCACATAAAAAAGGTGTTGGCTCAACTAAAAACGGTAGAGATTCTGAATCTAAAAGACTTGGCGTAAAACGTACAGATGGTCAAGTAGTAAGAGCGGGTAACATTCTATACACTCAAAGAGGAACTAAAATTCATCCAGGAACTAACGTAGGACGTGCTTCAAACGATTCGCTATTTGCTTTAGTTGACGGACGTGTAAGATATGAGAGAAAAGGCAGAGATAAAAAACAAGTTTCTGTTTATCCTGTAGAGGCATAATACTATATAATAAAGCTCAAGTTTAATCCAGTTTGGTAAACATGAGCTTTATTTTTTAATTATAGAAAAAGATTTTGTTTTTTATTATAATTATAAAGCCTTTAGCAAACTGTTAACTATTAAATTTTTGGCAGCGTTTGTTAAAGTTTTTTGAAGGGTTTAGGAAACTTTTTTTCAAAAAAGTTTTCTAAGGTTTTCCCATTCATTAAATTAACGTTATTTTATAACAAGAGGAATGATAAAATTGTTTATAGACAGAGTTAAAATAAATGTGCGTGGAGGAAATGGAGGAAATGGCTGTATTTCATTCTATCGTGCAAAATATATTACAAACGGAGGACCAGACGGAGGTGATGGCGGAAGGGGCGGAGACGTGGTTTTTCAGGCTGATTCAAGCCTTACAACACTAATGGACTTTCGTTATAAAAAAATATTTAGAGCTTCTCCCGGAGAAGACGGAGGAAAAAGGAACTGTTCAGGAAAAGACGGAGAAGACGTAATTATTAAAGTTCCTGTAGGTACAATTATTAAAGAGTTTAACTCCAGCAAAATAATGGCTGATTTGGTAACTCATGGCGAGAAGGTAGTACTAATAAAAGGCGGAAAAGGCGGAAGGGGAAATCAGCACTTTGCTACACCGACCAGACAAGCACCCAGATACGCAGAGAATGGAAAAATTTCCAAGGAATATGATATTACATTAGAATTAAAACTAATAGCTGATGTAGGTATTATAGGCTTTCCTAATGTTGGGAAGTCAACATTATTATCGATGGCTACTAATGCAAACCCCAAAATAGCAAACTACCATTTTACAACTCTTACTCCTAATTTAGGTGTTGTAAGAAGTAAAATAGGAAAGGACTTTGTGCTTGCAGATATTCCAGGGCTTATAGAAGGGGCAAGTGATGGAGTAGGTTTGGGGCATGAATTTTTGCGTCATATAGAGCGTACAAAGGTTCTTATTCATGTGGTAGATGCCGCTGGAATTGAAGGCGGTGACCCAATTGATAATATTGAAAAAATAAATGCAGAGTTAAAAGCATATAACGAAAAACTTTTACAACTGCCTCAAGTAATTGCTGCCAATAAAATGGATATTCCTGAATCACAAGATAACCTTGAAAAAATAAAGGCTAAATATGAAAAAGAAGGTATTAGTGTTTTTCCTATTTCAGCGGCATCGAATCAAGGTATTGATGAACTTTTACACCATGTAGCAAAGCTTTTGGAAAACTCTCCTGATATAGTAATTTTTGAGTCAGATTATGATGAATATATTGAAACTGAAATAGATACAGAGCCTTTTACAGTTGAAAAAATAGATGAACATACTTTTGATGTAAAAGGTATTGGCATTGAGAAAATGTTGGGATATACTAATATAGATACAGAAAAAGGGTTTGCTTTTTTCCAGAAGTATCTGCGAGAAAAAGGGATAATAGCAAAGCTGGAAGAGCTGGATATAGTGGATGGGGATACTGTAGTATTATATGATATGAGTTTTGATTACTATAAATAATATATTTTATAAAAGACCTTGAAATAATGTATGTTATGAAAGCCTTAGGAAATTTTTTTAAGTCTAGCTTTTAAAGTTAATTTATTAAGAGAAGGAGGGAATATATGAATGCAGAAATAATTGCTGTGGGAACAGAACTTTTATTGGGGGATATTGTAAACACAAATGCACAATATCTTTCAAAAGAACTTGCAAAGTTGGGAATAGGGGTTTTTTATCAAACAGTAGTTGGTGATAATCCAGAAAGGATTTTAACTGCATTTAAAAATGCATTTGAAAGAGCGGATATGATTATTACAACAGGTGGGTTAGGCCCTACAGAAGACGATTTAACAAAAGAAATGGCTGCAAAATATTTCAATAAGGAAATGATTTTGGACGAAGAATCACTTGAGTTAATAACTAACTTCTTTAAAAAACAGCAGTTTAAAATGACTGATAACAATAAAAAACAGGCATATATTCCAGAAGGCTCAAAAATTTTAAAAAATGAAAAGGGTACTGCCCCGGGCTGTTTAATAGAAGAGGATAACAAAATTATAATTATGCTTCCAGGACCTCCTAATGAAACAATTCCTATGTTTGAGAATCATGTGAAGCCTTATTTGCAAAGCAAAACAGATGGAGTGTTTTATTCTAAAACTTTGCGAGTTTGTGGTGTGGGAGAAAGCATGGCAGAGGATATGATTAAAGATATTATAGAGAAGCAAACAAATCCTTCTATAGCCCCATATGCCAAAACTTTTGAGGTTCATTTGCGTATTACGGCAAGTGCAAAAAATATTGATGAAGCAAAAAAATTAGTAGAGCCTGTTGCTAAAGAGATATATGGAAGATTGGGGGATAATGTTTACGGTGAAGATGAAACAAGTCTTGAGAGTTGTGTTGTTGAACTATTAATTAAAAACAATATTTCTATTGCTTGTGCTGAATCTTGTACAGGAGGAATGTTAACTGCAAAATTAGTAGATTATCCTGGGGCTTCTAAGGTTTTAAAAGAAAGTGCTATAACATACAGTAACGAAGCTAAAATAAGCCGATTAGGGGTTAAGGAAGAAACACTAAAGAAATACGGTGCAGTTAGCAAAGAGATAGCAATCGAAATGGCTAAAGGGATTGCGGAAACTTCAAATTCTGATATTGGTGTTTCAATTACAGGTATAGCCGGCCCTGATGGCGGTACAAAAGAAAAACCTGTTGGGCTTGTATATATTGGGCTATATTATAAAGGTAATGTTTATGTAGAGGAACTTAATATTGTTGGGGATAGACAAAGAGTAAGAAGCCGAAGCGTTGTTGTTGCTTTAGATTTTATTAGGAGAAAAATAAAATCTGAATCTTAAGATTAAAAAGTTTCCCAAACCCTTCAAAAAGCTTTAAATAGGAATACCGCTAGAGGTATTCCTAGCAAAAGTTTTTTGCTTCTTTCTTACAAGAAAGAAATTAGAGTAACAGGCTGAAAGCCCCATAAATTGAATTATGTACATAAGGAGGAAAAACAATGGAAATTTCAAAAAAAAGCAGTAAAAAAGCAGTAAAAACTACTGCAAAAGATAATATAAATGATAACGAAAAACATGCTGCACTGGAAAGCACGATAGCAAGTATTGAAAAAGCGTTTGGTAAAGGCTCAATTATGAAATTGGGTGACAGAAACCAAAATGAAGATATACCTGTTATACCTACAGGAGCATTGAGCCTAGATATTGCGTTAGGTGTGGGAGGAATACCAAAAGGAAGAATTGTAGAAGTCTTTGGTCCTGAATCTTCTGGAAAAACTACAATAGCACTGCATATTGTTGCTGAAGCTCAAAAAAGCGGAGGTATTTGCGGATATGTAGATGCTGAACATGCACTTGACCCTGTTTATGCACAAAATTTAGGTGTTAAAATTGATGAACTTTATATTTCTCAGCCAGATGATGGAGAGCAGGCTTTAGAGATTGCTGAAGCAATGGTACGTTCGTCTGTAATAGACGTTGTTATTGTTGACTCTGTTGCTGCATTAACTCCAAGAGCAGAGATTGAAGGTAATATGGGTGACAGCCATATGGGTTTGCAAGCTAGACTTATGTCACAAGCATTGAGAAAAATAACTGCTTTTGCTAACAAAACAAACTGTTCTGTAATTTTTATAAATCAGCTTAGGGATAAAATTGGTGGAAGCGGCTTTGGAGGCCCTAGCGAAACTACAACAGGTGGTAGGGCTTTAAAATTTTATGCCTCTATAAGACTTGACATAAGAAGGATAGAAACCCTAAAAATAGGTGAAAATTTTATAGGTAACAGAACAAAAGTTAAAGTTGCCAAAAATAAAGTTGCTCCTCCTTTTAAAACCGCTGTATTTGATATAATTTATGGGCAAGGTATTTCAAATGAAGGCGATATTTTAGATATGGCAACAGATATAGATATTGTGACAAAAAGTGGTGCATGGTATTCATATAACGGAGAAAGAATGGGGCAAGGAAGAGAAAATGCTAAAATATTCCTAAAAGAGCATACAAATATATATAAAGAAATTGAGAACCTAATTAGAGCCCATTATGGTGTTGCAGTTGTGGAAGAAATTGAGGACAGTTTAGAAACAGCAGATTCAGAAGAGGAAAAAACATCATCTAAATCTAAAAAATCAGCAAAAGCTAAGGAAGCTGAAATTTCTACTGAATTTCTTGATATAGAAAATGAAGAGTTAGAGAATTTTGAATTAAGTGAATCTGAAATGGAAGATGAGGCTGATGAAATGGAAGACATGATTTTTGAAGAATAAAATAAACATAAAGTTTGTATTTTACAGCTAGTTAAAAGTAGATTATGATATTATACATAATCTACTTTTTTTATTATTTTTTACTAATAGATAGGAAAATTACTTATCTTGAAATCTATAGAATAATAAATTATAATTAGTAAATAGAATTGAGAAACTCTTTTGAAAAAAAGGTTCTCATTACGCAAAATTATTAGAAAAGGAGTGTATTGTTATTGTGAAAACAAATGTTGAGATTGGAAAAAAAGCCACAGTTAATATAACAGTAACCGAAAAAGAGACTGCACGTGCAGTTGGGAGCGGAAGTGCAGAGGTGTTTGCAACTCCAATGATGGTGGCATTAATGGAACGTGCTGCTTGTGAGGTTTTGTCAGATGTACTTGAAGATAGCGAGACATCGGTTGGAACACATATTTCCGTATCGCATAACGCTGCAACTGTTATAGGCTCTAATGTTACTGCAACTGCAACAATAACATCTATTGAAGGTCGAAAAATTGAGTTTAGTGTTTCTGCAAATGATAGTGCAGGAGAAATAGGGTGCGGAACACATACGCGTGTTGTGCTTGACGAGGAAAAGTTTATGGCAAAGGCTAAGGAGAGGAATACAATATAAATGTTATTTGAGTATGAAATAAAAACAACGGATAGAGAAAATTTATACAATATTACATCAAAAGTGTGCGATGCAGTATCAAATAGCCAAATTACCGATGGAATATGCGTTGTATATTGCCCTCATACAACTGCTGGGATTACAATAAATGAAAATGCCGACCCAGATGTAGTACGAGATATGCTCATAGGGCTTGATAAGGCTTTTCCTAATAGAGTTGAGTTTTATCATGCAGAAGGTAATTCGTCCGCACATCTTAAATCAAGTTGTGTTGGTAATGACCAGACAGTTATTGTTAAAAACGGGCAGCTGTTACTTGGTACGTGGCAGGGGATATATTTCTGTGAATTTGATGGACCTCGGAATCGCAGGTTTTATGTGAAGGTTATATAATATGCGTATTTTAATAGATGCAGACGGATGCCCTGTTGTAGATATTGCTGTTAGAATTTCAAAACAAAATAATATAGAGTGTATTATTATTTGCGATACTTCACATGTTTTCGAGAAAAGTGGTGCAAAAACTATAACTGTTACAAAAGGTGATGACAGTGTTGATTTTGTACTTGTGAACATGCTAGAAAAAGGAGATATTGTTATTACGCAAGATTATGGGCTTGCTGCTATGTGCCTTGCAAGAGGAGCGATTGCTGTAAGTCAAAACGGCATGATTTATAATAACGATAATATCGATGGACTGCTGATGCAACGTCATATGGCAAAGAAAATCCGCATGGGTGGCGGTAGGCTAAAAGGTAGCCCTAAACGAACAGTAGAGCAAGACAAAAAATTTGAGCTGGTTTTGAAAAAGCTTATTGAGAAGTAAAGCAATTTTACTATAGAAAAAAGGGCAACCTTAATAAAAGGCTGTCCCCTTTAATGTAAAGGAAATGCATCAAGCTGCATTTCTTTTTCCCCCAGATATGTGATAGTATAGAACGCTTGAATTCTATATTATTACAAAATCCTAAAAAATTAATATCTGTCTGTTAAGTTCAGTGCTTTGTGTGCAATAAAGAGTACCGATATTCGATACGAAATTATAATTCCCTTTTTATAAAAAATAATTTGAGTTAAATTTAGGTAAATTTTTAAAAAAATTGACTAATATCCTGTTTAAAATATCCATTTTGCATTACCCTAGGTGATTTTTTGCTTGGCTGTAATAACGCTTTCTAGCAGATTTTTTCCGGTAAGAATTCCCTTTTATAACAAAAAGTTATCTCAAAATTACTTTAAAAGCTAAATAATAAATAGGTTCTAAGCTCTTCCTAAATACTCGCCAGAACGAGTATCAATTTTAACAACATCACCAATATTTACAAATAAAGGAACATTTACACTTGCACCTGTTTCAGTGATAGCTGGTTTTGTAGCACCTTGTGCTGTATCACCTTTAAATCCTGGTTCTGTTTCAGTAATTTCAAGCTCAACAAATGTTGGTGGTTCTATACCGAATACATTTCCATTATGAGACAAAATTTTTACCATTTCATTTTCTTTACAATATTTTAAAGCATCGCCGATATCAGAAGCATTAATAGCAGATTGCTCAAAAGTTTCTGTATCCATAAAATGATATAGTTCTCCGTCATTATATAAATATTGCATATCCATACGGTCAATATGTGCTTTAGGCATTTTTTCTGTTGGACGGAATGTACGCTCTACAATACCACCTGATACTAAATTTTTAAGCTTTGTACGAACAAATGCAGCACCTTTTCCCGGTTTAACATGTTGAAATTCTATAACAACAAATATGTCGCCATCAACCTCAACGGTTGCGCCATTTCTAAACTCACTGGCAGAAATCATTTCAAAATCCTCCTCAAAGTAGCTTGTTAAAAATAGTTATGTATAAACTATTCTAATTAAACAGTTTAAATTATAACAATACTTTTTTCAAGTTATTTTTTTGTATAGCTTCTACTTATTATATCAAAAAGCTTCTTAAGGTTTTTATTAAATTCATAATTAAATATTTATTGACAGATATAATATATAATATTTATACTACTTTTATATTTTTTAAGAAAAATTGCAATTAATATACATTATATGTTATTTAATTTTTGCAGAAATGCTCAAAATATAAGTTATTCAGGAGGAAAAAATTCATGATAATTGGAACAGCAAAGGTATATATGCGTGCAGAGTGGGTATATTCTTTAAAGGAGAAGCGAATGATTGTTAAAAGCGTAATAGAAAAAGTAAAAAATAAATTTAATGTTTCTATAGCAGAAATAGAAGAGCAGGATTCTCACCAGAATATAGTATTAGGGTTTGCTTGTGTAACAAACGAAGCTCGTCATGCAGACAGTACAATCCAAAATGTATTAAACTATATTGAAAAATGTACTGATGCTGAAATAGTAGACATTGTAATAGAAATATTATAAATTAAAGTAGTAAAAGCTATAGATTTTAGTATTTTCCTATGTTATAATTTAACGGAATTACAAAACCTAATTTCATATATTAATGTATAGTTTTTTCTTTTTTTGTCTATAAAATAAGCTTTTTTCTTTGTATGATTTTAAATTTTAAAATTCCCTTTAAGTTTTAAAAAAAGCAATAGATATATTTTGAAAAAACTTAAAAAGTGTTTAATATTAAATACTTTATATAACTAACAAGCTAATAGTATTTGAAAAGTTTTTGATGCTTTTCCCAAACGATTTAAAGTGTTTTAAAATTAAGCATTTGCTAATATAAAAAATTTAAGGTTCAAAATTATAATATAATTTGTTTTAAAATATAAGGAGGATTTAATAATGCAAGTAGATAACTTAGAGAAAAATAAGGTAAAACTAACTTTTGAAGTTGATGCTGAAAGATTCGAAGAGGGCATGAAGCACTCATATAATAAAAATAAAGGTAGAATAAATATTTCTGGTTTTAGAAAAGGTAAAGCACCAAGAAAATTAATAGAAATTCAATATGGAAAAGAAATATTTTATGATGATGCAATTGACTATGTATTAGATGATGCTTATAAAGGTGCTATTTCTGAAAGTAATCTTGATGTGGTTTCAAAACCTAGTATAGATGTTGTTGAGGTTTCTGCTGAAAAAGGTGTAGTATTTACAGCAGAGGTTTATATAAAACCAGAAGTTAAAGTAAACGACTACAAAGGCGTTACATACAAAAAAATAGATTCTAACGTTACTGAAGAAGAAATACAAAAAGAGATTGAAGCTACAAGAGAAAAAAATTCTCGTTTAGTAACTATAACAGATAGAAATGTAGAAGATGGAGATATAGTTACAATTGACTTTAAAGGCTATTTGGGAGACGAGCCATTTGAAGGCGGAGAAGGCAAAGATTATGAATTAAAAATAGGTTCACACAGCTTTATTGATACTTTTGAACAACAATTAATAGGAAAAGCTGTAGGAGACGATGTAATAGTTAATGTTACATTCCCTGAAGAATACCATGAAGAAAACTTAAAAGGCAAACCTGCAAAATTTGAGGTTGAAATAAAAGATATAAAAGTAAAAGAACTTCCAGAAGTAAATGATGAGTTTGCTCAAGATGTATCTGAATTTGATACATTAGAAGAATATAAACAAAACATTAAAAATACATTAGAAGAAGTAAAAAAAGCTGATGCATTAAGAGAAAAAGAAAATGAAGTAATGAAAAAGATTATAGAAAATTCTGAAATGGACGTACCTCAAGTAATGATTGACCAAGTAGTTGACCAGCAAGTAGGGCAATTTTTATCAAGAATAAAACAACAAGGTATACCTGTAGATATGTATTTACAATTTGCTGGGCAAACTATGGAAACATTGCGTGAGGCACATGTTGAAGGTGCTGAGTTACAAGTGAAAGGAAGATTGGCTCTTGAGGCTATAGCTGAATTGGAAAATCTTCAAGCAACAGAAGACGAAGTAAACGAGGAAATAGAAAGAATTGCAAATATGTATGCAATGGATGTTGATACTTTCAAAGGTTTTACAAGAGATTCTGATTTGAGAGATATTGGTAAAGATATAATAGTGAGAAAAGCTCTTAAAATTGTAACTGATTCAGCTATCGAAACAGAATAACAATAAAAACTATATTTGTATATAAAGGTTCTTAGGGAGTTTGAGGAAGCTTTTTAAAGTTTCCTCAATATTTTATTAGTTAGATTAAATATTTGAGTAATATTAAAAATTTATATATTTAGGAGGAATAAAAAATGAGTTTAGTACCATATGTAATTGAACAAACAAATAGGGGCGAACGTTCTTACGATATATACTCAAGACTTTTAAAGGATAGAATTATATTTTTAGGAGAAGAAGTTACAGATATTTCAGCAAATGTTATTGTTGCACAGCTTCTTTTTCTAGATGCAGAAGACCCTGATAAAGATATAAATTTATATATAAACAGCCCAGGTGGTTCTGTTTCAGCAGGGCTTGCAATTTATGATACTATGCAGTTTATAAAAGCTGATGTATCTACTATTTGCATTGGGCTTGCAGCAAGTATGGGAGCATTTTTGTTATCAGGTGGTGCAAAAGGAAAGCGTCATGCTTTGCCAAATTCACAAATCATGATTCATCAGCCATCAGGCGGTGCAAGAGGGCAAGCAACAGATATTCAAATACACGCTGAAAATATTATTAAAACAAAGAAAAAATTAAATGAAATACTTGCAGGTAATACAGGTAAACCATATGATGTAATTGCAGCCGATAGTGAAAGAGACTTTTTTATGTCTGCTGAAGAAGCAAAAAACTATGGATTAATAGATACCGTAATTTCAAGACAGCAGTAAAGGAGATGCATATATGGCTACAAAAATAGATGATAGAAGGACACTTAGATGCACATTTTGCGGCAAACTTCAGGAACAAGTAGGAAAATTAATTGCCGGACCAAACGTATATATTTGTAACGAATGTGTAGATTTGTGTTATGACTTATTGGAGGATGAGGGGATAGAAGCCATTGACCCTCTTGACGATGATTTCAAACTTCCAAAACCAAAAGAAATTAGGGATTTTCTTGACCAATATGTTATTGGGCAGGAGGACGCAAAAAAAGCTTTGGCTGTAGCAGTTTATAACCATTATAAACGTATTACAATGAGCGATTATTCAGAAGATGTTGAGCTTCAAAAAAGCAATATTCTTGTTGTTGGACCTACAGGAGTTGGTAAAACTCTTTTAGCACAAACACTTGCAAAAATGTTAAATGTGCCTTTTGCTATTGCAGATGCTACAAGCTTAACCGAGGCAGGATATGTAGGCGAAGACGTTGAAAATATTCTACTAAAACTTATTCAAGCAGCTGACTATGATATTGAGCGTGCCGAAAGAGGCATTATATATATTGATGAAGTTGATAAAATATCACGTAAATCCGATAACCCTTCAATTACAAGAGATGTAAGCGGAGAAGGTGTTCAGCAAGCATTATTAAAAATATTAGAGGGAACAGTGGCTTCTGTACCTCCCCAAGGCGGAAGAAAACATCCACACCAAGACTTTATACAAATAGACACTACAAATATACTGTTTATTTGTGGAGGTGCTTTTGGTGGAATAGATAAAATTATCGAACAAAGGTTAAACAAAAAAATTATTGGTTTTGGAGCAGAAACAAAATCTAAAAAAGACAGAAATTCATATGAAATACTAAAAGAAATTTTACCGCAGGACTTAAACAAATACGGGTTGATTCCAGAAATTATAGGACGTTTGCCTGTTGTTGTTACCCTTTCAAATTTAGACGAGGTTGCCTTGTTATCTATTTTAACAGAACCCAAAAATGCTTTAACTAAGCAATATAAATATTTATTTGAGCTTGATGATGTAATGTTAGAGTTTGAACAAGATGCACTTTCTGCTATTGCCAAAATGGCTATTGAGAGAGAAACGGGTGCTAGAGGGCTTAGAGCGATTGTAGAAAGCTTTATGAGAGATATAATGTTTGATGTTCCATCAGACAATACTGTAGAGAAAATTACTATAACAAAAGATACTGTTGATAAAAAATTACCACCACAAATTATTTATAATGAAAATCGTGAACCAATTATAAAAAAAAGAAGAAAACGTAAGCCTAGAAAAATTTCTGCAAGCTAGTAATGAGTTGTAATTTTTTTAAATAGGATTTTGGGGCTTTCTGCCCCAAACCCCGACTTCTTTCTTGAAAGAAAGAAGCAAAGAACTTTTGCCAGAATGCCGCAAAGCGGCATTCTTTTTTTAAAGTTTCTAAAGGTTTTTAATTTAAATATGTTATTATTAATTTGCTATTTTAGATTAAGGAGAACTTATAATGAAAGTTATGCTGACAGTTTCATATGAAGGTACACAATATTCGGGTTGGCAGAAGCAAAATAATTCTAATACAATCCAAGAAGAAATTGAAAATGCATTAAAAAAAATATACTCTCAAGACATTTCTATATTAGGGGCAAGCCGAACAGATGCAGGCGTTCATGCCTTAGGACAGGTAGCCTCTTTTACTTTGGAGAAATCTAATATTCCTATAGAAAAGTTACCATTAATATTAAATACCTTGCTACCAGACGACATAGTAATTACAAATGCACAAATTGCATCTGAACATTTCCACCCACGATATAATGCAAAAAATAAGCTATATCAATACAAAATACATAACAGTCAATATAGAAATCCTTTACTTAGAAATTTTTCATGGAATATTTCGCAGGAATTAGATATAGAAAAAATGAAACAAGCAGCAGAGCATTTTATTGGCGAAAAAGATTTTAGAGGATTTTGTTCTACAGGAGGAGATGTTAAAAGTACAATTCGTACAATTACACAATCAAAAATATCAATAAAAGATAATGATTTGATTATTTATTCTGTAGAGGGTAATGGATTTTTATATAATATGGTTCGTATTATTGTAGGAACTTTGGTTTATGTAGGCTTAGGTAAGATTGCCGCCGAGGATATTCCGCAAATTATAAATTCATGTAATAGAAATAATGCAGGTAAAACAGCACCTCCACAAGGTTTATGTTTAGTTAATGTTTATTATGAGTAAACAAAAGGTTTCCGTAATATTACAGAAACCTATGGGTTATTGTTGTTAAAAGCGTTTACTCCTCCGCCAAAACTAACATCTAAAACAAGCGTAGAACTGGGATTAATATATATTACTATTTTCATTCCAGGGGAATCTCGTCTTGTTCCTGTTGAGTAAGAAGTATCAAAAGGAATATTATAGTTAATAAGTAATGTAATAAATGCATTAACTTTTAATATAGTAATATCTTGATTGGTAGCTATCTGTCTGAATAAATCTAATGAAAACAATGTCAATATCTGATTATCAAGAAATTGCATATACATCCCCAAACCTTTACTATTTCTAACAGTATATGAGGACTTATATTACAGTGTCACATTTTATTGATTATCGAATTAGTTCAAACATAAATAGCACATGAAAAAAACTCCCGCCCAAAACAAAAATGTGAAAAATTTCATGAAATCCAAACCATTTAAAATTTAGTTTGGGCCATTTCGTTGCGTATATTATAGCTCCTGTTGTATATGTTACACCACCAAAAATAAGAAGAAGTAATGAATATAAAGATGTATGTTTTGCTAATGGATAAAATGCTATAATAACAATCCAACCCATTAGAACATATATACCTGTAGAAATCCAGCGAGGCACATTTATCCAAATAGCTTTTATAATAATACCAATAATAGCTATTGCCCATACTATAGAAAGAATACTGAATCCCCATGCACCACGCAAAGTTATTAAGCAAACAGGAGTATATGTTCCTGCTATTAATACAAAAATCATCATATGGTCAATTTTTCTTAAAACATTGCTTGCTTTTTCGGATATTGGAAGCAAGTGATAAATTGTGCTTGCAGTATATAACAGAAATAAGGCAGCACCAAAAATTGAAAATGAAACAACGTGCCAAGCAGATGCATTTTTTACACTCAAAAGTACTAGCATTATTGTACAGGGTATAGCAAAAATTGCTCCACCCATATGTGTTAAACCGCTAACAGGGTCTTTTAGTTTACGAAACATAGTTATCAACCTTTCTTTTAGTAATATACATTATAATATAATATAGTTTTAAAAACTATATGTTGTTATAATTATTATAATATGATATAATAATAATTGCAACATTTTTATTTGATATATTAACTAAAAATTTATTATTAAACAGTTGTGGGTGATTAATTTGAAGACGGATATATTTGAATTTGAAAGCATACTTAAAAAATTAGGAGAAAGACAAATTTTAGAACTATCACAAATTCCTAATATTGATTTATATGTTGACCAAATAACAACATATATTGAAGAAAATCTGGATTTATATAAAAGAAACGAAAAAGATAAAATTTTAACTAAAACGATGATTAATAACTATAGTAAGGACAAGCTTATTCCTCCGGCAGAAAAAAAGAAATATACATTGGAGCATATGCTTAAGCTTATTATTATTTGTAACCTAAAGCCCATTCTATCCATGAATGATATTCAAAAACTCCTAAATTCTCAAGATATTACAACTGATATAGAAGATATCTATAATTTTTTTACATTTATACAAAAAAATGAAAAAATAGATTTTATTTCTGATTTAAAAAGAAAAGCTGAATATATAAATAAGTTTAATGTTGAAAGTTCAAATAAAACTGAAATTTTATTTATGGTTTTAGCATTAATTATTGATGCTAGTACAAAAAAACAGTTAGCAGAAACTATTATTGATAATTATTTATAGTTTTGACAAACAATAAAAATTTGTATATAATAATTATTATTAAATAATAAAAAAGAAGGGTTGTGTAAAATGGGAATTAATTGGACTCAAAATTTATCTGTTGGAATTAACGAAATAGACGAACAACATAAAGTATGGTTTGAAAAGGCAAATGCTTTATTTGATGCTTGTATTCAGCAAAAAGGAAAAGACTATATCTCTCATCTTTTAGACTTTTTAGATGAATATACAAAAATTCATTTTAGTGATGAAGAAAAATATATGCTGCAAATAAATTACCCAGAGTATTCAAATCAAAAGGGTTTGCATTCTTCATTTATTAACGAACTGGAAAAATTAAAATCAGATTATGAATCTTCAGGTGGAAATGTAGCTGTAGTAATAAATGCAAATCAGCTTATTTTAAAATGGCTTACAAATCATATTTTGTTGGAAGATAAGAAGATTGGGGATTTTGTAAATAATAGTAAATAATTTTACAAAAATTATTAAAAAATACAATATATTATTTAATAATTTTTATTAATTACTATTGTAAAAAGTTTAACAATTAGTTATAATTATTGTTATAGTTTTAAAAATATTCTAATGAACTAAACTTATAAAAGATAATGCGTAAGTTGCAGCGTATTTTAAAAAAAATAAATATTTAAGAAAGGAGTATGCCAAAATCAGCAACATATAAAACTAAAGTCGTTAATCTATAAATATTTATTTTTTAATCTTAATACATATAAATTAGTTTTATATATTTTGGCAGTGGTATAATTATGAATCAGTCTTTTGTGTGCAATACTTGTAAAAGTGCCGATAAGCCATTAGAGCAATATATTGGTGGTTTAAAAATGGAAACTTCTCACCATCGTGTGGAAGGTCAATCAGTAAAATGCGGTTTTGGGCTTCAAGGTGTTTGTTGTAGACTATGTTCAAACGGTCCTTGTAGAATTACTCCAAAATCTCAAAGAGGTATTTGTGGTGCTACTGCTGATGTTATTGTAGCAAGAAACTTTTTAAGAGCAGTTGCATCAGGCTCTGGCTGTTATATTCATGTAGTTGAAAATACAGCACTTAACTTAAAAAACACAGCTTTATGTAAAGGTGTTATTAAAGGCGAAAAAGCACTTGATTACCTTTGCAAATTATTTGATATTAATGAAACAGATAAATATGATAAAGCACTTGCAGTTGCAAATAAAGTTTTGGAAGACATTTATCGCCCAGAATATGAAAAAATGCAGCTTGTAGAAAAAATGGCATATGCTCCCCGTTTAGAAAAATGGAAGGAACTTAATATAATACCAGGTGGTGCAAATGGAGAAATTGTTAAAGGTGTTGTAAAATGTTCAACAAACCTTAACTCCGACCCCGTTGATATGTTATTAACTTGCTTAAAATTAGGTATTTCTACAGGTATTTATGGGCTTACACTTACAAACCTTCTTAACGACGTTATGTTAGGCGAGCCAGAAATCCGTCCTGCTGCTGTAGGATTAGGTGTAATAGACCCTGATTATATTAATATAATGATAACAGGGCATCAACATTCTTGCTTCTCTTATCTACAAGATAGATTAATAGATGCTGATGTTGTTGAAAAAGCTAAAGCTGCTGGTGCAAAAGGATTTAAACTAGTTGGTTGTACTTGTGTTGGTCAAGATTTACAGTTACGTGGTGCACACTATACAGAAGTATTTGATGGTCATGCTGGAAATAACTATACTTCTGAAGCAGTTCTTGCTACAGGTGCAATTGATGCTGTATTATCTGAATTTAACTGTACATTACCTGGAATTGAACCAATTTGCGATGAACTTAAAATAACTCAAATTTGTCTTGATGATGTTGCAAAAAAATCAAATGCAAAATATGTTCCTTTCAAATTTGAAACAAGAAAAGAAGATGCTGACAGCATAATAGATGAAATAATTAAATCATATTCAACTCGCCGTAAACAAGTTGAACTTAATTTATTGCCAGACCATGGTAACAAAAATACTATTACTGGTGTTTCCGAAAACTCACTTAAAGAGTTTTTAGGTGGTAGCTGGAAACCTCTTATTGATTTAATTGTATCAGGTGATATTAAAGGTGTTGCTGGTGTTGTTGGTTGCTCTAACTTAACTTATGGTGGTCATGATGTATTAACTGTTGAGCTTACAAAAGAACTTATTAAAAAAGATATTATTGTTCTTTCAGCAGGTTGTTCGTCAGGCGGGCTTGAAAACTGTGGTTTAATGACTCCTGAAGCTGCTGAACTTGCAGGCCCTAAACTTAAAGAAGTTTGTAAAAAACTTGGTATTCCTCCTGTACTTAATTTTGGACCATGTCTTGCAATAGGCAGACTTGAAATCGTTGCAACAGAGCTTGCAGAAGCAATAGGCGTTGATTTACCACAACTTCCTTTAGTTCTTTCTGCTCCTCAATGGTTAGAAGAACAAGCTTTAGCAGACGGTGCATTTGGTTTAGCACTTGGTTTACCATTACACTTAGGAGAGCCTCCTTTTGTAACAGGAAGTTCAGTTGTAACAAAAGTTTTAACAGAGGATATGAAATCATTAACAGGTGGGCAGGTAATTATTGATTCTGATGGAAAATCAGCAGCGGAAACGTTGGAAAAAATAATTCTTGAAAAACGTGCTAATCTAAAAATATAGAAAGGCAGGTGTATTCTAATATGAGAAGAATTAAAATAGATGCTGAGAAATGTGACGGATGTAAAAACTGTTCTCTTGCTTGTATGAATTCGCATCGTACAGATGGAGGAGAAAGTATATATACTCTCAATTTGAATGACCTTTCTAATGAAAGCCGTAATTTTATATTATTGAATGAAGAGAAACAATATAAACCTATTTTTTGCAGACACTGTGATGTACCTATGTGTGCCGGAAGCTGTATGAGTGGTGCATTACAAAAAGATATGAAATCGGGATTAGTTACGTATAATAAAGAGAAATGTGGTTCATGCTATATGTGTGTTATGAACTGTCCTTTTGGAGTGCCTAAGCCTGATTATGTTTCTAAGACGTATGTAATAAAATGTGACTTTTGCAAAGATGACGGCGGAGAACCAAATTGCGTTAAAGCATGTCCAAAAGAAGCGATTTGGGTAGAGGAGGTGTAGTGATGAAGCATATAATAATTGGAGCATCGGCTGCTGGATTAACAGCGGCTAAAACTATCAGACAATTTGAAGCAGATGATGAAATAACAGTTATCTCGGAAGATACTCATGTACATTCCCGTTGTATGCTGCATCATTTTTTGGCACATCATCGTACAATAGAACAACTTAATTTTGTAAGTGATGATTTTTTTGAAGTAAATAATGTTAAATTTTTAAAAGGAGAAAAAGTTATTTCTGTTGATAGTGCAAATTCAACTGTTAATCTTGAATGTGGTGCACAGCTTAAATATGACCGTCTACTAATTGCTTCGGGTGCAAATTATGTTACCCCACCTATTCCTAATTTTAGGGAAGCAAAAAATGTTTATGGTTTGAGAACTGTTTATGATGCTATAAAGATTGATAAAGCTGTTGAAAATGGTGGCAAAAAATGTGTTATTGTAGGTTCTGGTTTAGTTGGGCTTGATGCTGCATATGCTTTAAGCGAGCGTGGAGTTGAATGCTCAATAGTTGAAATGGCTGATAGAATTTCTCCTTTGCAGTTGGATGGCATTGCCGCAAGTGCTTATCAGACTTTGTTTGAAAAAGCAGGTTGTAAATTTTATCTTGAGGAAAGTGCCGCCGGCTCTACAATGGACGAAAATGGTAATATAAATTCTGTTTTATTAAAAAGCGGAAAAGAATTGCATTGCGATTTTGTTATTACTGCAGCGGGAGTAAGACCTAATGTTGAGTTTTTAAATGAAAGCGGAATTGAAGTAAATCGTTCTGTAGTTGTAAATGAATACTTGAAAACAAATGTTGACAATGTTTGGGCAGCAGGAGATGTTGCTGGTATTACTGGAATTTGGCCAAATGCTATGCAACAAGGTGAGGTTGCCGCAAAAAATATGTGCGGTGTGGAAGTGCCTTATGTAGATAAATATGGTATGAAAAATACTATGAACTTCTATGGGCTTACTACATTATCGCTAGGAATAAATACTCCTGAAGAAGATGATGAAGTTTTTATACAACAAGGAGAAGATTTTTACAAAAGACTTATTGTTAAAGAGGGTATAATTAAGCACATTATTTTACAAGGTGATATTTCTAATTCTGGTTTTTGGCAAGAGTTAGTTAAAAACAAAGTTTCTGTTTCACATATTAAAAAATCTTTGTTTGATATTACTTATGCTGATTTTTATAATTATGACAGTAAGACTGGGTTGTTTGACTGGTCTAAATAATGTAATAAATAAAATTATTGGGGCTTTCAGCCCCAAACCCCGACTTCTTTCTTGTAAGAAAGAAGCAAAGAACTTTTGTCAGAAACGCACTTTGTGCGTTTCTTTTTAGTTTATCTATGTATCGTGGTTAATAACCCAAACACATGAAGTGTGTTTGAGAGATAAAGTTTTCCCAAGGTCTTTTTTTATGAAAAAACACTCCAAAAATTTTGGCATAAAAATAAAAATTATGCAGATAATAGCTTTGTTGGAAATAATAAACTGTATAGGAGTGTTTTTATGGACGTTTTAAGCGGAGTGCTAATTATAAGCCAGTTATTATTTACTGTTGTAGCAGGATTATATTTTTATAGCAATTTAAAAACCCAAAACTCAAATAAAATATCTATTCAAACAGATTCAAAATCGGAATCGGAAAAAATAAAAAAAATGAGAGCCATACAATTAAATAAACCTTTATCCGAGGAAACAAGACCTACCGATTTTTCTGAAATAATAGGTCAGGAAAAAGGCATAAAGGCATTAAAAGCGGCGTTATGCGGCCCTAATCCGCAACATATAATAATATATGGACAACCGGGTATAGGTAAAACCGCTGCAGCAAGACTTGCACTTGAAGTTGCAAAAAATTCTCCAAAATCTCCTTTTTCCGAAAATGCCCCTTTTATTGAGGTTGATGCAACGATTTTACAGTTTGATGAGAGAAGTATTGCAGACCCACTTATAGGTTCAGTTCATGACCCTATCTATCAAGGTGCAGGTTCATATGGGCAGGCAGGGATTCCACAACCTAAAGCAGGTGCAGTAACGAATGCACATGGTGGTGTTTTATTTATTGATGAGATAGGGGAACTTCATCAGATTCAAATGAATAAGCTTTTAAAAGTTTTGGAAGATAGAAAAGTTACACTATCAAGTTCATATTATTCTAAAGAGAATAAAAATATCCCAAAACACATACATGATTTATTTACAAATGGTTTGCCGGCAGATTTTAGGCTTATAGGTGCTACAACAAGAAGACCAGAAGAAATCCCTCCGGCATTACGTTCAAGATGCACAGAGGTATTTTTTAGAGGGCTTAATTCAAGTGAAGTACAGAAAATAGCGGCTAATGCTTGCGAAAAAGCAGGGTTTACTTTTGATAACGGAATACTTGAAGTTATTTCTCAATATTGCGGAAATGGAAGGGATACTGTAAATATTATACAGACAGCGGCTTCATTATCACTTTTGGAGGATAGGACTCATATAAAAGTTGAAGATATTGATGAGGTTATAGAATATGGTCGTTATTCTCCAAATCTAAATAAAAAGGTTTTACCTGAAAATAAAATTGGAGTAGCAAATGGATTGGCTGTTTTTGGCTCGGAATCGGGAATGCTTTTGGAAATAGAAGTTAATACAAATTTAGCTAGAGAATCAGGAAAGGGAGTTCTAAAAATAACCGGAATTATAGAGGAGGAGGAAATAAACAGTAGAAACGGGAGAATGAGAAGGTCAAGCACTGCTAAAAATTCTGTCGAAAATGTTATTACACTAATTGGAAAAGTAACAGGTATTAATGTAAGTAATTATGATATTCATTTGAATTTTCCTGGAGGAATACCTATTGACGGACCATCAGCAGGGACGGCTATTTTTGTGGCTGTATATTCGTCATTTACAGAAAAAGAGGTATCATCTAAAGTCGCTATGACAGGAGAAATATCTATTAAAGGTAGGGTTTGCCCTGTTGGAGGCGTTTCTCATAAAATAGAAGCCGCTATAGAGGCAGGGGTTGAGAAAGTTCTTATACCAAAGGATAATTACCAAAAAGCTTTTAATAAATATCCAATTAATATTATTACTATTGAGTCGGTAAATGAGTTATTGGAGGAAGCTTTTGAAAGTAATTTATTAGTAAAGGATTATGAGCAGACAGGTACTGTTAATTACGTTGTAGGGGAGTCTTTGCAAATGAAGGCAGAATTTGCAGAAAAATAATAAGTCTAATTTTGATAAAAATATAATTTATTCAACTTTATTGAACAACTAGCGTTGTAGTATATCAATTTTTTGCAAAAAGATAGTTGCTATTTTTTATTAGCCACTATCTTTTCTTTTTATTTTTGGGTTTTATTATAAGCAATTTTTAATTGCTCTGTGTTTTAATATTGCTTTAGCAAAAGGTTCGAGAGAGCTAAATATTATTGTAAAGTAAATCGAAAATAAAGCTATATAAAAATTGTTTTAGAAAATTTAATTAGACTTATTATAATTAGCTTATAGATAAAAAAATTATACGTTAAAAAGCAAATATAAAAATATGTATGTGTATAAAGTTTTCTAAAAACTTTATACACTATATTCCATAATTTAAGTTAAATTTACTTTTTGAAGCATATTTACTAATAGATATGCTGTTATTTATGATACGGCTCTTTTCTCATAATTTTAAATCCACGATAAATTTGTTCGAGAAGTAAAACACGTATAAATTGGTGAGTAAAAGTCATTTTGGAAAAGCTTAATTTATAATCTGCTCGTTCCAGCACTTCTTCAGAAAGCCCAAGGCTTCCGCCAACAACAAATGCAATAGTGCTTACACCATTTGTCATATTACTTTCTATAAACATAGAGAACTCCTCTGAAGAAAGCTGTTCACCAAAAATATCCAATGCAACAACATATTCTCTGTTGTCAATTTTGGATAATATACGCTCGCCCTCTTTTTTCTTAATAATATTTTCTTCTGCTGGGCTTGCATAATTGTTTCCAGGCTCTTCGGCTAGTTGGTCAATCTCTATTTTAACATATCCTTTTAATCTTTTAATATATTCATTTACCGCATCAACTAAATATTTTTCTTTAAGTTTTCCAATACCAATTAAATGTATTTTCATAGACTTTAAACCCCTAAAAATTTATTTTTGGATTAAAACTATGCTACTATAAGGTAGCATAGTTATATTCAAATAACCATCTACAACCTGATATTCTTCAGATTCTGTAGAAAAACTGTCATTTTTAGTAATTATTAAAGTTTGCAAAACGCCTGATTTATCAACTTCTGCTTTCCAAACCGAGACTGAAATAGTACGTTGCTCTTTATTATTGTTTAAAATCACAACAATCTTATCTTTATTATCCCATCGCCCATAAGAAATAATTCCATAATCCAATAAAAGGAATTCAAGTGAGCCTTTTTTTAGTGCATTATACTTTTTATGAATTTTAATAATTTCCTTGTGAAAATTAATTAAAGTCATATCTTCATTTCCCCAAGGATATGTTCTTCTGTTATCTGGGTCTGTCCACCCAGTAACTCCAGCTTCGTCACCATAATAAATAGTTGGTGCTCCAGGCCATGTCATTTGAAATGTAACAGCTTCAAGCATAATGCTTTTGTTTATTCCTTCTGATGCAGCTTCAGCTCCCCTTGTGTGAAGTCTTCCAACCTGCATATTAGTTCTTGTCAAAAAGCGAGAGTGGTCATGATTAGAAAGTTCATTCATTGCCATTTGCAAGGATGGCTCAGAGAACCGTGCCATTTGATATCTCATTGCCCCCTCAAAGGCACTTGCATTACAAAATAAATCTTCCCTAAATTCCTCACTATGTTTTTCCATGCCTGTTAAAAACCATGTGATAGGGTCCATAAATGCAGTATAATTCATAACAGTATCCCACTGGTCTCCTAATAACCAGTCTTTGGGGTCACCATAGTGTTCTGCCAAAATTATAGCATTAGGATTAGCTTCCTTTACTACTTTTCTAAAATCCCTAAAAAACTTATGGTTAAATTCTATACTATATCCTAAGTCAGCGGCAACGTCTATTCTCCAGCCATCAGCATTAAAAGGAGGAGATACCCATTTCCTAGCGATATTCATTATATAATCATATAAATCCTGTGATAATTCAAAGTTTAGTTTTGGGTGGTTATCATGCCCCCACCAAGCGTCATAACAGTCGTTGTTGGGCCAATTGTTATCGTACCAGCGAAAATAATTTTTATAAGGGCTCTGTTCATCTTTATATGCTCCGTTTGGATATCCTTCTTTTCCGGAATAAAAGTTTTCTTTATCCATCCATTTGTTAAAAGCACCACAATGATTAAAGACACCGTCTAATATAATTTTTATTCCATGTTTATGTGCTAACTCAATTAAGTCTATCATCAGCTTGTTGCTTGCCTCTAAGTTAACTTTATTTGTAGTTCTTTGAATATACATTGTAGCAAATTTATTATGAAATTTCTCAAAGTATAAAGGTTCGCCACCATCTTCTATTATAACCCCTAAATGTGGGTCTATGTAATCATAATCTTGTATGTCATATTTGTGATTACTAGGTGAAACGAATATGGGGCAAAAATAAATAACATCTACACCTAAATCTTTTAAGTATGTCATTTTATCCATTACACCTTTTAAATCACCTCCATAAAAGTTGCATACATCTTTTACGCTGGGAGTTTGGTTCCAGTCTTCAATACGTTTTGCAGATAACCCCAGATAAGCATACTCATTATTTACAACATCATTTGTATAATCACCGTTATAAAATCTGTCAACAAAGATTTGATACATTATTGCTCCCTTTGCCCAATCCGGTGTATTAAAGCATGGTATTATCATAAAATTATATGCTTCATCAATATTGTAATCTAAACCACGTTTATTGTAATAGTAGTTAGTATTATTTTTTATTATTATAAAATAATAATCTATTTTTTCTATTATTTTATCTATAGTTATTGAAAAATATTCAAAAATATCATTTTCTTCTGTTTTAAAAAGCTGTTTCTTATTACCGTTAATGCAAATATAAACATCATCTACATTATTTTTGCCTACCCTAATTTTAATAGTAACAGGCTCATTATTAGAAGGCTCATTTGGTACAACAAAGTTTTCCGTGCAATCGCTAAAAATAGCCTCCATATTTAAGTAGTCACTAACTGTTCTGGTATATAGACTTTGCTTTTCACTATTAGTTAATTTGTTTATAGAAATTGCGCTGTTCACAGAATCATTCCTTAATATCATAGTTTTATATAAATTTACATATTGTAAAATTTTAAACATAGTATTAATAAAAATTTTTTGTTAAATATAAATATGTAATGATGGTTAAGATTAATTGTAAGTATAAGGTATATAAATATATTATATATTCTACACCATTTTTTAAATCTTGTATATATATTATATAGTCAAAAATTAATAAAAATTATTTTTATTATGTATATTATAAATTATTTTACTAAATTGATTATTATAAATAGTAATATTAATTTTTATATTTTTTTTATGTATATTATTGGTTAATATGACAAAATATATCAAAAAAATTTTTTTTGTCGATAAAAATATTACTAAAAGTAAAAATAGATTACTTGACTTTATACCTAAAAATAATGTACTGTATAACCATTATTACATAAAATTTTATTTTTAAAAATGACAAACTTTTAAGTAGGTGCAAATATATGGAAAAAAATAAGCCGTTATCAAAGCAAAAAGGTAAAGTCAATGATTATGGAAATGATAGTATTACTTCTCTTAAAGGTGCAGACAGAGTGCGAAAAAGACCGTCGGTTATTTTTGGTTCTGATGGTTTAGAGGGTTGCCAACACTCAGTTTTTGAAATTTTGTCAAATTCAATTGATGAGGCAAGAGAAGGGTTTGGAACAAAAATACAAGTTATTTGTAAAGAGGACGGAACAATAACAGTAAAAGATAATGGAAGAGGTATACCAGTTGACTATAATGAAAAAGAGGAGAAATATAACTGGGAACTTATTTTTTGTGAACTTTATGCAGGAGGAAAGTTCTCAAACAATGATGAAGAAAACTATTCATATAGTCTTGGTCTTAACGGTTTAGGGCTATGCTCTACACAATACAGCTCGGAGTTTATGGATGTTATTATTTACAGAGATGGATATAAATATTCCCTAAATTTTGAAAAAGGTGAAAACGTTGGCGGATTGAAAAAAGAAAAAACAGATGAAAAGCAGACAAGTACAACAATTACTTGGCGGCCGGACAAAGAGGTTTTTACAGATATCAACATACCGTTATCCTATTATGAGGAAGTTCTAAAAAGACAAGCTGTTGTAAATGCGGGTATAACCTTTGAACTGTATTATGAAAAAGAAGATACAAACTATAATTTTTATTATGAAAATGGTATTTCTGATTATATAAAGGAATTATGCAAGGAAAGTAATTTAACCGAACCAAAATATTTTAAAAATGAAGCTAGAGGAAAAGATAGAGACGACAAGCCAGAGTACAAATTAAAATATGAATTAATATTTGCATTTAACAATGAAATTAATATAACTGAATATTATCATAATTCAAGTTTTCTTGAGTATGGTGGTTCGCCTGACAAAGCTGTAAAATCTGCATTTGTATATGCCATCGACAACTATATTAAAAACATAGGTTTGTATAAAAAAGATGAGAAAAAGATTACTTATACGGATATAGAGGATAGCTTAATTTTAATTTCAAACTCATTTTCCACAATTACAAGCTATGAAAATCAAACTAAAAAATCTATTACTAATAAGTTTATACAAGAAAATATGACAGAATTTCTTAAAAAACAACTTGAAGTGTATTTTATAGAAAATAAGTCTGAAGCTGACAAAATAGCTAATCAAGTAATAGTTAATAAAAGAAGCAGGGAAACAGCCGAAAAAACACGAATAAATATTCGTAAAAAATTAATAGGTAGTTTGGACATGAACAATAGAGTCGACAAGTTTATAAATTGCCGAACAAAAGATGTTTCAAAAAGAGAAGTTTACATAGTTGAGGGGGATTCGGCTCTCGGCTCATGTAAACTTGGCAGAGATGCTGAATTTCAAGCCATTATGCCAGTTAGGGGTAAAATTTTAAACTGCCTTAAATCTGACTATGAAAGAATATTTAAAAATGATATTATTATAGACCTTTTGCGTGTTTTGGGCTGTGGCGTTGAAATAAAATCTAAGCATAGCAAAGACTTAAACTCTTTTGATTTAGAACAGCTTAAATGGGATAAAATTATTATTTGTACTGATGCCGATGTTGACGGTTTTCAGATAAGAACTCTTATACTAACTATGTTTTATCGTCTTGTACCAACTCTAATCGAAGAAAGAAAAATTTTTATTGCCGAATCGCCTCTATATGAGATTACATCAGGCAAAAAAACCTATTTTGCTTACAGTGATAAAGAGAAAAATCAAATTGTAAGTAAAATTAAGGGTAAATATAATGTTCAAAGGTCAAAAGGTTTAGGGCAAAATGAGCCTGAAATGATGTGGCAGACAACAATGAATCCTGAAACCAGAAAGCTTATACAAGTTGAACCTGATGACATCATAAAGACACAAAAAATGTTTGATATACTTTTGGGTGATAATTTAAAAGGTAGAAAGGATTTTATTGAGGAGTATGGTTATAAATATATTGATATGAGCGAAATTGTATAAATAATTTAATTAGTTATTAAGACCTTGGGAAATTTTTTTAAAAAAAAGTTTCCCAAACCCTTCAAAAAACTTTGTCACTAAAGAAACGCATATAGTATGTTTATAAAGCCGAGGTTTGGGGCTTAAAGCTACAAATATTTTTATAAAGTATCTAGGGGGATTTATGTCGGAAAAAAATAAAAACATAATAGAGCAAAATATAACGGATACTCTTGAACTTAATTACATGCCCTATGCTATGACTGTAATAATTTCAAGAGCAATACCAGAGATAGATGGATTTAAACCATCACACAGAAAAATATTGTATACGATGTATAAAATGGGGCTTTTAAACGGAAATAGAATAAAATGTGCAGACATTGTAGGAAGAACTATGACATTAAATCCTCATGGCGATGCTGCAATATATGAAACGCTTGTAAGATTAACTCGTGGCAACGAGGCATTGGTACACCCTTTTATAGATTCAAAGGGTAATTTTGGAAAGCAGTATTCAAGAGATATGGCGTATGCTGCAAGCAGATACACAGAAGCAAAGCTGGATACAATTTGTAATGAACTTTTTAATGATATAGAAAAAAATACTGTTGATTTTGTAGATAACTATAACGGTACTATGAAAGAACCGTTATTATTTCCTACGACATTTCCGAATCTTTTGGTAACGCCTAATCAAGGTATCGCAGTTGGTATGGCAAGTTCTGTTTGTAGCTTTAATTTAAAAGAAGTTTGTGATGCCACAATCGCTTATATAAAAAATAATGATTGTGACTTAACAAAGTACTTAAAAGCACCTGATTTCTCAACAGGTGGGGAACTTCTATACAATAAAGAAGAGATTGAAAATATTTACAATACAGGAAAAGGAAGCTTTAAAATACGCTCTAAGTACCGTTTTGATAAAAAACAAAGTTGTATCGAGATTTATGAAATACCATATTCAACTACTGTTGAGGTAGTAATAGATAAAATTATTACGCTTGTTAAAACAAATAAAATAAAGGAAATTAACGATGTCAGAGATGAGACTGACTTAAATGGATTAAAAATAGCCATTGATGTCAAAAAAAATTGTGATATAGATATTCTAATACACAAGCTTTTTACAATGACTACTTTATCAGATAGTTTTAGCTGTAATTTTAATTTTTTGATAGATGGAAAGCCTAGATTAATGGGCATACGTGAAATTTTAAATGAGTGGGTAAAATTTCGTATGCTTTGTATAAAAAGGCAAATATCTTTTGATATAAATAAAAAAGAAGAAAAATTGCATTTGTTAGAGGGTCTTGCCAGAATTGTTTTGGATATTGACAAGGCAATTAAAATAATTAGAAATACCCAAGAAGATAAAATGGTTATACCAAACCTAATGAATGCTTTTCATATTGATGAAATTCAGGCAGAATATATTGGTGAAATGAAACTTAGAAATATTAATAAAGAATTTTTGCTAAATAGAATAAGCGAAAAGGAATCGCTTGAAGAAGAATTAAATAAATTAAAGCAAACTCTTGAAAGTGAAAACGAAATACAAGAAATAATTTGCAAGCAATTAAAAGAGGTTTCTAAAAAATATGGTAAACCTAGAAAAACAGACATAATCTATAAAGAAGAAATACCTCAAATTTCTAACGAGGTTCTAATAGAAGATTATGGTATTAAACTATTTCTTACAGAGCATAATTATTTCAAGAAAATAACGCTTGCTTCGTTGCGTTCGGCATCAGAACATCAGTTAAAAGACGATGATGTTATAATTCAGGAAGTTGAAACTACAAATAAGTCTGACATCATATTTTTTTCAGATAAATTTAATGCATACAAAGCAAAAGCTTATGAACTTAATGATTGCAAGGCTTCTAGTCTTGGAGATTACCTTAACAATATTATAGGCTTAGAAGAAGATGAGAAAATAATTTATATTGCTGCAACAACAGAATATAACGGATATATGATTTTTGCATTTGAAAATGGTAAAATTGCAAAAGTTTCAATGGAGAGCTATGCAACAAAAGTTAATCGAAAAAAACTTGTAAATGCATATTACAGTAAATCAAAGCTTGTTTATGCATTACATATCTTAGAAGATATAGACTTAATTGCAATCAGAGATAACGATAGAGCAATGCTTTTTAATACTAAATTAATACTAGAAAGCTCAAATAAGTCTTCGGCTGGTGTTAAAGTTTATGAGCTAAAGAAAGATAGTTTATTAACGAAAGTATTGCAAAAAGATAATTTTACTTCAGATGATATTTATTATTATGGAACAGATGTTATTCCATCAGAAGGTCATTTTATTACTAAAAACGATAAAAATAAAAATGATTTTTAAGTATTAGATATTATGGCATAGTTCACACTATTTACTACTATAAAAACAGAATATGAAAAAACTATTTTACAAATAATAATATCGAAAGGGTTATGTTATAAAATTTTTTATATACCCTATTCATTAAGTACATTAAATGGGGGGTGTAATAATGAAGTGTTCACAGAGGGCGGCTATTTTTTTGGTTACTGCGATGTTATGTGGGTGTTCGGAAAATATTTTAAATAATGTTAATGTGGCAAGCTTAGATACTAATATATATAATAAAGTATCAAATTCCGAGGCTGCTGTTACAACAGAGCCAAAAATAGATGAACCTAATATAAATTATACTACTACCAATAATATTAATAATAAAACAAATTATTTACCTGTTAACGAGTATAATGTAATATCCGAGTTTTCAACTGATTTTAAAAATCCAACAAAATCAAGAGCTCACAATATAACAAAAGCTTCAGTTGCAATTGACGAGAAAGTTGTATATCCAGGAGAAGAGTTTTCATTTAATGAGGCTGTTGGACCAACATCGAAAAAAAATGGATTTATGTTAGGTAAAATTTTTGTAAATGGTAAAGAAGGAAAAGGTTATGGCGGTGGGGTTTGTCAGGTTAGCGGAACCTTATATAACGCTGTAAAAAAAGCAGGGCTTGAAATAACAGAGAGATATCAACATTCAAAGCCTGTTGGTTATTTAGAGGTTGGTAAAGATGCTGCAACATCTTATGGAGTAAAAGATTTTAAGTTTGTTAATAATAAGCCATTCCCAATCAGAATAAACAGTTATATTAATAATGAGAGAATAACCGTTTGTATTGAAGAGGTTGCTTAATAATAAATATAATGTCGCCTTAGGCATTCCTTTATAAAGCTTTTTGAAGGGTTTGGGAAACTTTTTTTTGAAAAAGTTTCCCAAGGTCTTTTTTAATTATAAAACAACAGCACCATTAAAGTCAGGTTTAATAAAACTAATATCCCATTTATCAGAAAGCGAATCTAGGTATGGTTGCATATTATTACAGAAATTATTTTCATAAGTAACAGCAATAATTGTAGGGCCAGCACCACTTAAGAATATTCCTTCTGCACCAAAATTCATTGCATTTGAAAAAATATCGTCCATGTTAGGTATAATATTGCTTCTGTATGGCTGATGAAAACGGTCATCCATTGCAGTAGATAATTTCTTGAAATCTCCGCTCATAAAAGCAGCAGTCAAAAGAGCGGTACGTGAAGCATTAAAAATACAATCTTGTATAGTAAATGCCTTCGGTAAAACTTTTCTTGCCTTTTCGGTTGCTAAAGGAAATTCTGGAATCATCACTGCAAAATTTATATTTTGCAAATGCTCATTTTCTATTTTTATATAATCTAATTTTGAATCAGTCAGAACACCTACAATTACTCCTCCCAAAAGTGCAGGAGCTGTGTTATCTGGGTGACCTTCTATTTTTGCCGCCATAAACGCTAACTCATCTCGTGAAAGGTTAACTCCCGAAAGGATATTTCCGGCAAGCAAACCAGCTACAACACAAGCGGCACTACTTCCAAGACCTCTTGTCATAGGTATAAAATCTTCTTGTATTATTTTTACTTTTGGTATTTTAGAAATACCAACCTCATTATAAAAAGCTTTTAATGATTGGTATATCATGTTTTCATCGTTTTTAGGTACATTTTCGTTAGTTGATTCGATAATTAAATCTTCTGTTTCAATCTCTTCTATCCAAACATTATTATATAATTGTAGTGCCATTCCTATACAGTCAAAACCGGGGCCCATATTCGCAGTTGTTGCCGGTGTTTTTATATGAATCATAAAAATTGCCTACCTTTCAAGCCTTATCGTATTTAGTATATTTTCTATTCCTTCTGACTTTGTAAGAATACTTATTTTTTCTTCAATAAATTTTTCTGTATTTTCAGGTGTTATAAATCCATATTCATTTTCTAAATGTTCTATATCTACTACTTCAATATTTCCAAAAATATTTTTAATAGAATTTATTGATTTTTCTTTATCATTATATTTTACTCTTACTAGTTTTATAGTTTTAACATCATCTATAGGAAGCATAGTAGTTTTTTCGTTTGACCAAAAATTAATTATATTTCTGTTTAAATGTTTTGCACAATCAATTATATCCGAAACAACAGCACTTGCTGTCGGAAGCTTACCTGCTCCTCTGCCATAAAACATAACTTCATCAATAACATTTCCTTTTACAAAAATTGCATTGAAAACATCATTTACGATTGATAGAGGGTGATTGTCATTTATAATTACAGGGGCAACTTTAGCAAAGACTTGATGTTCCTCAATTTTTGCTACTGCCAAAAGCTTAATTACACTGTTCATTTTTTTAGCATATAATATATCTGATTTTGTTATTTTGCTAATTCCTTCTGTATAAATATCTTCAAAGTCTATATGTCTTCCAATAGCAAGGGAAAGAAGTATTGCTATTTTTCGGCATGTATCATGACCGTCTACATCAGCAGAAGGATTTTTTTCAGCATATCCTCTATCTTGTGCTTCTTTTAAAACGTCATCAAATTCTCTGTCTTCATTAGTCATTTTTGTTAATATAAAATTTGTTGTTCCATTTAGAATACCCATAATTTGTGTAATCTCGTCTGCTGTAAGTGAATTGTTTAGTGAGCGGATAATTGGTATTCCTCCGCCGACACTAGCCTCAAAAAGAAAATTTATATTATTTTCTCTTGCTATTTCCAAAAGTTCTGCACCGTGTTTTGCTACCAGCTCCTTATTTGACGTTACAACGCTTTTTTTTCTCAAAAGTGCTTTTTTAACAAAAGTATATGCAGGTTCAACTCCGCCCATTACTTCTACTACTATTTTTACATCATCATCATTTAAAATATCATCAAAATTGTGAGTAATTTTCCTCTCCATAATATCCCCTGGAAAATCTCTCAAATCCAAAATATATTTTATTCTTATAGGTTGGCAAGCTTTTTTGTCAATACTTAACTGGTTAGTTTTTAAAACCTCAACAACTCCACTTCCAACTGTACCGTAACCTAAAATCGCTATTTCTGCCAATTAAATCACTCCTCATTTAATATTTTAAAGCTTTGTAATCCTTCTAAATCTCTTATTTTATCAAAAACTATTTGCATATCGTTATTATATGTCTCAATTGTTATTGTAACATTAGCAACAGAATTTATCGGAATTGTTTGATTAATTGTAAGTACGTTTGAGCCACTTTCTGCTATTAAATTTAATATATTCGACAAAAGCCCAGGAACGTCTACTAAATTCATTGCTATAGTTGATGTCTTTCCTTTTTTGTTGTTGCTATAAGGGAATACAAAATCTCTATATTTATAAAAAACGCTTCTGCTTATTCCTACAATATTTACGGCATCTTGAACATGCTTTACTTTTCCGCTTTCCATTAGTTTCTTTGCTTCTACAACTTTTGTAAATATGTCAGGCAAAGCTTTTGTGTTTACAATTAGGAAACGATTATTTTCCAATTTGTGTACCTCCATGAAACACATTTGTATTCTATACATGGACTATAACACAAAAAAACATTTTTTTCAATAGTATTATTTAAAAAAGTAAAAATATAAAATTACGAATAATCTTTCCTTTTTTGCTAATAATAATTTTGGGCAAGGAAGCCTAAAAATTATTTAAAAACTTGAAAACTTATCCGAAAATCAAGGAGGAATTGATTATGAGTAATATGGTAATTAACACAAATGTACTTGCATTAAACTCGCACAGAGCTATGAAAAGTGTAGGTCAAATGCAATCTAAAGCTTCTCAAAGACTTTCGACAGGATTAAGAATAAATTCTGCTGCAGATGATGCTGCTGGGCTTGCTATATCAGAAAAAATGAGAGCCCAAATAAGAGGGTTAGACCAAGCCTCAAGAAATGCACAAGATGCTATTTCTTTAGTTCAAACAGCAGAAGGCGGTATGCAAGAGGTTGACAATATGCTTCAAAGAATTAGGGAGTTAGTTGTACAAGCTTCAAACGATACTAACGACTTTAAGTCTGGTGACCGCCAAAAAATGCAAGATGAGGTTGCACAATTGGTTGCAGAAATTGACTCTATGGCTGAGAGAGTAGAGTTCAATCAGAAAAAAATTATAAATGGTGAATATGAAAACCCTGCTGAAGCTTATGCAGCGGCTAGTAAAAACTATGATGATGCTTTAAAAGTTAGAGGAGACGGCACAACTGCTGGTACTTTAAAAAATAAAAATGATGCTAATACTACCTATACAAATACTAAAAATATTTATAATGATTTAAGGCAAATGCAAACTACATTAAATGGTAGCGGGGCAGGAAGTATAGTAGCCTTTGTAGATGATGTAGTTGCAGGTACAATTACAGGTACACCTGTTGATACAGAAATTACTGATGTGGATACTGCATTAGCTGACGTTGTTACTGCTAATGCTGCTATGGACTTAAATGTGACTGTATCTAATATATTTAAAAATGGAGAAAAATTATTAGCTCCAAGAATTAAAACTTCAATAGGTAACCTTACGGCTGTTACTGCTTTAAATGGTGGTGCTTTAGGTACTGGTACTGCTGATGATGATGCTGCTGCTGCAGAGGTAAATGCCTTATTGAATGACCTTAAAGCTGCGACTGATATTGAAATATATGAGGCATTTAAATCAGATAGTTTCAAGGGTGCACTTCTTAGCGATATTACATCTGCTATTGCTACTACTACAGGTGCATTAGATGCAACTACCCAAGCAGCTGTACAGGCTGAACTAGATGCAGTTTTGGCTGTTGTTTCTACAACTGAGGCTATGTTAGGTGTTGCACCACAGGTGGTAGATGCGGCATACGCAGATTTTGCAGCTAATGGCACTGTTACAAACGGTACTAATATTACAGCCTTAACTAGTAAGGCAGCTTTCGATAGAGAATTCAAAATAGCAATGGATAACAATCAGGCTGCTAAAACTGATTATAACGCTGCTGTTTTGGCTGATGACAGAATAGTTGAAAAGTTGGATGTATATAAATTACAAATGGATGCTGCTACAACAAAAACAAATATTTTAGGCGGAAAAGTAGCTGGGCTTTATTTCCAAGTTGGTGCAAATGCAGACCAAGGTATACTTGTTTCTATTGCTTCTATTAAATCAGATACGTTAGGAATTGGTAAAGGAAACGGCGAAACTACTATAGACCTTAATAAAGAAAGCGGTAAGGAAATTACTGGTACACTTGATACTTTAGACCAAGCTCTTTCACATGTAACATCTGAAAGGTCTAAACTAGGTGCAACTCAAAATAGACTTGAATATACAATTAAGAGCTTAGATATTTCTTCAGAAAACTTATCAGCTTCTGAATCTCGTATTCGTGATGCAGATATGGCAAAAGAAATGATGAACCTTACAAAAGCTAACGTTCTTCAACAAGCAGCAACTTCTATGCTTGCTCAAGCAAATCAAGCTCCACAAAACGTACTTCAATTGTTACGTTAATTATATATTAAGCTTTAAGTCGTTTCTAAAATCAGAAGCACGATATTAAATTTCTGATTTTAGAAACGGGATTACAAAAATCGGTTTTAGTTGCCGATTTTTTTTATTTTTACATAAGTTAAATATAAAATTTTATGAAATTTATTATAAAAATACATTTAAAAAAATTTTACACCTAAAATTGCAACATATCCATAATATTATAATCACTTCTTGTATGTTTAAAATTCCGTTTTAATTGAAATATCCTAAAATATTTATGTAAATACCTTACCTTTATTTTGAATAAATATTATGTCAAAAAACACATTATTTTTTATAAATATTTAAGTTGACAAAAATATTATTTGAGAGTAAAATAATTTGAGATTAAATTAGTTTATGAATCAAACTACTTTACAATCAAACTATATTTGTTTACTATGGGGGAGTTTTTTATGAGTTCAACAGATATATCGAAATTGGTAATAGATTTGTCTGCAAAAATATTAAGATATAAACATAAATTTAAAAAAAAAGCTAATTTTTTGTGTGATAACAATCTAAATGAAAGACAATTTCATATACTATTTTTTGTTGGATATTTAAAAATACATAACACGAGCGAAATTGCATATTTATCAAAGCAAAGTAGCAGTAGCATTTCTATTGCTGTTTCAAAGCTTGTTAAAAGCGGTTATTTATGTAAAAAATACCCTTCCCACGAACAGGACAATCGAAAAGTTTATATTCATATTACTGACGAAGGAGCTAAAAAGCTAGAAGCAGTTACAAAAAATATAATAGAAAAAATAGCTTTATTTTATGAAGAGCTGTCTGATACTCAAAAACAGTATTTTATTATTATGGAAGAAAATTTGCTAAACCTTACGCCCGATATTGGGGATTTAAAACTAGAATTTTCATTTGCTATAAACTTTTTAAGTAAAGAGACGTATGAAGTATCAGTTAATATTCTAAAGTCAATAATATTATTTTGGTACAGATTTTCTATAAAGTTTCAGTCTTGTAATAATGTAGATGTGTCTAACCAACTTACTCATGCTCAATGTGTTATATTAAATTCCATATATACATTAGATATTCATACTATAAGTGAAATGTCATCTGCTTTATTTCTTACAAACAGTACTTTGTCAATAACTGTTTCTAAGCTTACAACAGATGGTTTTTTAGAAAAAAAACAACCTAAAAATGAAGAAGATGGAAGGAGAGTATATTTTTACATAACAGAAAAAGGAATAGATGCTTTGAACAAGGCTTATAATATAACATCAGAAATAATTAACGATTATTACGAGAAAATGCCAGAACTAGAAAAAAAATATCTTTATGAAGTAATAAAAAATCTAAATATTGTTTTTGATTTTTTTATGTAAAAAGTATTATATATTGTTTTTTAATGTTTTTACAAATATGGCAAGAATTTACTGCAATTAAATTTGTGCGAATATCATCAGGAGTTAAGCGTAATTTTTGTTGCGTTAAACTCATGTTATTTTATAGTTAGGAGTGAAAATATAATGAAAAAAATTATGATAGGGATTTTGGTATTATCATTTTTTTTGTCTGGGTGTGGGGCTTCTGCTACCGTTTCTTCAGAAACAGAGGCACAAGAAGTTATATCAACACCTGTTGAGGTTTATAAAGCTGTACCTTCATCAATAAAAAATACTTTTGTATATGCTGGACAGCTTGAAGCAAAAGATACTATAGCTGTTCTTCCCAAAATGCAAGGTAAAGTAAAAGAGACATATTATGAAGTCGGAGATGCTGTAAGCGAAGGGCAAACTCTTTTTGCATTAGATGAAAAGGACATACAAGACCAAATTCGTACTTTACAAGCACAGCTCAATCAGGCAAGTCAAGGCGTTGCTTCGGCACAAAATTCGCTTAATTCAGTTACAGGCGGACAGTATGAATCATCGCTGCTACAACAGCAAACTGCAATGGAAAATTATCAAAAGCAAATGGACGGTGCATTAATAACTATAGAAAATGCTAAAGTATCATTAGAAAATGCAAAACTAAATCTAGATAATATGAACGATAAATACAATAATATTAAGTTACTATATGATTCAGGTACTGTATCTAAAAATGAACATGATAATGCAAAAACTGCTTATGAGCAAAGCTTATTTGCATATGAGCAAGCAAATAATGCATTGACACAAGCACAGTTAGGTTATGACCAGGCAAAGTTTGCACTTGAGCAAGCACAACAAAGTTACAATTTAACAACAGGAAAAATAACAGAAGATAATAAACGTTCTGCAAGTATAGGTGTTTCTAGTGCTCAAGCCTCAGCAAATGTTATAGCTACACAGCTTCAAATAGCTAGGGAAACATTAAATGACAAAGTAGTAAAAGCTCCTATTTCCGGGGTAGTAAGTGTTAAGAATGCTAAGGCAGGAGAATATGTAAGTATGCAAACTCCGGCTTATACAATTGTTAATGTTACAAACTTAAAAGTATCTGTAAGAGTCTCAGAACTTATTATAAACAAACTAAAAGTTGGAGACGAAATAGATTTATATGTTAACAGTATAAGCGACAAGCCTTTTACTGCTAAAATAAAAACTATAAGCCCAGCTGCAGACCAAACAAACACATACCCTGTAACATTAGAAATAGGAAACAATGATGGTCTATTCAAACCGGGTATGTTTGCAGAAGTCCACTTTGTAAGCGAAGCAAAAGATAATACTATTGTTTTACCCATAAATACAGTATTAGAAGATAATGAAGGATTATATGTTTTTGTAAATGAAAGTGGAAAAGCAAAGAGAGTAGCCGTAACTACAGGAATAAATAACGGCAAGGACATTGAAATATTGTCAGGGTTAAACTTAAACGATGAAGTTGTAATAAAAGGGCAAACATATATATCAAATGGAGACCCCATTAATGATGTAGGGCAAAGTGCAAAAGAGGGGGTAAGTCCAACTCTACCTTCTGTTAGTAAGGAGGAGTAGTTTATGGGAATTTCTAATTTAGCAGTAAAACGCCCTGTAACAACAACAATGGCTGTATTTATAATAATTGCATTTGGTGCATTGTCAATATTAAATATAAACCTTGACATGATGCCTAACATGGATATTCCTGTTGCTATTGTAATGACAACATATACAGGAGCAGGGCCCGAAGAAGTGGAAAAACTTATTACAGAACCATTAGAAGGTGTACTGGGTACAACCCCAGGTGTAAAGGAGATTACTAGTACATCATCTACAGGGAACTCAACTGTAGTGCTTGAATTTGAGGACGGTACTAACATAGATAATGCGGCACTTGACATGAGGGAAAGGGTAGACATGATAAAAGCTGCCTTGCCTGATGATGCCAGCGACCCTAGGGTTATGAAAATAGATATTAACTCAATGACTTCTATGACAATAGGTGTTACATCAAAAAACGGTGATTTGGTTGGGTTAAAAAATACAGTCGAGGAAAAAGTAGTTAACAGATTAGAACGCCAAGACGGTGTTGCCTCTGTAAGCGTTTCTGGCGGAAAAGATAATGAAATAGAAGTAGTATTAAAAGAAGAAAAGCTTAGAGGATATGGCGTTACAGAAAGCACAATTTTACAATTACTTAGAAGCGAAAACTCAAATTCCTCTACAGGCTCGGTAAAAGAAGGCGAAAGAACACTAAGCTTGAGGGTTTTAGGAGAGTTTGAAAGCCTTGAGCAAATTAGGAACTTACCTGTTACCACCCCTACGGGAACAGTAATTTATTTAAGAGATATTGCAGATGTTAACGAAGTTTATAAGGAAAATACATCTCTTGCATTTATAAACGGTTCATCCTCTGTAACTTTAACAATACAAAAGCAATCTACAGCAAACACAGTTAAAGTTTCGGATGCAATATTAAAGGAAATATCATATTTACAGGAAGAAATGCCAAACTATAAATTTACTGTTTTGATGGACCCAGGAAAGTATATAAGAGTGTCTATAGGGACAGTTTTAAATTCGGCACTACAAGGCGGTATTCTCGCAGCCGTTATTTTATATGTATTTTTAAGAAATTTTAGGTCTACATTAATTGTTGCGGTTGCTATGCCTATTTCAATTGTAGCTACATTTATATTAATGTACTATACGAACATGACAATAAATACTATGTCGCTAGGTGGATTAACATTGGGTATAGGTATGCTTGTTGATAACTCAATAGTTGTTCTCGAAAGCATTTTTAGAAAGATTGAGGAAGGCATAGAAAGAAAGAAAGCCGCAGTAGACGGAGCAAGAGAAGTAGCCAACTCTGTTGTTGCTTCTACCATTACAACAATAGCTGTTTTCCTTCCTATTTCATTTACAGGGGGTATGACAGCACAAATATTTAATCAGCTTTCTATGACAATAGCATTTTCATTGCTATCATCATTACTTATATCTCTTACATTTGTGCCTGTAGCATGTTCAATATTATTAAGTGTTGATGATGTAAAGGGAGTTCATAAAAGAAATCATATTGGCATAAAAATCTTAGACTTTTTTGCAAATGCTCTTAAAAGCCTAGAGAACATTTATAAAAAAGTTCTTGCTTTTTGTCTAAGAAGAAGAAAACTAACGTTTTTAGTCGTTGTAATATTTATTGTGCTAACAACTCTTTCATTAGGGTTTATTGGAATGGAGTTTATGCCTGCTACAGACGAGGGTATAGTATCTATTAATGTTTCAATGCCAAAAGGAACTCTTATGGAGGAAACAGAGGCAACAGCATTCAAAGTTGTAGATACAATACAAGATTATCCAGAAGTAGACAATACAACTATTCAAATAGGTGGAGGAGGAATGGGAGGTGCTAGAGGTACAGATTCGGCAAGCATTACTGTAAATCTGCTTTCGAAGTCTGAGCGTACCCGTTCTTCAATAGACGTTGCTTCAGCAATGGAAAAAGATTTAAAAAATATTGCTGGTGCAGAAATTACTGCTGCTTCATCATCTAATTCAATGGGTAGATTTGGCGGTGGCGGTGGTGTATCCATTACTGTAAAGGGAGATGAATTAGATACATTAACTGAAATAACTGAAGACTTAAAGCAACTATTCTCTCAAATAAAAGGTGTTAGTGAAGCAACTACTTCACTTGAGGATACAACGCCTCAGGCTACAATAAAAATAGATAGAGTAAAAGCTTCTGCATACGGAGTAAACTCAAGTAGTGTTGCAAGTATTGTAAATACTGCTGTTTCAGGTAGTGTAGCAACAGCATACAAAATTGACGGAGATGAATTTGATATAAGGGTTCGTCAGGACAAAGGTAATTTTGATTACATTACTGATATAAAAAATATATTAATACCAACAACTAAAGGGGCAAGTATACCACTTTATGAAATAGCAGATATTGTAAGGGACGAAATACCCGTTGCAATAAATCGTGAAAACCAGCAAAAATACGTAGGGGTATCTGTTTCCTTAGAAAAAGAAGCTTCTACAGGTGAAATTACGACTGCAATAACAAATATTATGAAAGGCTATATTCTTCCTCCTAACTATACTTGGGAATTTACAGGTTCTGCACAGCAAATGAATGAAACATTTTTTAATTTAGGTTTAGCTCTAATAATAGCAATATTATTATTATATATGATTATGGCGGCAGAGTTTGAGTCGTTTATTTATCCAATAATCGTTATGTGTTCTATGCCTATAGCTTTTTCAGGCGGTTTATTCGGGCTATTTGTAACAGGAGAGTCATTATCAATAACAGGGTTTTTGGGGCTTATAATGCTTGCAGGTATAGTTATTAACAATGCTATTGTTCTTATAGACTATACAAATCTATTAGTAAGAGAACATGGAATGTCTGTAATAGATGCTTTAACAACAGCAGCACCTATAAGGCTAAGACCTATACTTATGTCTACTCTTACAACTGCACTTGCACTTATACCTATGATTTTAGCAACCGATGAGGGTTCTGAGCTTATGAAAGCTCTTGCTGTAGTAGTTGTTTTTGGGTTGATGTTTTCAACTCTTATTACTTTATTATTTATACCTACAGTTTATCTTGTTTTTAACAACTGGAAAATTAGGTTTAGGAATTTCAGGCATCTTTTATTTAAAAAGCAAGCTGTTGTAAGTAATGATTAATTTGTTAAAAAATACAATTTTATCTTAAAGGGGTTTTTGATGGAGTTTGTATTTTTTATATATATTTTTATTAGGACCTTGGGGAAACTTTTGAAAAAGTTTCCCCAAATCCCCTTCAAAACTTTTACCAGAAACGCACTTTGTGCGTTTCTTTTTTTTGCACTTGGAGGCTAGTGGTAGTTATTTATATGTTAGTTTCGTTTTCAGCTTCGCTTTTAGTTTTGTTTTTAGAATTAGTTTTTATATATTCTATAATGTCTGTAACGTCGCAATCCAATATGGAGCAAAATGTATCTATTGTAGTAGTTGTTATTGCTTTGTTTTTTTTCATTCTAGATAGAGTTCCAGGAGAAACACCCTGTTTATATATTAAGTTGTACTCTGTAATATTTTTTCTTAATAATGTTAAATAGAAAGGCTTATAGCTTATCATAAATGTCACCTCTAAATTTTTTATTTAATTTTATCATTACTAATATATTGACTATACATAATATATTTAGTATAATTATATTGAGTATATATAATGCAAAATTTTTTGGGGGGGATAGAAACCATGGGCATAACATGTGGAAACGAGTTTTGCGTATATTAGGAAAAAGAAACATGCATACTTGATAATGTAGGGCTAAATCGGGTAGGGCAATGCGAAAGTTGTATATTAGTAGAAATAGAGGAAAGCATCTTGCTAGAAAAAAGAAATGAGCTTTTAAAACAATATAAAGAAATGGAAACAAATTACATGTAAACCAATTACATAAAAATAGCAACAAACAAACAACGCTTGCGTTGTTTGTGGTAAAAGTTTTGAAGGAGTTTGAGGAAACTTTTTCAAAAGTTTCCTCAAGGTCTTAACATAACACTACACAAAATAAAATTTGCCTAGAAATGTACCATTTGCTAATTAGTAATCATACAATGATGTAAAAAGTATGTTTACTTAATTGGAAAGGTCTTGATAAAATGAGCATGGTAAACCTCATTGTAGAATGTACTATGAACGAGGAAAGAGAGCAAATTATTAGCCGATTTGGCAAAGTAAAATACCGCCTTCCCATGATAAACTCATATGTTATAGAAATACCTTCAATGTATGTTGAACAACTGGTTCAGTTAGGCGGAATAAAAGAAATTTATCAAACAGCAAAAATAACCGCCCAAATGAATGTAGCCCGAAAAATTGTAAAAGTAGAAAAGGCACAAAGCGAAGGTTATACAGGCAGAGGTGTGACAATAGCTTTTTTGGATACAGGAATATCGCCTGTTGATGACTTTATTAAGCCAAGAGATAGAATTGTGGCATTTAGAGATTTTGTTAATGGGCGATTAGAACCTTATGACGATAATGGGCACGGAACACATGTAACTGGTATTGCTACAGGAAACGGAATATGTTCTAACGGAAAATATGCAGGAATTGCTACCGAAGCAAATATTGTATCAATAAAGGTACTCGACAGCGATGGGGGAGGCAATTCCGCAGATGTATTAGCAGGAATACAGTGGATGATAGATAATAAGAATATTTATAATATAAGAATTGCAAATCTTTCTGTAGGAACAGACGAAATTTCAGACAAAGACCCACTGGTAAAGGCTGTTGAGGCAGCATGGGAGGAGGGGATAGTTATAGTTGCTGCAGCAGGAAATAATGGACCTTTTCCAGGGAGCGTTACATCACCTGGTATAAGCCGAAAAGTAATTACGGTTGGTGCATCAGACGACCATAAAAAAGTTCAAATATGGGGTGATACACTTGAAAATTATTCTGGTAGAGGGCCTACAAGCGAATGTATAATAAAGCCGGATATAATAGCACCTGGGGCAGATATAGTATCATGCCTTACAAATACGCCTCCTCTAAAGAAATTAAAAAACTCTACAGCAAAAATAATATCTGAAAACTATCTTCAAATGAGCGGTACATCTATGTCTACTCCAATAGCATCAGGTGCTATTGCATTATTAATCCAAAACCACCCAAACCTTACCCCAAATAATATAAAATATATATTAAAGAAAAGCACTGATACGCTAAATTATCCTCCAAACCAACAGGGTTGGGGGCTTCTAAATGTAGAAAAGTTATTATCAAAGGAGGTACTTCATGACAGATAGAATTATTGAAGTAACAGAAATGATACAGAATTCTGAAAATATTGAAAATGACTTAAAAGAAGCAATGGGATTAGTACAAAACTACTTTAAGGAAAAATATGTAAAAAAAATCCATAATGCTGTTCAATTACATCACACAAAAACGTTGCAAAATCCCCCAAAGGAAGTACAGTTGCTTAATGTAATGAAACAATTTACTAATGAGGAGAATCACAAAGCATTAGATAATATGATTGACACTATTTTAATAATGAATTCTGCAAAAAACATTAAAGAAGAACTGCAATTATCTGATATAAATAATAGCAAAGAAATAAATATTGCTTCTATGGATTTTAATAATGATTCAATACATGAAGATGGGGTATATGATATAGATAAGCAATGCTTAATCAGAAAAAACAGCAAAAATAAAAATATTATTCCCGAGATGTTGTTCTTTTTGGCGTTAACTAAAGTGATTTAAAGGTTTGTAATGGGTATTGTATCAATATGAATAAAAAACCCTAAGAGTTTGATTATGTAGGAATGTCGCATATCGGCATTCATACATAAAGTTTTTTGAAGGGTTTGGGAAACTTTTTTTCAAAAAGTTTCCCAAGGTTTATTATTTTTTTATGATAGTTCAAACATTGGTGTTGATAAATACCTTTCACCAGTGTCTGGTAGAATAACAACAATGTTTTTACCGGTATTTTCTGGGCGTTTTGCAAGCTGTGACGCTGCAAACATAGCAGCACCTGATGAAATGCCAACAAGCAATCCTTCTGTTCTAGCAATTTCTTTGCCAGTTTCAAATGCATTTTCATTTGATACGGTTATAATTTCATCATAAATGCTAGTATCAAGCGTTTCTGGAACAAATCCAGCACCTATTCCTTGTATTTTGTGTGGTCCTGCTGTTCCCTTTGATAGTACAGGTGATGCTTCTGGCTCTACAGCAACTATTTTTATGTTTGGATTTTTTTCTTTAAGATATTTTCCAACACCGCTTATAGTGCCTCCTGTACCAATACCAGCTACAAAAATATCTATGTTACCGTTTGTAACATTCCATATTTCTGGGGCTGTTGTATTATAGTGAGTTGATGGATTTATTTTGTTGGTAAACTGGCTGGGAATAAAGCTGTTAGGAGTATTTTTGGAAAGTTCTTCTGCCTTTTCTATTGCCCCTTTCATGCCTTTTGTTCCATCAGTTAAAACAAGTTCTGCTCCATATGCTTTTAGCAAATTCCTACGCTCAATGCTCATGGTTTCGGGCATTGTCAAAATAAGTTTGTAGCCTTTTGCTGATGCAATACTTGCTAGCCCTATTCCTGTATTTCCACTTGTAGGCTCAATAATTACAGTCTCACTGTTTATTAATCCATTTGCTTCGGCATCTTCAATCATAGCTTTGGCTATTCTATCTTTTACACTTCCAGCAGGGTTAAAATATTCAAGTTTTGCAAAAATAGTTGAACTTAAATTGTGTTTTTTGCAATATCTTTCAAACTCAACAATAGGAGTTTTGCCTACTAGGTCGGTTATTGATTTATATATACTCATAATATCTCTCCTTTTCATTTAATACATACTATACTTATATAGTATAGTATTGTCAATAAGTAGTAATATGGAAATAAATTTGTACTTCTATAAAATTAATTAAGGTTATTATATTAAGATTTTGATAATATAGCGTTAGTTCAACGTTTTCGAAGCAACCTGTGAAATAGGCTGAAGATAATAAGATTTTTTACGTTATAAGCACAAATTCAGCTAAAACTAGACTAAATTTGTGCTTGTAATAAAAAAATTAATTTTTGTATTGTTTTACATGTAGGTCTAGCTATGTCAAGTTTATATTACATTATTTATACAATATCATAGCCTTGGTCTTCAATTTCACTTTTTATGCTTTCAATTGTTACATTCTCATCATGTGTTACAGTAACTGTTTTACCTTTCAAATCCACCAAAACCTCTGATACTCCGCTTATTGTAGATACTGCATTTTTTACTGCGTTTTCGCAATGGGAACAAGACATACCCTCTACGTTTAATTTTGTTTGCATAATATAATTCTCCTTGTTTATTTTAATTATAAATAACATTATTGTAAACTTTAAGGTTTGAACCTCTTTAACCTAAGTGCATTTGATAAAACTGACACACTTGATAAGCTCATAGCTGCCGCCGCAAATACAGGGTTAAGTAGCGGGCCACCAAACAAATAAAGCACTCCTGATGCAACAGGTATTCCGGCAACATTATACGCAAATGCCCAAAACAAATTTTGTTTTATATTACGAATTGTAGCGCGGGAAAGTTGTATAGCTGTTGGTACGTCCATTAAGTCGCTATGCATTAGAACAATGTCTGCACTTTCCATAGCAACATCAGTACCGCTTCCAATAGCAATACCAATATCGGCTTGTGCAAGAGCAGGTGCATCATTTATTCCGTCGCCTACCATTGCTACCTTTTTACCTTCTGCTTGAAGCTTTTTGACTTCATTTGCTTTATCTTGTGGTAAAACCTCAGAAAGCACTCTTGTTATTCCTACCTGTTTTGCTATGGCTTCCGCTGTACGCTTATTATCTCCTGTAATCATAGCAACTTCAATTCCCATTTCAGTAAGCTTCTTAATTGCTCTTGCACTGCTTTCTTTGACTACATCAGCAACGGCAATAATACCTGATATTTTCTTATCTACAGCGATAAACATAGGCGTTTTACCTTCACTCGCAAGTCTGTTTGATTCACTTTCCATGTTTTCAATAGATATACTTTGTTCATTCATTAACTTTAAGTTCCCTGCAAAGATTTCAGCATTGTTTATAACTACCCTTATTCCTCTTCCTGTAAGTGCCTCAAATTCAGTTACTTCAAGTAATGCTAGATTTTCTTTTTCTGCACCTCTTACAATTGCTTCTCCAAGAGGATGTTCACTTCCTTTTTCTGCACTTGCAGTAAGTTGTAAAAGCGTTTTTCTATCAAAATCATTTGCTGTTATAATATCAGTAACTTCTGGTTTACCTTCTGTAATAGTTCCTGTTTTATCAAAAACAATTGTTTTTATTTTATGTGTTGTTTCGAGTGCCTCGCCGCCTTTAATAAGTATACCGTTTTCAGCACCCTTGCCTGTTCCTACCATAATGGCTGTAGGTGTAGCAAGACCCAGTGCACAAGGGCAAGCTATAACAAGTATTGCTATAAATATTGTGAGAGAAAATACAAGTGATTGATCGCTTAATATCCAAGCAATAAATGCGACTATAGCAATACAAAATACAATAGGAACAAAATACCCGGAAACAATATCAGCCATTTGTGCTATTGGTGCTTTAGAACCTTGTGCTTCCTCAACAAGCTTTATAATCTGTGCTAGTGCTGTATCAGCTCCTACTTTTGTTGCCTTAAATTTAATAGAACCATTTTTATTAATACTTGCAGCATATACTTTATCACCAGCTTTTTTGTCAACAGGCATACTTTCACCAGTGAGCATTGCCTCGTCAATTGCTGTTGTTCCTTCTACTACAATCCCGTCGACAGGTATTTTGCTTCCGGGTTTAACAAATATTATATCATCAACAATTACATCTTCAATAGGTGTTTCAATTTCAACTCCGTTTTTAATTACAATAGCTGTTTTTGGAGCAAGCCCCATAAGTTTTTTTATAGCTTCACTTGTTTTGCCTTTTGAGACAGCCTCAAGTGATTTACCAAGCAATATCAAAGTAATAATTACTCCCGATGTTTCAAAATATAGACTTTCGGCAAATTCAGAATGGCCCTGTGAAATTTGATAAGTAGCATATAAGCTATATATTGCCGCTGCTGATGTTCCTATAGCTATAAGACTATCCATATTCGGTGAACGTAGCCATAATGCTCTAAACCCAACATAATAAAAACGATGCCCAGCAATTAATATAGGAACAGTTAAAATTATTTGAACAATTGCAAAGTTAAGAGGGTAATGCATTGGGTGAATTTTAGATGGGATTGGAAATTGTACCCCTGGTATCATATGCCCCATTGCAATATACAGAAGAGGAACTGTAAAAATAGCAGATATAATAAACTTTGTCCACAGAGTTTTAATTTCCTTCTCTTTACGTAGCTTGTCTTCATCTACAGTGTTTTTTGAAGCAACTTCTGCCCATTTATACCCTGCCTTTTCAACTGCCTGCTTTACTGCTGTTATATTGGTTTTACTTTCGTCAAGTTCGCAAGTTAGACGTTCAGTTGCGAGATTTACGGAAACAAATTTTACACCATCAATTTTTCCTACAACTTTTTCTATTCTTGAGGAACAAGCAGCACAAGTCATTCCAATAATTTTAAGAGTTTTTGTATATTGTGAGGGTTGTTGCTCGGCTATGTACCCTGCTTTTTGCACTTTGTTTATAATATCAATTGATGAAACCTTATTATCATCAGCTTCAACAGTCATTTTTTCTGTTGCAAGATTTACAGATACAGAGTTTATACCATCTATTTTAGCAACAATTTTTTCTATTCTTGAAGCACAAGCGGCACAAGTCATTCCGCTAATCTTAAATGTTTCACGCATTTATAAGCCCCCTGTTTTAATTTATTTGTTATCATAATAAAGTTTAATTTTAATAGTGAATCCTTATTTTTATTAAATTTATGTATATTCACTATATTCTTATATATATACTAGTGTTTCCCACTAAACTTATATCCAATGCCTCTAACTGTTAATATATATATTGGGTTTGTGCTGTCACTCTCTATTTTAGAACGTATATTTTTTATGTGACTATCAACTGTTCTTTCATAGCCATCAAAGTCATATCCAAAAGCAGATTCGATTAAGCCACCACGTGTAAATGTTTTATTTGGATATTTTGCTAATATTGAGAGCAATTTAAACTCATTAGGGGTGAGGTTAACAGTTTTGCCCTGTTTTTTTACAGAGTAAGAATTAAAGTCAATCTCCAAATCTCCATTATTTAGACTTATTATATTAGATAATGGTACATTTTCGTTGCTACATCTGCGAAACAATCTGTTTACTCTTGCTACAAGCTCCCTTGGAGAAAATGGTTTTGTTATATAATCATCTGCACCAATATTAAGACCATTAATTTTACTGTCCTCACTAGCCTTTGCCGTAAGCATAATTATTGGTATACTTGATGTTTTTCTTACAGTTTTACATATTTCCTCACCTGATATATATGGAAGCATAAGGTCAAGTATAAGCATGTTCGGGTTCTCTTTTTCAAATAACTTCAAAGCTTGTTTGCCGTCATAAGCAACAAATGTTATATACCCACTCTTAATTAAATATGCCTCTACAGCTTCAACTATTTTAGGTTCATCATCAACAATTAGAATTTTATTATTATTCAAATAAAACACCTACTTATATTGTTATTATATTAATATAAGTTCAGCATAACATAAACTGCAGTAAGCTAATGTTATACAACAACTTTGTGGAGATAGTATGGAGAAAGTATGAATCAAAACAATATTAAATTAAACGTAAGTTTGATGCAATAAAACTGTGTAAAACTTTTGATATTATTCTCACAAATTTAGCCAAAAGTCAGGCGAAACTTATGCTTATAGCATGAAATCTTACGCTTTTCTGATTGTTTTACAAGCTAGTTTGACTATGTTGGACTCACATTAAATTACTACATGTTTAACTGTTCTAAGAAGATTTTAATTTTTGGTTTAGAATTATATTATATCATATTTATAGTTGTGTAGTATATTTAATTTCCTAAGTTTAGTATTTCTATACGGTCTCATGTTAATTATATTTGCATAATAAATAACGTGAACACGCACTTTTTAATAGTATTTATAATAAACTGAATAAGGGGCAGTTTAACTATTACATATACGAATGCGAAAGGGGAGTTGATATGTGGTTTAAAAGGCGAATGTGCGGGCTAATATTGCTTTCTTTTGGAACAGGAATGTTTATTGGGCTTGTTTTAAATGGATGGGCTTTTTTGGTAGCAGGTTTTTTGCTCATATTTGGGTTTTGGTTGCTTTTTATGTGTTAGGGAGGTGTTTTTGTGAAGTTTACAGTTATAAGATTACCAAAATTTTTAGGGTCAATTATTAAAAAGATTGTTGGTATAAAATGAAATAATAATATAATGGAGTTCAAGGTAGTCGATTTTACTGTACCGTACTCATGTTAAAAATAAGGAGAAAAGGTTTAATTTTCTCCTTATTTTTTTAAATTAATTAATAGCCATAATTATTATAATTACTATAATTTTTCTTAAACTCATCAAAACTTAGTTTAAGGTCACTTTTATCTGATGAGGTAATGTATGATTTAACTTCTACATAGTTTGAACCTCTAATGATATAAACTGTAGGGTTTGATATGAAGTTGCTACCATATTGCCAACCCCACCATTGTACGCCAAAATCTCCTTTAAGGTCTGTAGCATATAAAGGAACACCGGCCTCACCGGCGGCTGACTTAACAATTTCTAATTTCTCATTATATTTATCTTCATGGCTGTCATAAGCAACAAAGATAAACATTTCTCCTCTGTCAAATTTTGCATCAGAGTCGCTCAAGCTGATATTATTCCAAGAATATCCACTTGTTGGAGAAGGAGTTGCAGATGGTGAAGCACTTTCAGACGGTGTTGGTGTAGGAGTAGGTGAAGCTGTTGGTAAAGTTGGAAAATTCTGTTTTAAATTTTCAAATTTAAGCTGTAATTCATGAACATTTGTAATATCTTGTACAACTTCATCTTCCTGACCTTCATAAGATAATATTAAAACAGGATAATTACCTTTAGTAGCAATACTCCAAGGCCATGTTAAATTTTCAGGGCTTGAAAATCTTTTTGATGTCATATCAACACCATAAATTTTATATTGTGCATTTGTTGCAGCTTCTTTAATTGTTCTAACTGCTTCTACTGAACTGCTTTGAGTTCCGTCATAAATAACTACTGCAAATTTGTTTTTTCCAATGTGCATATCTTCTATACGTTTCCCTGAAGCTTCTTGGAAATAAGCACTATCGGAAAATACCGGATTAGCTGGACCAGGTGTTGGTGTAGCAACAGGTGCAACAGGAGCTGGTGTTGCTGTAGCAACAGGTGCAGAGGTTGTAATATAAACAGTTTTTGTAATATCTACCCAATTTGCTTCTGCATTAAAAGCTGTAGCAATTGCAGATGCTGGAAACAAGGCTCTATTGTTAACAATAGTAGGAGGAGAATCTAAATTAAATACTTCTGTTGTAGAAGCAGATTTTTTACCAGTTGAATCAGTTGCAATTTTTCCATATGTCATTTTGTCGTTTCCAATAACTAAAACAGCGTACATATCACCTAAAGTTAAAGTTACTTTTTTCTCTGTATCGTTCCATTCTGTGTTAGCTCCGATTGCGTCAGCCAAAGCTTTTACAGGAACCATAGTACGGTCATTTATAATTTGCGGAGTAGTATCTCCAAAATCAACCATTTCCATGTTTACGAATACATAAATATTATCTGCTGCTGCAGAGGCTTCTTTATTATTAAACAATAATACGTTTGTTGCTAAAAACAAGCCAGCCATAGCAAAAGCAAATATTTGTTTTCTACGTTTCAAAATAAATCATTCCTTTCTATTCTAATTATTAATTGTGCTAACAAAAGTCATAATTCTAAACTGTCAGGCATATGATAATATCAACATATATTTGGGATTAATAACGTTTAAATACTAACATGATAATAGGTTAGACATATGGATTAAATTTATGTATGGTAAATTTCGTTTTAATTCCCTATATTAAATTATACACTATAAAATTGTAAAAAACAACCACAATACTTTTTTATGCTTCGACAATAGTTACTTTTATTATATATAACTAAAAATATTCGGCAAAATTTGACAAATAAAAAAATAGTTTAGTTTTTATAAAATTATTAATATTTCGATAAAATTTTTGTTAATACTACATTTAATTGACGATATTATAGTGTTATTTTGTATAAATTGTAGATAGAAATAAATCGAATTAAAATTATTGATACAAAAACTATATACTGATATAATTAAACTATAGTTAACATTTATATCTTTTGTGTATTTAACTTAATAAAAGATAAAAATTTTTTTATTTTTTTGCTGAATTTGTATTAATTTGTAATAAAATATTAAAAATAATATAAATATCGGGGGACATTAGAAATGACAAACTTAATTTATTCTTATTTAGAAGATAAAAAAAATCTACTTGAGTATTTTAATTGTAATGACGATTATTATATAAAGGTATTAATTAATTATAAATGGAAAATTATAAGAGACGGAGGAATTTCCTTTTTGTCTTATTGGACAGAAAGCGGAGAAAGAACCGATGCAGTCATTGTAAAAAGATTTGGAGTACCGCTAATTTACAAAACAGATGAATTAACTATGGTTGTAGCACTTGACTGCATAAAAATTGCATTTATATTTAACAATACTTATGAGAACTAATCGTTTGTATGTATATTCTTATATTAATTGGAGGCGAATAATATGGACGAGGAATTAATTAAAAAAAAACCTTTTTTAAAAAGCTTTTTAGGTTTTATAGATAAATTATTTAAAAAAGAGGAAAAAGAATACGATTTTACTGTATATTCAAAGTTTAGAGACTATGTTTCAGATATGGATAAGGAAGACCCCATGTTTGAAAATGCTATGCTTGCCTCCGATTTATGTGAAGATGCTCTTGATATCGCAAAACAAAGAATAGTTTTATCCAATAAAATTAAAGTTTTAGATGAAAAAATTGAGGAATTAGATTGTTATTTAAAGCTTAATGAAGAAGAAGCCTCAAAGCTTAAAAACCTATTAGATAGCTTTATTTCACTTACAAAAGAAAGAGATGGTCTGATATTTCAGTTGACAAGCTTTGACAAGTCTCTTTCTCGAATGATGAATTTGGAAACAGATGCGGTGTCTGCTGTTGAGCATATTCAGGATGCGGAAAAAAATCAAAGAATTTTAAAACAAGATATTGGGTACTTAGAGGGAGAAAAAGCTGAATTAATAGACGAAAGAGCATTACTTGAAAAAGGGCTTATTTTTATAGAAAGATTTACAATTATGTCAGTTGCATTATTTTGTTTCGTTTCAATTTATTTAGGGTATTTATTTATGTTTAAAGAAGTATCAATATTTTTTCCTACAACCGTTTTGGTTTTGTTGACAATAGTTGTTGTAACATTACTAAATGTATTTAAACGTCGTATTCGTTTTGAACTTAAAATGAATATAAAAAAGCAAAAAAAGGCTGTAGAAATATTAAATACAAAAAATGTTGTTTATGTATATTATACTAATTTTCTTAATTTTGAGTATAAGAAATATAGAGTAAGAAGTGCCCAAATGCTTAAAACTAATTTAAAAGATTACAAAAACTATAAGCACATAACTTTAAGAATTGATGCTATAAGAAAAGTTATGTATGAAACGGAAAAAGAACTTGCAAGATTTTTGAGAGAAAAAAATCTTAATTATGAAAAGTTTACTGTTGAGCAGTTTGCCCATACTATAAATGTTGATGATAAAATGGATTATTCAAGAGAACTTATATATGAAAAAAGTGTTTTAGAGAAAAATCTTTCAGAACTAGATGCAAGGCATGAAATAGTTTGGGATAAGCTTGAGGATATAAATAATAATGATACTTCTCCAGACAAAATAATAAACCAGCTTATACAACTTTATTTTGATGAAGTTACAAAACTTCTTTCATCAACTGAAGAAGATGATATTGACAAAGAAGGAGAAGCTGTATAAAATATACTATGCTGTAAATTTGTGATATAATTAGCATAAGTTATCACTTTAATATATTAAAAAGCAAGGACGATGAGGAGTAAATATTTACTGCTGAAAGAGAGAAGCGTTCGTGGCTGTAAGACGTTTTGGGTTTGTAAATGTTGAAGGTAGCATCTGAGTTTTTATGCCGAACTTTTAATTTAACGTGAGTTCTACGTAGTCGAATCGGCTTGTGAAATAAGCCGAAAATCGAAAGATTTTTCACGTTATGAGCATAAATTTAGCCTGATTTTGGCTAAATTTGTGCGAATATTACCAAAAGTTTGATGCAGTTTTATTGTGTCAAACTTACGTTAATTTATGTAAGCATAAACGTTTGTTACGTTATAACAATAATAAGTGCCTGCTTTTGCAGGAATTAAGGTGGCACCACGAGCTTTCGTCCTTTTGCGGGCGAAAGCTTTTTTGATGTTTTATTAAATCAGAATTTTTTTAAACACAAAAAATTATTGGAGGAAAAAATGAGAAAAGAATTAGAAAAAAATTATAATCCATTAACAGTAGAAGATAGAATATATAGCAATTGGCTTGAAAAAAAATATTTTCATGCAGAAGTTGATAAAAGCAAAACTCCATATACAATTGTTATTCCACCGCCAAATATTACAGGGCATCTTCATATGGGTCATGCATTCGATTGTACATTACAAGATATTTTAATAAGATGGAAAAGAATGCAAGGTTATAACGTTTTGTGGGTTCCAGGAACAGACCATGCAAGTATTTCAACAGAAGTAAAAATTGTAGATAAAATGGCACAAGAAGGTTTAACAAAAGAAGACTTAGGTCGTGAAGGATTTTTAAAAAGAGCATGGGAATGGAAAGAACAATATGGAAATACAATTCTGTTACAGCTTAGAAAGTTTGGAAGTTCATGTGACTGGGATAGAGAGCGTTTCACATTAGATGAAGGGCTTTCAAAAGCTGTAGAAGAAGTTTTTATGCGACTTTATGAAAAAGGCTTGATTTATAGAGGAGAAAAACTTATTAACTGGTGTCCGAAGTGTCAAACTACTATTTCCGATGCTGAAGTTGACCACCAAGAAAAAGAAAGTTATTTTTACCATTTTAAATATAAAGTTGTTGGAACAGATGAGTTTTTGCAATTCGCAACAACACGTCCCGAAACAATGTTGGGAGATACAGCAATTGCAGTAAATCCTAATGATGAACGTTATGTAAAGTTCGTGGGTAAAAAAGTATTTGTGCCGATAGTAAACAGAGAAATACCTATTATTGCAGATGATTATGTAGAAATGGATTTTGGGACAGGCGTAGTAAAAATTACACCAGCACATGACCCAAATGACTTTGAAGTTGGAGAACGTCATAATTTAGAAAAAATAAATATTATGAATGATGACGGTACTTTGAATAAAAATGCCGATTCATATGAAGGGCTTTATCGCTATGAAGCAAGAGAAAAAATAGTTGAAGAATTTGACAAAATGGGTCTTTTTGTTAAAAAAGAAAGCATAAAAAACTCTGTTGGGCAACATGAACGTTGCGGAGATGTTGTTGAACCATTAATAAAAAAACAATGGTTTGTCAAAATGGAGGATTTAGCTAAACCGGCAATAGAAGCTTATAAAACAGGTGAATTAAGATTTATTCCTGATAGATTCGGCAAAATTTATTTAAACTGGTTGGAAAATATTAGAGATTGGTGTATTTCCAGACAACTTTGGTGGGGGCATAGGATACCTGCTTATTATTGCAATAAATGTGGTCATATAGAGGTTTCAAGGACAGTTCCATCTTTATGTAACAAATGCCAAAGTACAGAGTTTACTCAAGATGATGATACGTTGGATACATGGTTCAGTTCAGCTTTATGGCCATTTTCAACATTAGGTTGGCCCGAAAATACAGCAGAATTAGAGCATTTCTATCCTACAAGTGTTTTAGTTACTTCATATGATATTATTTTCTTTTGGGTTGTAAGAATGGTTTTTTCGGGAATAGAGCAAATGGGAAAAATACCTTTTAAAGATGTTTTTATTCATGGACTAATTAGGGATTCACAAGGAAGAAAAATGAGTAAGTCATTAGGAAACGGAATAGACCCCCTTGATGTAATAAAACAATATGGTGCAGATGCTTTAAGGCTTACAATTGTAACAGGTAATGCTCCAGGAAACGATTCAAGATATTATCCAGAAAAAGTTGAAGGCAATAGAAATTTTTTAAATAAAATTTGGAATGCAACTCGTTTTGTATTGATGAACCTTGATGATTCGGAAGTAAAAGTTAGTTCGGAAGAATTTACACCTATGGATAAATGGATTATTTCTAAAATAAATTCTTTGACAAAAGAAGTAACAGAAAATATGGATAACTATGAATTGGGTATTGCTGTTTCAAAAGTACATGAATTTATTTGGGACGAATATTGTGATTGGTACATCGAAATGGTAAAACCAAGACTTTATAACAAAGAAGATAAAACACGCAATGCCGCTTTATTTACATTAAAGTCTGTATTAATTACATCATTAAAGCTTTTACATCCTTTTTTGCCTTTTATTACAGAGGAAATATTCCAGTCTATTCAAAATGATGAAGAGAGTATAATGATTTCTAACTGGCCTGTATATAAAGAAGAAAATAATTTTGAAAAAGAAGAAAAAGAAATAAGCCTACTAAAAGAGGCTGTTAAAGCAATAAGAAATTTACGTTCTGAAATGAACGTTGCACCTTCCAAAAAAGTAAAAATTTATGTAGTGTCAGAAAAGCAGGAGATAAGAAATATTTTTGAAGAAGGCAAGGTTTTCTTTGGGAATTTGGCATTTGCTAATGAAATAGTAATCCAAGAAGATAAAACTGGCATAGATAAAGATGCAGTTGCTGTAATTGTGCCTGAAGCAGTTGTTTATATGCCTTTTGATGAGCTTGTTGACATTAAAAAAGAAGTCGAAAGGCTAAACAAAGAAAAAGACAAACTTGAACAAGAAGTTTTACGTATAGATAAAAAGCTTTCAAATGAAGGTTTTGTAAGCAAAGCCCCTAAGAAGGTTATTAATGAAGAAAGAGAAAAACGTGATAAATACAAAGATATGCTTAATAAGGTTTTGGAACAGATAAGTAAGTTTCAGTAAATTTTATTAAATTAACGTGAGTTTGATGTAGTCGAATCGGCTTGTAAAACAAGCCGAAAATCATAAGATTTTTCACCTTATGAGCATAAATTTAGTTAAAAATAAAAATAAATTTGTGCTCATAACGTAAAAAAATTATCTCAAAATCTTTCTAAAGGATAAGTTTATGAATACTCTCTTAGTTTTCGTTTGTTGAAAAATATTATATTATAAAAATTTTGTAATATTTTATAAAAAAGTAATTTATTATTATTGTATTCACAACTCAAAAAAGTGTATAATAGTATAAATATAACATGAGTTCGACTAACTTTAAATTTATTTTAATATTTTAATTAGTATAATTTATAAAAAATTGCCTTAATATTATCAGTATTTATATGAAATTATTTTATTAACATTACTATTTAACTAATTTTAGTATATAACTTTCTATTGACTTCATTTAAAATCATGTTATCATTTTGTAATAGACTTCTCTTTGTTGATGTAACTATTTGTGTTTTTCTGTAAAGTTTTGTTGGGTATTACTAAGAACATGTTTAAAATATTGCTAAGGCTTTTTTACTTAAAAAAGTTGTCTCTAAATCATAGTAAAAGTAAAATTTTAAACAGTTTCAAAGAAAGGATGTAATTTTTATGATAGATTTTAAAGAAGAGCTGAATAAATATAAGCCAATTATTGTTATGGAAGATGTAGAAAAAGCTGTTCAGACAGATGAGGTTCGTGACGTTATGGATTTACTGCAATATATTTCAAAACAAATAACCACTGAAAAGGAGTAGGTGGAGATGACTTGTCCAAACTGCAAAAAAGGAATTTTAAAAGGTGCTGTATGCCATAATTGTGGAATTGATATAATTATATTTAATAAAACAAATCAAATGTCATTGTCTTTATATAATAAAGGTTTAGCACAAGCAAAAATAAGGGATTTGTCCGGTGCTATTGAAAGCTTAACAAAAAGTATAGAATTTAATAAAGACAATTGCCTTTCAAGAAATTTGTTAGGGCTTGTTTATTTTGAAATTGGTCATCTGGGTGATGCACTTAAACATTGGGCTATAAGTTCATCAATTGCAAAAGAAAGTAATTTGGCAAAAGAATATTTAGATAATTTACAAAACAATAGCAGAGCTTTAGAAAGATATAATGATGCTATAAAAATGTATAATCAAGCTCTTAGCTACATAAGGCAAAAAAGTGATGATATGGCTATAATCCAGCTCAAAAAGGCGATTGAGATTAACCCTAAATTTGTTGATGCAATGAACCTTTTGATTTTTTGCTATTTAATACAAAAGGAAAAAGACAGAGCTGCTTCATTAATAGAGCGTGTTCTTACTATTGATATTAATAATCCAACTACTCTAAATTATTATAAAGAAGTTCATCAGTCAAAAGGAAAGCCTGAACCTATACAAAAAATAAAGAAACCTGTAAATACTTCTCAGAGTTCAGCAGCATCATATAATCATCTTCAGGCTAAAGGTAAAAAAAGTTTTGGAGAAAATTTTCACTTTGCGGAAATATTATCATTCCTTATTGGAGTGGCATGTACTTTTGCTATAATTTATATTTTGGTTATACCTTCAAAAGTAGACGGGCAGGAAAAAGAAATAAGTCAGCTTAAAAAGGATTTGATTACAGCAGAACAAAATTTATACCAGTCCTCAACAGAGAAAGATGGAAAAATATCTATTCTTGAAGAAGATAATGCAAGATTAAAACAGGAAAATGAAACTCTTAGCTCACAAGTTAAAATGCAAGAAAAACTACAAAAAATAAATAGTGCCTCAATGTTATTTACTAGCGGAGAAGTTGTTGAAGCAGCAGATTTAATAAGTTCATTGGATTTTTCAGATTTGCCGGCTGATTCTGTTTCTACTGCTGAAAAACTTAAACAAGACGTTTACCCACTTGCTGCAAAAAAAATATATGATAATGCACTTTCTAAATATAACTCCAGACTATATGATGAAGCTAAAGTATTATTTGAGAAATCTTTAATTTTTGCTGAACCTAATGTAAATTATATGGATAGTATAGTTTATTATATGGGTTCAATATATGAAAACACAGGGGATTTGGATTCAGCTAAATTGTATTATGAAAAAATTGTAAACGATTATCCTAACTCCAAACATAGAACTAGAGCTAGGAATAGTCTTAGAAGTTTTGAGCAGTAAGAAACTGCTTAAAATATAGTTGTTTTTATTGTAATTTCAAATATGCCCTAAGAAAGCATATAATTTTTATATAATAAATATGTTTGTAATGAGTTTTTTAAGTTTAATTAAACTTTTTAGCTTTTTGTAAAGTAAGTATATGGAGGTTCACATGGACGAAGTATTGTTTGAGAACACCAAGTTGGCAGCATATTTTTTGTGGGAATATACAAAAACTGAAAATGCATTAAACCACTGGTATTGTGCTGAAGATATTGCTTGTTTTTTGGAGGCTTCTGGAATATTACATGAAGATAGCATTATAAATATAAAAAAGAGAGGAATGTATGATTATTCTTATATAAACTTTATAAGGAATATTGCATTTAGAATTTATGTTTATACAAACGTTGTTCAAAAAACCACCAATTGGTATGTTTCGGAACGAATAGTTAATAACTTAGAATGTTGTAAAGCATTAATAACGATTGCCCAAATTTATAACAAAGAGAAGGCTAATGTTAATTTTATTACAGGGCTAAAATCAGAGAAGGTACGCAGTTTCTATAACTCTATTAATTCAGGGTTTAAAATAATGTAGGTTAATATAAATTATTTTTTATACAGACATAATAATTTTTCTTCCGTATATATATTTATAAAATAAAACAAGAATATTTTTGTTATTAATTATGTTATTATTATATTTTATAATTGGAGGTATATTTTATGTCTGGAAAATCATTTTTAGGTCTTAATGAAAGAGTTGCTGCTGCTTTAGCATATGTTTTTAGTTTTGTATCTGGTGCTTTTTTTCTTGTATTAGAAAAAGAAAATAAGTATGTAAGGTTTCATGCACTACAATCAATATTGCTATTTGGGATTTTTGGTTCTCTTTCCTTTGTTTTAGGAATATTGACTCGTATTATATTTCTTTTTGGAATATTAAATAGTTTTGTATCATTGCTTTTTTTTGTATCATCTGTATACTTAGCTTATTCTGCTTATCAGGGAAAAACGGTAAGATACCCTATTATTGGGGATGTTATTTGGAACAAAGTTTATAAATAAAATAATATAGATTTGAAATAATATAATGAGTTCGGCGTAATAAAGATGCGTCGAACTCACGTTATATTATTGAACGTAAACTATAAAATGCCAAAAAAATAGACTTAATTTTAAAAACCTTTAATTAGGGTTTAAAGAATTAAGTCTATTTTTTTACTTAGATTCTAGGGGCTTGTTAGTAATCTTGACTTTTAGTCCTTTTGGTTAAATTTTGGCTATTTTTAAACGCTTACTAGCAATCTTTTATTTAGTATGCGTAGTCAGAGTTTATTTGCATAACAAAAAATTATATCAAAATTTCTGAAAAGACCAGATTTTAAAAATGCTCTAATATTTTTTTATAGATTTTCTAATAGTAAAAACCTGCTCTTCCACGCCAAGGATTAAACCAAAAATTGTTATAAGGTCTGAACCCCCAGTTATTGTAAAACCAAGGATTATACATCCAAGGATAAAAATTACCTCCACAACAGCGATAAGGATTATACCACATTATAACTCCTCCTTTCAATATATAATTTAATATAGAATAGGGTTCTTTCAAAAAGCTAACTCGAAAGAATATGGTGATTTTCTATACTCATATATTATTCAGGGTTTGTCATATTTGTGACAAGCGTGGAATAAGTTTTAATATTTATTGATATCTACTTTTTCAACATTAAAGTTATCTCTAAATAAATAATTCAAAATTTGAGAGAACTTTTCTTTTTCTCCGCTTACATAAAACTTATGCATAATTTTCTCTTTTGAATTATTAATAATATTATTATTTATTAATGTTTCTTTTACTTCTTCTATTGTTTTTTGTGCAGGGTCAATAATTTTAATATCTCCAACAACTTTCTTAATTGTGTTTTTATGAAGAGAAAAATGGGTACACCCTAAAACTATTGAGTCTATTCCTTCTGTAATTAAATCATCAATATAATATTTTGCTGTCAAATAAGTAATTTCATTATCAAACATAAATTCTTCTGCCAATGGTACAAGTAATGGGCAAGCCTTTTTATATATTTCAGCCGATGGGCTCTTTTCTTTTATACATTTTTCGTACATTCCACTTTTTACAGTTGATTCGGTTGCAAGTAAGCCTATCTTGTTATTACTCGTTGCTTCAATAATTGCTGATATTCCGGGCTCAACAACTCCAATTATAGGTATTGAAAAATTTTTCCTCAATTGTTCTATACTTGCAATACTTGATGTATTACATGCAATAATAGCTAACTTTATATTTTTTTCGGTCAAAAAACGCATTATTTGATTACTATAGTCAATAATTACTTTATTACTCTTGTTTCCATAAGGGTTTCTTTCGGTATCCCCAAAATATATAATTTCTTCATTTGGAAGTTGTTTAACTACTTCAAGTGCTACTGTTAATCCGCCAACTCCTGAATCAAACATTCCAATAGGTCTGTTAGACATAAAAAAACTCCCATCTGTATAAGAGTATATTCAAAATCTCCATTTTTCGTTTTGCTTCGTCAACGTTTCATTAAATAACGTAAGTTCGACTCAATAAAGCTATGTTGAACCCATGTTAAATAATAAAAAGTAATCTCAAAATTCCGCTAAAAGCAAGATTCTGAACAGACCCTAAAAATATTAAAAATCATCTAGCTAGTATACAATAAACTTAGCAAAAGAGCAAGTAAAACATTAAAGTAACGTGAGTTCGACACAATAAAACTGTACCGAACTCACGTTACTTTACTATTTCATAATATTCTATTTCTGTTATTTAAAAAAAGTTCATAAATGTAGTTATAATAAGCGTATTAATTAAATCTATAAATAATCCTCCTACGAGAGGAAGAACAAAAAAAGCTTTTGGTGATGGAAAATATTTTTTTACAACAGCATTCATGTTTGCGATTGCGTTTGGTGTAGCACCCATAGCAAAACCACAATGCCCTGCCGAAATAACAGCTGCATCATAATCTTTACCCATTACAAAATATGTAATATATCTAGCATACATAAAAACAAGTAATGTTTGCCCTAAAAGCATTATAATCATAGGTATAGCTAGTTCTGCAAGTTCCCATAATTTTAATGTCATTAAAGCTTGAGCCAAAAATATTGATAAGAATACTTCTCCGAGAGCAGTAGCTTCTGGTAATTTTATTTCAAATTTTGAACCGTCTGTTAATAAATTTCTCATTGTTGCTGCAACAAGCATTGGACCTACATATGCAGGAGTTGTAAAGCCTGTCTTTGCTATTAGCATAGAAACAATGCTACCTAAAGCAACTGCAATAGATATTTGAAAAAATGCAGAACTAATATTTTCACCACTCAAAATTCTGTGTCCAGATTCTTTTACTTCTGTTTGGTCTAAATTTTCATCTGATTGCTTTAATTTGTAATTTTCGATTAGCCTTTTAGCAAGAGGGCCTCCTATAAGCGAACCCATCATAAGACCGAATGTAGCAGAGGCAACTGCTACAGTATTTGCAGCGTTAGCACCAGCTTCTTCTAAAATAGGTCCAAAAGCAAATGATGTAGCATGACCTCCTGTCATAGGTATAGAACCTACGGCAAGCCCAATAAGAGGATTAAGCCCAAATAATTGTGCTAAGCTTACCCCTAAAACATCTTGCAATATAGCCAATAAAGTTGAAATAACCAAAAAAATTACTACTGCTATTCCACCTTTCTTCAGAAGTTTTATGCTAGCACCAAAACCCACTGTTGTAAAGAAGCAAATCATAAAAAAATCTTTAAGGACAGAGTCCAGTGTCAATGTAAAAAGGTTAGTCTGTTGAGCAAAAAGCGTAATTAGTGCAAAAATTAAACCACCAACTACAGGAGCCGGTATACAAAATTTATTTAAAACATTAATTTTATTAACTACAAACCTTCCGAACAGCAAAACAACTACTGACAACCCCAATGTCTGAACTAAGTTCAAATTAATATCCATAAAAATCCCCCTTTGCTTTTAGTGAGAACCTTTTTAATATTTCACATTTGGCATAGTTTGAGACAGCTGTAGGAAACGCTTACGACGCATACTTATAGAAAGCCTGCTATAGACGATTGATAAAGCATAAAAAAAGCTATTCAAAATTACGCAAAATGATTATATTAAAGTGGTTCTAAGCAACTTACTGTGTTATTGTTAGATTTTAATAACAGATTTCTGTATACACGCAAGCGACATTTTTAAGTAATAAAAATTTGTTTTAAATTCTTAGCAACAAAAACAGTTTATAAGTTTTTACACAACTCTTTCATATATGTCATTTCCTTTGGAATCTATAGCAACAATAACAGGTAGCATTTCTACTGTAAGCTTTCTTATAGCCTCTGTTCCTAAATCTTCAAATGCTATTATTTCAACGCTTTTAACACATTTGGACATTAATGCTGCTGCTCCCCCTATTGCAGCAAAATAAATACCATTATGTTTTATCATTGCGTCTTTTACATTTTTATCACGTAAGCCTTTACCTATCATGCCTTTTAAACCTTTAGAAATCAAAGTCGGAGAATATGAATCCATTCTTCCGCTAGTTGTTGGTCCTATAGAGCCTATAACAAATTCAGGTCTGTTTGGGCAAGGTCCAGCATAGTAGACTATTTGCCCCTCAAAATCAAATGGCATTGCCTCACCTTTTTCAAGCATTTCTACCATGCGTTTATGTGCGGCATCTCTTGCTGTATATACTATACCTGTAATATAAAGCATTTCTCCTACTTTTAAGCCTCTTATGACTTCATCAGAAAGAGGTGTAGTTATTACTTTTTCATTATTCATTTTGTCTCCTCCTTTTAATACAGGTTCTTATATAACAGCTTCAGCATGGCGGGTTACATGACAGCCAATATTAACTGCAACAGGTAAGCCCGCAATATGGGTTGCAAAAGTATTAATATGAACGGCTAAGGCAGTAGTCTTTCCACCAAATCCTGCTGGGCCAATATTTAGACTATTAATTTCTTCAAGAAGTTCTTCCTCTATTTTCTGCCAATAGCCATCTTCATTTCTTGAGCCTATTTCTCTAAGAAGGGCTTTTTTTGCAATAATTGCTGATTTTTCCATTGTTCCTCCAACACCAACACCTACTATTATAGGAGGGCAAGGGTTAGGGCCAGCCTGTTTTACAGTCTCTACAATAAATTCTTTAACCCCTTTTATTCCAGCAGATGGTTTTAGCATTTTAAGTGCACTCATGTTCTCACTTCCAAATCCTTTTGGAGAAACAGTTATTTTAATATTTTCGCCATCTACAATGTTGTAATGAATAACAGCCGGAGTGTTATCACCTGTGTTTTGTCTATCTATTGGGTCTTTAACAACAGATTTTCTTAAATAACCTTCTTTATAACCTTTTGCTACACCTTCATTTATAGCGTTTGTAATATTTCCGCCTATTATTTGCGTATCCTGCCCAATATCCACAAAAACTACAGCCATTCCTGTATCCTGACAAATAGGTATAGATTGTTCTTTTGCAATATCAGAGTTTTCTATTAATTTGTCGATAACATTTTTACTTAAAAAGCTAGTTTCGTTATTTTGTGCTTTACAAAATGCCTCTTTAATATCAGGGCTTATATAATAATTTGAATTTATACAAAGTTCAGAAACAGCTTTTGTTATTTCTGCAACACTTATTTGTCTCATTAAAGTGCCTCCCGCATAATTTTATTTAAGTCTTCAGCCTCGTGCTCTCTTTCTCCTACAATTCCTACAAGTGCATAAATATCGTTTTGGTAGTCATATTTTATTTCTTTCAATAACTTGAAGTTTACTACGTCACTAGTATTTCGAACATGGATTCTTGGCCCTGTACAATGTATTACTTCGTCACCTATTTTGATATGGTCTTCATTATAATAACAAACGTCTAAACCTTGTTCAATTAAGATATTTACTTTCTCTTCAAGTTCATCTAAGTCAATTTCTGGTAATGAATTAAAGCTAAGAACAAATCCTCCACGAACGTCTCCGTTTGTAAGTTTAAATGGTATTTTGTAATCTTTCATTAAAACAAGAGTAGTTAAGTCTTCGGCTGTATGAGCCATCTTACGATTTTGTACAGATGTGAATACTACATTATAAATGTCTTTTGGTAATGGACCAAAAAGATTGGGACGGGTAACAATTATTTCTTCACCGATTCCTATAATTATGTCTGCATTAATTTTAAGAGCCGGATAAAGTAAGTCAAAATGCTCAATAATTACTCTCCTGCCATTATTTAATGCTCCTTTTACAAAGTCAATAATTTCATACATTTGAGTAAATGCCATTTGAAAACGCATATCTAAATGGTATGTAGACGTGCGAAAATTATAATCCAAGTCATTTCTTACTTGCATAATTTTTGCAGGGTCTATTGTATCATCATCATTTGATAGTGACAACCCCGGAAACATACCTTTAATAATCAGAGATTTTCCGCTTCCAGCATCACCTACTATCCCAATAAGTTTATCACTGTATGTTAGATGCCTGTGTGAAAATTCTTCTCCTAATGCAAGAAGTCTTTCTCTTCCCCGTGGGGCAAAATAAACAGAATACAAATGGGCTTTGTTTATAGTTTTCATATTAACACTTCTTTCCTTAAATTATAGATAGAACCCTTCAAAAAACTTTAACAAAGAATATTCAAGTGGACACATACAAGTCTTTAAATGAACTTTTTTATAGAGAGGAGTTAAGTTCGGGTAAGTTATCAGCCATAAGTAACATTAGAAGAAACGAGCAAAGCGAGTTTCTGAAAAAAGTTTTGAAGGAGTTTGAGGAAACTTTTTTAAAAGTTTCCTCAATGTTTTTCATATAATTATATAAATTTAAGTAATTACATATCAAATTCAAATCCCAAAAGAGGTGCATGTTGCTGTGCACCATAAACATCAGTTTCGCCTAAATCACCTGAGCAAATAGGACGAACAATAGTAATTTTTATTGCTTTTGCTGGAGGAAAGCTTATTACTCCCATAACTTTAGAAACATCAATATTATATAATTTTGCAAAAGACTCTTTATTGATTATGTTTGCTTCCGAAACTTTTTTAAACATATCATAATCTTTAAAAATAATATCAAATGTAAGTTCATAAGGGCCAGAATTTTTACTTCTGATAACATCGGCTAAATCAAATAACTTGTATCTCATTTTAATACCCCCCTATCGCATGTATTAATCTCTATAGGGAAAAATTCACAAGGGTCATCAACTTCCATTAAATGATACAGACTAAATTCATACACTTCTCCAACTTTAAAATCAGAGGGCGAAAAAGGAAATGCTAGGTTACCTGCTGTTGACTTTCTTCCATCATAACCAAAATGAAGCATTGTAGAGCGAGCAAAGCTACAAATTGTGCTTGCAAGTTCTTGTGTCTCGGCAACAGCTTCTATTATTATTCCTAACTCTGCAGAAGGTTCAAAGTTAAGCTCTTTAAAAATTCCCATTACCCCATTTTTTCCATAAATTTTAAAGTCAAGGAAAAAGTCTTTTATTCCATAATTTTTAAAATTAGATTTTACTTTTTCTTTTACATCATTTACTATTGAATCTATTTTTGAAATCATTATAGGGTCTCTTGTAGCCGCAAATGATACTGTACGATAGCCTACTTTTTTAACGCCTTCAAGTTTAACAGCAAAAGGTTCATTTGTTTTAACAAATTTACTGCCTCTAACAACGACAGTATTTTCTTTTGATTGCTCAAAAACTGTGTTTGTTAAGTCTAAAATTCCTCCAGGGCCTGGTAAGCTTAAAGGATTACTTTTTTCATATAATGTATGTGCGGCAACTGACAAAGTAGTACATTTTCTAATTGGAGATAAAGGTTCAAGTTCAAAGTGGTCTTTTCTTAAATAGCCAAACATACAGTCGCTTCCGCTTCCTGGTGTTGCAGCGATAGCGGCACATTCTAATATTTTTCCTATATGAGTTGCTAATCCCTCATCAAATCCTTCTTTTACAGCAAGGCTTGCAAAAACAGCTGGGTCATACGAACGACCCGCAACAATTACTTGTGCTCCTTCATTTAATGCTTTTATATAAGGTTCTATACCCATTTGAGCAACGATACGAACTGTTTTATCAATGTCTTCTTCTGTAATTTGTGGTGCTGGCTCTAATGGTTTAATTTTACCTTCTTTTAATTTGCTTTTGACAAGTTCATGTTTTATTTCAGCACTTATTGAGGCAAGTTTAAAAGTTAATTCTGATTCTTTTGAGATTTCTTTTATTATATCAACAGTCCATTGTAAATGCGAATCCGCTCCACAACCGCCTGCCGTTCCTATAATTAAAGGTATGTTATTTTCTATTGCAGCATTAACCATATATTGTAAATCTCTTTTTACGGCATTTCTGTCTGTAAAAGAAATTCCTGCTCCTAAGTAATATGGACCTGGGTCTGTTGAGCCTGCATCTACAGCTATTACATGAGGTTTGCGTTTCATTCCTTCTTTAAATGATTCTTCGGGAAAGCCATATCCCAAAATAGCAGTTGGTGATAAAATTCTTATTTCTTCCATATGCGTCACCGTCCTCTTTTTAAAGTGCTTTTGAAAGGGCTAATATTCTTTGCATCTCATTATAAACTATCATAAATCCTTCGTCTACGCCCATTCCTGGTTTTGCAAGGCATTGAACAGGGCTTGTTGCCATAGCTATGTTTGTGCAAATTTGTGCTGAACGTTCCGTCTCATTGCAAGTACCGCCTAAATAAGCATCCATTCCGTTTTCTTTGCAATATAAAACCGCTTCTATTGAATTGTTTATTCCTCCTAAATCTGGAGTTTTTATTTGTGCCATGTGACCTGCTTTGTTATCAGCAAAATATTTGACATCATCAAGAGTGTTACACCATTCATCTGCAACTATTTCTGCTTTGCTTCCTTTATCTTCAAGAGCTTTTCTTATGTCTCTTAATGCTTCCATTTGTGCTGTTCTTTCGCCAACGTCGACAGGACCTTCTATTCTTATTTTAAATGGTTTTGCAGCTTCTTCTAATGTTATTATATAGCTTGCAATTTTTTCGTAATCATTGTTAAAGGCAAGCCCTAAAGTACCATAAACGTCGATGTGCAAAACAGGAACATATTCCTCAACAGGTCTTAATTCTATAATTCTGTTTCTAAGCCATTTAACATAATCCAATAATTTCTCTCCGTCATTACCTAATTTATCAGAAACATTATTTATAAGTGCATGAGGTAAAACATTTGCACCTTTTAAAATCATTTTATCTGAATTTAAGTATCTATCGTCACCTGATTGTGTAAAAATAGGAATCATTTTATCTGAAACTGTTGTGCCGTATTCTTCTGCAACTACTTGTGCCATAAGTTTCTTTTTAGATTTTGCTACTGCATCAAGAATAGCTTGTGTAACACCATATCGTATTGCTGTGTGCAAAAGTTTTCCGTCTGAATATTTTAAGCTATCTATTTTTTCAGCCATTTCTTTAAATGAGGTAATTTCTTTTCCTACTAATAAAGGTTTAATTTCTTTTTCGATTACTGGAATAAAGTCTTTTGCTAAAAATAGAGGGTCTCTACCGCCTGCTCCTGAATATTGAACAGCGGCACAATCTCCATATGCAACTTGACCGTCTTCTAAAACGAGCATTACAGAGATTGATTCTCCAGCCTGCCTAACACTTGTAAAACCAGGTGTTGCTGGTTCGCCTATATATGCATTACCATTAGATTTTGCAGTTGTTTTTATTGCTTTTTGGTCATCAAAGAAAAATCCTGTTTTTCCCGCACTATAAACTAAATTAGTTATTTTCATATAAATTCTCCTATTCTATTTAGATTATTAGGACTTTCAGCCCCAAACCCTGAAAGAAGCAAAGAACTTTTATCAGAAATGAGTTTTGCTTGTTTCTTTGCCGTTACTGTCTTGGGCAACTAAACAACATTCGCGTTGTTTAGAGATAAAGTTTTTTGAAGGGGTTGGGAAACTTTTTTCAAAAAAGTTTCCCAAGGTTTTATTATTTCTATTATTATCTAGGGCGACCCACAAGATACCCTTTTCCTATCGCATAAATATCATCAACAACCATTTGGAAGCTAACTTCTCTTTTTTCTGTTTTTGCTCTGTGCTCAAGTTTTTCTTTGTGGAAATCTCTAATTTCTTGTGTAAAAGGAAGGTTTCCACAATCTAAAAATCTTATAGCACCATCATCATCTCTAGCTGGTAAAACTTTTCCGGCATTGTATTTGCTTGGGGCAAAAGGCACGTCTAAAATTCCAGATTCAAAAGCCCTTACCGTGCCTACTGCATAATCGCCTTTACCTGCCTCATAAACTTTTTCCAAAATTGCTTCCATTTCAGCTTCAAGCATTTTACATTCCGTGTTAACTTCTTGCATATTAAGTAATTTTTGGTCTTTTAACATGGAAACCATTTGTTTTGTAGCTTTAAGCCCTGCGGCGTTTGCTTCTTTTGTTGGAATACCCATAGCTTCGTGTGGAGTTTTTACAATAACTTTTGTAGCTCCTGATAATGCTGCTGTTGCCGCTCCCCATGAAATTACACCAAATGCTTTAGATTCGTCTTGAGGGAAGCCACCCATCCATTGATGAAGAACCGTTGTAACAACTACATCATTGTAGCCATATTTTTTAAGATAATATTCAGTCATTTTTTGTAAGCTTTTAATAGCTGCAACGTCTTGAATTATGTTTCCGCATTGCCCATAACCAACAGTAAGATGTTTTACACCTTGTTCAGCGGCAAGAATACTTTCTAAAACCGCAACAGAGTTTGAAATACAAGGAGGTACTAATGTTCCTGTTAATGGGCCAAAAGGTTCTCTATTAATTGTAATTCCTGCTTCTTGATAAATTCCTGTTAATCTATCGCAATATTGCCAGTCAAAAATTGTTTTTTCAAGAGAGTTATCTTTTGCGTATGGAATATTATACGAAATTCCGCCGCCTTCATAAGAAGTAAAACCACCAGCCATTGTTATTTCAGCTAATAATCTTGCATCGGGAGTACCATGTCTTACTTGCACAGGGCTTTTTAATGAAGAAGTAACTTTTCTACAGATATCAACACCATAGTTAACTGCTGGAAAGCCGTTTAACATTGAGCGATTTAATTTTTTACTTTCCTCGATTCCTACTTGAGCTTCTTCATAACGATTGTGTCTTGTATAACTATCAATAGTAGAAGGTAAAAGGTCTGCTTCTCCTTCTTCTTCTAAATATTTTAAGAGTTTGATATGTTCTTCAGGTAAAGCAACACCTGCTCTTGGTTGAATTAATGTTTCACCGTTTTTTGCAGCCTCATCAAGCTTATCAGAAAATCTTTTGCTTTTTGGTATGGCTTTTTGATATTTTACGGCTTCCTCAAAATTAACGTCTTTTCCTGTAGACCATTGTTGTAAAACTTCTTTTTGAAGTTTTGAAAATAACTCGTCACTAAATTTTTCATTTTTTAAATCTATTAACATTTTTATCCCTTCCCTTATTAAAATTAATATTTTCCGAAATATTGACAATTGATGGTTTGGAGCTTTCAGCCCCAAACCCCGACTTCTTTCTTGAAAGAAAGAAGCAAAGAACTTTTATCAGAAACGAGCTTTGCTCGTTTCTTTGTCGCTACTGTCTTTGGCAACCAAACAACGTTCGCGTTGTTTAGAGATAAAGTTTTTTGAAGGGTTTGGGAAACTTTTTTCAAAAAAGCTTACCAAGGTCTTTTGTCAACAACTTGAATATTTACGGTATTAAATTTCGACAAATTCGTTTTTCATTATTTCTAATGCAATATCAGGCTCTAATCTGCTTAATAAGCCCATTGCTGCAAATATATTTTTTTTGTCAAGCAAATATTTAGGTGACAAAGGTTTTAACAGCGTTAAGCCTGTTGGTGAATAAGAACCTCTTTTTAAGATATCTCTAGGGTTTGAACTGTTTATAACAGAGCCTCCCGAACCAATAACATATTTTACTTGTGTTAAATCTTTTCCGGTCTGAACCAAAACCTCTCCTAAAAGTGAAAAAGATGTTTCTGTAAAACCACAATGTCTTTGTGCCGATATTTCTACAGACATTGCGGCAAGTTCTTCATCTATTCTTTTTTCTTCTGTTTCCTTTTTAGGTAAAATTTCGGGAGAAGCTTTACAAACTTTTTCCCAGTTTGCAACTGCATTTTCTGTTGATTGGGCGTTTCTAGCTATATTTTCAATACCGCCAGCTTCTATTAATGAGGAGATACTATATCTCATTCCTATATCTCCCTCAACGGTTCTTTTAGCGAAAGGTTCTGTAAGGCCTTGCACAAAGACATTAGGTTTTGAAGGAGTTCCTTGTGACATAGAGTAAACATCTGTTGTTGCTCCACCCACATCATAAGCCATTAATTCTCCAATACCTTCCGTTTGCTTTGTACCTCTGCTTAAAAGTTCGGCAGCATCAAAAACTGCAAGTGGAGTAGGTATAATTTCATCAGACATTATTTCCTGTGCTTTATCTAAACCTTTTGCAACAATTATATTTTCTATAAATAAGTCTCTAATAGCTAATTTTGCTGGTAATATGTTTAGTTTGTTAAATTTTGGCATTACATTTTCGCAATGTACAGTTTTCTTACCTGCTTTTGTAAGAATTTCGTTAACCTCATCGCATGCCGCTTTATTTCCCGCAACAATTACAGAAAAGTTTCTGTCTATTTCAGAAAGCATTTTTGAGTTATGGAGTATAACATCTTTGTTGCCGCCATCTATTCCGCCAGAGAGAAGTATAATATCAGGGTTTATTTCATATATTTCGTCCTGTTCTTTTTTGCTTAGTTCATATGAAAATGTTTTAAGTACCTTTGCACCGGCACTTGTTGCAGCAAGCCTCGAGGCTTTTGCTGTCAAATCAGGTACAAGCCCAACAGAAACCATTTTTAATCCGCCTGCGGCACTGCTTGATGCTAATTTTTTTTCAAAATTCATATTTCCAAAATTTTTATAAAGTTCTTCTAATGCTTTATTGAAACCATCTCTTACATCTGTTTCTATTGTTGTAAAAGATTTTGCTGTACCAATAATTTTTTTCTCCTCCACATCGACTGCTGTTAGCTTTGTAAATGTACTTCCAAAATCGACGGTTAGATAAATTTTCATAATGGTTTACACCTCTTTACGTATTACTACTCTAGTCCAAAATCAGATTTAATGTCTTTTATGCTTGTAGCTGGGTCTGTTCCGGGTTCATAAACTCTGTCGTATCCCATGTCTTTAAAAACTTTTTCTACATTAGAAAAATCTGTTTTTCCTACAACAAGATTTCCACCTACATAAAGCTTAATACCTTTAAGCCCAGCCTCGTCACATTTTTCTCTTAATCCTCTGCAATCAATTTCGCCATGCCCATATAATGAAGAAACAACGATTGCATCTGCATTTGCTTCTATAGCTGCTTCTATAAATTCTTTTTGTGATACCATTACACCTAAATTTACGACATTAAATCCTGCTTGCGAAAATGCAAAATCTAGTATCTTGTTGCCAACTGCATGAACGTCTGCACCAATAACTCCTAGAATTAATGTTACTTGTTTCATTTAAAGCATCCCCTTTATATATAGTTTTTTTAAAATTTTTTGTTTAATACATTGGTTATTTTTTCTTCAATATAAATTAGAGAACCTCTTTCGATAATGTAATTAAAAGTTATTATTTCCCCACCGACATGATTAAAATTCAAAATTTCTTCTCCCATAGCCTTTGCTAAGTCCATTGCAAAAAGCGGAGGTAGTATAAGTGTTTTTTTGTCTGAAATAAATGATTTTAATTTATTTTCAGAAAGAGAAAGTGTTGTTATATAATTTTCTTTTTCCAGTGTTATATTAAGAGCAGATAAATTGTTTTTTATAATTTCAGCAAATCTTGGTGTCTTTGTAATAACACCCGTTTTGTCTGTATCTATTATACTTGAGGTTTTGACTATTGTTTCTCTGTCTGTTGACATTACAGCCTTTACGATTTTATTAGAAAACTTTGAAATAAAATCCTTTAAGTCATTAAAATGTGTAGTTGTTGTGAAGATTACATCAAATTCATCAAATATTTCTTCAGGGTGTGTATAATCCAAAACATCTTTTAGAAGAAAGCCCATAAAGTTAATATTTTCGATATATGAAAGCTGATGTTTTATAATATTGAGTGCCTCAAGATTACAGTCAACTGCGGCTATATTTATTTTTTTCATACTATTTTTTTTGTTTAGTAACCTTACTTTTATTAAGGATTCCATTTCTTTAAAATCAAAACCCATATTTAGTAAGTTTGATATTAAGTTGTCTACTTCCGATTTTGCTTTGTCTTTTTGGAGACTTATATTAGTATCAATATCAGCATATGAAACATAAGTTCCTGAACCTTGTTCAGCAGTGGCATATCCGCTTTGTATTAGTTTTTCATATGCCTTTTTTATAGTTCCTCGAGAAACCCCTAGATGATAAGCTAGTTCTCTTTCAGGAGGCAGTTGCTGATTTTTACTCAGCTCACCGTCTTTAATTGATTTTATAAGCTGAATAGAAATTTGCTTATATACAGGAATATCAGAAAGTTTATCAATTGCCATTAAATTTGTCATGTTCTCACCTCTAAAAAAATGGTACACTCCATTAATATGTTAATACAATAATAAAACAAAATAATTAAAAAATTATTATTATGGACTATACCATATACAAATTGATGTCAAACATGGTATCTATAAATATTATATTATACATAAAATAATATGTCAATGGTATAGTTGTTAAAATTATACACAATTATTGGTATAAACCAAATAAATTATATATAATTTTAATAAAAGTATATATTTAATTTTGTTATAAAATTTGTTTGACTTTATAAGTACCTTCTTAAAAATCTGTTAATAAATATGAATACGCAATTATAAAATTGAATATTATTATGAAAGGGAGGTTATGCCCATGGAAAAAAAAAATAAAGGACTAAACATTAAAAACAAAATATCAAATATGTTTGAGCTTCCAAAGGAAATAGTTCTTAATCTGCCTTTAATTTCAATAGTAGGTAACCAAGAAATAAATATTGAAAATTACAAAGGTGTTATTGAATATACAGAAATGAAAATCAGAATAAATACATCATGCGGAATTTTTAAAATAGAAGGAAAAAATTTATCTCTAAAACAAATTACAGCAGAAGCCATTACTGTTACAGGCGTTGTAACAAAATTAGAATATCTTATGTAGGGCTGGAGGAGTACAATGTTATTATCCTTATGGAATTACTTGAGGGGTTATGTTATTATAGAGGTAACCGGTTTTTCTGTAGAGAGATTTGTAAATTTAGCTGTTCACAAAGGAGTATATATTTGGGATGCAGTTTACTCAGAAAACGGTGTTACAATGAAAGTATCAATTAAGGCGTTTAAAATGCTAAAGACTTGTGCAAAAAAAACTAAATGCCGAATAAAGATAAGAGGAAAGATGGGCTATCCTTTCATTGTTCATAGATACAGAAAAAGAAAATTTCTTTTGGCAGGATTTGTTTTTTTTGTTATGGTTATATATACCCTTTCCACTTTTGTTTGGCTTGTTGAACTAGAAGGAACAGACAAACTTAACAGAGACGAAATAATAGAGTTTTGTAAAAAAGAAGGGCTTACTGTTGGTGCTTTTAAATATAAAATTGATACAAAAGAACTAGAAAAAAAATTAATAAAAAAATATAGTGACATATCATGGATTAATATACATATTAAAGGCACGAAAGCCTCAATAAAGCTTACGGAAATAATACCTAAACAAAAAATAGTTGACAGAAAAACACCATGTAATATAATTGCAAGTAAAGACGGGCTAATTGTAAGTATAGCTACAAGTGCAGGAACACCATTAGTAAAACAGCAAGATGTTGTTCATAAAGGTGATATGCTTGTAAGTGGTGAATTAGTTGTAAAAAATGATGAAACAGGTATAATAAAAGAATATGTACATGCTGATTCTGATGTTTTTGCAAAAATATATTATGACATAAATTTTGACGTTCCATTTTTTTATACAGAAAAACAATATACACAAAATTCAAAGAAACAATATGGATTTATTGTTTTTGATAAAGAAGTTAATTTATTGGAAAGTAAAATACCATATACAAATTACAAAAAAACAATTTCTAGGAAGCAGTTAAAACTTGGTGAAAATTATCCTTTACCAATAATTTTTTTAACAACAGAGTTCAAAGAATTTATACCTGTTGAAAAGCAACGTACTGTTGAGCAGGCGAAGGAACTTGCCGAGAGAATGGTAACAGGCAGGATTATAAGAGAATTTGATTTTGAGACAGATGTTATAGACAAAAAAATTGATTTTGCTGAAAATGAAAACGAATTAATTGTTAAGGCTTTAATAACAACACTTGAGAATATTGGAGAAGAAGAAATTTTGATAGAGAAGGAAGAGAATCAGGAAACACCTATGAACCCGATTGAATAACTGAATTTATAAAGCAAATTAAAAAGAATGTTGATAACTCTTTTTATTTCAAGAAAGAAGTTGTGGTTTGGGGCTAAAAGCCCCAAAAAATTAATTATCAACAATCCTTAATGTACAAAATGCGTTAATTTAAAATTTCAGAAGGGATGATTTATTATAATGGAACAAAAGAGAATTAATATTGATATAAGAAATGAAATAATTGGGAATGTTTTCGGAAAGCTAGATGAAAACATAAAAAAAATAGAAAGAGCATTTTCTGTTTCGATTGTAAACAGAGGAGAAAATATTTTAATTGTAGGAACAAAGGCAGAAAAAGCCGAAGCTGTAATAAAAAAATTAATTTATTATGCAGAAAATAAAGAAAATATTACCGAGCAAAATGTAAATTATTTAATTGCTTCTTTGGAAGACGATGGATTTAATGAAATAGAGAAGATAAATGGAGACCATATTTGTCTTACTATTTCAGGGAAATCTATTAAACCAAAAACATTGGGGCAAAAAAAATATATTGACCAAATTCGTAAAAATACAGTCGTTTTTGGTGTAGGACCAGCGGGAACAGGAAAAACATATTTAGCTATGGCTATGGCTATTACAGCTTTTAAAAATGGTGATGTAAACAGAATAATTCTAACACGTCCAGCTATAGAGGCAGGAGAAAAACTGGGTTTTTTGCCAGGAGACTTACAGCAAAAGGTTGACCCTTATTTAAGACCATTATACGATGCTTTGCATGAAATAATGGGTGCTGAATCATTTCTGAAAAATCTTGAAAAAGGACTTATTGAAGTAGCCCCTTTAGCTTATATGAGAGGTAGAACATTAGATAATGCTTTTATAGTTTTAGATGAAGCACAAAATACTACACCAGAGCAAATGAAAATGTTTTTAACTAGAATAGGATTTGGCTCAAAAGCAGTTATTACAGGCGATGTTACACAAATAGACTTGCCGGAAGGAAAAAAATCAGGGCTTAGTGAAGCTATAAAAATATTAAGCGATATTGAGGGAATAGGAATTTCTATTTTGACAAACAAAGATGTTGTCAGACATCCCCTTGTACAAAAAATTATTGAAGCCTACGAAAAAAATGATAATAAAGTAAAAAAATTACAGTCACAAGCTACCAGTAGATTTAGGGGAAAAAAGGGCTTATAATAATGACTTATAAGAAAACTTCTTGGATTTAATTAATGACCGATACTTTACAGTAAAATAAAGTAACTAATGAAAAGATTGAAAGAAGTGAAGTTTGTTGTGAGTAAAAATATAAGCGTAACAAAGAAAAGTTATAATAGATTTAATATAATATTAGTTTTAGCCGCATTTGCTATTTCTGTTGCAACTGTCCTTGGAGGAGCATATGTGCAAGAAGGCTATAATGTCAAGGTAGGTGATGTTTCCGGACAAAGATTTAAATCGCCTAAAAGAATTGAGAACTTTGTAGCCACAGAAAAGAATAGACTAGAAGCATTAGAAGCATCAAAAAAAGTTGAGCCTGTTACAGAAAGAGATACATCAGTTAATGAAAGAGTTAATAATAGGTTAATTGATTTTTTTGCCAAAACGTCTGTTGCTAGAGAAAATTACGAAAATTATATGAAGTCGGCTTTGGAGAGACAAGTTATAGATGATAATGCCGAACTAGACAGTGAAGGGTTGCCTATAACTACCGTATCACCAACGCCACAGCCTACAGAACAAATTATGCTGCCTATTTTTTTAAATGAAACGCTAACACATCTTATAATTAGTATGAACAGTGATGAATATAGTAAATTAATTAAAGATGTTGATACGGTGATAGCTAGAATATATGAGGACGGTATTCAAGAAATTGATGAGAAATTTATAGACAAAGAAATTGATAAACTAAATTTAAGAAGTGATATGAACTTACTAGTTTATAAAATAATTACCTCATATTTAGAGCCTAATATTATAATAAATGAAGAAGCTACAAAAAAGGCAAAAGAAGAAAGGGCATCTAACTACGAAAAGGTTTTCTATGAAAAAGGACAAACTATTGTAGATGAAGGTCAAATAATTACAGAGGAAGCATATCATGCACTTGATTCACTAAGCCTTGTAAAAAATGATAGTGATATAAATATTATGCTTACTATAGGAGCAATAGTATTGGTAGTATGCGTATTTATTCTTAGTATTCTTTATTTATACTTTTTTTGTAAAGAAAATGTTTCTAATAGGAGAGAAGCTTTGCTTCTTTTTACACTATATGTTAGTGTAATTTTAATAACATGGTTAATGATTGGTGTAGCTTATCAACTTTTGCCTATTCTAATTTTTACAATGCTTGTAGCAATGCTTTTTAATGCACGTATGTCAATTGTTTTAAATATTGCAATGTCACTTATTTGTATGTTAATTTACAAAGGCGATTTGGAATTTTTAACTTTTTATCTTCTTGTGGGGCTGTTTATATCATTTATATCAAGATATACTACAGAAAGAAGAAATATTATTGTTGCTGGGCTTTTGACATGTATAATAAGTGTAGTTGTACATTTTGGAGTTTCGCTTTTTTTTGAAAGGGCTTATACTGAGAAGGTAGTTTTAGAAGCATACTATTCTGCAATAATGGGTATTTCTACTGTTGTCGTATGTATAGGAACAGCACCTTTTTGGGAGGCAGTTTTTGGTATTGTTACTTCATACAGGCTAATTGATTTAAGCAATCCAAACAGTCATCTCCTAAGAAAACTTGCAATAGAGGCCCCCGGAACTTATCATCACAGTTTGATTGTTGCCAATTTATCAGAATCTGCGGCATATGAAATAGGTGCTAATCCAAATTTAGCAAGAGCCGGAGGGTATTATCATGATATTGGAAAACTAAAGTATCCGCAATATTTTTCTGAAAATCAAGTTGGTGAAAATTCTCACAACATGTTAGACCCAAGAAATAGTGTGCAAGTTATTGTTAGCCATGTTACATTTGGAATCGAACTGGCTACAAAATACAAAATACCGATAATAATAAGGGATGTTATTGAACAACATCATGGAAATACACTTGTTAAATTTTTCTACTATAAAGCTAAGGAGTTAAAACCAGCAGAAGAAATTAATGAGGAGGATTTTAGATATCCATATTCAATACCTCAATCAAAAGAAGCGGCATTAGTTATGCTTGCAGATACTGTTGAGGCGGCCGTCCGCTCTATGATACCTTCAGGAAAAACAATGATTGAGGTAGAGGAGTTTGTAAGAAAGCTAATAAGGGATAAACTTGATGATGGACAACTTTTGGATAGTGGGCTTACTATTAAAGATTTAGAAACAGTTGTACAATCTTTTTTAAGAGTTTTTAAAGGAATGTATCATGAAAGAATACCTTATCCTGACGATAAGGATAAAAAATAATAAGGAATGATAGATATTTGGAAATTTTTTTTGATAACCGTACAACCGAAGCATTTATGATTGAATATGAAAATATTATTAAACTTGTAATAGATGAAACATTAAAGAGTGAGGGATTTGTTAATATAGGAGAAGTTAGTGTTTCTATTGTTACAAACTCTGAAATTCGTAAAATAAATAAAAAATTTAGAGGAATAGATAAAGAAACTGATGTTTTATCTTTTCCTTTAAATGATAACTTAAAAGATAGTGATTATAAATACGAAGAAGAATTGCCATTAGGCGATATCATTATATCATTAGAAAAAGCAAAAGAGCAATCAAAAGCTTATGGGCATAATTTAGAAAGAGAATTAGGGTTTTTGACGGCTCATAGTGTTTTACACTTATTAGGATATGACCATATGACAGAAGAGGAAGAGCAGGAAATGAATTTTAAACAAGAGCAAGTTCTTCAACGTTTGAAATTATTAAGATAATGTGAGTTCGACGTGGTTTTATTTACGTGGAACTCACATTAATATAGGAGATGTGATAGATGAAAAAAAATATTTTATTAGCTTGCATAATAACATTATTTTCATTAATGCTTGTAAGCTGCAATGAATCAGATATGGTGAATATGGTTTCTCCTACTGCTTCTGCAAAACCGAAACCAACTAAACCTACAAAAACCGAAGAGCCGACACAATCACCTGAACCAACAGAAGATTTGTCGAATAAAGCTATAAATCCTTTTACAGGTTTATATATTGATAAAGTTATAGCAAATAGAAGACCAGTTGCTGTAGTAATAAATAACTTACATAAAGCGAAGCCTCAAAGCGGAATAGGTCAAGCTGATATTATATATGAGGTATTAGCGGAAGGTGATATTACTCGATTAATTGCTATTTTTAAAGATTTTAATTCAGAAAAAATAGGGCCTGTCAGGAGTACAAGACACTATTTCTTAGATTTTGCATTAGATAATAATGCAATTTTTGTACATCATGGAGGAAGCCCACAGGGTTATAATGAATTAAGAAGACTTGGAATAAATAATTTAGACGGCATGAGAGAAGCAAACACTTTTTGGAGAGACAGCGAGAGAATTAAAAAAGCTGGAATGTATGAACATAGTTCTTATACAAGTGCTGAAAATATTTTGAGAGACAGCGAGGCAAAAGGATATAAGATGGAAAATTCAAATACTTTGTCTCCTTTTATGTTTTATAATGAGCAAACACAACCTAAAGATGGCATTAGTGCAGATGAAATTACTATTCCGTTTTCTGATGCGTACACTACGGTTTTTAAATATGATAAAGAAAAGTCAACTTATCTTAAATTCCAAGGAGAAGACAAGCATATAGATGAGGAAACAGGGGAACAGCTTGAAGTTTCAAACGTAATTATACAGAATGTAGATATGCATGTTATTTCGGGTGATGATGCTGGCAGACGTGAAGTTAAGCTTATTGGAAGCGGTGAAGGATATATTGCTACTGGCGGAAAATATACCCCTATAAAATGGGAAAAAGCCTCTGAACAATCTCCGACAATGTGGTATGATGAATTTGGATATAAGCTTCAATTAAACAAAGGTAAGACTTGGATATGCGTTTATGATGGTGATGCTGTATTTAAAAATACAGAGTTAGAAAAGGCAATTCAAGAAGATTTAGAGGAAAAGAATACTAGTGAAAAGGCGAATTAAAAAAGGCGGTAGATTTTATGATAACATGGGCAGAGCTAGAACAAGCATGTATGAATTGCACAAAATGCCAATTATGCACAACTCGTAATAATGTTGTGATAGGAGTAGGAGACAAAAATGCTGATATAATGTTTGTAGGAGAAGGTCCTGGTTATTATGAAGATGTTAAAGGAGAGCCTTTTGTCGGAAAAGCTGGTCAGCTATTAGACAAGATGCTTCAATCAATAGATTTAAAAAGAAATAATGTATACATAGCAAATGTAGTTAAATGTCGCCCTCCAAATAATCGTGACCCTTTAGAGGGCGAAAAAGAGGCATGTATTAATTATTTGAGACACCAATTTTTACTTGTACGTCCAAAAATTATTGTATGCTTGGGTAGAATTTCTGCACAAGCTATAATAGATAAAGATTTTAAAATAACTAGAGATAGAGGCAAATGGTTTGAAAAAAAGAATATTAAAATGATTGCTACTTATCATCCTTCAGCACTTTTGAGAGATGAGGAGAAAAAACGTCCTGCGTGGGAAGATTTTAAAGAAATTAAAAGACAATTAGAAAGTGTAAAATAAAAAATTAATATCTTTAAAAACATAAGAAAAGAGGAAAATTTTTGTCATCAAAATTTTATTCAGGATTTGTTTCATTAGTAGGCAGACCAAATGTTGGAAAATCTACATTAATGAACTGTTTTATTGGGGAAAAAATTGCAATTGTTTCAAACAAACCCCAAACGACTAGAAACAAAATACAAAGTATTTTAACAAAAGATGATTTTCAAATAATATTTATAGATACTCCGGGGATTCATAAGCCTAAATCAAAGCTTGGAGAATATATGCTGAAATCAGCCGAAAACTCACTAAATCAAGTAGATGTTGTGCTTTATCTTGTTGAGCCATTTGAAAAAATATCTGATAGTGATAAATCAATTATTGAGAAACTGAAAAAGGTAAATTCTACTGTGTTTTTAGTTATTAATAAAATTGATACTGTAGAAAAATCTCAGCTATTAAAAATAATTGATAGCTATAGAGCGTTATATGATTTTAAAGAGATAATACCTATATCTGCTATGAAAAATGAAGGTATTGGGGAATTATTAAAAAGCATCAGAAGTTACTTGCCAGAAGGCCCAAAGTTCTTTCCTGATGATATGGTAACAGACCAGCCAGAGCGTCAAATTGTAGCAGAATTAATTAGAGAAAAAGCATTATATTTACTTCAAGAAGAAATACCTCATGGAATAGCAATAGAAATTATGTCAATGAAAAAGAGAGAAGGAAAACAAATAATTGATATAGAAACAACAATTTATTGCGAAAAGGATTCTCATAAAGGTATAATTATAGGAAAAAAAGGGCTTATGCTAAAAGAAATTGGACAAAAGGCACGCCACGATATAGAAAGATTTTTGGGTTATCCTATTTATCTGCAGCTTTGGGTTAAAGTAAAAAAAGACTGGAGAGATAGTGACTTTTTACTTCGTAACTTTGGATATGATGGTAAAAATATTTAGGGTCAAAGAATAAAATAATTTTATTGAAATACTTCAGTGCGTGTTAAATTATATCATATTTTTATAAAAAAATACTTCCAAATTTTCGTTAGTATAAAAAAAAACACAAAGGAAAATATAATATTAAAATAGCAGTTACAAAAAGGGGGAACATATAATGGCATATGGTGATTTTTTTTGGAAAATGTTTGAGAAATCCGGAAGCATTGAGGCATATGTAGGTTATAGTAGCTGTAAAAATATTTATGATGAAAATAAGAATATTAGTAGCTAATATATGGATTGACTTAAAGTTTAGTCTGATTTTGGCTAAATTTGTAAGAATATTATCAAAAGTTCGACGCAGTTTTATTGTGTCGAACTTATGTTATTTTATATAATTGCATAAGTTTGGTAGGATTAATATTATTATGAGTACATTTAAAGGACGAGGATTAGTCTTAAAAGAAACAAATGTTGGTGAGTCAGATAAGATAGTTACTCTTTTATTAAAAGAGCATGGTAAAATATCCGCTTCTGTAAAGGGAGCAAGAAAACCTAAAAGTAAGTTTCTTGCTGGTACACAAATTTTTACATATTGTGATTTCGTAATTTTTGATGGTGGTAGATTTTTTTCAATAACTCAAGTTGAAATTATAAAAAATTTTTATAATTTAAGAAATAATTTTGAAAATTTATGTTATGGTAACTATTTTTTAGAAATATGTTCAAAAACTATTTTGGAAAGTATGCCCTGTGACGACATATTGTTTCTTCTTTTAAAAAGCTTGCAAGCTTTATGTAAGGATTCGGTTAACACCTCTTTAATTTCGAGTATATTTGAAATTAAGTTTTTGCACATAAATGGGTATTCACCCGAATTATCGGTATGTTCAGTTTGCGGGAATGTTAGTGAGTTTAATTTCTTCGGTAGTCATGGAGTTTTATGTAATAAATGTTTAGTTAGTGAAGAAAAAGTAGTTAAAATATCTTCGGGAACAGTTTATACATTAAAATATATAGTTAGTTCAGATATAAATAATTTGTTTAAATTTAAACTGTCAGAAGATGTATTGAGGGAACTTATACAAGTTACTGATTTATTTATGAGTTATCATATTAACATAGATTTTAAAAGTAAACAGATGATTAAATCTATTTAGCTGTAAGTTTTATGCAATAAAAGCTTTGTCAAACTTATATTAAAATAAATGTTCAAAAAGTATTTTTAATCCTATTATAATTAGGATAATACCACCAATAAGTTCACCATTTTTGAAATATCTACTTATTTTTCCACCTAGGTATGCTCCAATTGTGGAAAAAACAAATGTTACGCTGCCTATAATAACAGATGTAAAAATTATATTTACTTCCATTAATTTAAACATTACTCCTACAGCCATAGCATCTATACTAGTTGCAATAGCAAGGATTATCATATTTTTAAATGATGTTATATCGATTGGGTCTATAACGTTTTTGTCATCATCTTTGTGCAGAGATTCAAATACCATTTTTCCGCCAATTACAAGTAATAGCCCAAACGATATAAAATGTTCAAATCTTAAAACTGATGCACTGAAATATATACTGCATATATACCCTAATATAGGCATTAAAAATTGAAAAAATCCAAAAAAACAACCAAATGTTAAAGCAAATGATATCTGGGGTTTTTTTATTAACATTCCGTTTGAAATTGACACACCAAAAGCGTCCATTGATACACAAAGTGATATAATAAATATTGAGATTAAGTGCATTTGAATACTCCTCTTTTTAATAAATATATGCAGGTTATATTAAAATTAATATTAAATCTAAACTTATATTTATTTTGTTACGTATATTATTATGTTGCATACAGTTGAACTATTTTCTTTATGTATTATATTGTTAAAAACATTTTGTATTAGAATCTATAAGTAACTTAGTCAAATTTATATTATTAGATAAATCATTTATTTAGGAGGAAATTTATATGGAAAATGAAAAAATGAAAATACTGCAGATGTTGCAGGAAGGCAAAATAACAGCAGATGAGGCTTCTAAACTTCTTGATTCTATGTCTGGAAAAACGTTTTCAGGTAATGGATTTAGTAATAATACTAACAATAATTTTAGTAAAGACAGTTATGATAATAAAAACAACTATTACTCATCATCACAACAAAATAATACTGACGGAAGACGTCAGGGTATTGGTCTTGATGATTTTACGGCTGATTTAAGCAAAAAATTTGATGCTTTAGCAAAGGATTGGGAGCCTAAACTACAAAAGTTTACAGAAATTATTGTTGAAAAAACTACTGATATTGCAGAAAAAATTTCAAAATCTGTTGAATATTCACCAAAAGCAACAACTCCACCAACTTCTACAGGTTCAACCCCTTATAACGAAAGAAATTTTGAGATTAAAGTAACTGCGGGATATAATGAGTTAAATTTCCAAGCATTAAATGGAGATATTAATATAAAAGGGTATAATGGAGATAAAATTACGGCTAAAGTATTCTGCAAGCCCAAAAAACTAAACCCGCCGCTTGAGCTTATGAAATTCGGAAATAAATATACACTGAATTATGATGAAGCGGATTTTGATAAAGTTTCTATAGAGGCATATGTTCCTGAGGGGCTATTTAATATTATTAGTTTCCAAACTATAAACGGAAGGGTAGACTGCTCATCACTAAGAACAGAGTATTTTAAAACAGATACTACAAATTCTGAAGTTATAATAAAAGATATTTATTCCGACAACATAAAGATTGAAAATGGCGGCGGAAAACTTACAATTTCTAATGTAAAAGCTAAAAATGGACAAATTGAAAATTTTAACAGTGATATTATATCGACAAATTCAGATATTGAAAATATGAAATTATTTACTTCAAATGGAAATATATTGCTAAATTTAAGTGATTTTGAGCAGTATTTGAATTATATTTGGATAGTAGAAACAAACAACGGCAAGCTTACATTAAATATGCCTTCTTCTCCTGAAATAGGATATCATGTAAAGGCTCACACTTCATTGGGTTCTATAAAAATAGGTCTTGTAGGCTTAAATTATATAAACAGTGATTTGTCAAATATGGAGGCAAAATCAATAAATTATGAAACTACTAGAAAGAAAATTAAATTAAGTTTAGAAACATCAAATGCCCCTATAGTAGTTAACTAATTTTAAATATATAAATTAAGTATAGTAATTAATAATAATCATATTTATATAAAAATGTACAATATAAATATATTATTAAGTCAGAAACAAATTGTATTATTAAACTATTGTTACAATGCTTTCCTTTAATTGATTTACTTTACAACATAAGTTATAATATTGTGTAAGATAATAGAATAAATTAGATAATATTAATATCACATTATTTATTAATGTTATTAAATTTTTTATAATTTTTTATAATACTATTTTGCACAATTTTTGTGTTGTAGTAGTATTTATATATTACTAATTAATGTTTTTATTAAAATTTCTTTATATAAATTAGAAAGAAGCTAATAATAAAAACTATAAATTAATTGGAGGAGAGGCAAATATGGAAAATGATGCTCAAAATCAAGAAATTAAGACCAAAAAAAGTGGCACATTTATATTAAAGGTGGTTATTGTAACTTTAATATTTTTGATAGCCGCTACATCGATTGTTGGGTTTATGTCTTACAGTGAGTACCAAAAAATGAAAGACGCTGTCGATAGTGAAACTATTTACGAAAATATTTATATAAACGATATTAGTGTCGGAACATTGACGAAAGATGAGGCAATAAAAAAAGTAAGTTCTGAATTCGTACCTAGTTTTGTGAATAAGTCGATAATTTTAAAAGAAGGGGATAAAGTACTAGAAATTAAGTATAATGATTTAAACCCTTTATACGATTTTATAGATGTTGTTGACGAGGCATATAACTATGCAAGAGACGGCTCAATAAAAGAAAGATACAACAAAGTTATGCAGCTTAAAGACACTCCACATAAGATTACATATGAACCTGACTATACATTTGATGACACTACTATTCCTGCTCAGATTGCTGAATTTACAGCAGATTTAGTTATTGACCCTATTAATGCTACTATGAGTAGACAAAACGGACAGTTTGTAATAACAGAGGGGAAAAACGGCAGAATACCAAACAATGATGAAACTTTTCAAAAAGTACAAGAAAAAATACAAGAAGTTGCAGATGGAGAAGTAGAAGTAGTTTTTGATATTGTAGAGCCTAAATTTAAACCTGAGGACTATGCTAATGCACAAAGCCTTATTGGAACAGGTTCTTCTGTTTATACAGGCAGTTTAGATAATCCAAGAAATATTAACGTTAGTAATGCTGCTTCTAAAATTAACCAAGTTGTTTTGTTTCCAGGAGAAGTTTTTTCTACAAATGCAATGTTTGGAGAAATGAGCATAGCAAATGGTTATAGAAAAGCACCTGTTATAATTGGTGGCAAACTTGTAGACGATATTGGAGGAGGAGTTTGTCAAGTTTCTAGTACATTATATAATGCTTTACTCCAAGCCGAACTAAAAATAGTAGAAAGACAAAATCACTCATTGAAAGTTGGCTATATGGATTATGGCTTTGATGCTACTCTTGCCGGAGACTATATTGATTTAAAATTTGAAAATGACACGAAATATCCTTTGCTTGTTGAAGCATATCTTGAGGGTAATAAAGTAATTACAAATATATATGGAAATGAAGTTCATAACCCTGGCAGAAAGCTTGTTTTCCAAAAGGCCTTGATAGAAACAGTTCCTCCAGGGGCAGAAAAGGTTACTCAAGACCCTAATCTTCCAACAGGGCAAAGGGTTGTGGATTTACCAGCATTAACAGGATATAAATATAGAGTTTATAAAATAATTTATGAAAATGATGTTGAAGTTGAAAAAGTTGTTGTAAATGACAGCTATTATAAACCTCGAAAAGCAGAGGTGAGAGTTGGTACAGCAAAAAGTGTTTCCAATGTTCCTAATGAAATTAATGTTGGAAACTTACCAGAACAACAATCAGATTTCAATTTAGATGTATTAGCCGACCCTGTAGAAGTATTTAATGGTTATGTTACACCTGATTTATAGAAATTAAATTTAACGGCTTCATAGAATTTTTATATTCTATGAAGCCGTTATTAATTGTTTTTATTATATTAGCGTGAGTCAGATGCAATAAATACTACATCGAACTTTTGATGACATTCGCATAAATTTAGCCAGAGTCAAGCTAAATTTATGCTCATAATGTGAAAAATCTTACGATTTTTAGCTTGTTTCGCAATCAGCTTCTACTACGTCGAACTCACGTTATATTAAAAGAACTTTTTACTTTAAACCTGTATTGAGTATTTAAGCCGCTGCATTCCTATTATGTATCAGTTCAAACCAAAGCTTGTTAATAAAGCCTTATCTACTTTTTTCATAAGCCCTTCATCCAAACGACAAATTTTTTCTCGTAATCTTTTTTTATCTATTGTGCGAACTTGTTCAAGAAGAACTACTGAATCCTTTACAAGTGTATATTGCTGACAGTCTATTTCTATATGTGTAGGAAGCTTTGCCTTATTTATTTGTGAAGTTATAGCTGCACAAATTACTGTTGGGCTATATCTGTTGCCAACATCATTTTGAACAATAAGCACAGGTCTTATTCCGCCTTGCTCTGAGCCCACTACAGGGCTTAAATCTGCATAAAAAATATCGCCTCGTCTAACTAGCACATTTAATCACTCTCCGCATTCTTTAAATAAGAACCTATATTTAATATTTGAGCCGCCACTTTAACAGCATTAACGCCACCCAATTCTTGAGCAACGCCAATCTTTATAAATTTGGTAACTCTATACTAAATACAAGTTCTAATGCCTGCATTTTTTGCAGTCTGTGAAAATGCTGAATACAAAATAATTAAACCTAATGTAGTTTATTGAGCATTATATAGAAATCTCAAATTTATAATTTGAAATTTTTACCTCCAATATACTATATTTGTATTTTTAAACAATTTTAGTAATTTTATAGCGGTTTAGAAAATAAATATATACTACTACGAATAAAGCATTTAAAATAACTTATTATGTATTCAAGTTTCATGTAGTTATATTGTTTCCATTTCTGATTATTTATATACATTTAAAAGAATAATACTATAACCACTGTTTCGAAAGAACTTTATTATTTTTTAAATATATACGTGGTACTCTTTTTCCGATATTGCATATTACTTCATAGTTAATTGTGTTTTCAAGGCTTGCTATTTCATCTGCGGATATTTCATTTTTGCCCTGAACACCAATAAGCGTAACTTCATCACCATTTTTTACATTATCTATTTTTGTTATATCAACCATAAACTGGTCCATACATATAGTTCCGATAATAGGTGCTGACTCTCCATTAATTAATACTCTTCCCTTATTACCCATAGCTCTTGAATATCCGTCTGCATAGCCTACAGGTATTGTTGCTACTTTAGTTTCTCTCTTTGTAAAATATGTACGTCCATAACCTATGCTAACACCTTCTGGTAAGGTTTTTACATAGCTTACTTGTGTTTTTAAGCTCATTATAGGCTTGAGGTTAAGTTCATTAAAATTAGTTTCAGATAGAGTGTCATTTGATGGCTTTAATCCGTACTGCAATATCCCTGGGCGAACCATATCCATGTTAAAACCACAATAATTTAAAATTGCACCACTGTTTGAGCAATGCTTTATAGGTATATTTATACCTGCTTGCTCCAGACATTTTAGAAAATCTACAAACTTCTGCTGCTGTTCATATGTAAAATCTTTGCTATCACCGGAAGAGTCCGCAAAGTGAGTATATATTCCTGATATATTAATATTAGGAAGATTTGATATAGTAATAATATCATTAACTGACTCTTTATTTGGTAGAAAACCCAAACGGCTCATTCCTGTATCAACTTTAATATGTATATGTACTTTTTTACCAAGCTTTAATGCACATCTTGATAAGCTTTGTGCCATTTCTATGTTAAAAATTGTTTGTATTAAATCAAATTTTATAACATCATTAAGCTTAGACTCAGGTGTATAACCTAATATCAGTGTTGGAACAAATATATTGTTCTGTCTTATGTCTATGCCCTCATCACAAGTAGCGACACCTAAGCAGTCAGCTCCATTATACAACAAGACTTTTGCAGTTACCACTGCACCATGCCCGTATGCATCAGCCTTTACAATAGACATTATTTTAATGTTATTTCCTACCTTTTTTCGTATTCTTGATATGTTATGAGCAATATTATCAAGATTAATTTCTGCCCATACCCGTTGATATTCAATCAAAATATAACACCTCCATACTATAAGTATTTTAAATTATTGTAATGTTTAATGAGTAAGGGGAAACTTTATAAAAAAGTTTCCCCATATCCGCTGTAAAAGCTTCCACAATAACTGCCTAATTACATAAATCTGGTTATATATAGCTGAAAAAAGTAAGGCATTTTAATTCGCAATTATATTATATGTTATTACGCATTATAAGCCTCCTCAAACTAATGTTAAGTTAAGCAATATTTATAGAAATTAGCTGACAGCAAATAAGTTTTGGTATTAAACAGGCTCTTAAAATGTAAGTTCGGTTGAGTAATAAAGATAATAAGTTTGTGAGGCTTATAATTATATTTATGAGCTTACATTGTAAATAGAGTATCCTCTAAAGTTACATTATACTCAAATGTTTTGTAATTAACAACTATTCTTTCGCTTCCATCTTGGTCAAATAATATTAATTTAACTGGATTAAGTGTTTTATTGTCAACCCAAAGCTTTTCTGTTGACAAATATGGGTGGTTTCCGGGTATAATAGCTTCCAAAACAGTATAATTTTCTGAACCAAAACTACCTACACTAATAGATACCTCTTGAGAAGTTAAATAGTTTTTTACAAAGCTTGTTAGAAAAATTTCGCTTCTTTCTAAATTTTCTTTTACTCCAACAGAAATTTTACCAGAAACTTTAGAATTAAATTGGCAGATTACCTCACCATTAGAAAGGGTTATATTGCCTGATACATTTTCAGGACCTGTTACCTCTATTCTATACTTCCCGTCCATTTTACATTGTTGTATAGTGTCATAAACATTGCTCCCCTTGTTTGATTTATACTCTACTGTTGCCTCACTTTTAAATGACTCAAGATTCACAAGCTTTTCCTGTACTTTCTCATATGAAGTTTTTCCGGAATCCTTTGATGAGTTTATGCTGTTACACCCACTAAATAAAAAAAATGCTGCTAATACAATAAATAATACGGATTTTAATTTCATTTTGTTTTCCCTCCATAAATAATATTTTATAGCATAAAGTAATTTGTTTTGAAATCTGCTATAACTTTCCTTATTTACATATATATTTATGTAAAGAAAATTTATGTATAATCTAATGCTAGTTTAATGTATCATTATTGTTTAATAGCAAATAAAAAAGAAACAACAAAATGTTGTCTCTATATAATATTTAACATTAGTTCGGAATAGCCAAATTTACATTTTTTTAATAACTATATTTTACTGATTAGTTTCTTCTGTAGGTGTTGGCGAAGCAGTAGAAGTATCTTCCACACCAGCAACAACACCTTCTTCTGGTAAACTAGAATTATTATTTATTGTACCATCTTCATTTGGTAATTCATCTTCACTAAAAACATCCACCAAGACGGTAGGAGATTTTCCAATTTGCTTAATTTTTGCTGGTAAATTAACACTAACTGGTACATTATGGCTTCCTATGCTTAACCCAGATAAGTCTATCACACCAGTAATTGATTCTATAGTGACAGCATTAACATCATCTTCTGAGCCGCCCAAAGTAATATCTATAGTATCAGAAAGTATTTTATAAGGATTATTATTTTTTTTAACAGTAAAATTTTGTAAAGGTACATTAAATATCTTATTTATTTGTTTTTTTATTTTTACAGTAATTTCGACCTCATAAGGTGTACCATTTTTTATAGTTAGGCTTGAATCCATAAAAAATTTTCGCAAATCAATTTTTTCTGTTTTGCTTTCTTCTTCACCCGTAACATCAATTTCTGGAATTTCTATCTTTTCAATTGATTTTATATCTTCCTCATCACCAATAACTTCAACATACTTTGGTGTCCATTCAACTTCCTCAATGTTATGCCCTTGGGCAACGTTCCCAGATACATGTGGAGATGAAATAGGTATTTTGGCATATTTATTTACAGGTATAGTTATTTGTACTTCACGTGCTGATAATTTGACAGAATTTGTAATATTACTTCCATCTTTGTCATAAACCTCTAATGCCTTATAAGTAGAAATTTCTTGAGTAACACCACTTAAATTTACTTTTGCCTCAACAGTTTTTATTGTATCAATAATAGAATTAGCACCACTTATAGAAACTTTGTTGGGAGTAACAATTGGTGAAAGAGAAACATATCCATCTCCCACTTCGCCCTCACGGTTAACGCTTACATTAAATTCTTTTGTGGAATATTTATCAAGAGTTATATCCACCATATCAGGAGAATAGCTTATTATTTGATAATTTGATGCATCCAAATATCTTGGCAATTCATATTTAACGTTAACGTTCATAGGTTTACCAATTTCGTTAGTTTTAGAAATATCAATAGGTTTTAAGTCAATATAAGCCTTAAAGTTGTTTTTTTCCAACTTAAGCTCATCTAAATCAGCTTTTGTTCCTCTTACCTTAATTGTTACAAGCTTAGAAGTAAGAGAGGATTTATTTAAAAGTATATAATCATTCTGCTCAATAATACTTTCATTTCTTATTTCTAGTGGTAGCCTTATTGAATCTGTTTTTATTGGGTTTTGGTCAGTTACTAACACAAACCATAGTAAACCGGCAATTAGAAGCGACAAAAGTTTCCAAAGGAAATTTTTAGTGATTAACTCACTTATTTTTTTCATTTATTTTTCGTCCTTTCCATAATACCAGTTTCTTTTTATCCTCTTTTTTCACCCCTGAAGAAAGTGTTTCTTTTATTTGCGTTTCTGTTAAACGTCTCATAAGTTTACCGCTGCGTGCAATAGAAATATCTCCTGTTTCTTCTGAAACAACGACGATAAATGCATCTGAAATCTCGCTTGCACCTATTGCTGCCCTATGCCTCGTTCCTAATCTTTTATCAATTGAGGTATCTGTAAGAGGCAATATACATGTAGCAGCAGAAATCCTATTATTACGAATAATAACAGCACCATCATGAAGAGGTGTTTTATTTTCAAATATATTAATTAATAGTTGTCTGGATATTTTTGCATCAATAGAAATACCAGTTTGTTCCAAATCCCCCAGTCCAACCTCTTGCTCAATTAGAATTAGAGCTCCTGTTCTTGCCTTTGACATAATTGCAGTTGCCTTAATTATTTCATCTATTGATTCATCACTTATTTTTGTATCAGATGTAGTGTTAATAGAAAATGAAGACATAAACCTTTTTTTACCTAGTTGTTCTAAAGCTTTTCTAAGTTCGGGCTGAAAAATAACAATAAGTGCAATAAGACCTGTGCTAAATGATTTTTCCAAAAGCCACCAAACAGTATTAAGTTCAAAAAGATAGGCTACAACGCTTATAAACAGTACAACAAGAACACCTTTAAGCAATACCCATGCTCTTGTTTCTTTTATCCATATCATTACAGTATAGATTATATAGGCAATAATAATAATGTCAATTATGTCGTTAAAAGTTACTTTGTTAATACTTCTTGCTGATATATCAAAATTGGCTAATGAATTTTTTAAGCTTTCCAACTATATATTTCACCTACTCGCACTATTATATTTATCAATACTTTTCAAAGTCTAATATAATTACTCTTCAAAATTAAAATCAATATCAAAATCCGCTTCTGTAACTTGTTTAAAATCTTTTTTCTTACTTTTTCTAATAGATTTTCTAACTATAGGTTTTTCTTTCGTTCTTGTTGGTAGTCTGGTTAGTGAAACTTTAGGAATAATTTTTACATAATAGTAATTTTGTTCATCTTCAAACTGAACTCTTTCTACCCTACTATAATCTAAAACAATATCAAAAAACTTTATAACAATAGCTAAAGCGGCTGAAATAATTGAGAATATTACTATTTCAGCTATTTCAACATCAACTCCTAAAGCCATAGTTGCTATAACAAAGCTAAAAATACAAACAATAGCTCCAGAACAAATTGCCATTTCCTTAGAGTAATCTATAGAAATATGAGAAATAGCATATACAACAAAAACTACAACAGCAAAAATAAATGCTGTATATATCCATGCTTCATTTGCTTTTGCACTATTATAAATTATAGAGTAAAGTTCCATAATAGTAGATGGAATATCAATAATAGCTATATTATTCTCATTTGTTTGCTTTAGTAATGTTGAAAATAGCGGAATAAAGTCCCATATTATTATACCTATAGTTATTGGAATAATGCTTGTTAAGCTAAAATACAATCCAGCAATTATTGGAACAAGATATGGTATTTTAAAATAATATCCAAAAAATACCGCTAATATAAGAATACTTTCTTTTGGGGCAAGCCTTATATAAAAAAACAAAATGCACAGCAAAAAAATCATTACAAAAGTCGCTACTCCGATAGAAGAAGAAACTTGAATTCCTATATTTAAAATAATAAGCCCATATGACAAAGTAACGGGTAAAACAGAAAAAAGTATACTCATTAATAAAATATATGGAAATACATATGCCGGCTCCACAACAATATTAAACAAATCTATGGGATAACCAATATTATTAATAACCGTAAAAATAGAAACTCCTAATAAAAATTTAAGAGTAAACAATATTATAATTTCATATCTTTTAAAATACTTAATAATCGTTTCCCGTATAAACAATATCTGCTTCACCTTTTGAAGCCTCCTCTGTCTCCATTTCGGGTTTTTTCTTTTGCTCTTCTAACTCGTCAATCAATTTAAAATAATTTCCCAATCTTTTTTGTGATTTAATATAATCAGACAAAGCTGTTTTAGAACTTATAAGGGAATAAACTACTATAACAATAGATATAAATAAAAGTATATTTGTAGCTTCTTTATAATAGTTTAATTTTAAAATATCAACTTCGTCAATAATTATTCTATGCATACAATATAATAATATAACAAGTATACATGCTATAGTAACACAAAACCTAGTCCAGAAATTTTTACGATAAACATAATCATCAGCAAAATATTCATTTATTTTTCTATCTTTTTCTCCGTATTGTTTATCATAAATAGCTAATTTCGTCATGATAATTATTTTATCTTTATCCTCCATAATACTATTCCCTTTCAAAACAACAGCTTTATTTTAATATAAAATTTAATTATAATTATAACACAAAAATATGTATTTCGTCATTATATTTATTTATAAAAAATAAAATTTAATAATAGCCTATCCAAAGTTTTGGTATAGGCTCAAATAATTATTTATTGACTAATTGGCTTCATGGTAGGAAAAAGCAATACATCTCTAATAGAATAAGAATTTGTTACAAGCATAACAAACCTGTCTATTCCAAGACCTAAACCTCCTGTTGGAGGCATACCATACTCTAATGATAATATAAAATCCTCATCTATCATGTTTGCTTCGTCATCGCCAGCTTGTCTTAAAGCTTCTTGATGCTCAAACCTTTTTCTTTGGTCGATAGGGTCATTTAACTCGGAATAGGCATTTGCAAACTCTCTTCCTACAATAAAAAGCTCAAACCTTTCTGTAAACTCAGGGTCGTTTGGTTTCCTTTTAGTAAGAGGAGAAATTTCAACAGGGTGGTCAATTAAAAATGTCGGCTGTATTAAGTTTTTTTCTGCAAATTCTTCAAAGAAAAAGCTAAGTATATCACCTTTTCCATGACGTTCTTCATATTCTATATGATGCTCTTTTGCAATTTTTCTTGCGTCTTCGAGAGTATCAATTTGAGTGAAATCTACTCCTGAATATTTTTTTACAGCATCAATCATTGAAATTTTTTCAAAAGGTTTGCTGAAATCCAACTCATATTCTCCGTATTTTAATAAAGTTGTTCCATTAACTTCTTCAACAACTTTTTTCATTAAACTTTCGATAAGCTCCATCATTCCGTTATAATCTGTAAAAGCTTCATATAATTCAAGCATAGTAAATTCAGGGTTATGTTTAATACTAAGCCCTTCATTTCTAAAAACTCTGCCTAATTCATAAACTTTTTCTAATCCGCCTACAATAAGCCTTTTCAAAGGAAGCTCTAATGCAATTCGCATATACATATCAATATCAAGTGCATTATGGTGCGTAATAAAAGGTCTTGCAGTTGCACCACCTGCAATAGTTTGCAATACAGGAGTTTCAACCTCAATATAACCTCTGTCGTCTAAAAAGTTTCTTATACTTTTAATAATTGCGGAGCGTTTCAAAAAAACGTCTTTAACTTCTGGATTTACAATTAAATCTAAGTATCTTTGGCGATAACGTAATTCTTGGTCTTTTAGCCCATGCCATTTTTCTGGAAGGACTTGCAAGCTTTTTGTCAAAAGAACAATTTCTGTTGCTTTAATTGAAATTTCACCTTTTTGTGTTTTAAAAACCTTACCTTTTACGCCTACAATATCTCCAATATCGAAATGTTTAAAGTCTTCATAAGCTTCATCGCCTATCTCATTTTTGCGTGCATAAATCTGAATTCGCCCAGCTTTATCCTGAATATCACAAAAGGAGGCTTTTCCCATATCACGTTTTGTCATCATTCTGCCTGCGACAGAAACGTCTAAGCCTTCCATTTCTTCAAATTTACTGTGTATGTCTTCGCTATGACAGCTAACATCATATTTAACATGTAAAAATGGGTCTTTGTTATCATTTTGCAATTGAGCAAGTTTTTCTCTTTTTATTTTTAAAAGTTGGTTTAAATTTTCTTCTGATTGTTGCTCAATTTCTTTTGTATCTTCGGACATTTTAATCCTCCTAAATATTATTATAACAAGGAATGTCACATTTGCGACATTCCTTTAAAAGTTCTTCGCTTCTTTCTTTCAATAAAGAAGTATAGATTTGATGCAGAAAGCCCCAAACCATTAAAACTCATTTTATTTTATTGCAATTATTTTGTATTCTACAATTCCGTCGGGAGCTTCTACTTGAACAATATCTCCCTCAACATGCCCTAAAAGAGCAGCACCAAGAGGTGATTCATTTGAAATTCTGCCTTTTAGCGGGTCTGCTTCTGCCGAACCAACAATCGCATATGTTATTTCTTCATCAAATTCTTTATCATATAAAACAACCTTATTACCAACATTTACAATGCCTTGTGCTAAATCTTCCTCATCAATTACTTCCGCATTTCTAAGCATTTTTTCCAAAATAGCAATACGTGCTTCTATTTCAGCTTGCTCTTCTTTAGCTGAATCATATTCGGCATTTTCGGATAAATCTCCTTGCCCTCTAGCTTCTTTAATTTTTTCTGCAACTTCTTTACGTCTAATAGTTTTTAACTCGTGCAACTCGTCTTCTAAGTTTTTTAGACCATCATATGTTAAAACTGTTTTTTTCTCCGACATATTTAAAATCCTTTCAAATAAATATAGTAATATTTAATATAAGTTCTTAAACCCGATTTTTTCTGCAATCAATTTAAAGATTATATATTATGGGTTAATTAATGTCAATAAAGATGGTTTTAGGTTAAGCCCATCAATACTGTTTTTAATATTGCTAATAACAGAGTCGCTATAACCCCTATTTAGAAAATTTCTATACTGTCTGCTCTTAGTATAAAAAAAAGCTTCAAACATATCAAGATGCATTTTTTTACCATCAAATTCAAGTTTTAAATTATTAGCTGTTAATAAGTCGCTTCTTTTTCCAATAAGTTCAATAAATTTTGAGTTGTTTCTAGAAAGTTCAAAGTATATTGCCCCTCTTTTATAATAAAAGTCGTACCTATCTTCTTTTGATGACGTATTTATTATAACATCAGCGTTTTCTAGTAGCCCTTTATTTTTGCCAGAAATAATTATGTTTAAGCCATTGTCATTAAAAATATCTTCAGCGATATTAATATACTTTATATTATCTGTTTGTTCTGTCATAATTGCAAGATTATTTGTATTTTCATAAATCATATTTATTAATGTAAGTACATAATCTTCATTACCGTCTATAATTAATATTTCTGCATTTTTTATATTTTTACCAGAATATTTTAATGCTTTTAAAATCATCTCCATTATAAAAAAAGGAAAAATACTTTTTCCGTCTGCAATCCTAATAATGTCAGGAAAATCAAAAGGAAATCTTTTTGGAGGCAAAATTATTTCTACATCATAGTTAATTAAATCATTTAAGGTTTTTTCTGTTAAAATTAACAGCTCGTCTTTTTTAGTAAAAATATCTTCTTTTATTATCGGCAATTTTACTTCAAACCCAACAGCTTCTTCAATATTTATTTCACGCATTTTGTAAGGATTAAATTTATTTATATACCACTCTAACATAAATGCAGGAGTTCTTTTTAAAAGATTAAATTTTACGTTTATATCCTCTATAGAATTAGCATAATCCAAAATTGCAAACCTTTTTTCCATAAGACAACACCCCATACTTAAAAATTATGAGGTAGTATTACTAAATATACTAATTTTCAAAACAATTAAAATTCTTCAAAGGCTTTAACTTTACAATACCTAAACTGTGTAATTTCTTAATAAAGTCATTCTATATTTTGTAATAAAATTTTTATTTCATGGAGAGTTTCAACCTTGTTAATTTCAACTCTAAGCTTTGCGGAATCTTTCATTCCTTTTGTGTACCAAGCTAAATGCTTTCTCATTTCTCTTACACCAATATACTCACCTTTAAAATCAATAAGCATTTGAGCATGCCTAATGGCTGTTTCAATTTTTTCATCTAAAGATGGAGGGGGAACTATTTCTCCTTTTTCTAAGAAAGTAACAATTTCTTTAAAAATCCATGGATTACCCATTGAAGCTCTGCCAATCATTATTGCATCACAGCCTGTTTCTTCAAGCATTTTTTTTGCCGAATCTGAATCAACAATATCACCATTACCGATTACAGGAATAGAAACCGATTCCTTAACTTTTTTAATAATTTCCCAATCTGCTTTTCCGCTGTAATACTGTTCTCTATTCCTTCCATGAACTGCAATTGCTGCCGCACCGTTTTCTTCTGCAATTTTTGCTACTTCAACGGCATTTGTATTTTTTTCATCAACGCCTTTTCGTATTTTTACTGTAATAGGTTTATTTGTTTGTGACGAAACAGCCTTTACAATTTTCCCTATAAGAGAGGGTTGCATCATAAGTGCTGAGCCTTCTCCGTTTTTAAATATTTTGGGGGCAGGGCATCCCATATTTATATCTATAATATCAATATTTATGTAATTTATTTTACTCACTGTTTCGGCTAAAATTTTGGGCACTGAACCAAAGATTTGTAAAGAAACAGGGTGCTCATTTTCATGTACTTTAAGTAAATTATGCGTGTTTTCATTATTATACATTATGCCTTTTGCACTTACCATTTCGGTGTAAACAAGCCCACAACCTTGCTCTTTGCAAAGAACCCTAAAAGGTAAATCCGTAACACCCGCCATAGGAGCAAGAAAAACTTTATTTTTAATTTCTACATTTCCTATTCTCATAGTTCTGTCCCTTTAAAAAGCTGGTTTTGAATTTCTTCTCCTTCTTTTGTTTTGAAAACAGCATACCAAATTTGAAGGGAATTGATTAACTCATATTCTTCTCTTTTAATTCTTTCTATTTCAAGCTTTGCCCCTATTTCATCATAATCTATATTTGATTCTTCCGCTTGTGTTTCAAAAAAAATATCTCCATTTTCATAAAAACCAATTAAGAAAATACAGTTAAGCTTTTCCGCTAATAACACACAAATATATTTTATTTGTTTTTGCAACTCTATTGGTATTTTATTAAATTCTTGATTAAAATAATATTTTTGTATACTGCAATTTGCAGCTGAAATTACTTCCTTCTTCATTTGTTCTCCTTATTTATTAGTTAAAGAAATTGAGACCGAGGGAAAACTTTTTGAAAAAAAGTTTCCCCTCTTCCCTTTCAAAAGCATTATCTCCACAACAGTGCAAGCGTTGTGTAGTTTTATATCCATAAAAGCATAAAGAAACGAGTGTAGCGAGTTTCTAACAAAAGTTCTTTGCTTCTTTCTTTCAAGAAAGAAGTTGGGGTTTGGGGCTGAAAGCCCCAAGAACATTAATAATAACAGTCTACATTTTATCGGGTGACTTAATTCCAAGCAAAGCAAGCCCTGATTTTAAAACTACTTTAACACTATAAACCAAACATAATCTAGCAGTTTTAACATTATCCTCTGCATTTAAAATAGAGTTATCATGATAAAATTTATTGAAGGCTTGTGCTAAATCCATTAAGTATCTAGAAATAATAAAAGGCTCGTATTTGTTTGCGGCTTCTATTACTCTGTCTGTATAAACATATATTAATTTTGCTACATTAACAGAGGCTTCATCAGTTAATGCTGAAAAATCTACATTTTCAAAATTTATATTACCCGCTTTTGCCAATACGCTTGCTGTTCTTGCATGAGTGTATTGGACATAAGGTCCTGTTTCACCTTCAAAATTAAGTATTCTGTCCCATGAGAATAAAACATCTTTTATACGGCTGTTGTACAAATCGTTAAATATTACTGCACCAATACCAACTTGAGCCGCAACCTCTTCTTTATTCTGCAAATCAGGATTTTTTTCCTCAATTATGTTCAATGTTCTTGAAACAGCTTCTTTTAATAATTCCTCTAGTAATACAACATTTCCTTTTCTTGTAGAAAGCTTTCCGCTTTCGAGACTAACAAGCCCAAAAGGTATGTGTACCAAATTCTCAGCCCATTCATGCCCCATAAGTTCTATTACTTTAAACCATTGAGCAAAATGAAGTTTTTGGTCTAATGCGGTTACATATAAACATTTTACAAAGTTGTATGTTTTTTTACGATAAATTGCTGCTGCAATATCTCTTGTAGGATAAAGTGTTCCACCGTCTCGTCTTAAAATAAGGCAAGGGGGCATATTAAACTTCTCTAAGTCAACAATCATTGCTCCGTCGCTTTCTACAAGAAGGTTCTTTTCTTTTAGTTCATCTACAACAGCATCCATTTTATCGTTGTAAAAGCTTTCACCTTTAAAAGAATCAAACTTAATATCAAGCATATCATAAACACGATTGAATTCCACCATGCTTATTTCAACAAACCACTTCCAAAGTGTTAATGCCTCCTCGTCACCTTTTTGCATTTTCAAAAGCCAATTTCTTGCTTCATCATTTAAAGAAGGCTCTTTTTCGGCTTCATCATGAAATAATACATAAATTCTTGTAAGTTCTTCAATTCCCTTTTCTTCTACAGCTTCTTTAGAACCCCATTTTTTATATGCCGTAATAAGCTTTCCAAACTGTGTTCCCCAATCCCCTAAATAATTTATACCAAAACTGTTATATCCAATAAAATTATATATATTATATAATGCATGTCCTATTACAGTAGTTCGTAAATGCCCAATATGAAATGGTTTTGCTATATTGGGTGACGAGTAGTCAATTGTAATATTTTGACCTTGTCCAACTTGGCTTTTACCGTAATCATCTTTTTTTTCTATTACATCAGAAAATACTTCTTTTACAAAATCTGTTTTATTTATAAAAAAATTCAAGTAAGCAGATGCAGTTTTAATTTCTTCTATAAAATAAGGTTTTTCAATTTTTTCGGATAATTCTGTTGCAATAATGTTTGGGGCTTTCCTTAGTGCTTTTGAAAGCTTAAAGCAAGGATATGCAAAATCGCCCATATCTGACTGTGGTGGTACTTCTATTGCCGAATATATTTCGTCTATATCATCTTTTTCTAATGCCTTTCCTATAGAAATGGCTAGTTCTTTTTTAAAATCCATTATTTTTCCTCCGTGTAATGTTGTTATGGTATTATAATATTAAAAGCATTATTTATGTTTTTTATTTCAATTGGCAAATTGGGGCCTGCTTCTCCATCCATATCTGTTTTAAGCATAAAATTATTTTTTGGGGGTTCGAGGCATTCAATTTTGATGTTGGAGTCTCTGAAAAAAATAATACGGTTATCATCTAAATATTCGCCCGAAAGCACTTTCACAAACAAAAGCGGAATGTCTATTATAGGGAACTCCTTAAATGCTATAAAATCAAAAATGCCATCATTTATTGAAGCACCAGGGGAAAGTTTATCAAAACCGCCTGTTCCCGCACTGTTTAGAACAAAAAAGAAATATATACTTTCTTGTATTGTATCTTTAGAATTTATTATTTTTAAATTCATAGGAACAAAGTTCGGTATTTGCTCAACACCTTTTATATAATAGGCAAGCTTTCCAAATGTATTTTTAAAGTTTATATCTATATTTTGAGAAATATTTGCAAACATACCTGCTGCACATACATTAACAAAATACTTCTCATTGTTTACAAGCCCTAAATCTATTTTTGCAGTTTTGCACTTTGCTATTACCTCTGCTGCTTTATCAATTTGCTGAGGCATTTTTAAATAATTGGCAAAATCGTTTGCTGTTCCAGAAGGTATAATTCCCAAAGGAGCTTTTAAATTGTTTCTCATTATTGCGTTAACAGCAATATTTACACTGCCGTCACCTCCACAAATTACAAATGCATCATAATAATCTTTTGGAAGCTGGTCAAAGTGTTTATCAATATCACCAACCTCCATACTTCTGTAAATATGCGTTTCAAAGCCTCCTTCTTGAAAAGCTTTAATACACTCATCTAACCAATTTATAAAGCTTTTATCACCTGAACTAGGATTATATATTAATTTTAATTTCTTCATGTGTAAACACCCTTTCTATATCTATATGTAGAAGATAGAAATACAGTTTTATTTGTTTCATATTAAAGTATACATATTTTACTAGACAATTACAACATCTGATATTTATTAAAATGGAAATTTTATTACTGTAACTAATTCTTTCATAAGATGATTAAAAACAAATTGCAAAAGCAAATATAAGCTTCCTGCAAAGCAAGCAATGTTTAAAACCCTAGCTTGGTATGGTTTGCTTCCTGGGTCTACAAAAATCTCTGTAATTGTCTGTATGCATGATATTAAAAAAATCTGACCAATTAGAACCATAAATTCTTTCATAAGAGCCTCCTAATCGTTTTTCTATAGCACTTTCCAAGTTATTTCCGCAAGCAAGTTTGCCTAGAACCTGTTTGTTAAACTGTTTATCAAAAAAACTCTCCCTTTAAATAAATATATATGTTATAATAAATGTAAAAATACGAACAATAAGGCTAATAGATTAACGTGAGTTCGACGTAGTCGAACCGGCTTGTTAAACAAACTGAAAATCGCAAGGTATTTCACGTTATGAGTATAAATTCAGCCTGATTATGGCTAAATTTGTGCGAATATTATTAAAAGTTTGATGCAGTTTTTATTGCGCTAAACGCACATTAGTTTATTGTATTGGAGTGAATATTATAATGAAAAAACTTGTAAAATCTTTATTTTTTTTAGCTGGATTAGTAACTACAACAGTTGCAATTAATTACTTGATTTTTAAAAATGCATCAGTTAATATTTTTAAAAATCAAAAGGAAAATTACTATAAATGGAAGCATGGCAAAATTAGATATATAGTAAAAGGAGAAGGTAAGCCTGTTGTTTTGGTTCATGGAATTTATGTGGGATGTAGCCTTCTCGAATGGGAGGAAACTATTGAAATACTCTCCAAAAACTACAAAGTTTATGCACTTGATTTGATAGGGTTTGGTAATTCAGAAAAACCTAATACATCATTTTCAGCATATCTTTACATTACTTTAATAAATGATTTTATCAAAGAGGTAATCGGACAAAAAGTTAGTATTGTCGGAAATGGTTTATCCGCTTCCTACGCTGTTATGGCTTATTATTTTGAACCTTCATTATATAATAGTATGGTTTTAATATGCCCTTCAGGTGTCGGAACACAAAATGCACTTCCTAAAAGTAAAGACGTTTACATGCGTTGGTTAATGGAATCGCCTGTTTTGGGAACTGCATTTTATAATATTGTTTCATCAAAATTTTATATTAAATGGTTTTTAAAAGAATATGGGTATCAAAACACATCTAATGTTACAAGTAAAAGGATTGACGAAGTATATTATCCTGCACATTTTGAAGGATATAATACAAAGTTTCCTATTGCCTCACTACTTTCTAATTTCCTAAACGTGAGCATTGAGCATGTATTACCAAACATAGAAATCCCTGTTCGTGTTGTATGGGGTGATAATAACGTTTTAAACCCTATTTCAAATTTCCATAAAATTGAGGAATTAAACCCTAATATTGAACTTTCTATTTTTGAAGGTATTAAGCTTTATCCTCATAAAGAAAGTGCTGATGATTTTTGTAAGGTTTGTGCAGATGTTTTTAAATAAAAATGGTTAAGACATTGGGGAAACTTTTTGAAAAAAGTTTCCTCCCCAAGGTCTTAAATCTTTTTTAAGATATTTTGGAATATACTGAGAGGAAAGTGATTTAATGTATATAGCAATAAAAAGAATAATTGACTTTATTTTGTCATTGGCTGCTATAATATTCCTGTCTATACCAATTATTATTCTTGTTATTTTAATATGTGTTGATTCAAAAGGGGCAATAATTTTTAAACAGAAAAGAGTCGGCAAAAATAAAACTCACTTTTATATATATAAATTTAGAACAATGCGTATAGATACGCCAAAAGATGTTCCTACTCACCTTTTGACAAATCCAGAACAATACATTACTAAAATGGGCAAATTTTTAAGAAAAACTAGCCTTGATGAATTGCCACAGCTTTTTAATATTCTTAAAGGTGATATGAGTATAGTAGGTCCGCGACCTGCTTTATGGAATCAATATGACCTTTTGGAGGAGAGAGATAAATATAATGCAAATAATATTTTGCCAGGGCTTACAGGGCTAGCACAAGTAAGTGGCAGAGATGAGCTTCCTATTAATATAAAAGCTAAATTTGACGGTGAATATGTAGAGAAAATGAGCTTCTTATTTGACATAAAAATAATTTTTCTTACAGTAAAGAAAGTTTTAAGTGCAGATGGAGTAAAGGAAGGTGGAGTTTTGTGAGAATAATGGTTACAGGAAGCACAGGTTATATCGCAAGCCATATAAAATTTTGGTTTGATGGTAAAAAAAGTGATTACATAACTGACTGTGTTTCTGTAAGAAATGGTATCCCAAAATGTATTGAGAATTACGACGTAGTAATACACACAGCAGGGCTTGTTCATAAAAGCGAAAAAAAATACTCTTATCAGGATTACTATGACATTAACACAAATCTTACTATTAATATTGCTAAAAAAGCTAAACAAAGTGGAGTTAAGCATTTTATATTTATAAGTACAATGGCAGTTTATGGGTTGGAGGGAAGCTTAGATAAAGATGTTGTAATAACAGAAAAAACTGTACCAAATCCAACAACAAAGTATGGGAAAAGCAAGCTTGCAGCGGAGTTTGCTTTAAGGGAGCTTGAATCAGACGATTTTAAAGTTTCGATTATTCGTCCCCCTATGATTTATGGTAAGAATTGCCCGGGAAACTATAGAATGTTGAAAAAGCTGGCAGTGTTAACTCCTATTTTTCCATTTGTGAAAAATAAAAGGAGTATTCTCCATATTAACAGTTTGTGCCAACTTATATTTCTAATTGTACAAAATGATAAATCGGGGCTCTATTTTCCTCAGGATAAAACTTACGGTTGTACATCAAAAATAGTTAAAAGATTATCCGCAAGGAAAGGTAAAAAAATATATCTAAGTAAATTTCTAGGAAAAGTTATTTATTTATTTGATGTTTCTATAATAAAAAAAGTTTTTGGTAATTTAGTATACAGCAAAAAAATATCAATGCATTTTAATAACGAATATATGCTTTTTTAGTTAAAAATTTTTTAAGAGGTATAACTTATGAAAAAGGTTCTTTTTGTAGCAACTGTAGAATCTCATATATTGAGATTTCATTTGCCATATTTGAAACAGTTTAAATCATTGGGGTATGAGGTTCATGTTGCTTGCAAAGGTAATTCAAAAATTGAATTTTGCGATGTAAAGCATAATATAAACTTTGAGAGGTTTCCTTTTAAGCCCTCCAATATTAAAGCATATTTCGCCCTTAAAAAAATTATAACCGAAAATAATTTTAAAATAATTCATTGTCATACTCCTGTTGGAGGTGTAATAGGCAGGCTTGCAGCAAAAGGTGAAAGAAATAAAGGTACAAACGTGTTTTATACAGCTCATGGTTTTCACTTCTGTAAAAAAGGTCCTATAATAGACTGGCTTATTTATTATCCTATAGAAAAAATCCTTGCTAATATTACAGATTGCTTAATTACTATTAATGAAGAAGATTTTTCTTTAGCAAAAAAGAAATTTAATGCAAATAATGTTTTTAAAATAAATGGAATTGGAGTAGAATTAAATAAATTTGCTCAAAATATTACGTATGAAGATAAAATAAATATAAAAAAGAGTGAAAATATTAATGAAAAAGACTATATTATTTCTTATGTTGCTGATTTAAGCAAAAGAAAAAATCAGGGATTTGTAATATCTGCAATGCCACAGATTCTAAAGCATATACCTAATACAAAGCTATTATTAATAGGCCCTGATACTGCTAATGGAGTTTATTCTAAAATGGTAAAGGAATTAAGTTTATGCGAAAGCATTTATTTTTTGGGTGAAAGAAGTGATATTGATAAACTTTTGTCTATTACTGATATTTCAATAAGTTCAAGTAAAAGGGAGGGCTTAGCAGTTAATATAATAGAGGCACAAGCTGGCGGAAAATGTGTAATAGCCTCAAATGTAAGAGGTAACAGAGACTTAATTGAGCATAATAAAACAGGGTTTTTATTTTCATTGAATAATTCTCAAGAATTTATAAAAACTATTATAGATACTTATAACGACAATAATTTAAAAAATATAGTAGAAAAAAATGCAGTATTATCAGTGCAAAAATACTCTCAGCGACAAGTTGTAAACGATATGTTTGAAATATACAAAATGGTTTGTAAAAATTTATAAAAAACCACTTAATATTTACAAATTCTTTTATAATCAATTTCCAACTAGGTGTTGTAATAATTACTCTTTAAAGTTATAATATAAAAAACATTAAAACTGGGAGGTTTTGCTATGTCTAATATAAAAATAGAAAATATCAAAGACGAAACATTTGGGAATTGTGTAAAGATTAGTAATAATTGTATACAATTATTGGTGACAATTGATTTTGGACCAAGAATAATAAGTTTTTCAAGAATTGGTATGGAAAACATTTTATATCAAGACAAAGAAATGAAGCCCTTGGGAGATTATCAAGATGTTTATGATGGAGACATAATGAAAATTTATGGTGGGCATCGTTTGTGGGTTAGCCCCGAAGTAATGCCCAATTGCTATTATCCAGACAACTCACCTGTAACATATAACGAAACAGAAAACGGAATAGAATTTATTGCACCCATTGAAAAAAATAATAATATACGAAAAGTAATAACAATATGTATTTCTAAAGATTTACCATCAATTTCTATAAATCACACAATAGAGAATCATAATCCATGGCATATTCAATTTGCACCTTGGGCTGTTACTATGACAGACGCAGGAGCTGTTTCTGTAATTCCTATGCCTGATAGGCAAACAGGTTATCTACCAAACAGAAGCTTCTCATTCTGGGATTATAGTGCAATGAATGACAGCAGGGTTAAGTTTTTAAAGGACTTTGTTGTTTTAAAACAGGATAAAGCAATTTCTCAACCTTACAAAATAGGATACAATAACGAGAAGGGTTGGGCAGCAGTTTTTAATAAAGGGCAAGTATTTTTTAAATTTTTTGAGCCTGAAATAAATGGATTTTACCCTGATAATGGTTGTTGTTATGAAAGTTATATAAGTGATACGTTTTTGGAGGTTGAAACTTTGGGAGAAATAGTTGAAGTTGCCCCAGGAGAATTTGTAAGCCATGTTGAAGAATGGGAATTATATGAAGAGCAAATAAGTAATTTTGATATTTTTAATGATGAAAATGAGATTAGTAAATTGATTTCAAAATATATTGGTTGAAGTTTTGTAAGAAATTTTAAACTTTTGCAAAATTAAACCTAGTAATTATCCTCAATATGTTGTTACCTTTATTATTTCTATGTCAACATGTAGTAAATGGTAAAAAAATTGTCACTTTAAATACAGGTAATCCATTATTGAGGATAAGTTCTAAGATTGTTTAATAAATCATAGCAATAAATTAGACTGACTACTAGATTTATAAACATCACCCTACTACTCTGAATAAGAACATATTTGTACTCTTTTTTGAGAGATTTAAATTTGTTCTGAGAAAGGAAGATGAAAATGGCGTTTCTTAATAATTTTAAAATCAGAACAAAGATTTTAGGCAGTTTTGCTATTGTCTTGCTAATTATGGCGGTTCTGATTATTTTTGATGTTTTTTCTTTGATGTCAAGTGATAAGGCTTATTCAAATGCAATAGAATCTGGTATTACGAATATAAGTCTATCAGAGAAATCTGTTGTATTATTTAAAGATATGCGCAGAAATCTTAGAGATTTTTGGGTTTATGTAGGTAAGCCGAATGAACTTAGCAGAACATATAATGAATATACAAAAAGCTATAATGAACTGAATAATTCAATAAATGAATATTTGAACTATATAGGTGATACAAGCCCACAACATAGAAAGCTTGCAGAAGATGCTTTAAGTTATGCAAAGGAATATAATGATGTAGGTGAACAAATATATGCATATGTTAAACAAAACAACTATAGTTCCGCATATGATTTGTTAATTGGTAGGGGTGCAAATTTATCAGAAACTATATTAAGTAATTTAAACAATATATATTCAGATTCACAATCTAATATGGTAACAGAATCAAGCATTGTAACTGATAAAACACAATTTGCAATAATTTTATTAATAATATTTTCAGTAGTTATTTTGATAGTTTCTGCTGTTATTGTTGTTGTTGTTTCAAGGAGTATTACAGTTCCTATAAATAAATTAGTTAATGTTGCAAACAATATTGCAGACGGCAATTTAGATATACAAGTAGGAAGCAATGGAAAAGACGAAATATCTCAACTTTCAAATTCAATGTCTACAGTAGTTTTCACAATTAAAAAGTTAATAAACAGTATTGAGAATTTGAATTATGCGTTAGAAAAAGAAGGAGATATTGAGGCAAGGATAAATACTAGTGAGTTTAATGGTAGCTATAAATCTGTAACAGTTGCAGTAAATGAAGTTGTTAACCAGCTTATAACTGACACATTGGGAGCTGTTAATTGTGCTAAATCTTATTCTACTGGAGATTTTACTGTAAAAGCTCCACGCCATATTGGTAAGAAAGTTCTTTTAACTAATGTATTCGATGAGCTTCAGGAAAATTTAATTTCTATTGTGACCGATATAAAAGGGATTGTTAGGGGAGCATCACAAGGAGACCTTAGTGTAAGAATAGATGAGAAAAAATATAAACATGATTGGGCGGACATTGCTGAAGGATTAAATAGTGTTCTTAAAGGGGTTATTGACCCTGTTAGTGAGGCAATAAAATCAGTTGAAGCTATGTCAAAAGGAAATCTTAAAGTATATATAAAAGGTGATTATAAGGGCGATTATGCAATACTTAAAACATCAATAAATAATACGCTTGATACATTATCTTCGTATATAGGAGAAATATCAGATACATTAGACTTAATGTCAAATGAAAATTTTGATGTTGAAATAAAAAATGATTATATAGGCGACTTTGCACCAATAAAAACATCTTTAAACCATATAATTAATACGATTAATACAATACTTATGGAAATTAATACATCGGCTGAGCAGGTTTCTGCTGGAGCAAGGCATATTTCTGAATCTAGCATGACTCTTGCACAAGGTGCAACAGAACAGGCGGGTGCGGTCGATGAATTAGTAAATACATTAAATACAGTAACAGAGCAGACTCGTAAAAATGCTGAAGATGCTAATACAGCAAATACACTTGCATTTAGGACAAAAGATAATGCTGCTGTCGGAAGCACAGAGATGGAAGGCATGTTGCAAGCTATGAATGAAATCAATCAGGCTTCAGCAAATATTTCTAAAATAATTAAAGTAATAGACGATATAGCTTTCCAGACAAACCTTCTTGCACTTAATGCTGCTGTTGAAGCGGCAAGAGCAGGGCAACATGGAAAAGGCTTTGCCGTAGTTGCAGAAGAGGTTAGAAGTCTTGCTGCAAGGAGTAAAAATGCGGCACAAGAAACTACTGCTCTAATACAAGGTTCTGTTGAAAAGGTAAATGAGGGAACAAAAATTGCTTATCAAACTGCAAAAACTTTAGAAGCAATTGTTGAGCAAATAAGCGAAATTTCACAACTTGTTGGAGGGGTAGCAGAAGCGTCAGGCAAACAAGAGGAAAATATTGCTCAAATAAATATTGGAATTAACCAAATATCACAGGTTACACAAATTAATTCAGCAACATCAGAAGAAGAGGCTTCTTCTTCACAACAGTTATCGAGCCAATCAGAGGTATTTAAAAATATGGTTTCAAGGTTTAAGCTTAGAAGGGCAGATAATATTATACAAAATGAAGCTCCAAAAAAGCTAGAGTCTGAAAAATTTTTTAAAGCAGTAACAAGTAAGCCAACATTATCAAAGAAAGAAGATTTAATTTCTAAACCTGCTATAAAACCTGCATCAAAAACTTTTTCGGCAAAACCTTTGGTGAAAGCTGGAAGTAATGACAATATTAATTTGGATATTGCTAATATTAATAATCCAAATGATGATGAAATAGACTATTCCAAAAATTTTAGTTTAGACCCTAACATTACTGATTCTGACAAAAATATTTCTACGCAAAACAGTAAGAAAGTAAGTACTTTTAATAGTAATGCCGAATATTTGAAAAAGGATTTTGGAAAATATTAGACTGGTACTTTTTAATAAATTTGCAAAATATTGTTAAAAGTTCGACACATTTTTATTGTGTCGAACTTACATTATTTTAACTAAAGGAGAAAAATATGAACTATACATACAAAACAAAAGGTGTTTGTGCAAGTCAAATAGATTTAAGTATTGAAAACGGAATAATAAAAGATGTTCTGTTTTATCAAGGCTGTAACGGGAATTTAAAGGGTATTTCGGCACTTGTTATAGGAATGAAGGCTTCAGAAGCTATAGATAAACTAAAAGGTATTAGATGCGGAAGAAAAGAAAGCTCTTGCCCAGAACAATTAGCATTTGCACTTGAAGAGGCTTTAAAAAATTAATATTTTTTAGTAGTAAAGAGTATTAACAGAATATAGAAAAAATTTTTATATAATAAAGTAGGGTATTGATTATAATTTGAATAATCAATACCCTAATCTATTCTTTATTAAATTTTTAATACAATAAAATTTATTTTTTACGCCCTAATATTCTAAGAATAAATAGGAATAAATTAATAAGGTCAAGATAAAGTTCAAGTGCTCCTAAAATAGCCACTTTTGCTACTGTAGCCTCACCAGCAGTTGAAACATATCCATAATAAACTTTTTTCAGTTTTTGCACATCATAAGCAGTTAGTGCTGTAAAAATAGCTACTCCAGCAAGCGAGATAATAAAGTCAAATCCAGAACTTCTTAAAAAGATATTAACTATTGAACAAAGTATTATAGCTATTAGGCCAGCAAAAAGTATTTTTCCCATAGATGCTAAATTTGATTTCGTAAAAAAACCAAAGAAACACATAACAGCAAAAAATGTAGCAGCCATAATAAATGCTATGAAAACAACGTTAAGAGAATATCCAAGACAAATAACAGACAAAGTAATTCCAGTTGCAACAGAATAAAGAATAAATAATAGCCTTGCTACAGTAGGGCTAAGTTTATTTATGCCTCTGCTAATTGTTATAACTAGAAAAAACTCAATACCAATCATAGCAAGATAAAAAATAGGTGATGTACCGATAGTAAAAACAGTATAATTGGTCTGAAGCATAAAGATATACCCAAGAGCAGAAAAGGCAGTTACTATCAGCCCTAAAAACATCCAAGCAAAGACAGTTGTCATAAACTTATGAAGCCCTCTATCAGAAGCTTCAACATTTGAGCCACCAAACATTTGTGAGTGGTCAAAATTTGAATTATTATTCATTTAGTTTTCCTCCTTTAATTAAGAGTGTAGCCTTAAATAAAATTGTTTTTTAAGAATAAACTCTAAGTATTATAACTTTGTTACTAAATTATAATATATTAAATCAAAAGTAATTTCAATGCCAATAGTTAAAAAATAATACAAAAAAATAAAATTTATGCTTTTTATAACAAAATATTTTTATAAAATTTATTTTTGGTAGCTTTTTTCTAAAGTAGGTATGCTATTCACAAACTCTTCATTAGTTTTTGTTTTAATTAGCATATCTGTAATTTGCTCTGTTAATTCTTGTGTTGGAAGCTGTCCAGAAAGTTTCCTAATAGTATAAATTGCTTCTAGTTCTCTAGTAGAAAGTAGATTTTCTTCTCTTCTTGTTCCTGATTTTAGAATATCAATTGCTGGAAAAATTCTTTTTTCTGACAATTTTCTATCTAAAACGAGTTCCATATTGCCTGTTCCTTTAAACTCTTCAAATACAACATCATCAAGCTTACTACCTGTATCTACTAATGCAGTAGCCAAAATAGTCAATGAACCGCCCTCCAAAATATTACGAGCAGCACCAAAAAATTTTTTAGGCATATATAAAGCAGCAGGGTCAAGACCGCCGGAAAGTGTTCTTCCGCTAGGAGGAATAGTTAAGTTGTATGCTCTGGACAATCTGGTTATGCTGTCTAGTAAAATAACTAAATCCTTTCCTTGCTCTACAAGTCTTTTTGCTCTCTCTAATACCATTTCTGCAACTCTTTTGTGGTGTTCAGGTTGTTCATCAAATGTTGAATATACTACATCTACATTATCCCCACAAATGGATTGTTTCATGTCTGTTACTTCTTCCGGACGCTCATCAATTAGTAAAACAATCAAGTAAATATCAGGGTGGTTTGTTGTAATAGCATTTGCTATTTTTTTAAGCAATACAGTTTTACCAGCCTTTGGAGGAGCAACAATCATTCCTCTTTGTCCTTTTCCTACAGGTGCAATTAAATCAATAAGTCTTGTTGACATTTCTGTTTTAGAAGTTTCAAAACTAATTCTTTCCATTGGGAATATTGGTGTCAAGTCCTCAAAATTTGGACGTTTTGATGCTGTATAAGGATTGTCTCCATTTACAGATTTAACGTATAGAAGTGCACTAAATTTTTCGCCTTCTTTTGGTATTCTTATATTACCATTTACTAAATCACCAGTTTTCAAGTTAAATCGCCTTATTTGGGAAGGAGAAATATAAATGTCTTTTGTACCAGGCAAAAAGTTTTGAGTTCTCAAAAAGCCATATCCATCTGCTAAAACCTCTAAAACTCCTTCTTCTATAATACCACTATCTAAATGCTCTGTATTTGCGTTTCTGTATTCTATTGGAGCATTTGGGTCAGTAGCTTTAATAGTTATAGTTTCGGGGTGAGGTGCTGGCACAAGCTCAACTTCAGGCTCAGTCTGTTCTGGTAATATTGTAATATTGTTATTTTTTTGCTCCATTACATTGTTAATTAGTTCAATTAGTTCTGTTTTCTTATACTTTGCTATAGATTTTATTCCTAACTCTCTAGCCTTTTCTCTTAGTTCTGTAACTGTTAGTTCAGATATATTCATATTTACCTCCTAAAATGGAAGTGTCAAAATTTATAAAAAATTGTTTAACAGAATAGTGTAAAATTATAAAAATATATTATGTTTTATATTCCAAAAACTTAACAAATAATTAGAATTTTATATCAGATTGTACATTATTGCTTTATAAGACTTTGTTTTAAATAAAAACGAAATTTTAAGCAGACTTGTAAATAAAGAGATTTTGTACATACTTTTTATAAATTTACGCAATTCTAATAGTATCTTTAAAAATTTTCAAACTTCAACACTTTTAATAATATTTTTTTCAAAAAACATTTGTAATTATCTCATAAGTAGATTAAGAAATGTTTATTGTGGTATTTTATATAAAAATACTTATAGTAAAATTTGCAAGTATTTAAAACAAAATAGCTTGATGGGTAAAGGGAAGATTTTTTATAAAAAACTTCCCTAACAGAAAACTATTAATCCGGTATTTTAAGCACTTGACCGGCTTTGAGGACATCAGAAGTAAGGTTATTAGCTTTTTTTATTTTATCAATAGAATTTATATCATTATAAAATTTTTTGCTTATTTTTGAGAGAGAGTCACCCAATTCAACTTTGTATACTCTTGAGCCTGATTGGTTTTGTTGGTTTTGAGCATTTGCTGTATCAGAAGGATTTGTAATTGTGTTACCAACTTTCTCATTACCTTGGGGCGAGTCCCCTTCTGCGATATAATCTTTGTCTGCCATTTGATAAGCATTAAGTTTACCTGTAAGTTCTTCTATTTGGTCTTTTAAGTTTGTAATCTGAATTGACATTGTACTATAATTATCTAGTATTCTGTTGCTTTCTTGTATTCTTGAATTTGCTGCTTCTAATTTTTTATTGGTAGTTGTAAGTTGGTATACCAACAAACCAATAACTAATGAAACAAAAAAAACAAATATGGAAAGAGAAACTGTACTAGATGAGTTTCTTCTTGGATTACTTCTTTTTATAGAATTGCCTTTAGGTGTAATATCATTATATTCATTTTCTTTATGTTTTATTTTTTTGATGTTTTGCTTATAATTTTTCTGTAGCTTGGCTGACTTTATTTTGCCTTCATTTTCCGGTCCTTTTTTTATAGACTGGTGAGAAGGGGACGAAGGGGGAGAGGTAATATAATTTTTATTAGAGTTACTGTCTTCGCCTATATTTTCTGAGCCTTTCCTTCTATACAAATGAAATTCATATTCTTCTTCATTACTGACATTTGGGTCAATAGTTCGCATACGCCTTGATGTTGAGCCTGTTAACGATTTTTTTACCAATGAACTTGATGAAATCGAATTGTTTTCAAACCCTGTTACAATTTCACCGTTTTTATTACAATCTAAACCAGTCTCGCTATAAAAATTTGTTACATCATCAAAGCCTGTATCATCACTTGGAATATTTTCAAAGAGTTTGCCAACAGCTTTTCGTGACATATCATCATTATAGTAATCTAATGTATTTGCTAAATTTCTTTTTTTAATTATCTTTTTCTGCAAATTTTCAGAGTCATCAGTTTTAATAGGTTCTTCTTCTAAATCAAAGTCTAAATCAAAGTCATAGCGTTCATCAAGTTTACTTTTCATAAGTAACACCTCCTAAATGTTGTACGCTTTATACGAATTAGGATATAACAATTATTTATAAAAAAGGAAACGCTTTTAAGTCATTTATATTAATATTTTCACATTATTGCAATAAACTTATAGCGATAATATGTAATGGACACTGAATTGTGGGCTTTATTATTTTATTCAAACAGTTTGGAAATGGACAGCCCATCATGTATTCTACTAATAGCATTCGCAAAAAAAGGAGCAACTGACAATGTTTTTATTTTAGAAATTAGTTTTTCACTTGGTACAGGAATTGTATTAAGAACAACTAATTCTATAATAGATGAACTTTCTATGCGTTGGATTGCCGAGCCAGATAAAAGTGCATGAGTACAGCAGGCATAGACTTCTGTTGCACCACGCTCTTTTAGAGCATTTGCAGCATTTGTTAATGAGCCGGCAGTATCTATCATATCATCAAGTAGTATTGTGGTTTTTCCCTCTATATTTCCTATTATATTCATTACTTCGGAAACATTTGCTTTCGGGCGACGCTTATCTACTATTGCAAGAGGTACGTCTAAACGTTCGGCAAAATTTCTTGCTCTTGAAACGCTTCCTAAATCGGGTGCAACAACTACAACATTACTTAAATCACTAAATTTTTCGCTGTAATATTTCACAAATAAATTAATTCCTCTTAAATGGTCAACAGGAATACTAAAGAAGCCTTGAAGTTGGTCGCAATGCATGTCCATTGTGAGAATACGGTCTATTCCGGATGTTGTAAGAAGGTCTGCCACAAGTTTTGCACTGATTGGGTCTCTTGCTCTTGCTTTTCTGTCTTGTCGTGCATAGCCATAATATGGGATAACAGCAGTAATTCTTCCAGCTGAGGCTCTGCACATAGCATCTGTCATAATTAATAATTCCATAAGGTTATCGTTTACAGGTGGGCAAGTTGGCTGGATAATAAAAACATCACTGCCTCTTACAGGTTCATTAATTCTAACACTTATTTCGCCGTCTGAAAATCTTGAAACCTCTGAAGCACCCAATTGTATACCTATTTCTTTTGAAATTTGTTTTGCAAGTTCAGGGTTTGCATTACAAGCAAAAATTTTAATATTGCCTCCACAAGTGTGGTTCATGGAAGTGTTTCCTCCTATTTTTTTATATTAGATTTGTTTTTAAGTCAGCTAGGAAGTAAGACTTAGTAATATTTTGAAATTGTTAATAAAAACCCTATTATATTAACGTGAGTTCGACGAAATAAAGCTACGTTGAACTTTTGATAATATTCGCACAAATTTAGCCAGAATCAGACTGAATTTATGCTCATAATGTGAAAAATCTTACGATTTTCGGCTTGTTTCACAAATTGATTCGACTTCGGTCGAACTCACGTTATATTAATATTTATAAATGTATACTTTTAAAATTAAAAATATTAAAAATCATTAGGAAACTTTTTAAAAGGTTTCCTCAAAATCTATAAGTTAGGGTTTTTGGATATACTCTCAAAATTATGCCTTATTTTAAACAGTTTCGTAGAAACAAGTTAATATAATATCATAAATTAACTCAATTGCCAATCATTCTTGTTAATTTGTTTAGAACGAGCAATAGAAAGGCTATTTTTGGGAACATCATCAGTTATAGTTGAGCCTGCAGCAATAAATGCACCTTCCTCAACAGTAACAGGGGCAATCAGATTAACGTTGCAACCTATAAACGAATTATCTTTTACTTTTGTTCTGTATTTATTTTTGCCGTCGTAATTAACAGTTACTGTACCACAGCCGATATTAATATTTGAGCCAATATCTGAGTCACCTAGATATGTCAAATGAGATGCTTTTGTATTATCTCCTATAATTGAATTTTTGATTTCTACAAAATCACCAATTTTACAATGTCGCCCTACAACGCATTTTGGACGAACATATGCAAATGGACCAACAGTTGTAAATGAGCCTATAACAGAATCAACCAAAACACTATTTTGTATATCAACATTATCTTCTATTATCATATCAGTAAGCTTACTGCAAGAACCAATTATACAATTTTCGCCTATTTTAGTTTTTCCTTCAATAATAACTCCAGGATATATTGTAGTATCACAGCCTATTAAGGCATCAGAACTAATATAAGTGTGAGAAGGGTCTATAATTGTTACCCCATTCATCATATGTATTGTATTAATTCTGTCTTTAAGTATATTTCCAGCTAGAGCTAATTGAACACGATTGTTAACTCCAAAAAACTCATTAGAATCATCAGCAAAAAAACAACCAACTTTTTCTCCGTCATTTAAAAGGATTTCCATTGTATCTGTTAAATAATACTCTCCCTGAGAATTATCATTTTTAAGCTGTAACAGTGCTTTTTTCAGCAGGCTAGCTTCAAAAACATAAATACCAGTATTAACTTCATTAATTTCAAGTTGTTCTTTTGTTGCGTCTTTATGTTCAACTATTTTAGAAAAAGCATTATTTTCTCTAATAATTCTACCGTATCCAGAGGGGTCTTCCACCTTCGATGTTACTATAGTAGCACCATTTGAATTTTGTTTGTGAAAGTCAATTAAATTTTGAAGAGTTTGGGAAGTAATTAGAGGTGTATCACCATAAAGTATAAGAACTTGACCGGAATCTCCAATATAGTCTTCAGCCATCATAACAGCGTGACCTGTTCCTTTACGTTCGTTTTGAGAAACAAATATAACACCGTCTTTTATAGTTTTCTGTATCTCTTCACCTTTATGACCGATAACTGTAATAATTTTTTTTGAGCCGATTTTTTTAGCTGCTTCTATTACATAAGAGAGCATTGATTTACCAAGAAGCTTGTGAAGCACTTTCGGCTTATTAGATTTCATGCGTTGCCCTTCACCGGCAGCTAATATAATAGTTTTCATATTTTTTGCACCCCAAATTATTTTTTTATAAAGCAAAATGCGACAATACATAAAACAATTTTTATGTTACTTAGTCTTTAGTATATAATACAAAATTTAAAATACAAATGTTCATACATTATTTTTAAAGCTTCCGACTTATTCTCTCATTTTCTTTAAAAATATGCAAGTATATTTAATCAAAATTTTTGCAAAATTATTGGTACTTATTATAAAATTAATTACAAATCATTTATTGAAACATTGTTCCAAACAGGCAAATTTATTTCTGGTTGCGGAGAATCAGACCATTTCAAGTATTCTTCTGTAAAAATTTCATTTTTCTTTGCATTAATATATTCTTTTCTAATATTTTCTTCTAATTGTCTCAAATCAGGCACAGTTATTTTTTCATTTTTAATTATATAATATCCTTTGTTTGTAACGACAATATCACTTATTTCCTCTTCTTTGAGTTTATATGCTGTTTCAATAACTTTTTGGTTAAGATTACTTTTGTTTATATTTTCTATTATAATCTGCTCATTGGGGTTATAGTCATCAGAGTATTCCATTATAAGCTTATGGAAGTTTTCTGTTTCTTTAGAAAGGTTATGAACTTCTGTAGCAATGGGTAACGAATCATTACCTTTATCATCGGGAGACTTTATAAAAATATAGCTAATGTCTATGTTTATAATAGAATTTCTTTCGTTATAAACATATTGCTCAAAATATTTAGAAAAGTCATTTTCGCTTAATACATAATTTTTAGTAATTTCGTTATAGACTTTATTAAGAATTTCTATTTCTTCAGTAACTTTAATTAGTGTTTCAATTGTTAGTCCTGAACTGCTTATTAAAGCTGGGCTAAAATTATTATAAATTTGTTCTAAAGATGTTTTTAATGACTCTTTTTCATCTTGGGAGAGTGTAATATTCATTTTTTTCGCTTGATTTAATGCTGCTTTAACGAGTGTTACCCTTTTTAGGGCATTCTGTTTTGCTAAATTTTCTGCACTTTCTCCTGATATATCAATTTCCCAAATTTCTGAGTCGCCTATTTCCTCAAAGTAAACTTTTTGCTCATATAAATATATATAATATTCAGCCTTAGATATATTATAGCCATCTATCTTAGCAACATAATCATTTTCTATATTTGTATTTACAAAAAATAATAAAAAAAATAATATTATTATTGCTGTACAAACTACTACATACAATTTTACATTTCTCATATAACACCACCGAAGATATTACTTTTTACAGTTTGATTATATCTAAAAAAATAATCTTTTACAACATAATTTTTCCAATTAAATAAAAAAATAAACATATAAAAATTATATCAAAATAACTCAGAAATAACTTTAAAATTTTTATAAAATTATCTTGTAAAAAAATATAAAAGGATTATAATTACTGAATGTATTATATTTAGAAGTAATATTATTATTTTTTTAAAGTGAGGATAGGAGTGTTTGGAAATGGGCATTAAGCAAAAACTCAATTTGATTATTTATAACAGAGATTATGAATTAATATCAAGCCCGGCAAAGAAAGATATGGATAATTTTATAATTCAGCAAATATTTGGAACATTATTTACACTCCTGTCAGCCGGAATATTTCTGACGGGTTACTTGCTTTATTTAGGTGCTTCGGATAATATAACGAGTTTTGTTCCGCAAATAGGTAATGTGTGTGGTATTTTTCTTATATTTTTTACAAAGTTTGTTTCTCGAAAAGACAAAATGAAATATTTTATAATTACTCTTAACCTTATAGCAAAGACTATGATTTTTTCAATTATTCTTATACCGCTTTTTCTCCCGCCAAAGCAGGCACTAATAATTGTATATTTTTTAATTGTTGCCGGATATTCAGTAAACAGTATAACAGTGCTTGCTTTTAATACATGGTTTGTTCAAACTATTCCCATAAAAATAAGAGGACGTTATTTTGCGACAAGGCAAGTATTAAGTGTAATGATTTCATTAGTTGTACCTATATTAGCCGGAAAGACACTTGACTTGTTTCAAAACCAATATTATGGATTTTTAATTTTATATATTGGAGCAATAATTTCAGCTTTTTTTGAAACTTATTATTTTAGCAAAATAAGCAACCCAACAATCCCACGGCAAGGTAATTCTTTCAGTATAAAAGACATTATTAAAACGCCACTAAAAAATAAAAAGTTTTTAAGTTTTACAGTAAGAATGTGTATTGTACAAATTTTGGTAAATATGGCTACATCTTTTTCAAACATATTTATGATTAAGTATATAGGATTGAGTTATACTTATATTAATATACTTTTGATTGCGTACTATTTTTTGCAAGGATTTATATTTTATAAATTTTGGGGCATTTTAACAGACAGATTTGGTGCAAATTTTACATTATTAATGTCTATTTGGTTCTTTGTTGCAGATGTTTTCTTTTGGGTATTTGTTTCAAGTTCTTGGGTTTATATTTTTTTACCGCTTTGTTATTTAAGCGGTGCAATAAATTTTTCAGGCTACACAGTTGGAGTTTTTAACAGAAGATACGAATTAATTCCAGAAGAATCAAAAGTAATGTATGAATCATTTTTTACTACTTGTATGGGTATTGCATACGTTGTTGCTCCAATTGTAGGCGGATTTTTGAGAGATTTTTTTGCTGATGTTAGTTTTGTAAACCAATTTGAATTTGGAAACTTTAGGGTAGTATACTTATTATCTGCGATTGGGCTCGTTATTATACAAGTTATAAACTATCTAAATGTAAAAAATAATGAACCTGAATGTAATTGCTTGAAAAAAAGTTCATACAAAGATTCATTTAGAATATTAAGAAAAATTGTCATAAACAGATAAAATTTAAAAATGTATTGTAAAAATATTAATATTTTGGTATAATATATCATATTACTATAGTATGAATTGGAGGTTTTAATATGAGAATAGAAACAAAATGTATTCAAGAAGGTTACAAACCCGAAAATGGTCAACCACGTACATTACCAATTTATCAAAGTACTACATATAAATACGATTCAAGTGAGTTTATGGGGAAACTTTTTGACCTTGAAGCTGCTGGGCATTTATACACAAGAATTAGTAATCCAACTTTATCTTTTGTTGAAGAAAAAATTGCTTCATTAGAGGGTGGAATAGGTGCAATGCTTACTTCTTCTGGGCAGTCGGCAATATTTTTGGCAATTCTTAACATATGTAAAGCTGGAGACCATATTGTTAGTACAGCAACTATTTATGGAGGTTCTGTAAACCTTTTTGCTGTTACAATGAAAAAGATGGGAATAGAATTTACTTTTGTAGATTCAGATGCGGATGATGACGAAATCCAAAAGGCTTTTAAACCAAACACAAAAGCTTTTTATAGTGAGACATTAGCAAATCCTGCATTAAGAGTTCTTGATATCGAAAAAATGGCTCGTATAGCACATAAAAATAAAGTACCTCTAATTGTAGATAACACGTTAGCTACCCCTATTTTATGCAGACCTTTTGAGCATGGTGCAGATATTGTAGTACATTCCTCATCAAAGTATTTAGATGGTCATGCAACAGTTTTAGGTGGAGTAATTGTTGATAGTGGTAAATTTGATTGGGCAAACGGAAAATTCCCAGAATTTACTGAACCAGATGAGTCATATCATGGTGTTGTTTATGTAAAAAACTTTGGTGATGCGGCTTATATTACAAAAGCAAGAGTACAGCTTTTGCGTGATTTAGGAACTGTAGCAGCACCTATGTCAGCGTTTATTCTAAATTATGGTTTGGAAACACTTCATTTAAGAATGGAACGTCATAGCGAAAATGCACTAAAGGTAGCACAATTTTTACAAGAAAATCCTAACATATCATGGGTAAACTACCCTGCACTTGAAGGTAATAAGTATTATGATTTAGCCAAAAAATATTTATCAAAAGGTTGTAGTGGCGTAATTTCGTTTGGGTTAAAAGGTGGAAGAGAAGCCGCAGTTAAGTTTATGGATAGCTTAAAATTAGCTTCTATTGTAGTTCATGTTGCAGATGCTAGAACTTGCGTTTTGCATCCTGCAAGTACAACACACAGGCAATTAACTGATGAACAACTTGTTGATGCTGGAGTTTCGCCTGATTTAGTTAGAATGTCAATAGGCATTGAAAACGCTGACGATATAATAGATGATATCACGCAAGCATTAAGCAAAATATAATTAAAAATTATTAAAAACTTGGGAAACTTTAGAATCTGTTTATATCTCTTTTTAAACAGGCTTATTAAAAAAGTTTCCCAAGCTAAAGTCGAATAATACAAAATACACCATTAATTAATTATATGCGAAAATACAATAGGCATAGTAAATGATGTGACTTCTTTTATATTTAAGTTGTCGCATACTTCATTTACTACTGATAAATCTAAATTATATATGTATGAAATATTTTCTCTTGTGTATATATATGGGCTGCCACATTCTGTCTCTCTTTGAAAAAGTTTGCAAATTGCACTGCTACCTTTTTCCATTATCCTAAAAAAATTTCTTTTATCAATAACTGAGATTTTTTCACAATCCATTATATTTTCTACTTCTTCTTCTGATATATACAAAATTTCGGAAACTTCATATTTTGAAAAATTTTCCTCAGACGTTTTAATAAATAAATCAATTTCCTTTAGCTTAGCGGAAATATCGTATATATATGTTTCTAAAAATGTTTTTTTGTTATTGCTTCTTGTATGAGATGTCAATTTAACTCCTCCTAAAGTTTTGATAAAAATCTTTTGTTCTGTTATAATAGCATACATAATATTTTTACTTATTTCTAGCTGTAAAAACTGGAATATATACTAAAACTATATGATATTTTTAATTTTATTGAAAAGGTGTTTTAAGTGAATGAAATACAGAAATATTTTAAATATCGTCAATGCTTAATAGAACAATATATAAGAGGAGATATGAACAAAAATGAATATTTGCAGTCTAATTTGGAAGCTGTGTTAAGTCTTAATATAAAACCATTTAAAAATATAGATACTGTTGAAAAAGGGCTTTTTAACTACCAATATTATAATGCATTAGCAAAGGAATCAAAAATTGTTGCATACAATAGTTTTGATAGAGAGACACAAATAGAAAAAAATAAGGAAGCTGATTATTATTACTATAAAAAAGATATTTCTACTTTGGTTTTGCTTAAGCTAATGGATTATGTAGATGTTACTGCATATTTTATAAAAGTTAGGTCAAAGTATTTAAAAGGGCAATTATTTGAAATTGTATTAAATAGTTATGGTATGATATTACACTCCACAAATAAAAAAATTTTAAATAACCTAAGAGATGAAGGGGTTTTTGATGAAAATATAAAACAATCTCTTATAGATAATTATATTAACCAAAAATATTAGATAACGATTGTACAGTAAATACCAGCATATATAAATTATCTTCGAACATAATAGTATGTGAGGAGGTGATACTAATGTCGTCAAGAAACAGAAAGGCAGTTCCTGAGGCAATGGCAGCATTACAACAGTTTAAATATGAAGTTGCCAACGAAATAGGCGTTCCTCTTAAACATGGGTATAATGGGGATTTAACTTCTTACCAAAACGGTTCTGTTGGTGGATATATGGTTAAAAAGATGATTGAGGCTCAAGAAAGACAAATGGCTGGTAAAACTAATAACCAATATTAATATAAATTATAGTTTTTAAAACTTAATATATAATTAAAAAAGTGGTTTGGATTGATTTTATAACAATCTAAACCACTTTTTATTTTGAGGTTTTAATGCAACAAATGTAGTATTTATGGATAAAGTTTTTTGAATGGCTTGGGAAACTTTTCCCAAAAAAGTTTCCCAAGGTATTTTATCGCTATTTCTGATTTGCAAATAATAGCCACAATTAAAACTATTCACTATTTTCTTTTCTTCTTATATCAATAAACTCATATAATTTTTCTAAAGCCTCACATAATCCTCCTAATGAATCAATAAGCCCCTCTTTAACAGCTTCCTCACCAATCAAAATAGTTCCTACATCTAAAACAAGCTTACTAGTATCCAACATAAGTTCTTTAAGCCTGTCTTTAGTAATATTGGAATTATCTACTATAAAGCCTAAAACACGTTCCTGCATTTTATTAAAGTAATCGTAAGTTTGAGGAGCACCTACAACTGTACCATTGAGCCTTACTGGGTGTATTGTCATTGTAGCTGATGGTGCAATATAAGAATAGTCTGCTGAAACAGCCAAAGGTACTCCTATAGAATGTCCTCCACCAATAACAAGAGAAACTGTAGGCTTACCTAGCCTTGAAATTAGTTCTGATATTGCAAGCCCAGCCTCAACATCTCCGCCCACTGTATTCAATAAAATAAGCATACCGTCTATTTCAGGGTTTTCAGCTGCCATAACAAGCTGGGGTATCACATGCTCATACTTTGTTGTTTTGTTGAAAGGCGGAAGGGTCATATGCCCTTCCACTTGCCCTATTATTGTTATAAATTGTATTGTACCTTTTGGGTTTTTGGTTATAGGCATTACTTCAGGATTTGGCTGACCATATTCCTTTAGGGTATCGATATTCTCATTTTGATATTGTTCGTCAGCATGTGGGTACGGCTCATTATCCGAAACATATATTTGTTTAATTGGTTTTATGTTAGAGCTATTAATATTTATCATACTATTTTCACCGCTTTGCAAATATTTTTTGTTTTAGAGCGTGTTCAGAATCTTCAATTTTTGTTTTTTGAGATAATTTTTGGCACTGCCTTGTTAACGTCTCCTAGCAGACTTTATTTGGGTATGCATCATCGGCGTTTCCTTGCATCACAAAAAATTTACTCAAAACTCAGCAAAATCTAAATTCTTAACAGACTCATAATAAAGCAACTAGTAAAATATAGTATAACCAAAAATTACATTTAACCTTCTTGCAATTCTTCCCATTTCAAAGAATCCAAAATTGCTTCCTCAATACAAATTGAAGCTTGCCAGTCAATTAATTCTTTTGCCCTGCTTATATTTGCATATGAGCCAGCTATATCACCCAAACGGTGTTCAGATAATTCTACATTTATTTTTTCTCCTACAATATTCTCAAAAGCAGAAATAAACTCTTTTACTGTAACGCCAATTCCAGAACCAATGTTTAAAGGCATATAACCTTTATCTTTTAGGTCTGCTTTACTAAAAGCAGAATCAAAGTTTTCTATTGCTTTTATATGAGCAAGAGCCACGTCCCAAACATGCACATAATCTCTTATGCAAGTACCATCTCTTGTACCCCAGTCTTTTCCAGCAATTTTAAAAACCTTTTCTTTTCCTTCTACAACTTTCAAAAGTTTTCCTATAATGTTTATAGGGTTTTTGGGTTGTAATCCAGAACGCATTTTTGGGTCTGCTCCTATTGGATTAAAGTATCTTAATGTAATACATTTCATATCATATGCATTACAAAAATCTTTTAAAATCATTTCTGTAATATATTTACTTCTTGCAAAAGGGCTTCGTGGATTGATTGGTGATTTTTCGGTAACCATATATCCGGGAACATCTTCGTAAAGACTAGCAGACGAGTTGAAAATAAATTTTTTACAACCTAAATCAAATAGAGTTTTAAATAGTTCCATGCTTTTTACTACATTTGCATTATAATACTCATATGGGTTAGATACAGACTGCTCTACAGCTGCCTTTTCTGCACAGTGAACTGCAAATTCAATATCATCATGTTCTTTAAATATTTTCTCTATAAGCTGTTTATCACCTATGTCACCTTTATAAAAAATTTTATCTTTTACAAAGTTATCTCTTCCAGTAATTAGAGAATCAAGTATTATTGGGGTATAACCATAGTCTAAAAAAGCCGAACAAATTACGCTGCCTACATATCCTGCACCGCCTGTTACTAATATTTTCATATAATAGCTCCTTTCTTTATTATTTTTTAATTTAAGATTAAGTTGTTTATATTATATTGTATATCTATTTGTACAAATTGACAATAATATATGTAAATTTTTTCATAACATTTTGCTTAAAAATAGAAAATATAAAACAAAGAGTTTATACTATAGTCATATTTTATAGTATAAACTCTTTACTTTTAACAAAAATAATTACATATTAGTAAATTTTTTCATCATTTTATTACCGCTTCTAAGCATGTTGTTTCTACTTCTTTGGTCTGATAAAGCCCAAACTCCAACTCCGATTAAGCTTCCTGCAATTATACTGGTTGCCATTTTATTCATAATCAATAACACTCCCTTTATTATAAAAATTAAACATAAAATTTTTAATAGAACATAATAACTTAATATAGCGTAGTTTTATACTTACGTTAAATTAGTATAATAAATGTTCTTAGGAGTATTATTTTATTTTAGTCCCGAAAATATTCAAATAAAAAATATTTTAGAATTTTATCAATCCAGTTTGTGTATAAAAAGCCCGCTTCTAAGCTTAGGTTCAAACCAAGTTGATTTTGGTGGCATAATTCTATCCTCATCAGCAACTTTTAAAAGCTCTGACATAGATGTTGGGTACATTGCAAAAGCTACTTGCATTTCACCTGAATTTACTCTTTTTTCCAGTTCCTTTAAACCTCTCATACCACCAACAAAGTCAATTCTTTTATTTGTTCGGGGGTCATCAATATTTAGTATTGGGTTTAAAAGCTCATTCTGTAAAATAGAAACATCTAATGCTTCTACAGAGTCATCTTTAATAATTTCATCTTTTGCAGTTAGCTTATACCATTTTCCGCTAAGGTACATTCCAAAGCTATGAAGCCTATCCGGTTTTCCATCACTTGAGTTTTCAATAACAAATTTTTCTTTTACTTTATTTATAAATTCGTCTTCTGTCAAGCCGTTTAAATCTTTAACAAGCCTATTATAATCCATAATATAAAGCTGTTCGTCAGGGAAAATTACAGATAAATAGTAATTAAATTCCTCATTTCCAAAATATCTTCCTTTTTCAAGCCTTTTATTAAGCCCTACTTTTACTGCGGAAGCATTTCTGTGATGACCATCAGCAATATATAAATTTTTTACACTTTCAAATTTTTGTGTAAGAAAATCTATTGTATTTTCATCTTCTATAATCCAAACTTTGTGTTCTATTCCATCTTCTGAAGAAAAGTCATATATTGGTTTATTATTTTTGCAACTTTCAATTTTTTCATTAATTTCATTTTGAGAACGATATGTTAAAAATATAGGGCCTGTATTAGCATTACACATTTCCACATGACGAATACGGTCTTTTTCTTTATCTTCTCTTGTAAGTTCATGTTTTTTTATTATGCCTTCTATATATTCATCAATAGCAGTACATACAACTAAACCTGTTTGAGAACGTCCATTCATTGTAAGCATATAAATATACATAACAGGTTTGCTCTCTTCGATAAAGATTTTATCTTCAATCATTTTGTTTAGATTGTCTTTTGCCTTTTCGTAAACTCTTTCATCATAAATATCAATATTTTCATCTAAATCTATTTCTGCTTTGTCTATATGCAAAAAAGAATATGGGTTGTCTTTAACCATTTCTCTTGCTTCTTCACTACTCATAACATCATAAGGAAGTGCTGCAACTTTTTGTGCATATGAAGCATCTGGTCTAATAGCTTTAAAAGCTCTAATTGTCGCCATAATACTACCTCCTTATATTACTCTTACTCTAATTACTTCGTCTACCTTTTCAATTTCTTTTTCAACACCTAATGTATCTTCTGCAAGGACATCAAGTATTGTATATGCATAGTTACCTTTGCTTTTATTTATCATGTTTTCTATGTTAAGAGATTTTTTTGCAACAACAGTAGTCAAAGGCCCTACAACATTAGGTACATTTTTATGTATTACACAAATACGGCGTGTACCTGCTGTATATGGTAATGAACAATCAGGGAAGTTTACTGAATTTATAATATTTCCAAATTCTAAATAATTTCTAAGTTCGTTTGCTGCCATTTCTGCACAGTTATCTTCTGATTCAGGAGTTGAAGCACCCAAATGAGGAATTGTAATAATATTGTCGCAACCCAAAAGTTCCTCTGTAGGAAAATCAGTAACATATGAGCTAACAGTACCATCATCAATTGCTTTTTTAATCCCTACATTGCAGACGAGTTCTCCTCTTGAAAAATTCAAAATACGAACTCCTTTTTTCATTGTTTCTAAAACTCTTGAATTAATCATTTTTTCAGTTTTGTCATTCAAAGGAACATGTATTGTAATATAATCACAATTTTGATAAATTTCCTCAAGTGATGAAGCTTTTGTTACACCTCTTGAAAGACTCCAAGCAGCATCAACAGAAATAAATGGGTCAAATCCATAAACCTCCATACCAAGAGAATGACAAGAATTTGCAACAAGTACACCTATTGCACCAAGCCCTATTACACCAAGCTTTTTGCCTGTTATTTCAGGGCCTACAAATTCCCCTTTTCCTTTTTCTACTAATTTTGCAACGCCAGTTTCTCCTTTAAGAGATTGTGCCCAGCTAATTCCCTGAGAGATTTTTCTTGATGAAAGCAACAAACCTGCAATAACAAGTTCTTTTACGGCGTTAGCATTCGCCCCAGGAGTATTAAAAACAACAATTCCTTTTTCGGAGCATTTTTCTATAGGAATGTTGTTTACACCGGCTCCTGCCCTTGCAACAGCTTGTAAGCTATCTGGAAGCTCCATTTCATGCATACTGTAGCTTCTTAAAAGTATTCCGTCGGGATTTTTCTCTTCTGATAAAATCTCATAATTTTCTTTTGGTAAGTTGCAAAGCCCTATATCTGATATTTTATTTAGAGTAAGTATTTTGTACATTTTTTAGTCTCCTTCTGTTATTTATTTTCCACTTCAAATTTTTTCATAAAGTTAACTAAATGATTTACACCATCAATTGTCATAGCGTTATAAATACTTGCTCTCATTCCGCCTACAGAACGATGCCCTTTTAAGTTTACTAATCCGGCAGAAGAAGCTTCTTTTACAAATTTATTATCTAAGTCATCATTTCCTGTAACAAAAGTTACATTCATAAGAGAACGGTCTTTTTTAGCCGCAGTTCCTTTAAACATGCTTGAGTTATCTAAAAAGTCATATAATGTTTTTGCTTTCTCTTCATTTAATTTTTGAATAGCAGGTACTCCACCGTTTTTTTCAATCCACTCAAAAACAAGCATTGCCATATATATTCCATATGTAGGAGGAGTATTATACATAGAGTCATTTTTTACATGCACTTTGTAATTAAACATTGTAGGAGTTTCAGGAAGAGCATTTCCTATTAAGTCGTCACGAATAATTACAATTGTAAGCCCAGCAGGCCCTATATTCTTTTGAGCACCAGCATAAATTAAGCCAAATTTATTTACATCATAAACTTCGGATAAAATACTGCTTGACATATCTGTCACAAGAGGAACATCTCCTGTTTCAGGAATAGATGTAAACCTCGTTCCGTAAATTGTATTATTCATTGTAAAGTGAAAATAGTCTGCGTTTTTATCAAATTTATTTTTATCCAATTCGGGAATATAGTTAAAGCAAGTATCTTCTGACGAAGCAACAACATTTACATCACCATAACGCATAGCTTCTTCAATTGCTTTTGTTGCGAATTGCCCTGTTTTAACATAATCTGCTTTTTTGTTTTTATATAAATTAAGAGGAATCATCGAGAATTGTGAACTTGCTCCGCCCTGCAAAAACAATACTTTATAATTATCTGATATGTTCATTAGTTTGCGTAATAAGTCTTCTGTCTTTTGAATTATTTCCATGTACATTTTTGAGCGGTGGCTCATTTCCATTACAGACATACCATGATTACCATATACAATCATTTCTTTTTGTGCCTTTTCCAATACTTCTATCGGCAAAGCAGCAGGTCCGGCTGCAAAATTATAAACTCTTTCCATAACATATCCCTCCACTATTTTTTAATGTAATTTAATTTTTAAAAAGTCGAACAATCCATAATGTATAATTAAGTTCGACAAAAAATTATAAAACTTCATTGATAAAAAATTAACAAATTATTAAAGAACTTCTGAAAAACTTACGCAAATCATTACTTAGCCTATAAAATCAAGTTCACGTTAGTTTGATAAAGAAGTAACATGATTATAGAATAAAATAATATCCTCGTCAATTAAAAATTAATATACAAAAAACTATTAGAAGCTTTTTTAACTTTATTTATTTGTAACAAAAAATACAGTTCTTTGCAAAACTTAAAAAAGTCTGATATAATATTTAGAATAAGTTCGACAAAGTCGAAATACGAATTTTGAAAGGAAGATTATATGGTTGGCGGTGACGATTTTGATATTACAGGTAATATAAAAGCTATAGAAAAGCTAAAATATGAACTTTTGGCGGGAATTACAGATTTATACGGCGGTTTGCTTATGTCGGATTCAAACTCTGCACAAAGGGCAGAAATACTTTCAAATATTGTTATTATGACTTATTTGCTCTCTAGCCGTCTTGGAATATCATATTATGCTTTAGATACAAAAGTATTAAGTAAATTAAAGCTTGGAATTTTAGAAGATAACAACATTTTATTTCCTGAACTTTCAGCACTTTATAAATACATTGATAAAAACAGAAGCTAACTTTTTAAGATAGCATGCTTTATTTGGAGGTTTTTGTTTTGGATATTTTTTTTTATTTTATTGTTTTTTTTGTCATAATATTTTTTACTTTTAGAGCTTTCGTAAAATATTATAAAAATAATAAGAAATCAAGTAGGGCTAAAGAAAAAAACAATGAACAATCACCTGATAATCTTGAATTTTTAGAAAATTTACCTTTTTCGTATTTAGTTTTAAAGGATAATAATATTGTGAAATATAATTCAAGCTTTGAATTAATTTTATCCAAAAATAGAATAAAAAATGATAAATTTTTATTAAATATTGATAAATCCGTTAAATGCCAAGTAACATTAATAGGTGATGTCTTTTATAAAATTTTTATTAACGATTACTATGATTCATATACAGAAAGCAACTATAAAATATTATATTTTATTGAGAGCGACAATACCGGTTCGAATTCAGAATGTAAATTTGAAAAAACAATTGTCAGCTTAATATTCATTGATAATTATTATGAAGTTCTGGAAACTATGGAGGAGATACGTTTTCCTTTGCTTATCGCACTTATTGACAGAAAGCTTAATGCTTTAGCACAACAAGTAGGTGGAATAGTTAAAAAATTTGAAAATGATAAATACATTTTTTTGTTTTCATTTGATAAACTCGAATATTTAAAAGAGAAAAAGTTTGACATATTGGAGCAAGTAAGAACAATTGAAATGGGTAATAAAATACCTGTAACTTTGAGTATAGGCATTGGGCTTGACGGAAAAACTCTTAGTCAATCTATGGAAAATGCAAGAGCCGCTATGGATTTAGCATTAGGGCGTGGAGGAGACCAAGTCCTTATAAAAAATGGCGATAAATATTTATTTTATGGTGGAAATTCAAAAGAGGTTGGTTATAATTCAAGAGTTAGGGCAAGAGTTAAAGCATATGCATTACAAGAACTTATAGGTGAATGTGATAACGTTCTCATTATGGGGCATAGAAGTGCAGATTTAGATTGCTTTGGTTCGGCAATAGGAATATATAAGGTAGCAGAGACTATTGGTAAGAACTGCAATATTGTTATTAATGATATTACCTCGAACATTAAACTTCTTTATGACAGGTTAATCGAAAGCAATATATATAAAACAGAAGTTTTTATAACAGGGAAAGAAGCTTTAGAGCATATTTCAGACAAAACTCTTTTAGTAGTAGTGGACACACATAGACCAACTATTCTTGAATGTAAAGGGTTATATGAAAAGGCAAATAAAATAGTTGTTTTTGACCACCACAGAAAAAGTACAGAATTTATTGATAACGCTGTTCTTACTTATCATGAGCCTTATGCGTCGTCTACTTGTGAGCTTATAACAGAAATGATTCAATATATAAAAGGTATTAGGCTTACAACTGTTGAAGCTGATGCACTTTTAGCAGGAATAACTGTAGATACTAAAAACTTTGCTTTTAAAACAGGTGCTAAAACATTTGAAGCCGCCGCTTATTTGAGGCGAAACGGTGCAGACAGTATTAGAGTAAGAATGCTTTTTCAATATGATTTGGAATCATATAAGGCAAAAAGTATAGCAGTAAATTCTGCTGAAACTTTTACTACAGATATGGCTATAGCCGTTTGCCCGTCGAATGTTGAAAACCCTTATGTAACTACTGCACAGGCGGCTGATGAGCTTTTGAATATATCAGGGGTTAAGGCATCATTTGTTTTGTGTAAACTAAATAACACAATCATAATAAGTGCAAGAAGCCTTTTTGATATAAATGTACAAATAATTATGGAGGAACTTGGAGGAGGAGGACACCAAACTGTTGCAGGAGCACAAATATCGGATATTTCTGTCGAAGAAGCTAAAGATAAACTAAAAACTGCTATTTTAAAATATTTGGAGGGAAGCAAATAATGAAAGTTATATTATTGGAAGATATTAAAGGTGTTGGAAAAAAAGGTGAGTTATTAAATGCAAGTGACGGTCACGCAAGAAACTATTTGATACCTAGAAAGCTTGCTGTTGAAGCTACAAAGACAAACTTAAATGAGCTTAATTTAAAACAAAAATCAGAGGAGCATAAAAAAGAGGTTGAACTTCAAGCCGCAAAAGATTTAGGGCAAACACTTGAGCAAAAAACAGTTAAAATAGCTGTTAAAATAGGTGATAATGGTAAACTTTTTGGTTCTGTTACAAATAAAGAAATTGCTGCTGCACTTGAAGCTCAAGAAGGAATAAAAATAGATAAAAAGAAAATTACTATTGTTGACCCTATTAAAACAGTTGGTGAAAAAGAGGCTGATATTAAGCTTCATCCTAAAGTAACTGTGAAACTAAAAGTAGTTGTTTTTGAGGGATAGAATGGACAATATATCAAGAATACCGCCTAATGACATAGAGGCAGAGCAAGCTGTATTAAGCAGTATGCTTTTTGATAAGGAAGCAGTTTCGATTGCATATGAAGCAATAAAAGGTGATGATTTTTATCAGCCGAACAACAAAGCCATATTTGAAAGCATGATAGAGCTTTTTGTAAAAAACGTTCCTGTTGATATAGTTACTGTTAAAAATAGGCTTACGGAAAAAGGCGTTTTAGAGCAAGTAGGCGGAATGGAATATCTTACTGTTTTGGCAGGAGGTTATTATACTTCTGCTCACATAAAGCAGTATTCAAAAATAATTGAGCAAAAGTCTATTTTAAGAAGGCTTATCAAAGCTTCAAATGAAATACTTTCTGAAAGTTTTCAGGGAAGCGAACCTGTAGATGTTATTTTGGAGAATGCGGAAAAAAGCATTTTTGAAATTTCGCAAAATATAAATTCTAAAGAATTTTCTCATATTAATGAGATTTTAGTCGAATCTGTAAATAAAATTGAGCAAATATATATGTCAAAGGCAAAAATAACAGGACTGGAAACAGGGTTTGTTGATTTTGATTATAAGACGGCTGGCTTACAGCCGTCAGACTTAATTTTAATAGCAGCAAGACCTTCAATGGGAAAGACAGCATTTGCACTTAATATTGCACAGCATGTAGCTGTAAGAAAAAACATTCCTACAGCTATTTTTAGTTTAGAAATGTCAAAGGAACAATTAGTAAATCGTCTTTTATGTTCGGAGGCTATGATAGATGCACAAAAACTTCGTACAGGTGATTTGGACGATAATGACTGGACTAAAATTATTGATGCACTTGAACCTCTTTCAAAGGCAACGTTATATATTGACGATACTCCAGGGATTTCTGTTACTGAAATAAGGGCAAAATGCAGAAGATTAAAGTTAGAAAAAGGTCTTGGGCTTATTGTAATTGATTATTTGCAGCTTATGTCAGGCTCAACAAAAACGGAATCTCGACAACAAGAAATATCAGAAATTTCTCGTTCATTAAAGGCAATTGCCAGAGAAATTGAAGCACCTGTTATTGCACTTTCCCAGCTTAGTCGAGCTTGTGAAGCACGTGCCGACCATAGACCTATGTTATCAGATTTAAGGGAATCTGGGGCGATAGAACAGGATGCAGATGTTGTTTCTTTTTTATATAGAGATGAGTATTACCATGAAGATTCAGAAGATAAAGGCATTGCTGAAGTCATAATTGCTAAACAAAGGAATGGTCCTACAGGCACAGTTAAGTTAAGGTGGTTAGGGCAGTTTACTAGGTTTGTTAGTGCCGAGAGGTAGTTTGGAGGCTTTCAGCCCCAAACCCCGACTTCTTTCTTGAAAGAAAGAAGCAAAGAACTTTTATGGGAAATGCACTAGTGCGTTTCCTTGAGGTTTTTCATGGATATTATCTAAGCAAAAAGTTAAAGTTTTTTGAAGGGTTTGGGAAACTTTTTTTCAAAAAAGTTTCCCAAGGTCTTTATTAAATATCATAATCTGCTGTTTTAAAAATTT
>CAYYRV010000005.1:0-122410 GCA_964474135.1 uncultured Defluviitaleaceae bacterium
AAAATGAGCTGATGGCTGAAATAGTACGTTTAAATGGTATTAATCACGAACAACTGCAAGAGCATTACAGAGAAAGTGGATATTTAAAGCTTAGAGTTGAACAACTTTCAGAAACCCTAGATAATTATAAAAAGTTTTTAAGCTTAATACCAAAAAATATTTATAGCCAAGTTTATAAAGAGTATGAGAAGCAGCAAGAGATTGAACAGCTAGCAAAAAAGGCTGAATATGAGCAGGAATTTGGTGATGATTAATTTGAAAAATAAACGGTCTGTAAAAATCGGAATTTTACAGACCGTTTATTTATTTGTTTTTATCAGTAGAAAAGGCATCGTTTACCAGTAATAGTTGATATTATTCTTGCGCCTGCTTTCATACCGATTTCCATGTAAACTTCCTCATAGGTAGTTAATGCTTCTGATAGGTCGGCAACTGCCATATCCAAATCATAACCATTATGATAGATTTAGTTCAAACGCCCATAAATGAGGTTATTACCAGTTTTTAGTCTCAGTTCGGATGTACTTGAATTTTCAAAAATTTATCTACGACAAAATTATTATTTGTATTCAAATAAGACCTAAATTAGTGTTTGACACTGTCAGATGGGACGTCTATAATAAAATACAACACCCTTATATGTCATGAATGGCTTTTTTTGATATGTTGCGACTAAATAATTAATTGACGGTGTAAAAATACATTTACCAACATTATCAATGTGCTAGTGTAAACATATGATACACTAGTGTTTTTGCTAGCGTTAAGGGTTTTGGAGGAATTTTTTAACTACTTTTGCAGAACGCCTAAAAGAGGTTAGGGGTTTCGAAAAATATTACATAAAAAGCTGTTGCTGATTTTTTAGGGATAGATGAAACATCTTATCAGCATTACGAGTATGGGGAGAAAGTCTAACTTTGATTCTTTGGTAAAGTTAGCGGGATTTTTTGAAGTATCAACAGATTATTTGTTGGGGGTAGCAAACGAACAACAGTAACTTGGATTTACATTTATATTAGGGAGGGTATCATTTGCTAGAAACTATAAATATTCTCAAGCATCAATGGTCAGATATGAGAATAATAAGTGAATTGAAAAATAATGACACTTTATATAATTACGTGATTGAAAACTGTGCAATCGCTAGTTCATATTGTGATGAAATAAATAATTTTTTTGACGAATATACAGACCACTCTTCTAACCATTCTTTTGCAGTATTAATGAATGGTAATAAATTATCAGAAAATATCCCTTTGAATGAAGTTGAAGTTGCTATTTTTGTACTTTCTTGTTATTACCATGATATTGGAATGTGTGTATCAAATGGCGATATTGAAAAATATAAAAATACAAAAGACTTTGCAATTGAAAAAGAATATTTGATAGACAAAATAGCGATAAGAAATAGTCTTGATAATAGCAGGATTACTCCTGAAATTATAGATAAATTTATTATGCTAGAATACATTAGAGAGAGACACCATAATTTTTCTAGAGATTGGATTGAAAATAAGTTTAATAAAAGCATTGACAAATCTTATGTTAATATTCAGAGTAAAAATGAGTATATATGGGGATATGTAGCTAAAATATGTGAAGCGCATTGCTTAGATTTAAATGAGATTAATGATTTGAACTATCCTATCATTTCCATTGCAAATAAAGATGTAAATTTGATGTTTTTAGCATGTTTACTTAGAATGTCCGATTACTGTCATATTGGTAGAGATAGGGCATTGCCATATGTTAGAACTTGTAAGGATTTTTATTCTAAATATTCTAAAAGCATTTGGGAAAAATTAGACAGTGTTGATAGTGTTAGATTTGAAAAGAAGAATTTCAGAATCAACATTCACGCCGAATGTGATGATAGCAATGTTCAACATGCGCTCATTAAAGAAGCAATTTCTATGGATAAAGAGCTACATGCGCAAAATAAACATTTAGCGAAATACAAATCTGATTATCAATATAGTTATTTCTTTATAGATTATTCTCAAATTAAAGAAGCGCCAAGTGCTTCATATGTTTACTCCCCAACTGGATTTAAGATGAACTATAATAAAATAACAAACTTGTTAATCGGGAGTAAATTATACGAGCACAATTTTTATGCTTTGCGAGAAGCAATTCAAAATTCAGTAGACGCAGTTTCTGTACAATCAATTGGCAATTCTACTTTTATTCCATATATACTCATTAATTATTATACAATGTATGATAGTAGTATGGTATTGGAGATATTTGATAATGGTACTGGCATGGATATGAATATATGTAAGAATCATTTCTTATCTATTGGGGATAGTTCTTACTGGAACTCTAAGCAATGCTATGATAATTTTGGCAATGTGAAAGAGGGTGCTTCAATCATATCATCACATGGTATCGGCGTACTCAGCTATTTTCTTTTATCCGATGAAATTGAATTGTTTTCAAAATTTAGGGATTGTGAGCCAATTCATATGCAAATTAATAGCTTTAATCAGAATGTTTTGTTTTTAAAAACAAACATGAAAGATTATCCGAAATTCAATCAATCTCTATATGGATTTGATACACCTTGGCAACAGGGACACGGAACCTGTGTTAGACTTAAACTCAAAGAAAAGTTTTGGCTAGAAAATATTATTCAATTTCTAAGTCTACATATTCTCCGCACTAGGTGTAATATATATTTTATAAACGAATTACAAGAAATCGCTGAATTGCCTAAAGTTCACTTTCCATTAGAAGCACAAAAAGTTTTCAGAGATAATGATATAAAACACTATGTGGATAATTTTTCTCATTTAGATGTTAAAGAGAGTGATTTTAGCAAAGAAAATTTTGATAAACTTCTTGATAGTTTAGAACATACAGGATTATCAATTGGAGAAATGGTTATGTATTCTGAAAGTACTAGTGTTTTCAAAAAACAAGGCATTGATATTTATGATGATTACATAAAAGGTAGCGAACATAATGGGGTGAAACTTAGTTTATCAGAACAATGCCAAAAATTCTATAAGGATGCAACATATGATTTTTATAATGCAAGCATAGAAGATTTAGTTGTTCATGAGATTAACTTTGAGGGAATAAACGGTAAAATCTATCTTGAAAAAGACTTAAACAAATTAGTTCACAATCGAGTTTCCCAGAATGGAATATGGATAAAAAATGGGTATAGATTTTTAGATAAAGTAATAATAAGCAAAATAGGACGAAGTAATGAAATTTTTTCATACGATATAGATTGTTCTGTTAAATTATTTGATTTAACTGCTTCTTGAGATGATATAATAAATTGTGAGTATAATAACAGACTTGGGAATGAGATTGCAGACAAAATGATTTTGGAAGTATCTTGTTTACTTGAAAAAATAAATTATACATTGTCCTTTCCTTGTGGCAAGCATTGGTATCATGGTATTAGCATAGATTTTGATAACAACGATGGGCCGTGCGGAGTGATATATCATAAAACTCTGGATAAAATTTATGGCTTCGATTTGCCTAAAGAAATAAAATTGAAAATCAATACTGGACTAAAGAAAGGAAAAATATACAATGTTTTCTCTTGGGATTGTAACATCCCATGTTCCATAGAAGATATTTCTTCAAATATAGAAGATTACAGGATACTTTTTCCTATTTATCTAAACTCTGATATTGATATTTGGGGAATTAATGAGCGTGATTATGAATCAAATGACCATGACTTAAAAAAACTATTAAAAAAGCGTAAAGAATCTATAAGGAAGTTTATCAAAAGTTCAGGAAATAAAATAATATTACTACCAGTTTATTTGCAAAGTTTTATATCCATACTTATATCAGAGTTTATTTGGGTCGTAGATGTAAAAACAACTGAATTTGTAGTTTTCAAATTATCCAATGGTGGTGGAAATTATTCATATAATTACACCCTGATTAAAGATAGTATTAGATATAAAAACCAACTGTAATTTATACCTACCCACATACCTACTCAAACGATTTTCAATAGATTTCTTATAATTCCACATAACAACAGCGTGCTGAAAACCCAATAAAACTGGACTTTCTAGCACGCTATAAAATTGATGTACTATACCTTAACGAATGTTTAGGTTTAATGTGTAGAGTAAAAACGAAGCATTTAAAATTAAAAAAATAATCTGTAATAGTTGGTGATTATTTGAAACTATTTAATGATTTATTTGATATAAATATCTTTATTGATGAAACTTATACAATTAATTCAGCAGACAATAAAAAATATGACTTGGTATTAAATCCCCATAATTATAAAAGGCGAGATTGGACTAAAGTATTTTGTATTAATATACAAACAGCTTCATCTGAACATACAATTGCCTTGATTGGCTCACCTTATAGTTGTGTTCATGACTGTGCAATTTTGAACGAAACATCAATAATACTACTTATGAACAATCAATTAATACAGCTAAACTTGGAGTATTTTTCCATTGATTATAAGAGTTTTCCTGATTTCGGCACTTATTTTTCAATCTATAGATTTGATGATGGATATGTAATTTATGGGGAGCTTGAAATAATTAAATTAAGCAAAAATTTTGAAATTGAATGGTCATTTAGTGGTAAGGGAGATGTTTTTGTTTTACCTAATGACGAAACTGCTTTTTTGATAGAAGGAGATAAAATTATTCTTAAAGAGTGGGATGGAAAAAAATATATTATAAATAAGCATGGTAAAGAAATTAGCTAAACAATGAGGTTAAATCTATACTTTAATATTGTAGACATATAAGTGTAGTATAAAAAAACGCCTATAAAATCAAGTCTAACACTTAATTTTATGGGCGTTTTTTAAGCTCACGAGCAGAGTTGAACTGCCGACCTCTTCATTACCAATGAAGTGTACTACCACTGTACTACGTGAGCATATATGCGATTAATTCAATTTATGTCATAAATTCCTACACAAACTAAACGCAATACATATTTAACAATCTTACTTCTTTAATTAAAAAAAATTTAATTTATATTAGGAATTATATTAAATTTGCTTAAAAATGTCAAGCTATTTTATAGCTCCATATAAGTTTACAAAAATTTTTACAAAATTTTATATTACTACTATAAATTTCAAAACTTTATGATATAATAATTGAGATGGTTGTAAATCGTACATGGGTGAGTTTTAAACCAAAACCAAACCAAAACCAAAACCAAAACCAAAACCAAAACCAAACCAAACTTATTAATAAAAAATTAAAAACAAACCCCAATAGACTGTTAATAGTGTCTTTGTGCTAAATTTACAATCAAAGGAAAATTTTAGGAGGTCTTTTATGAGCATAAAATACGTTTATATGTTTTCTGAAGGCGACGGCACGATGAAAAACTTATTAGGCGGCAAAGGTGCTAATCTTTGCGAAATGACAAAATTAGGTTTACCAATACCACAAGGTTTTACAGTTACAACAGAAGCATGTACATTATATAATACTTCTGGAAAAGTTCTTTCAGATGATATTAAAAAACAAGTTGATCAAGCTATTGTTGAACTTGAAAAAACTTCAGGTAAAAAATTTGGTGATACATCAAATCCATTATTAGTATCTGTTCGTTCAGGTTCTAGAGCTTCTATGCCTGGTATGATGGATACAGTATTAAACTTAGGTCTTAACGACGATGCAGTAGAAGGGCTTGCAAAATCTACAAACAATGCTCGTTTCGCATATGACTCTTATAGAAGATTTATTATGATGTTCTCTGACGTTGTAATAGGTGTTTCTAAGTCAAAATTTGAAAGAGTTCTTGACGAAATGAAAGAAGAAAAAGGTATTAAAGATGACCTTGACTTAACAGTTGAAGATTTGCAACTATTAGTTAAAAAATTCAAAACTCTTTATAAAGAAGACCAAGGCAAAGATTTCCCATCTGATGCTAAGGAACAACTTTATGAATCAATCTGTGCAGTTTTCCGTTCTTGGGACAACCCACGTGCATTTGTATACAGAAGAATGAACGATATCCCTTATGATTGGGGTACAGCTGTAAATGTACAATCAATGGTATTTGGTAATATGGGAGATACTTCTGGTACAGGTGTTGTATTTACTAGAAATGCTGCAACAGGCGAAAACGCTATATATGGCGAATACATGATTAATGCTCAAGGTGAAGACGTTGTTGCGGGTGTTCGTACACCAAAACCTTTTGCACAATTAAAAGACGAAATGCCAGCAATCTATGATGAGTTTATGAAATATGCAACATTACTCGAAAACCACTATAAAGATATGCAAGATATGGAAATTACAATTGAAAATAATAAATTGTATTTCCTTCAAACTCGTAACGGTAAAAGAACAGCTCAAGCTGCATTAAAAATTGCCGTTGATATGGTTAATGAAGGCTTAATTACAGAAGAAGAAGCTTTATTAAAAGTTGAACCTAAACAATTAGACCAACTTCTTCATCCTACTTTTGACTCTAAAAAATTAAAAGAAGCTAAACCAATCGGTAAAGCTTTACCTGCTTCACCAGGTGCTGCTTGTGGTAGAATCTACTTTACAGCAGAAGACGTAAAAGAGGCTGTTGAAAGAGGAGAAAAAACTATTCTTGTTCGTCTTGAAACTTCTCCTGAAGATATTGAGGGTATGGCTTTGGCACAAGGCGTACTTACAGTTCGTGGCGGTATGACTTCTCATGCGGCGGTTGTTGCTCGTGGTATGGGTAGATGCTGTATTTCTGGTTGCGAAGAAATCAAAATGAACGAAGAAGGCAAATATTTTGAATTAGGCGGAAAGAAATTTGTTGAGGGAGATTATATTTCTCTTGATGGTTCCGTAGGTAATATTTATGGCGAGCAAATAGATACAGTTACTCCAGAAATTTCTGGTGACTTTGCTTTATTTATGAGCTGGGCAGACAGAGTTCGTACTTTAAAAGTTCGTACAAATGCTGATACCCCACACGATGCAAAAAAAGCTATCGAATTTGGTGCAGAAGGTATCGGTCTTACTCGTACAGAGCATATGTTCTTTGAAGAATCACGCTTACCAAAAATGCGTATGATGATTCTTTCTGATACAGAAGAAGAAAGAAGAGAAGCTTTATCACATCTTCTTCCATTCCAAAAATCTGACTTTATCGGTATTTATGAAGCTATGGAAGAAAGACCTGTTACAATTCGTCTTCTTGACCCTCCACTACATGAGTTTTTACCAACACAAGAAGAAGACTTCGTTGCATTAGCAAAAGAAATGGGTAAATCTGTAGAAGAATTAAAAACTAAAGCTAGAGGATTACATGAGCTTAACCCTATGATGGGACATCGTGGATGCCGTCTTGCTGTAAGCTACCCTGAAATTGCTGAAATGCAAACTAAAGCTATTATTGAAGCTGCTATAGAAGTTAAGAAAAACAAAGGTTATGATATCGTACCAGAAATCATGATTCCTCTTGTTGGTGACACTAAAGAGCTTCGTTTTGTTAAAGAAATTATTGATAGCACAGCAAAAGAACTTATCGAAAAATCAGGTGTTGAGCTTAAATATCATGTTGGTACAATGATAGAAATTCCTAGAGCGGCTCTTACTGCTGATGCAATTGCTAAAGATGCAGAGTTCTTCTCATTCGGTACAAACGATTTAACACAAATGACTTATGGTTTGTCTCGTGATGATGCTGGTAAAATTCTTAATGATTATATTGACAAAAACATTTATGAAGGTGACCCAACAGCTAAACTTGACCAAACCGGCGTTGGTTCATTAATGAAAATTGCAGTTGAAAAAGGTAAACAAACAAGACCAGAAATCAAGCTTGGTATTTGTGGAGAACATGGCGGCGACCCATCAAGTATAGATTTCTGCCATAGAATTGGATTAAGCTATGTTTCTTGTTCACCTTTTAGAGTGCCGATTGCTAGACTTGCAGCAGCACAAGCTGTTTTAAATAATAAATAAGAAAATAATAAATAAAGAGCTCTAGTTATAAAAATAATAATATTATTATAAAAAAGTAGCCAATAAAAGTAATATTTATTGGTCAGGCTGTTGACAACTAACGTCAACAGCCTTTTTATGTTTTTGTGCTGTTACAAATTGAATTAAAAATTTATTGGATTTTTAAGTAAAATAATGTATAATTGTATGGTTGTTTTTTATTCATTGTAAATAACGTGAGTTCGATGCAATAAAGTTGCATAGAACTTTTGATAGTATTCGCATAACGTGAAAAATCTTACCATTTTCGGCTTGTTTCACAAGCCAATTCGACTATGTCGAACTCACGTTAAATAATAGTTTTTGCTATATAAACGTCTAAAATTTCTACATAAATTTATAACATACAAAAATATTATTTTATTGAAAGGGTTGTGAAATTGAATGTCTGAAGCGGTATTATCTTTTCTGGAACAATATCATTTATCTTCTGAATTAACCGTATTTATTATCTCCATGTTGCCTCTTATTGAGCTTAGGGGGGGTATAGTAGCTTCCGCAATTATGAATATGCCGATAATAAAGGCTTTTATAATATGTTATATTGGTAATATTTTGCCTATACCATTTATATTATTTTTCATTAAAAAAGTATTTGCTATTTTAAAAAAATTCAGTTGGGGAGAAAAACTAGTAACTTTTTTTGAAGAAAAAGCATTAAAGAAAAGCGAATCTGTCAAAAAAAAGCAAATGATGGGATTGTTTTTATTTGTAGCAATACCTCTACCTGGAACAGGCGCTTGGACGGGTGCTTTAATAGCATCTCTTTTGGAAATGCCTATTAAAAAATCCCTTTTTACTATTGGAATGGGTGTTTTTTGTGCCGGAATTATTATGATTGCCATATCTTATTTTATACCAGGATTATTTGGTTTTGTTTTTTAATAATTTATTTTTTTGGAGTTTTAAACCCCAAACCCCTACTTCTTTCTTAATGTTTTTTATCAACACTCTAAGCCCAACAAAGGGCTTGTTTTTTCAACTCCTAATACAATACTCTTTTTCAAAATATTTTTTTTGACGATAAATATATGACACTGTTAAGCTAATTTTTGGATAAACTATATATATAACTTATTCTTTTAACACTTTAGAACCTGTTTTAAATCTTGCCATTTAGAGTAGTTTAGAGATGACTTTTTTGCTATTTGGGGAAACACCCACTGCTCACACTCTAGAAGAGTCTGCTAAGAAGCTTGAGAAAGTAGAAGCAAAAAATGGCATAAAGAATGCAGAATCATATTTAGAACAGGCTCTTTGACAGGTTCTAACATACCTTTATAAAAAGGAGATGAAAACTGTGCTTAAAATACTTATTGCAGATTCGGATAATGATAGCATAAAAAATTTTCAAACATATATAAAAAATTCTTTTCCCGAAATTAAAGATATATATGCCACAAGTGATAATACCAAAGAATTTTTGGAGACAGTAAAAGTTATAAGACCACATTTTATTATAGCTGATATTAAATTTTTTGGTGTGGGGAGTTTTCAAAAAATAAAAAGTATTTATGAGAGATTTCCAGATATTAGATTTATTCTATATGGAACTTATAATGATACAGAGTATATGCGTAAATCTATAGAATTTGGAGTAATTGATTATATGTATCGTCCTATAAAACCGGCTGAATTTCATAGATGTATGGATACAGCGTTAGATTACTTCAGAAAGATGGAAGACAATAAGAAAAAAGAAGCTATTATTGTAAGTGGATATAAAGAAAAAAAGCAAATGTTTGAAGACATTTTTTTGAAAGGCTTGCTTGCTGGTCATTTTAAAGATAATATGGAGATTAATTATACATTTAAGTACTTTGGATTTGATTTAAAACCTGACTATAGCGTTTTTGTTGTCCATATAGACCAATTCAAAAAAATAATATTAACACTAGATGAAATGGAAAAACACGTTCTAATATATAAAATTTTGCTTCTTTTAGAAAAAAAATTAAAAAATAGAAAATCTAAAGCCTTTATTGGGAATTTAAGTGAAATAAATGTAATTTTAAGTGGCGTATATGATTTAGAGAAAATCGTAGAAATATGCGAAGATATTAAAGATTGCATAAGGGATGAAATGGGTATTAGAGTAACAATTGGTATTGGCAGTTCTTGTGAGTTTCCCACGGAAATTTGTAGGTCATATAGAGAGGCATTAGGTGCTTTAAGGTACAGATTTCATATGGGGTATAATTCTGTTATACACATTTTATTTGTAGAACCTATGAATAATATAACATATAGATATCCTATAGAAAGAGAACTGAGACTTATCCATACTGCTGCTATAGGAGAATATGATTATAGCGTTTCTCTTTTAAGAGAACTTTTTGATTCCCTAAGGGAGTGTGAGCCTCTACCCGAAATGTATTTGTCTAAAGTTATTATGAATATATTAATTTCTATAAATAGATATTTGGGAGAACAAAATATAAAAACACTAAGCCCTTTTACTACATTTTTTGCATCAAAAGAAGTTCTTGAGCTTGGGAATGATTTAGATGTGGCTTTTGAATATTTAAGCAATGCACTCAAAAATTTTTGCGGTCATATTGTGACCACAAGAGATGAAAACAATAAGGCACTTGTTGACAAAGCTAAGGAATACGTTGATAAGAAATATTATGAAGCTTTCTCATTATCTAAAGTGGCTACAGAGCTTTCTACTACACCTGAATATTTGAATAAAATTTTTAAAGAATTAGAAAATAAGACACTTTTTGAATATGTACTTGGAACCAGAATTTTAGAAGCAAAAAGACTTATGAGGGAAACACCTTTTGATGATGAGATAGTCGCTATAAAAGTCGGTTATGATGATGCCAAACACTTCCGTTCGATTTTTAAAAAGCACGAAGGTGTTTCCACTAATGAGTATAGAGGACAATTTAATATTTATCATAACAATTTGGTAAACTGAAATGTTCAGCTTATAGAGAAAAAAACTTTATTAATCTATTATTGTTAATTTAACGTGAGTTCGACGTAATCGAACCGGCTTGTAAAACAAGTCGAAAGTTGTAAGATTTTTCACGTTATGAAATTTAGCCTGACTTTGGATAAATTTGTGCGAATAATATCAAAAGTTCGATGCAGCTTTATTGCATCGAACTCACGTTAATATATTACTCTTCTAAACGATTACTCTCATTTTCTCTATTCATTTTTAGCCTGTAGTTAATCAAGTCCATAATTATTGTTTTCAAAACAGCTACTATAGGAATAGCTATTACCATTCCAGCAACTCCATAATATGCTCCACCAATAGTTATGCTTAGTATTACCAAAAAAGGGCTTATTTGGAATGAATCTCCAAAAAGTTTTACTTTAATAATATTCCCATCTATTTGTTGCAACACAAGTAAAAATATGCCTGCAAAAATAGCTTTGCCCACATCATCGGTTAAAAGCATAACTATAACAATTACAATTGTTCCAACAATAGCCCCAAAATAAGGAATCATATTTGTTATTCCTTCAAGTGCTCCTAACAAAAATGCATATTTGGCACCAATAAGTGATAATCCTATTATTGAAATTGCTCCAACAATTGAACCGTCTATCAAAGTACAATATAAAAACTTTTTAAAATATTCATTAGTATGGTTTACATATTTAAAAAGGACATTACAAGTTTTTTCTGGTACAAATGCTGTTACAAGCTTTTTAAAAAACTCTAATATACTATCTGATTCCAATAAAATGTAAACAGAAGAAACTAGCGAAATTGTAATATTAAATACATATGAAGAGGCTCCCAAAATTCTTAACAAAGATTCCCAAATAGACTTATACCCTCCGGCATACTCTATTAGATTTCTTAAGGAAAATGACTTGATATATGACTCTATTCCAAATGCTTCAAGAAGATCTTCATCATTTGTTAAACCTCTTACAAAGTTAATAAAATCTGAGTAATAATAATTTATATTTGAAAAAAATTCAATGATACTGGAAACAAATATAGGTATCACTATTAATAAAAGAATTGTCAAAGTTATGATAAGGAATAAAAATGTTATTAAAACAGATAAACCTCTTGATTTTTTTCTAACAAAATTAACACTAGAATTTTTTAATATAGATTGTATTTTTGTACAAGGTATATCCAATAAATATGCAATTACAAAACCAGTAATAAAAGGTGACATATATCCTGTAAGCCTACTAAACCAATTCCATACATCAGAAAAGTTTATTATAATAACATACGATACTATTCCAGATAAAATAAGCAGAAAAAATGAAAACCATCTTTTTAACTCGAAATTGTTCATTATTTTCATTTGTAAAAAATCCTCCCGATATTCTAGCAACTTTAAATTATAATTTTATATATTAATTATAAAAAAAGTATAACATATATTAGTAATTTATAGCAATAAAATAAAAATGCAGAAAATAGCTTTTAATGTAAAAAATATTATACAATACCAAGTCTATTACATCGTTGCTCAACTATATCCCAATTTATAGCACTTATAAAATTTTGGATATATTGTTCTTTATTTACACCGTAATCCAAAAAATATGCATGTTCATACATATCAAGTACAATTAAAGGATAACTTCCTATAATAACTCCGTCGTCATGGCTGTCCTGCAAAATATTTCTAAAGCTTTCTGTTCTTTGCTCATAACAGAAAACACACCACCCTCGTGCTGATTTTGCACAAGCTTTAAAATCATTAATCCATCCAAAGTAATTTCCGTCAAAATGAGAAAATATCTCATTGGTATTTTTCCCAACCTGCATACCTGAATTTGACATATTTTGAAAGTACAGTTCATGAAGTATTACTGCATCAATTGAAAATGTTTCACCCTTTTTAAGCCCTCTATATTTACTGTAAACTGAGTTAGATAATTCTGGTGAACCTTTTGTTTTTAAGCCATTGGTTATAACGTTTACTTTGTCAATGTAACCTTTATAAAGCTTTAAGTGTAGGTCATACTGCTCTTTTGATACAGCAGTAGTATTATAATCAAAATCTATAGCCTTAATTACCATTTATAGTCCTCCAATCCACTCTGTATAACAAAATATTATAAAAAAATTTTATACCTAAATTATTATATTAGTAATAAAACATAAGGTTACAACTACTTTTTTGTTAATATTATATTTTAATATAATTTTTTTATTTTTTTAGCCGATAAATAGTATATAAAATAAAATATTGATTAAAGATTTTTTGATGTTTTATATACTGCAAGAAACTAATAACCTAATAGCGATTGTTTAATCTAGAACTTATGCAAATTAGAATATTAGTTTATTGCACACAAAATAAAATTTTTAATGCTCATTATTGTTAAATTAAATATAATAATAATGTAATGTTAGGGGAGGTTATAAAATGAGTATATTTTCTACAAAATCAAGATTTACAGGTTTTTCCGGTGTGGATGTTGAATCAATGGTTCAAGCAATTATGAAGGCAGAAAGTGTTAGATACGACAAATTAAAGGCTAATCGTCAAGTTTTGCAATGGAAACAAGCAGCATATCAAGATGTTGGTGATAAATTTAAGACTTTTCAGTCTACTTATTTAAACTATATGAAGCCTGAAACAAATATGCGCTCTTCTATTATGTATAATGCTTTCAAACTTACTTCTAAATTAAACGGTTTAGATACATCTAAGGTTACTGCAACTACTACAGGAACTACAGAAGCAGGCACATATAGAGTAGAAGTTAATAAGCTTGCTTCCAAAAACACATATTCTAGTTCTACAAGTCTTAGTAGTAATTTAGTTGCAGGTGATATTAATTTTGATAATATACAAGCAGGAGATACAATAAAAGTTGCACTTGATAATGGTTCTTATAAAACAATTGAGTTTACTGCAGCAGATATTGCAGCATTTAGCACTGGCACAGAGGCACAAAAATCACAAGCTCTAGCACAAGTTCTTAATACAAAGCTTGAGATATTTGGTACGGAGACAGGACCAGGCAATGTTCAAGTACCTAAAGTAACTGCACAAATTCAAAACGGTAAATTAACAATTACACCTACTATAGGTCATACAGTAAATGTAGCAAGCGGAACAACACGTGAGTCCTTTGTTGAGGGAACAAAAACTTCAGGCTTTTCAGATGGATATAATGGAACATTCACTGTTAAAATAGGGGATGTAGAAAAAGAAATTAGTATAAGAACAACATCATCTGATAATATTAGCTCTATTGTAAGTAAACTAAATAATGCTTTGTCTCAAGAGGATATTTCTGAACTTAGATTTAAAGTTGTAGGGAATAGCACTGATGGATACAAAATAAAAGCTTATGCTAACAACTCTAATAAAGAAATTACTGTAGAAAGCGGTATTCTTACGTCTATAGGTGGCTTCGATGCGGAATTCACTTTAGACAGAACAAGTACACTGGGAGACATTGGTTTTAAAAGCGGAACCAGTAGTAAAGTTGACTTAAAAAAATCTCTAAAAGATGTTTTTCCTGGTTTAACTTCTACAGATGTTGGTCAAGTAATAATTAATGGAAAAACTATAGATTATGATGCAAATAAATCTGTTAATGAATTTATAGCTGCAGTTAATAATGCTAATGCTGGGGTTGAAATGAGTTATGACTCATTAAACAACAAATTAATTTTAAAATCATCTAAAGAGGGCATTGAAAACACAATAAAATTTGGAGCAGACGGAACCCAAACAGTATTAGATAATATTTTTGGAAAATTAGGGTTATCAGAGACTACACAGGCAGAAGATGCCGAAATAGAGATAAATGGTCAAAGAATTAATCGTTCGACTAATAACTTTGAAATTTATGGCTTGAAGTTACAACTTAATGAAAAAACTGTACCAGGTAATCCGGTTATTATTAATACTGAACGTGATAATACAAAGGCTATGGAGTCAATAACTAAATTCATTGATGAATATAACTCTCTTATATCAGGATTAAATGAACAATATTCTAATACAAGATCTAAAAAATCACTTTATAACTTTTATGAACCTTTAACAGATGACCAAAAAGCAAATATGACAGAAAAAGAAATTGAAAATTGGGAAAACGAAGCGAAAAAAGGTTTGTTATATCGTGATAGTGTTATTGGTGACTTAACAAAAACTTTACGTAAAATGATGAATGAGCCTGTCACATTGGCAAATGGCACAAAAATTAGTCTCTATGATGTTGGAATAGCTACTACATCAGATTATAAACAACCTGGAAAATTAGAAATAAATATAGAAAAACTTAAAAAAGCACTTGAAGAAAGACCTTCAGACGTCGCGGCATTATTTACTAAAACTTCTGAAATCCGTTCCTCAGATAGATTACGATATAATGAAAGGCTGATTGATGAGGGTATTGCAGAAAGATTAAACGATATAGTTAATTATGCAATAAGTCCTGCAACAGGAAAAATATCTACAAAGGCAGGTATTAAAGGTACTACAGTAAAAAATGATATAGGGGATGAACTTTTAAAATTTGACAGAAGCTTAAATGATATGTTTAAAGCATTACAAGCTAAAGAAAACTCATATTATGCTAAATTTTCAAGAATGGAGCAAGCGATAAATGCAGCAAATAGCCAGATGGCTGCGTTGCAAAATTTCTCTATGTATTAAAATTATGGATAATTCTAATAGAACAAAGGCATTAACATTGCTGACTATAAAAAAAGATAAGCTAACTGAAATTTTGAAGCTGACAGAGCAAAAAAACCTAACAGCAACAGAAGATAGCCTTGAAGATTATGTAAACTTAATTAGCGAAAGACAAAAAATCTTTGACTATATTAATAAAATAGACAGCACTTTAGAATCTCCTGAATTAGAATATAATCAGCTGATTGAAGATGATAGTTTCAGCAAGGAAGCTAAGCCTATTTTATCTGAAATAAGTAATATAGCAAAAAAAATAGTTGAACTGGACAAAAAAAATCAATATTTAGCAGAAGGCATATTGAATGATATAAAAAAAGAATTAAAAACTGTTAATAAAACTAAAAATCTTAATTTATATTATCAGTATGACTCATCTTCTGATGCTTCATGGTATTTTGATAAAAAAAAGTAACAAGATAGTTTTCTTTAGATTGGATTAAAAAAGCCGAATAACATAAATTATATAAATTAATGCGAGTTCAACAAAACCGAACTCATATTAATTTATAATTTTTGTAATCAAAAATTTAAAGAAAATAAATCTTAATAGGGAGGTCTTTTAAAATGGAATTTGAAAGTTTATCAAGCCTTAATCAAGCAAAGGAAACAAGTAATTATGTTCAGCCAGGCTATAAACCTACTTCTGCTACAACAAGCGAAGAGATTAAAGGTAGACAAGAAGATTTGCACAATGCTGATAAGTCTTCAAAAAAAGCTGAAGGTGAAAAAAAGCTTACACTCTCAGAAAAAGATATTGAAGACGTAATTAGCAAAGCTAACAAAAAAATTGAACCATTATTTTTGGAATTTAACTATAAAATCCATTCAAAAACTAACAAACTAATGATTTCAGTAATAAATACTTCAACAAAAGAGGTTTTGAGGGAAATTCCACCCGAAAAAGCACTTGATGCACTAGCAAAAATGTGGGAGCTAACAGGTATTTTAATTGATAAAAAAAGCTAATAATGACGTAGTCGAACTGACTTGTAAAACAAACCAAAAATAGTAAGATTTTTCACGTTATGAGCATAAATTTAGTCTGACTTTGGCTAAATTTGTGCGAATATTATCAAAAGTTTGATGAAGTTTTATTGCATCGAACTCACGTTATTTTATAACCTGTACTCAATATGTAGTTACCAAATTTATAAGGATTAGTGTTGTAACACAATAAAGCGGTGACACAGTATACTTGATATATGTGTGCTAGAAACCTCTGAAGAAATGGAACGACATTAAAACTGCCATTTGCTGGCTTAAATTTTGATTGTAAGTTCTAATAAAAGCTTTGTATAGTTTTTAAAAGAAATGTTATTTGGCTTCACAAAACTTATATTACATTAAAATTACTTTATAGAGATTTTTAATTGGGGGTTTTATATAAAAACTCCCCAATTAAAATCATCCGAAAGAACGTATGTTATAGATTTTAAACAGGTTATTAGTATAAAATAACTAAAGGTTAGCCGATTAACTTTAAAAAAGGTTACTTTTCTATATAAAACTGTCATCTTCCTCAAAATACATTTTAAATCCTTTATTAATTAATTCATATGAAAATCCTTTGCGTAATAGATAGTTAAAGCATCTATTTTTTTCTTTTGTCTCAATTCTTTTATTTCCATTTGTTTTTTTATAAATATGCTGTATAACCATTTCCAATTCGTCAAACTCATATTCAGAAAAAATTTTATTTATTATGTTACTATCAATACCTTTTTGTTTGAGTTCAGACTCAAGCCTATGTCTACCTAATCCTTTTGATGATACTCTACTCCTGACAAATTCCTCTGCATACTTTTCATCATTTACATAATCATATTTTTGTAAAAATTTCATTATGCTATCAATTACTTCTTCAGAAAATTGCTCAATTTTTAGCTTGCTTGTAACTTCTTTATATGTTCTTGGCTTATATGATAAGTATGAAAATGATTTTTCTTTTGCTTTTACAAATATTACATCTTCCAATATTTTATTATATTTTTCTATTGTTATTTCATCAAACTCCTGAAGCTTATAATATAAGACATCAACATCACTTAGCCCAAATGCAAATTTATCATCTATAAATACAGAATATCTTTTTTGATTATTTATTTGCCTTTCGATTTTAGTTATTTTCATTGTAGTATCCCCTAAAAATCTGCTTCCAGTTGTTAAGTATTTATTGTATTTGTGTCATATACATGAAAATATTTTACTTATTTTATTAAAGATTTACCACTCTTTTTTCCATAACTCACGGTTACATATCGTCTCAAAGCCAATGCAAGTATAAAATTCTCTTACACCCCCAAAGCAATAATCTGCTCCCAAAGCCTTAGTCTTTTTCATAGCTTCCGTAAGGCAGACTGTCGCAATACCCATACGTCGGTATTCTGGTACTGTAGCTAGTGGTTCAAGATACGCATATTTATTTTGCTTATCAAGCCACATGCCAAGTGCACATGCATATTCACCATTTGGGGCAACTACAATTGTCATAAGGGACATGTCAAATCTAGGTGCATTACACATTTGTATATTAGAATCAATATTACTATCTGGTGTATCTCCGTGGTCGAACCCTCTCCAAAAACATTCATGAAGCTTTTTATAATCAATATTTACACCATCAATAATTGTAAAGCCTTGAGGTAAGCACCTTTCTACAAAAGGTTTATCAAAAGAAAAAATTTTTACTGGCTCGCTGTGAGATAAAGTGTACCCACTATTTTGAAGCATATTTTGCTTGTATGATTCTTTATCAGTAATCCATATACTAATCTTTCTTACTTCATTTTCTACAATTGATAGCTCTTTTTCAGCCCAAGCAATCATATCAGAAAATAAAAATTCATAGCCATGCATTACATGCAAATGAGCATAACCCATGTCCATCTCATAACACACAACACCAACAAGATTTCCATTATCTTCCCATATAGCATTATGGTGTGTCATCTTATGGTTAAAACATGAGTGTGTATGGGCATACTCAAAATATTGTGGTAACAGGTAACTATTTAACGTTTCCTTGTTATAAGTATCTGTTAGGAATTTATGTACTCTTTCAAAATCAACAAGCATTTTATATCTACGATAAGTAATGTTCATACTATTTTCTCCTTAATCATAATAAAGAATAGCCAATAGCCACATAGTTGATATATATTTCGACTATGTTATTCATTAATAAAGTATAAGTCCCAACTTATACACGTTGAGTAATATTAAAAATTTTTTACATTTTTATACTAACACAATTACTTTTTTTAATCAATAATTTACCAATACTATAGCAGACAAATAAATATATTTATGCTAAAATTAGATATTATATGTATAATACTTAGTATTTACTTGAAACAAAAAAAGGAGTGGTTTTGTGCTTTCTGGCAGTAAGATGCAGTTTGTTATATTATTTGTTTTAATTATTGTTTCTGCTTTTTTTTCTATGGCTGAAACAGCACTGATATCTTTAAGTAAACTGAGGCTTAAAAATATGATTGATGAAGGTGTAGAAGGTGTTTATTACATACAAAAACTTCTTAACAATCCTAATAAAATGCTTAATACAATTCTTATAGGAAACAATTTAGTTAATATAATGGCATCATCTATGGCTACTTCTCTTGCTATAAATTTTGCTGGAAATAATAGTTTGGCAATTTTTATTTCTACAGTAGCGATAACAGTAATTATTCTTATTTTTGGCGAAGTAACGCCAAAAACTTTTGCTGTTCAAAATCAAGAAAAGGTAAGTCTCTTTGTTTCAAGACCAATTAATTTTTTTACGTGGTTTTTTACTCCTCTTGTAATTATTTTGAATTTTCTGACAGGATTTGTAATAAAGCTTATAGGAGGAGATATAAATAAAAGTGATAATATAACCGAGTCTGATATTAAAGCTATTATTAATATGGGGCACGAAGAGGGTGTTATTAAATACGAAGAAAAAACCATTTTAGACAACTTATTTGAGTTTGCAGATAGCAATGCAAGAGACATAATGATACCAAGAATAGATATTGTCTCCGTGCCATATGAATCACCATATTCTGATATTAGAAAGATTTTTGAAAAAGAAAGATATACCCGAATTCCTGTATACAAAGAAAATGTGGATAACATTGTTGGGATACTACACATGAAGGATTTTATATTCACTGACCCAAAAAAGCCTTTAAATATTGATATGATTATGAGAAAGCCTTATTTTACTTATGAAGCAAAACCAACCAGTGATTTATTTAAGATTATGAAAACCCAAAAAATTTCTATGGCTGTTGTTTTGGATGAATATGGGGGGACTTCAGGAATACTCACACTTGAGGATTTAATTGAAGAAATTGTAGGCAGTATTTCCGATGAATATGACGACGATACAGTAGAAATTAAACCAATTACAGAAAATGAATATTTAGTAGAAGGTAGTACAAAAATTGAAGATGTAAATGATATGCTAGGTATAAAACTTGAATCAGAAGATTTTGATTCTATTGGCGGCTATATAATAGGGTTATCTGGACGAATACCCCAAAAGGGAGATATAATAGAAGCAGAAAATATCAAATTTATAATTGAAGGAGTAGACAAAAATAGAATATTAGAAGTTCGTATTCATATTTAAAGTTCTTATAGGTGGCCTAAATATTGCTTTTAGACAACCTTTAAAATAATATTTTATTTTTCATATTGTTCATTTATAACTTTCATGCTAATATTAAAAACGTCTTTTCTCTGTTTTTTTTATAAATGCAAATTTAGAATAAAATATATCTTTATGTAAATAATAAATAAAATATTTTATTTATAGTTGCTTTTATAAACAGGGAGAGTGGGTTAATTGTATAATACAAAAAAAATGAAGAATTGTTTAAGTTTTAAACCTGTAGACCAACACATAAGTACACTTCATAGAAAAGTAAGTAATTCCAATTGCAAAAACTGCGTATATTTTTCTTCAAGAAACTGCGGTATGGATGTAGCAGATAGTATTGAGCCTACAATTGATATGTTTTCATAGATATAAGTTTTTACTGATAATAATAACAAAATGATATGAATAAAATGTACAAGATACATTTTTTAGACTATCAGAGAAGTAAGTATTCACAGCTTACTTGCTAAAGTTTTTAAATAGTTTGAGAAACTTTTTTAAAAAAAGTTTCTCAAGGTTTTTTAGATTAAATTAAATATAATAGGGGGAAATTTTTTTGATAAAAATAGTAGTTGATAGTGGTTGCGATTTGACAGAAAATATGAGGAACAAAAACAATATAAATATAGAGTTAGTACCACTAACAATGCACTTGGGTGAAAGGGAATTTAAAGATAACGAAAATCTTGATATAGAACAATATATTTCTGAAATGGAAAGTTACCTTAGTACCCCTAAAACAGCAGCTCCGTCACCGCAATCTTTTTTAGAAAAATATAAAGGTGATGAAAGTATTTTTGGAGTTACACTGTCTTCAAAGTTGAGCGGTTCATATAATAGTGCAGTAGTTGCCCAAAACATGTACAATGAAGAAATCGGACATAAATTTATACATATTTTTGACAGTTTAAGTGCTTCTGTTGGAGAAACGCTTATTGCAATGAAAATAGATGAGCTTCATAAACAGAATATGACAAACTATGAAATTGTAACTTATGTCACAGAATTTATAAATAATATGAGTACTTACTTTATTTTAGAAAAATTTGATACAATTGTTAAAACAGGCAGAATGAATCCATATGTTGCAAAAGTTGCCTCATTGCTATCATTTAAGCCAATATGCGGAGCTTCTGAGGGAAGTATGGTTTTTTTAGACAAGGCGAGAGGGTTTAACAAAGCAATTTCAAAGCTGATAAGTATGATTGAAGAAAAGTGTATCGAACCCGAAAAGCGTATTTTAGGAATAAGCCATGTAAAATCACCAAAAAAAGCACAGGCATTTAAAGATGAAATAATGAAAAAAATAAATTTTAAAGATATAATCGTAGTAGAAGCTAGTGGGCTTTGTGCAACTTATGCAAATAGAGAGGGTCTAATAATAGCTTTTTAATAAGCTTTTAAAGGGTTTAGAAAACTTTTAATAAGTTTTCTAAACCCTTTTGAGTGTTATTTATTGATTACTAGCAACACTAATAACCTCAGTCCCAGCATAATAATGCTTTAAAATCTGCTCAAATGTAAAACCCTCGTCTATCATACCCTTTACACCATTTTGACTCATTCCTGTTCCATGACCATTTCCTCCACCGAAAAATTTAACAGAAACAATATTTCCGTTAAAGTCCGTCATTCTTTCAATAACATAAAATGCACTTGGCATAATTGAGTAGTTTGAGTTTTTAGAACCATCTTTTTTATTTAAAATAATTTCTCTTTCACCAGATATATATTGTTTTGGACGGATTAATGCTCTAATATTGTATTCAGTTTGTATTAAAATAGTAGCCTTTGTACCCGCAACTTTCATTTCCATAATATTGCCGCCCTCACCTCGTTTTGTTACCTCCAGTGTTTTAAGCTCTCCTATCGAGGAAATAGGTGTACTTCTAAAAACATTTCCCTCCTGCAATGTTTTAATTAATGAAGGATTTGAATTATATCTTTCTTCTAAATTTGCATTTATTGAGGCTGCAATTTCTGCTGATGTCATTTCGGTATTCCAGCGAAACCACGGAAAGCTACTATCATAAGCATTAATATTTTGTTCCTTAAAAAATTTTGAAGCGTTAGCTTCTATTGATAAATCTCCATAATCATTTTTGTCACTATATTGTTTTTGAGATATTAAGTATGGTTTTGTTGCTGTAGGGAAATATTTTGTTGTGTTATCCGCCCAGACTTCACCGCTATTTGAAGTCACTCCAGAAGATGTAGAGAAAAAGTTAGCACTTATAACTTGCCCGTTATAGGCTATGCATTGCCCCTTAGTATCATTAACAGCCGCTATAGAAATATCATTTTCGGGAATGTTATTATAAACCTGACAGCTTACAGAGTCGTCTACATTTGCACCATAACTATGATATCGATTTGCATAAAATTGGTTATTTGCATAGCTTCGTGCAGTGACTGCTTGTACTTTTGAGGCTTCAACACCATAACCGGAAGGCATCTCACTTGGAACAACAGCATATAAGTATTGCTCAATTCCAACTTCATTTACAATATAAAACTCATTATCAGCTTTTGAAATTTCAATAATGCCACGATATTTAGGACTTACATTTCCCTCCCAATTTCTTTTTATACTTGTTATTTGTATACGTCCATCAGAAGAAACTGGGGTTATGTATATGCGGTTTTTACCAGAAAACATATCATTTGTTACTGTTACTATTTCCCCCTTTTTATAGCTTTTACTATTTTCTCCTGACGTAATATTATAATCTGTATCACAAGTTACTGTAACTTCTTTATGGCTTAAACTACCAAAATTTGTTGTACTTAATGCAACACGAATTTTATCTAATGGAGGTTTTCTGTTTATAACTACAGCAGATATTTTTCCATCTTTTAGAATTAAACTTGCAGTGTCTGTTCCAACAATAATATCATTAAGTTGCTTCCATTTCACATATCCACCTTCAATAGAATAAATCTTTAAGTTTTCTCCTACATATAAAATACCACTGTTTTTTAGTTCCATTTCCGCAAAAGTAGTTTTCATTACAAAATCACTGATAACCTCATCATAAAACTGTAATTCTGTTGCCTTTCCATTGCTAATTTTTATATCGCATATTTTACCTTGGCAATCCAAGGGAGGATTAGGGTACGCATATGTTCTTTCTGATCCTCCTGAAAAAACAGTAATACTGTTATTATCTGTTCTTACTATGTATGAATTATAAATTGTGGGGCTCTCATTTTCAACAGATAAAACAGCAAGAACATCATTATCTTTTTGTAAAACCCTTATTTCTTTGTCTATGTATGAGTCCATGTTTAATCCGTAAAATGTCAAAGGTCCTTTGTCTGTAATCATACACCAATCTTTAAGTTGATTGTTGTTTCCAGGTGTTGCCAAAACTACAAATCGTTTTTCTTCTATGTTATAAACTTCTTTAATAGACTTCTCTCCGCTCATATCTTCTATAAATTTTTTATATAAATCAGTCCAAAGTGCATATGATATAGGCTTGTCCTTTGTTTCTTCTGTTAATTGTACTTTAACTTTATTGTTGGGATTAAGCTTATTCATTAGTGTTTGTGCTTGTGATAATGTTATTGCTTCTTCTGGCATAAACATTCCTTTATCATTACCTTGCATGTATCCGCAAATAAAAGACGTATTTATATATCTATCATACCATTTATCAACAGAAGTATCGGAAAAGCTAATTTCTCTTGATAAAGTGTTAATACTGTTTAAGTCATTAAAAGTCATAGAAAGCATTTTTGCAACAAGCCCTCTTGATACAGGTATATTATCACCAAAATTAGATTCGGTTACTATAGCTGATACTGGTACTGAATCTTCAGTTGCAATGTAGGTCTGTTCGCTAGATTCTAATTGATTTGCTTGATTTGAAGTTTCTGATAAAAGTGCTGTTGTCTTTATATCGTTTTCAGTTTTAATTGCAGAAATTTTGTCACAACCTGTCAAAAAAATAGTCAACACGTAAAATAGCACAATACCGTTTTTTAAATGATTGTTCATTTTTATCCTCTCCCTTAACATACAAAAAACTTATATCATTTTATGATAAACAAATTGTATTTATGCAAAAAGCAATTTATTTGTATTTAAAAATTAATAGCTTTATACAGAAATTGCTAGTAATCTCTTCTTGCGCAATCCTAGCAAACGGGAGGGATAATATGAATAAGTCTAAAGAAATAAATGAATTATTTGAGGAAATTTGCAGTAAACGGAAAGAGTTAGCAGAACTTTTTTTGGAAGATGGCAATACTAATAAAGTATTGCTATTGAGTCAAGAATTGGACAAAATGCTAAACCGTTATGATAGTTTAATAAAAAAAAATTAACGTCAATATTTAGAAAGCATTTTTATTTTAAGGAATATATTAGGGAAATTTAATTTTAACATGCTTTAGGGTATACAAGGATTGCGTATGCCGCCACTATAATGGTGGCGACATTTAAGAATATGTTCAAAATCTTGATTTTAGTCTACTTTTAAAATAATTTTTTTGTTATTCAAGTAAAAACTCTTACAGCACATACCCGAATATAGAAATATCATAAAATTTAATATTACTTATAATATTGATTTTATAACTAATAAAAATCCTAAAATCGACAAGGGCAAACCAATAACAAATCCAACAATAGAAAAAATTAAAACTAACCCAATCAACATTAGTACAAGCCCCAAAATAACTCCAACTAATTTTCCTGTAAGATTGAAAATAATGCTTACTAGAGCCCAAATAATTTTTAATGGTAATAATAAAATATTCATATATTTACACCCCTTTACTATATAAATTAACGTAAATTTTAAGCAATATAGCTGCATCAAACTTTTATAATATTTGCACAAATTTAGCTAAAGTCAGGCTAAACTATTGCTCATAACGTAAAAATTTTTACACTTCATAGCTTGTTTGATAATCAAGTTCGACTACGTAAAATTTATATTAAAATATACGCCTATAAAAAAGAAAAGTTGCTATCTTTAGCAAATAGTTTTTTATTTTCTCAGCAACAAAAAAGTTCGATGAAATAATACAACTTCATCGAACTTTTTTGTTTTACTGCTTACTAAACATATTTACAAACCATACTATTCCAGGTAGTGTTATAATATCAATAAGGAAGGCACCAACAATAGGTACAATCATATATGCTCTTTTTGAAGGTCCAAATTTTTCTGTAACAGAACCCATATTTGCCATAGCGTTTGGTGTAGCACCAAGACCGCTTCCAAGCATTCCGGCGCACATTACTGCAGCGTCGAAATCTTTTCCCAAAAGAGGAAATACAACAAAGAAAACATAACATACTATAAATGTAACTTGAGCAACAAGAATAATAACCATTGGAATCGCTAAATCCATTAACTCCCATAATTTTAAAGACATTAAAGCCATAGAAAGAAAAATACCTAAAGATACATCACCAAATTTATCTACAAACCTTGTATCAATATTCATAAATTTTAATTTTTCATTTATATTTCTAACAATAACTGCAACAAACATAGCTCCTACATATCCAGGTAAAACTAAATCAAAAGTTTTTGAGAAAAGCGAGCCTACAACTGTCCCAACAGTCATACAAGCACTAATTAAAGCAATTTGTTTCATAATTGTTTTTGTGGTTGCTTCAGTTTTTACAGAATTTTCAGTTTTATCTTGCGTTTTTTCATAATTATCAGGTGAAGGTGTGAGATTATGTTTTGTTATCAATCTTTTAGCTACAGGCCCTCCTAAAAGACCACCGGAAACCAACCCAAATGTAGCAGCAGCAATAGCAAGCACAAGTGCCCCATTAAATCCTAGAGATTCTGCTGTTTCACCAAACGAAGTAGCAGCACCATGGCCTCCAACCATAGATATAGCACCTGCCATCAAACCATAAATAGGGGCTATTCCTGTTACCTTTGCAAGACCTACACCTATTAAGTTTTGTATTAGACCTAATGCACCAGACAACAACCAGTATATAATTAACAGCTTGCCTCCTTTTTTTAAAAGAGATATACTAGCGCCTAGTCCAACCGTTGTAAAAAATGCAATCATAAAAGGCGACTGAAATGTAGTATCAAGCTCGAAATTAACTATATTTGTTTTCCAAAATACTAAATTAAATATTGCAAACAACAGTCCACCTATTACTGGCGCAGGTATACAAAATTTTTCAAAAAAACTTATTTTTCCTCTTAAAAAATAACCTAAAATTAATAGCAGAACCGCTAGTGCTAATGTACCAACGCTATCCATTTTAATTTTTAAAATATTGTCTATAATTTCAAAATTCATATGGTTCCCCCCTAAAATTTTATAAAATTATACCATTATTTATTGTTAATTGTCAACATAAAAAATATTTTTACTAAAAAAACTAGTAAATATGACAATTTTTATTTATAATATTTTGACAATATTTAACATATAAATTAAAAAATATTTTTGCTACTGTATTTTAAATGAAAATTATACTATAATAATAATATAGCCAAATTTAAAAGTGATGCTAACAATAATAAATTTTATTGATTGGAGAGATATTTATATGAGTATACAAAATTTAACTACAGAAAATTTTAAAACCACAATATGTGAGAGCGATAAAACTATTTTAGTGGATTTTTATGCTGACTGGTGTATGCCTTGTAAAATGATAGCACCAATATTAGATGAAATTTCAGAAGAAAATGAGGATGTTTTGGTTTTCAAAGTTAATATTGATGAAAACCCAGAGCTTGCTTCTGAATACTCCGTTAAAAGCATACCAAATCTGATTTCATTTAAAAATGGCGAGGTTTATAAAAAGGCATTAGGTGCACAACCTAAAGATAGTATTTTAGAACTTGTGAAATAAAGTTTTTTAAATTAAATTAAAAAAATTTGGAAAACTTTCTCAAGAAAAAGCTTTCCAAACCCTTCAAAAAGCTTTATCTTAGGAATGTCGTATTTGTTCCATTCTTATCTAAGCTTTTTGTTTTCCTTTTTTATGAAAAAAGCCAAGATTAGGTGGAAAAAATACTTTCGGAGGATAAAATGAAAGAAAAAAATTCAACATCACCTATAAAGATTGTATTGATTATTGCTTGTTTAATTCTGACAATAGGAGGAATAGCATTTGCATACTTTGATATAAAGCTTATAGGACTTATGAATGAAAATGAAGATTTACCTAACAATAGCAACGATGATTTATATTTGGAGGTTATCAACGCTGATTTAAGTAATAACTATCCAAAAACTCCTGAGGAAGTGGTTAAGTTTTATAATGATACATTTCAACTTTTGTATGGAAATGAAATAACTGATGAAAAAATGATTAAAAACATTATATCACAACAAAGAATGCTTTATACAGAAGACCTTAAAAGTATAAATAATTTAGATGAACAGTTTGAAAACTTTAAAAGTTCAAAAAAAACTATTGACAGTAAAAATATTATAATTACAGGCACAAATCAAAGTGAACCTACTATTAATAAAGACGGTATTTGTGAGATTAATGTGGTTAGATATACAAATCAAGATGAAAATTTATATTATAAATTTTATCTTTCTAAAAATAAAGATACTGGCATTTGGAAAATAGCAAGATGGGAAACAACTGATGAAAATTATAAAGTCATTGAGGCTCCCATTCAATAGCTAATATAAAACCATTTTATATATTTTTAAGCATATCCGATTATTTTATTTGATTTTAAGACAGGCAACATTTATTTCACCTCTCATAAAATAGACTATATCTATTTTATAGGAGGTTTTTTTATGAATAACAATATGGGAGTAGGTTACTGTCCAGCACCAGCCGGCAATGAAATGATTATGATGTTATGCTTGCTTATGATTATGTATCCTGGTATGTTCGGTGGTTGCGGAGACAATTCCATGATTTTCTTTTTATTGATATTTATGATGTTCTCCGGCGGAAGGTTTTAGAAAAACAATTGATAATTTTTTAAAAAATTAATATTAAGAGCCTGTTTAGTATCTAAGAATCTTTTGTATGATTTTTGCTCGGTTTTGCATCTATATATCGCAAAAAAATTATAATGAATATATAAAAAGTTATATACTAAACAGGTTTTAACCACTTCAAATAAACTAATTGTAGTTTTCTGCGTTTTCTTTAACATAGTTTTAACATTGTGTTCATAAATCGCTCATATTTTAAGTGCAAAATAAAATTAACAAAAATTTAAATTAAATGTGAAGGTATATTGTGAAAAACTATTATACTATATATCCTTTTTACATTTTTATAAAAACAATTAGATGAAAGGTTGTGGAAGAGTGAATAAAATAATTGGAGGACTTTTAGTGCTTTCATTACTATCAAGACCAAGTGTTTTAAGCATCTCCTATTTGGCGTATGAAGTCTTTAAAAATGAAAATAAAATAGTTTATGTAATAAAAAGTAACAATGATGAAAAAAATTTTATAAAATTACCAAAAAGCATAGATAATATGCTTGTTGAAGTTGAGGACAATACACGTAATATATCCTTACTTTTAAAAGAGAGGACAAAAGTTGTAAACAAAATTGAGACTAATTTAGATTTTTTACGATATGCAAAAATAAATTTGAATGAAAAACAAGTAGATTCCTTTGCTTCCTTTGTTTCCTACTCTGGTGAGCAAGGTTTAAAATTAAAGCAAACACTACAAAAAATAGAGAGCCTAAAAAGTTTAAAAAATGTAAAAAAGGAGCTGCTACATAATGACGCAGACTACTCACTTGTATATAATGAACTAGAACAACTAAACAATTATCAATTTGAAGCTATTGCATGTCTTAATGGAATAATAAGTGCCGGAGAGAATGTTTTAAATATATTATAACGTGAGTTTAATGTAATCTAATAAACTTGTAAATCAATACTACAATCTTACGTTGTTATAAAAATTATCCCCTAGTCCTTGGAAATTTGATATTATAAGGGCTAGGGGTATTTGTGTTTATGGAGTTCTTTTTGTTACAGATAAAATTGAATATCCTTTTTCTTCTAACTCTTTAATAATGTTGTCAACATCTAAAATGTTAACTCTGACAATAACTTCGACCTTGTCACCTGAAACATAGTTTGTAACATGATTAATGTTTGCCCCATTTTTTTTAATGATTGATGAAATTTCAGCTAATGTTCCTGATTCATCTTCAACCTCCAAAGCTATTCTGGTACCAGGGTCATTTACTCCCATTATTTCTATAAATGATTTAAAAATATCAAGTCTTGTCACTATACCTACTAATGTTTTGTCGTCTTCTATTACAGGTAACGAACCTATATCATTTGTTGTCATTATAAGTGCAGCTTCCTCAATTAATGCATTAGGATGTATTGTGAAAATATCCTTTTTCATAATATCTGAAACTTTTGTTTTTGACAGCAAATAATTTATTTCAAATACGCTTAATGTTGTTGCTTTCGATGGACTAACATAAGCAAGTAGTTTTTCGGTAATAAACCCTACAAGCTTATTATTTTTATCTACAACAGGCAGCTGAGAATGGTTTTTTTCAGTTAACACTTGAAATGCTTTTGAAATAGAATCATCTGGAGAAACTGTTGCAACATCTTTTGTCATTCGGTTTTTAATATACATAAAATTTCCTCCCATGTCAAAATAACGTGAGTTCGACACAATAAAACTAATTCGAACTTTTATAATATTTGCAAAAATTTAGCAGAGTTCAGGCTAAATTTATTCTCATAACATGAAAAACCTTACGATTTTCGGCTTGATTTATAAGACGGTTCGATTATATCGAACTCATGTTAAAATAAAATAATTTTACCATTATTTTATATTATTATCAATTGTGATAAATAATTTTATAATAAAATGATATATTTATTGTAATATCAATGTTTTAAAATGCATTAAGGAAATTTAATTTTACAAAAACATATTACTTTTTTAACAATTCTTTAAAAGGGGGTAGCTATTTATTTCATTCTATATTAATATATACTTATAAACAGAACTATAAATTTTTATCTATTTTATTTCAAACATATAAAAACTATAGATTAAGTTTGGAAAAATATTATTACAAAGTTTCAAAAGTTATTATTGCTTTTCAAGTCCTCAAATATTATTTTGTTTCTTTCTACTATAATAGCAAAGAAACTTATAATTAAATTAAGAACCTATTTATAATCTTGCTTTTAGCGTAACATCAAAATAATTTTTTGCTACGCAAGGAAACGCTATTGATGCATAAATAGAAATTCTGCTAGGGGACGTTAGCGAGGCAGAGCAAAAAGTCATTCAAAAGAATGCAAAATAGAGATTTTAAACTAGTTCTAACAGATACTTAATATGAAGTAGTTAACTAGTCTATATTCTGAAGTTTATTACTTATTAGTGTTAAATTACAGAAAGACAGAGTTTATCCTAATAATAGAAAGGGAGTTTATAAAATGTTTAAAAACAATAAAAAAGTAGAGCAAAATTTTCAGCAAACTATTGTTAGTAATGGTATAACTTTTATTGATGGCAAAATTGAAGGTTGTGGTTCTGTTGTTATTTGCGGTATTGTTAGATGTGATATTGATATCGAAGGTTCTGTTATTATTGGCGATACCGGAAATGTTAGAGGAAATATAAATGCCAGTACTGTAAAGATATCAGGCTCTATAGAAGGTAATGTGCATTCTGCAACTGAATTAGTAATAGAATCAGGAGGAGATGTTGTAGGAGATGTATTTTGTGCCCAAATTATTATTAAGGAGGGCGGTAAATTTAGAGGATGTTGTAACTTGCCAAACACAGTTGAAAACTCAAGACAAAAAAGTAATGAAAGCAATAACAATAGTAATGATGGTGAGACTTTAAAGGTAGTTTCAGACATATCATAGTTTTTAATTTGTAATAGCAAAATAAAGATAAACTATAGCAAATATTTTTTTAATGCTTCATAGTTGAAATTCACAATTAAAAACGAGATAAAAAGCCGACACTACTTGACATCACTAAAGCAGTATAAGCTAAATCCAAATTTAATCAAACTATTTAATATGAGTTCGATGTAGTCGAGCCATATTATAAAACAAGTCGAAAATCGTAAGATTTCCATATTATAAGCATAAATTTAGCCTAGTTTTGGCTAAATTTATGCAAACATTATCAAAGGTTTGACACAGTTTTTATTTCGATAAACTTATACTATTTAACATGAGTTTGTCAGAAGCAACAATTCAACAAAAGAAAGGTGCAAATGATGTTCAAAAAAAAGAGTAAATATTTTTTGATTTTGGCGTTTATAATTATTTTTTGTGATATAAAATTATTATATTCTGAGCCATATTTAGAATTAGATGCTAAAGCGGCTATACTAATTGAGCAAAAAAGTGGTAAAGTCTTATATAGTAAAAACGAAAATGAAAAAATGTATCCTGCTAGTATGACAAAAATATTGACAGCAATAATAGCTTTAGAGTACATAAAACCTGATGAAATAATTTTTTCGGGTACAGAAATAAAATCTGTTCCATTTGATTCAAGTAAAGCAGGAAATATTGTAGGGGAAGCTATAAGAGGAGATAACCTAATCAGACTTTTGATTATTCCTTCTGGAAATGATACAGCTTGTATAGTAGCTCAAAATGTAGCAGAAAAAGTAACTGGGAATGCAGATTTACCTTATTCGGAAGCTGAAAAAATATTCAGCAATTTAATGAATGAAAAGGCAAAGAGTCTTGGGGCAACCAATTCAAATTTTGTAAATCCTCATGGTTATCACAATGAAAACCATTATACAACTGCTTATGATATGGCACTTATTTCAAGAGCAGCAATGGAAAATGAATTAATACAAAGGGTAGTAGCAGAAAAAGAGTTTGTTGGAAACGGAGCAGGAGAAAATCCGGATCCAAGTTGGAAAACAAAAGAATATTCATGGAAAACACATAACTTACTTATTGGTGGTGGTGAATATGCCTATGAATATGCTACTGGAATAAAAACGGGATTTACAGATGAAGCAAGTGATTGTGTCTCTGCTTCTGCAAAAAAAGATAATGTTAGTCTTATTAATGTAGTACTTGATTCAGATGACCCCGGCAGATGGGAAGACTCAATAAAACTATTTGAATATGGATTTAATACTTTTTCATATAAAGCTATTCAATCTGTAGGACAGGAGTTAGGGGCGGCTGTTTTATCTAATAACAAACTTGGCGAAAGTGATTTAATTAAAGTAGTTGCTAAAAGCGAGTTCATTGAATTTTTAAGTAATGAAGAAGCAAACAAAATACAAAGTAATATAGAGTATAAAGAAGAATTTATTGAAAAAAATGAGGATGTAGAAAATGTTTCTTTAAAGCTAAAAGCACCTATTAATAAGGGTGATATTTTAGGAAAAATAACTTATACGCTTGATGGGAAAGAGATATTTTCAGATGATGTATTAGCGGAAAGAGATGTGGAAGCACGTTCTTTTCAAAGCGACTTTTTATTTTATTTTAATAAAACTAAGAACGCAGTATTTTCTATTGATGCTATACCATTTTGGATTGCTTCTATAGTTGCTATTGCTATTACTTTTATTATTGTAAGTAAAATAAGAAGTAGAAGAAATAGAAATTTTTATAAACTAAAAAAAAGGTATTGAACATATTTAATGCTTTAGAGAAAAGAGCAGGGAAACTCTTTTACAAGTTTTCCAATGTCTATTTTGTCCGTAACTTAAATATTAATAATATTTATTTTTAACCTTGATAAAATTGAGAACATTTATCAAGGTTAATTTTTTTTAAGCTAATTGTAACATCTAAGCATAAAGGCGGACATTTTTAATATATGTAGAAAAAAGGAAATAGTTTACAATCTATTTTAAGTATAATTTTACCTCCTTGGGAAATGATTTTAATAAAGGTATTACTCAGATTTTTTTGTAATACCAAAAAATCATAAGAAATCCTAATAAAGTCTAAATTTCCGGAGGGATTATTGTGCTTAATAATAAAGTTGAAATATGCGGCGTTAATACCGCAAAGCTTCCAATATTAAAAAGCGATGAAAAAAAAGCATTACTTGACAAAATATTACAAGGCGACGAAGAAGCTAGAGAAAAATATATTTATGGAAATTTAAGGCTTGTTTTGAGTATTATACAAAGATTTAACAATAGAGGAGAGTATGTAGACGATATTTTCCAAGTCGGCTGTATCGGATTAATTAAGGCAATTGATAATTTTGATATTACACAAGGAGTACAGTTTTCAACATATGCTGTGCCTATGATAATAGGCGAGATAAGACGTTATTTAAGAGATAATAATTCAATTAGGGTTAGTCGCTCTCTTAGGGATATTGCGTACAAAGCTCTTCAAGTAAAGGAAAGGTTAACAAATACTACCTCTAAAGAACCAACGATTGAAGAAATTGCAAAAGAGATGGAAATACCTAAAGAGTCAATAATTTTTGCATTAGATGCAATTCAAGACCCAATATCTTTATTTGAACCTGTATACCATGATGGTAGTGACGCAATATTTGTAATGGACCAAGTTAGCGATGAAAAAAATACAGATATTAATTGGCTTGAGAATCTTTCGCTTTCGGAAGCACTAAAAAGATTAAATGAAAGAGAAAAACATATTTTAAATTTAAGATTTTTTGAGGGGAAAACGCAGATGGAGGTAGCTGATGAGATAGGTATAAGTCAGGCTCAAGTTTCAAGGCTTGAAAAGTCTGCCCTTAAAAACATGAAAAAATATATTACATGATATAAATTTAGTGCTGTATAATTCTATAAACCCTTTCAAAAACATAGCAGATAGCTGCAATAAAAGCGATGAAAGGGTTGTTTTTAATTTTTAATAGGAGAGACAAAAGAGTATGATTTTTAAATTTTTTGGGTATTTTTTATGAAATTAATTAAAGTAGCGTATAGTTCACTATGTTGAACTTTTGATAGTATTTACGCAAATTTAGCCAAAGCTAGCTTATTATGCGATTTTGACTATAACAAACTTACGTTAAACAGATTTACTAAACCAACGTGAGTTCGACAGAGCCAAACTCACATTAATTTATTAACAAAATAATTTTAAGCGTTTGCATATAGAAATGCTATAAATAATCATATTTCTGTTTTTAACTTTTCTTTTAGAAGGATTTTCTTTATATTATTTATTTGAAGAACTAAGCAATAGCATTGTGAGTAAAGCAAGCAATTCTACAGATAGGAATTTCAGTTATTGAGCCAAGCCAATTTTGTCCACAGCCACAGCCACATCCGCCGCCGCCTCCTCCAAAGCCATAGCCTCCGCCGAAACCATATCCGCCACCGAATCCGGCACCATAACCTCCGCCGAAGCCACCACCACCGAAGTTGCCAGTACAAGCACTTCCTACAGGGCAAGCTGGTGGAGCACCTACATCTGTAATTAATCTTACTGTGTTACAAGTTACTCCAGCTAAAGTTCCAGTAAATCCTGCTCCAGAAAGTCCTCCGCTAGTAGTAAAGATAGTAACCGTTTGACCAATATATCTACATAAACTTTCATATAAAAAATCTTCTGTCATAAATTATTCCTCCTTTCATAGATTAACATGAGTTCGATACAATAAAAGCTAAGTCGGGCTTTTGATGTTACTCGTACAAATTTAACCTCGCCAAACTCATATTAGATTACATTGGATTATATACTTACAAATAATTGTAAAGCTAATCCAATTAGTACATACTATGTCAGCAGGAAAAAAAGTGTTACAACTTTATAATACCATCATTATACATATTATTTAATGCAATAATAATTCCCGATTTCGCATGTTCCCATGTAAGTCCACCCTGTAAAAAAACTGCAAATGGTTCTTTTATAGGGGCATCTGCACTAAGCTCAATAGAAGAGCCTTGATTAAATGCTCCGGCTGCCATAATTACTTGACAGTCATAACCAGGCATGTCCCAAGGCTCAGGAGATACAAAGCTATCAACAGCTGCACCTTTTTGTATTCCTTTGCAAAATGAAATTATATTTTTACTGTTTTTCATTTTTATCGCCTGAACAATGTCAGAGCGTTTTTCGGTTGAATTAGGGTTAACTTCAAAACCTAGCCTTTCAAATATCTTTGAAGCAAATACAGCCCCTTTTACGCTTGAGCATACTACATTAGGGGCTAAAAATAATCCTTGTATCATAGAAGACACAACTCCTAATGTAGGTCCAACTTCTTTACCTAAGCCTGGTGATGTTAGCCGAAAAGCAGAATTTTCTACATACTCCTCTTTACCAACAATATAACCTCCAACAGGTGCAAGCCCACCTCCGGGATTTTTTATTAAAGAGCCTACAACTAAGTCGGCTCCAACTTGACTAGGCTCAATTATATCAACAAATTCTCCATAGCAATTATCAACCATACAAATAATATCTTTTCTAACATTTTTAACACATTCTATTATTTTTTTTATTTCGTCAACTGTAAGCGAATGACGCCATGCATAACCTTTAGACCTTTGTATAGTAACCATTTTAGTTTTTTCTGAAATTGACTGAACTATTTTTTCAAAATCTATTTCATCATTCTCTTTTAAGTCAACTTGTTTATAAGATATACCATGATACGCAAGAGAACCTTTTGTTTCTCTAATACCAATAACACCATCTAAAGTATCATAAGGCTTTCCTACAGGAGAAAGAAGCTCATCACCATAACGTAAATTTCCAAAAAGAGCTGTTGTTAGTGCATGAGTTCCAGATATTATTTGTGGTCTTACTAGTGCAGATTCTGTTTCAAAAACGTCAGTGTATATATTTTCAAGTGTTTCTCTACCCAAATCATTATAACCATATCCTGTAGTTGCAGCAAAATGTATATCACTCAAATTATTTTTTTGCATAGCTTTTAATACTTTTAGTTGATTAAGCCATGCCGTACTTTCTATTTCCTCGAACAAACCTTTTATTTCATTTTCTATCTCTGCTGTAAAATTTAATATCTTTTCATTAATATTAAATTGTTCAATTAAGTATTTTTTTATATGCATAAATAAAAATCTCCTATTCAAAAAAGTACAAAAAATAAGACGGCAATAGCCGCCCTATTATTTATAAACTAAAATTATTCTTCAACATTCATGCTAAAATTTGATAGTTGTTTTAAAGGTATTATTGTTGATATAGCATGCTTGTAAATCATTTGTTGCTTTGAATCAGCTTCCAATAAAATAACATAATTATCAAAACCTTTAATAACACCTTTAATTTGAAAACCACTTGTTAAAAAAACAGTAACCGGCATATTTTCTTTTCTTACTTGATTGAGCAGTAAATCTTGATAATTTTTGTTCATACAAAACATCCCCTCACATAATAATTTTCGACATAAATGTTTAAATAACAAAAATATAAATAAAGTTTATTTATTCATATTTTTAATTATTATATCTACTATTATACAATTATTAGTAAATTCGTCAACATTTATCCATTTACTGTAACTATTACTTTGATTTCTAAACCAGGTTAATTGTCTTTTTGCAAAATGCCTTGTATCTCTTTTTAGTATAGAGATAGCCTCATCTAAGCTTACTTCACCTTTTATATATGGTATAAGTTCTTTGTATCCAAGCCCTTTCATAGAAACAAGATTTTCGCTATATCCCATATCCAGTAATCTTTTTACTTCAGAAACAAGCCCATTTTCAAGCATTTTATTTACCCTTAAATCAATTCTTTCATATAAAAGATTTCTGTCCATATTTAGAATAATAAAAGTTGTATCGTATATACTTTCTTTTGTTTTTTCTTTTTCATTATGAGTTGATATTTTTTCTCCTGTTATTTTATAATATTCTAATGCACGTACTACTCTTTTAACATTATTGAAATGAATATTTTCATATGACCTAATATCAATTTCTTTTAAAAGACTATGCAAATACTCATTACCTTTTTCATTTGCAATATTAAATAATTTTTCTCTATACTCTAAATCGATTTCATCAGATGAAAAATTGTTATCTTTTACTAAAGCATTTATATAAAAACCTGTTCCTCCTGCTACAATAGGTATCTTACCTTTATTATAGATATCTGTTAAATATTTTTTAGCCATGTGTTGAAAGGTAGCAACAGAAAATTCTTCATCAGGAAAGAGTTCATCTATTAAATAGTGTTTAATCCCCTGCATTTCCTCTTTTGAAGGTTTTGCCGTTCCAATATCCATATATTTATAAACTTGCATAGAATCTGCAGAAATTATTTCACCATCTATTTTTTTTGCAAGTTCTATTGCTATGTTTGTTTTTCCACATGCAGTCGGTCCAGCAATAACTATTAGCTTTGGCTTCATTTGTACACTTCCCAACTTTTTGTATATATTGCAAAACTTTCTTCATAGTTTATAGTTTCACAAAAGTCCTACTGTATTCTTTTAAATTTTTTCTCAAGCTCATACTTAGATATTTCTATTATAGTTGGTCTGCCATGAGGGCATGTAAAGGGATTTTCCATCTTCAAGACTTTTTTAATAAGTTCCTTTGCCTCAGCATAGCTAAGCCTATTATTTCCTTTTACAGCAGCTTTACATGAAGCTGTGGCAATTGCTTCCGTTTGCAATTCATATATGTTTGATACAGATGTAGTAATAGAACACAACTTATCAATAATTTCAATAAAAAAGCTTGTAAAAAAATCTGTTGATGCATAACCGTTTACAATATAAGGCACAGATTGTAAAGAATATATACTTTCATCAAATTTATCTATTTCAAAACCAAAGTTCTCTAATAATTGCTTATTATCATTTATAATCTGACTTTCTTTATGTGTCAAATTAATTATTATTGGTTGTAAAAGTCTTTGTGAATTTACTTTGTTATTATTTTTAACACTTTCTATAAATTCCTCATATAAAATTCTTTCATGTGCAGCATGTTGGTCTACGATATAAAGAGAATTTTCCTGTTCGATTAGCCAGTACGTAGCAAATAATTGACCTATTATATTAAAATCTTTAAACAAATAATCTATTTTATCATTTTTTTCTGTAATAGTATTATTCTTAAAGTTTATATTTTCTTTTTTATCAATCAATGTTGAATTAATTTTTTCATTATCTTGTTTTTTATATTTATCAGTATATTCAAAAGGTAATTTAACACTATAGGGTTCACTTATATTGTCGTTTAATTGTGTTACTTTATCCTCTTTTACAGATAATAAATTATTTATTCCTCCATAGATTAAATCAGTTACAGAATTTTGTTTTTTTGTTGGTATATATACTTTGTCATTTGTTATATCCGTAAGCTTAGGTTTATCTGTTAGTGGTGTTTCAGGAATTATGTTTTCTAATTTAAGTAAGTTTTCTACTCCTTCATAAATAGTATTATAAACTTCATCTTCATCTGCGAAACGAACTTCTAGCTTTGTAGGATGAACGTTAACATCTACAAAATTAGGTTCTACAGCCATTTTTATTATATAGAAAGGAAACTTACCCCCCATAAGCTTTGTTTTATATGCTTGTTCTACTGCTGACTGGACAATTTCACTTTTGATATATCTTCCGTTTATAAAAAAGTGTTCATAATTTCTATTGCCTCTATTAATAATAGGTTTTCCTATAAAACCCGAAAACTCCATATTATTTTTATTAAATTTTACCTCCATCAAGTTTTTGGCAATTTCTTTACCATATACTTGTAAAATAGCTGTTTTTAAATCGCCATTTCCTTTTGTTTGAAGTATTATTGAGCCATTGTTTATATACTTGAATGATATTTCGGGATGACCAATTGCAAATCTATTAACAATATCAGAAATATATCCACTTTCTGTTGAAGGTTTTTTAAGAAACTTACGCCTTGCTGGGGTATTATAAAATAAATTTCTTACAATAATAGTTGTTCCGTCTGTACTTCCTGTCTCGTTTGTAGAAATAACTTTTCCGCCATTAATTTCTATCCTTAATCCAGTTATATCTAATGATGTTTTGGTAATCATTTCAACTTGTGAAACTGATGCTATGCTCGAAAGTGCCTCGCCTCTGAATCCAAGTGTAAGTACATTTTCCAAATCGTTCATATTTATTATTTTGCTTGTAGCATGTCTCAAAAATGCTGTTTCTACCTGTTCCTTAGGTATTCCAATTCCATTGTCAGTTATTCTTATATAAGAAGTACCTCCTTCACGAGTCTCAATCGTAATAGAAGAAGATTTTGCATCAATACAGTTTTCTACAAGTTCTTTTACTACTGAAACAGGTCTTTCTACAACTTCTCCAGCAGCAATTTTATTAATCATATTGTTTTCCAGCAATTGTATTTTATTCAACAAATTCACCTCCTCGTCCTATTAATAATTAATATTTTTGGCGCTTTTAGCCACAAACCTTGACATCTTTCTTGAAGGAAAGAAGCAAAGAACTTTTGCCAGAAACGCACAAGTGCGTTTCTTTTTAAGTTTTTTGAATGGTTTGGGAAACTTTTTTCCAAAAAGGTTTCCCAAGGTATTTCAAATTAATAACTTGCTAACTTTCTTCTTCTTTTTTAAAATCTTTAGTAATATTTTGTAAATCATAAAGCTTTTTAAGTGCATCTCTAGGGGTAAGAGTATCAACGTCCATTTCAGCAATTTCATTAATTATGAGTTTGTATTTAGAACAATCAAAAGATTTCTTTTTGCTATAATATACAACTTCATTACTACTGTCTTTTGTCCCCTTTGCAATATCAGCATCATCTAAAGCCTGCAAAATTTCCCTTGCCCTTTCTAAAACTATATATGGAACACCAGCTAACTTAGCAACATGAATACCATAACTATTATCAGAACCGCCTCTTATAATTTTTCTTAGAAAAATAATATCATCTCCACGTTCTTTTACAGAAACGCAGTAGTTTTTAACTCCTGTTATTTTCCCCTCAAGCTCGGTAAGTTCATGGTAATGTGTTGCAAAAAGTGTTTTTGCACCTATTTTAGCCGCAATATATTCAAGCACTGACCAAGCTATACTCAAACCATCAAATGTGCTTGTACCTCTTCCTATTTCATCTAATATTATGAGGCTGTTTGCGGTAGCATTATTCAAGATATTAGCGACCTCACTCATTTCCACCATAAATGTACTTTGTCCCATTGCCAAATCATCAGATGCACCAACTCTTGTAAATATTTTATCTACAATAGATATTTCTCCGCTTTCTGCTGGAATAAAACTACCTATTTGAGCCATTAAAACTATAATAGCAGTCTGCCGCATAAATGTAGATTTTCCAGCCATGTTAGGGCCTGTAATAATAGAGAGCCTATTTTCATCTAAATCGAGACATGTATCGTTTGGCACAAAAGTTTCGTCTGCTAATTTTTCAACTACTGGGTGTCTTCCATCAACTATATTTATAAAACCTTTATTGTTAATAATTGGCTTTACATAATTATTTTTGTCTGCTACTTCTGCAAGTGATTGTAAAACATCTATTGTAGCTATAACATATGATGCAAACTGTATTCTCTCTAATTCAGATGTAATTTTTTCTATAATTTCCATAAATAGCTTATATTCAAGTTCTGCTATTTTTTCATCTGCTCCTACAATTGCATCCTCAATTTCTTTTAGTTCTGCAATTGTATATCTTTCACAATTTGCAAGAGTTTGTCTCCTTATATATCTTTCGGGTGCTAAATGCTTGTAAGAATTAGTAACTTCTATGTAATATCCAAAAACTTTATTATAACGAATTTTAAGGTTTTTTATTCCTGTTTCCTCTTTTTCTTTTGCTTCAAGTTCTAATAACCAATTTGAACCTTCATTTTTAGCTTGATGATATTTGTCTAAAGTTTCATTGTATCCCGTTTTAAAAATACCGCCTTCTCGTACACTAAATGGCGGTTCTTCACAAATTGCCTCATCAATAAGTTCATAGATATCGGTTAATTCATCAAAAGTATTAAACAATTCTGTATTTAATGTCTTTTTAAACCCACCTAATATAAACTTTATATTAGGAAAATACTGAAATGATTTTTTTAAGTTTAAAATATCTCTTCCATTTGCTGTTTTATATGCGATTTTACTTAGTAACCGCTCAAAGTCATATATTGTGTTCAAAAATTCTTTAAGTTCTTCCCTTATTAAAACATCATCTTTAAATTCTTCAACAGCATCAAGTCTTTTGTTTATATCATTTTCATGTACAAGTGGCTCTTGAATCCACTTCCTTAAAAGCCTCGCACCCATAGGTGTTTTTGTTTTGTCAAGAACCCAAAGTAATGAGCCTTTTTTAGACTTGTCCCTTAATGTTTCTGTAAGTTCCAAATTACGTCTTGACGAGGCATCAAGCAAAAGATATTTATTTTGAGAATATTTTTTAATAGAAAATATATGATTTAATGAATTTTTTTGGGTTTCCAAAAGATACTCCAATAATGCACCACTTGCACAAACTGAATTTATATCATCTTCAAGCCCTAAACCTTTTAAGTTTAAAACCCCAAAATGCTCACAAATTTTTTTATAAGCATATTTATATTCAAAAAACCAAGCATAATAGACTGTTGGTTTAATATTAAATGCCTTTTCTATAAAATCCTTTTGCCTAAAACAATCATTTATAATAATTTCTTTTGGGTTTAAACGAGCAATTTCATCTAAAATACGTTTCTCGTCTGTTGCAGAAAATTGTGTAGTATAAAACTCCCCTGTTGTAATATCTGCATATGAAAGACCAAACTCACTTTTATTTTCATAAATACAAACCAAGTAGTTGTTTTTGCCTTCATCAAGCATGTTTGAGTCTAAAACTGTTCCTGCTGTAACAACACGCACAACTTTTCTGTTAACAATTTTTTTAGTTTGGCTAGCATCTTCTACTTGCTCACAAATAGCTACTTTGTAGCCTTTTTCTACTAACTGTGCAATATATCCATCTACAGAGTGATAAGGCACTCCGCACATAGGTGCCCTATCTTTTTGACCACAATCTCTGCCTGTTAGTGTAATATCAAGCTCTTTTGAAGCTGTTATTGCATCATCATAAAAAAGTTCATAAAAATCTCCAAGTCTATAAAAAAGTAAACAATGTTTGTAATCCTTCTTTATATCAAAATATTGCTCCATCATAGGTGTCAATTTAGACATGATATCCTCCTGTAACTTCTAGCAGCAACCGGAACAATCTCCACCACTGCAACCTGAACAACCACCTGAACTTTCAATAGGTTCTCCTGTAATAGTCATTTTTAAAACGTCCATAACTTGATTTACAAAAATATTAAATTCTGTTTCAGCAAAAACTAAACCGCCTATCACGGGGTCTTTTTTTAATTCTGTTGCCATATCTGTTAATTTTTTTGTTGCTTTTTGTACTTCCTCTTCTGAAATAACTCCTTTATTCATACTTTCTCTTATGTTATTTTCATAAGCTGTAAATTCACTCATTTTTTCCTGTGCAGAACTATCGTTTTTATAAACTGTTCTTGCTTCAGATAGATTGTTTCCTAACTCTGATTGTAATAATAATTCCCCTAACTCTCTTGCTTTTTCAAAATAAACTGACATAAAATCCTCCTAATAATATATAATAATGTATGTTACATAATATAAAGCTTTTTGAACGGTTTGGGAAACTTTTCTCGCAAAAGTTTTTCAAGGCCTTTTTTATATTGATTCTCCCATTAAATAAAATGTTTTGCAATCTGTTATTTTTACCTTACAAATATCACCAATCAGACTTTCAGAACCTCTAAAATGAACAATACTATTGTCTTCCGAACGTCCTGTAAGAAGAGTATTATCTTGCTTATTAACTTCCTCTGCCAGTATATTCAGTGTTTGCCCAATATGTTTTTTATTGGCATCATAAATAATCGGATTCAAAACATCTAAAAGCCTATTGAATCTTTCTTTTACAATATCGTGCGGAATTTGGTTTTCCATATTTGCTGCAGGAGTGCCTGTTCTAATTGAATATATAAATGTAAATGCTCCAGCAAACTGCACTTTTTTAACAACATCTAGTAATTGTAAAAAGTCTTCTTCTGTCTCCCCAGGGAAACCTACAATTATATCAGTAGTAATAGCTATGTTAGGAATTTCTTTTTTTATTTTTTCTACTAAATCTAAATATTGCTCTATTGTATATTTTCTGTTCATTTTATTTAATAAGTTGTTGCTTCCAGCCTGTACAGGCAAATGCAAATGATTGCATACTTTTTCACAATCTCTCATTGCATATATTAATTCCTCTGATAAATCTTTCGGGTGAGAAGTCATAAAACGAATTCTTTTTAGCCCTTCAATTCTATTAATTCTTATTAAAAGTTCTGCAAATGTTGTTTCATTTTTAAGCCCCAAACCGTATGAATTAACGTTTTGTCCAAGTAATGTTACCTCTTTAACGCCATCTGCAACTAGATTTTCAATTTCTTGAATAATTTCTTCTGGCTCACGGCTTCTTTCACGCCCACGTACATACGGTACTATACAATATGAGCAAAAGTTATTGCAGCCATACATTATATTAACGCTTGATTTAAACTTAAATTCGCGAATAACAGGTAAGTCTTCTACAATTTCTCCATGCTCTTCCCATACATCTATTATTGTTCCGCCTGATTCCATATTTGTATATAAAAGCTCTGGAAATCTATGAAGGTTAAACGTACCAAATATTATATCTACATGCTTATATGTGGATTTTATTTTTTCTATAACAGTATCTTGCTGCATCATACAACCACATAATACAATCTTTAAATTAGGCTTTTCTTTTTTCATATGCTTTAGAAAACCTAAATTTCCATAAACTTTGTTTTCTGCGTTTTCACGTACACAGCAAGTATTGTATATAATTATATCGGCATCTTTTTCTTTTTCAGTTGACTCATATCCCATTTCAATTAGTATACCTTTTATTTTTTCAGAATCATGCGCATTCATTTGACAGCCGAATGTTGCTTGATACATTAGTAGTTTTTTGCCTGTTCTAGAATATTCAATATCATTCTTTTCTCTTATTTTTTCTATATAATGCTTTTGCCTTTTGAGCTCTGACTCAGACACAGTAATATTTCTTTGTTGTTCCGTCATTATATTTTCTCCTTGTATTTTGTTAAAACTCACATTAATTATATAATTAATGTAGAATAAAAGCAATAACTATAAAAATATGCTACATCTTAATAATTTTGCAAGCATAATCAACAGCCTCTATAAAAGAGTATAAATTTAACCTAATCTTTACATAATAAAAATAAAATATTTATATATGTGATTTAAATTTATGATTGAAAGCTAAATAGGCTATAATAAATTAAAATGCAAAGAAGGGTAAAATATGAAAAAAATTATTACAGTTTTGGTATCAACGCTCTTAGTCTCTTTATTAGTAGGCTGTGGTGGCACAGCCCAACAAGAAAATGAGCCTCCAAAAAACGTATCTGCACAAAATACAATTAAAATAGCAGGCTCAACATCAGTAGCACCTTTAATGAAAAAATTAAAAGCTGATTATGAACAATCAAACAGTGATATTTCCATTGAAATTCAAGAAACAGGTTCTTCTGCAGGAATCACATCTGCAATAGAAAAAATTGCTGATATAGGAATGTCGTCAAGAGATTTAACAGATGATGAAAAAAGTAAAGGAGTTAATGAAATTGCTATTGCATTAGATGGTATAGCTGTAATTGTTAATACAAGTAATACTGTAGAGAATCTTACTAATGAACAAATAAGAGGGATTTTTTCAGGTGAAATTACAAACTGGAAAGAAGTTGGCGGAGAGGATAAAGAAATAATTATTGTTTCCAGAGAACCTGGCTCAGGTACTAAAGGAGCATTTGAGGAACTTATTAAATTAGAAAAAGAAGTTACAAAAGCTGATGGAACAAAAGGAAAAGAAAGCATATTATCCCCTAATGCTTTAACTGAAAATAGTACAGGTGGTGTAAAAAGCAATATTGCAGGGAGCAAATACGCTATAGGGTACATATCTTTAGGCACTCTTGATGAGACAGTAAAAGGAGTTTCTGTTAATGGTGTAGAGTGCAGTGTAGATACTGTAAAAGATAAAACATACCCTATTGCTAGACCTTTCCTTATTTGCACACAGCCAGAAATAAACGATGAGACAAAACAATTTATTGATTTTATTCTTTCTGATAAAGGGCAGGAAATAGTTACTGCTGAAAAATATATTTCTGTAAAATAAGTTTAGTTTGAGAACCTGTTTAATGTCTCACTTTTAGCAGATTTTCTAGTAATTTTATGTTCTGCAATGACATAATAAAAATATGTAATATGAAGATATTAAATAGGTTCTAAGTATAAATAAATCTTATTGATACTTTAGACTATTGAAAAAACTTTAAGAAACTTTAACGCAGAATGCCGCAAATACAACATTCTGCTAAAGCCTTTTTGCTTCTTTCTATAAAGAGGTTTAGGGCTTGGGGATAAAAGCCCCAAAATATTGATTGTATCCGGAGGATAGATTAATGACTAAGAAACAAAAAGAAAACTTTGCAAAATTATTATTCTTTATATGTGCATTAATGTCTGTTTTTTGTTTGGTAGTTATATCATTTTACATATTTATTAAAGGAGTACCTGCCATTTTAGAAATTGGTATTGGTGACTTTCTTTTAGGAACTAACTGGCAACCGCAATCAGGTTACTTTGGAATCTTTAATATGATTATATCAAGCTTTGTTGTTACAGCATTTGCTTTTTTATTTGCTTCATTTATTGGAAAATGGGCAGCAATATTTTTATCAAAGTTCTGTCCAAAAAAAATATATGGCGTTGTTAAGCCTATGGTTGAATTACTCGCCGGAATACCTTCTGTAATATACGGTTTTTTTGGTGTAGTAATTATTGTTCCTATCATTAGAGATACTTTTGGTGGACCAGGAAAGTCAATGTTTGCAGCTATTGTCATTTTAACAATAATGATACTTCCTACAATTATTACATTAAGCGAAGCTGCTATTAAGTCCGTTCCCGAAAGTTATTACGAAGGTGCTATCGCATTAGGTGCTACTCATACAGAGGCTGTTTTTAATATAGTAGTACCAGCAGCAAAGTCAGGAATAAGAGCATCATTTATATTAGGAATAGGCAGAGCAATAGGAGAAACTATGGCTGTTATTTTAGTTGCGGGTAATAGCATAAGATTTCCTAATGACTTTTTAATGCCTGTAAGAACTCTTACAAGCGGAATAGCTTTAGAAATGGGATACGCTTCTGGGCTTCACCAATCTGCATTATTTGGTATAGGTGTTGTATTATTTGTTATTATTTTAATACTTAATATTATTTTAAATTTACCTGCATTAGGAAAGGAGAAATAATATGGTGAATAATAGAAAGTTTATGGAAAAACTTAATTATGTCAAAGTATATTTTGGGATAAGCTTTACATTAATTTGTTTTTTATCTATTGTTATATATATATTTGCTAAAGGCTTTTCACACCTTAATTTAGAATTTATTTTTTCTTTTAGCAAACCTGAAGGCGAAAGTCTTATGCCTATGATTATTACAACATTATTAGTTATATTTTTAACGATATTAATAGCCGTTCCTGTAGGAATAGGAAGTGCTATTTACTTAAATGAATATGCAAAAAAAGGTTCAAAAATCGTTAATATTATACGTCTTGCTACAGAAACACTTTCTGGCATTCCTTCAATTATATATGGACTATTTGGGTTTTTGTTTTTTCTTTTGACATTAAGATGGTCATGGTCTGTTTTAGCTGGTGTATGCACTCTATCTATAATGATTTTACCTACAATTATTCGTTCATGTGAAGAAGCGTTAAAAACTGTTCCGGATAGCTTTAGAGAAGGAAGTTATGCACTTGGTGCAGGCAAACTTAGAACTATATTAAAAATTGTATTGCCCAGTAGCTTGACAGGTATTCTTGCTTCTATAATTATAAGTATTGGCAGAATAGTAGGAGAGACAGCAGCAGTTGTTCTTACAGCTGGAACTGTTGCAAAAATTCCCAAAAGTCTTTTTGATTCAGCTTCAACTCTTTCTGTTTTTATGTATACGCTTACAAGTGAAGGCTCGGATTTTAACAAAGCATATGCTACAGCAATTGTACTTATGATTATAGTTCTTTCATTAAACTTGCTTGCAAACTATTTAACAAAGCTTTTTAGGAGGGATTAGTCTATATATGTATAATTTCGTTGTAAAAAACGTAGATTTATTTTATAATGATTTTCAAGCTTTAAAGAATATTAATTTAGATATAGAGGAAGGTAATGTTACAGCCTTTATAGGCCCTTCTGGTTGTGGAAAAAGTACACTTTTACGTTCTATGAACAGAATGAATGATTTAATAGAAGGGTGTAGAATTACAGGCAAATTTTTATTTAACAATGAAGATATATATGCTGTTTCTGACCCTTCCGAAATCAGAAAGAAAATAGGAATGGTTTTTCAAAAACCTAATCCTTTTCCTATGAGCATATATGAAAATATTGCTTTTGGACCAAAAACTCACGGAATAAAATCCAAAGCACAATTAGACGAAATAGTAGAAAAAAGCTTGCGACGAGCAGCAATTTGGGACGAAGTTAAAGACAGACTAAAGAAAAATGCATTGGGGCTTTCGGGCGGACAGCAGCAAAGGCTTTGTATAGCAAGGGCATTGGCTGTTGAACCAAAAATCTTACTTATGGACGAACCGACAAGTGCACTAGACCCGATTTCAACTTTGAAGATAGAAGATTTAGTATCAGAATTAAAAGAAAAATATACTATTGTAGTTGTAACACATAATATGCAGCAAGCTTCAAGAATTTCAGATACTACAGCATTCTTCTTAAATGGTGAATTAGTGGAATGGAATGAAACGAGAGAAATTTTTTCTATGCCAAGAGACAAAAGAACAGAAGATTATGTCACAGGAAGATTTGGTTAAAATTGAGTTTTGGAGGTAATATTTGTGAGAAATAGGTTTGATAGAGAACTTTTTGAACTAAACGGTGATTTAGTAAAAATGGGTACTTTAGTTGAAAATGCTATAGAAAATGCTATTTTAGCACTAAAGGACCAAGATGAAGCAGCATTTAGTAAGGTAGCAGAATATGAAGATGAAACTAATAATTTAGAAAGAGAAATAGAATCAAAGGCGTTAAAAATACTTCTTTGCCAGCAGCCTGTTGCAAAGGACTTGCGTCTTATTTCTACTGCATTAAAGCTTATAACTGATATGGAAAGAATATCAGACCAAGCCTTTGATATTTCAGAAATCGCATTACACTTTAGAGGAAAAGTATTTATTAAGCAGCCTATCCATATTATTGCAATGGCTGAAAAAGCAATTGAAATGGTTAATGGTGCCGTTAATGCATTTGTAACACAGGACGAGAAAATGGCAAATGATGTTATTTCTTCTGATGATGAAGTTGATGAACTTTTTGTTACTGTTCGTGATGAGTTAGTGCATTTAATACAAGAAAATAGGGATAATGGGGAACAAGCAATTGATTTTATGATGATTGCTAAATACTTAGAAAGAATTGCCGACCATGCTGTAAATATTGCAGAGTGGGTTATATTTAATATTACTGGTAAACATAAAAATCATAGAATAATATAGTGTAGGTTTATATAAGAATATAATAACTTGAGGAAACTTTTGAAAAAGTTTCCTCAAACTCCTTTAAAACTTTTAACATTTGGAGAACAGATTGTCGAAAGTTAATTTATTTTATGCAAAAAAGCTTTTTATATGAGGTGTAAAAATGAGCCGTAAAATATATGTTGTGGAAGATGACGAAAATATACGTGAAATAATATCGTATACTTTAAAAACCAGCGGTTTTCAAATAAGTGCATTTGAAGATGGCGACGAGTTTTTTAATGAACTTTTGCTCGAAGTGCCACAACTAATTATATTAGATATTATGCTTCCTGCACAAAACGGTTATGATATACTAAAAAAACTTAAAGGCAATAAAAAATTTGATAAAATACCTGTTATATTTTTAACAGCTAAAACAGGGGAAATGGACAAAGTACAGGGGCTTGATTTAGGGGCAGATGATTATATTGCAAAACCTTTTGGTATTCTTGAACTTGTAGCAAGAGTTAAAGCTGTGTTGCGACGATATGAAATATCTGCTGAATCACAATCAGATGAAGATAAGTATTATTATAAAGATTTAATAATAGACATAAAAAGTAAACAAATTTTTAAAGATAATATTGAGATTAAACTTACATATACAGAATACGAACTTTTTCTGTATTTATACTTAAATAGAGGAATAGTTATTTCAAGGGAAAATCTTCTTAATGTAATATGGGGGAACGACTTTGAATGTGAGTCAAGAACCGTTGACGTTCATATAAGAAGCCTTAGACATAAATTTAATGATAATGCAGATTCTCCAAACTATATCGCAACAATTAGAGGGCACGGTTATAAGCTTTTAAAGGAGTAAAAAATGAAAAAAAGAATACAGTATTACATTATAACTACTTCTGCTTCCTCCTTAATTATTTTTATTATCTTTTGTTTTTTCTGGGTAAATTTTAATACTATTAAAAATGTAAGAAAAAATTTAGATGATACTTTGAAAACAACTATATATTTATCAGAAAACATATATGAAAGTATACCTGATTTTGTAAGCAGACTTTCAGAAAAAATTTCAAGCGAAACAAGAATAACAATAGTAGACAGAGATGGAAATGTTATTGCCGATACATATGAAAGCCAACTGTCTAAACCTAATCATCGAAACCGCCCAGAAATTGTTGATGCTTTTGATAATGGGTATGGTGAGCATATTAGACATTCTGAGACAGTTGGAGAAGACTACTTTTATGTAGCAAGAATATGGAAAGATAATTATGTTATACGTTTCTCCACACCTATTTCTGATGTTTATTCCTTTTTAAAGAATTCTATACTTCTTTTTATAGTAATTATATCTATAATTATTACTATTGTCTTTTTTATTTCAAAACATCTTTCAAACAAAGCTTTATCTCCTTATTACAACTTTATAAAGCTAATTGAAAATACAATGGAAGATGAAAACATTTCTATTTCTTTTATTAGCGAATTTGAAGAATTTGAGCCGGCATATATTCAGCTTCAAGCACTTTTTAATAAATTGTCTTTATATATAAATGATATAAAGGAGAAATCCCGTGAAATAGAAAATATTATAAACAGTATGCAAGAAGGGCTGCTTTTAATAGATGATGAATTTGAGATAATATTATCAAACTCAAGAGGGCTTTCGGCATTTAATATTACATCTTTGGAAAATGTAAAAAATATTACTCATTTATACAGAAATGATGAATTTATTAATGCATTAAAAAGATGCAGAAGCAAAAGAACTTCTTCTTTTATTAATTTAACCGCAAAAGACATGAAAGTTTATAGAATTTATATAAGTCCTGTTGATGATAACGGTTTTGTAATTTTAACAACAGATGTTACAGAACTTATACGCTTAGAAAAAGTAAGAAGCGATTTTGTTGCAAATGTATCTCATGAGCTTAAAACACCGATAACCTCAATATCAGGATTCGCAGAACTTATTGACAAAGGTATGGTAGGCGACCCAAGTAAGATAAAAAGCTATGCACATAAAATATTTATTGAGGCTCAAAGGCTAATTAGCTTAATAGACGATATACTACTTCTTTCTAAACTTGAGAATAACAGCAAACCTGTTTATAACGAGAATAATATTAGAGAAATATTTGATTCTATTCTTGAATTGCTTTCCCCCCAAATACAAACAAAAAAAATTAATGTAAGCATAAAAGGTGAAGCTGTAATTTTTGCGTTGTATGACCATATATATGAGCTTGTATTAAATTTGACAGAAAATGCCATAAAATATAATAATAATGAAGGCAGTATTGATATAGAGATTTTTGAAATAAACAATGTTTCTGGGTTTACTATTAGAAACACTGGACCTCTTATACCTCCCGAACAATTTGGAAGGATTTTTGAAAGATTTTATAGAGTAGATACTGGCAGAAGTAGAAAAACTGGTGGAACAGGTCTAGGATTATCAATTGTTAAGCATATTGTTGAGCTTTATAAAGGGAATGTTTATGTCAGAAATGATAATGATGCTAATTTATTTACCATTCTCTTAAATAAAACTCTAAAACCTTGAAATAGCACCATTAAATTCAGTACACTTTATTATAATTTTTAGTAGAAAAATTTTAAAAATAGGTGTATAATATTATAGCAAGCTATATAAAAACTCTTACAGTATTTGTATAGATTGCTATTTTATAATTTATGGAGGTGGGAATTATGGCTATTAATACTAACAGTTTTAATTATGGGAATTATAACAGTATCTTCTTTAACAATTCTTTTTATTCTAGTTCAAACAATATGACAAACAAATCCAGCTTAAATAGCATACTAAATTCATATGGAAAAAATAACGCAAATTACCTAAACCAAGTTGCCCAAAAGTTTGTAACCGACTCCAAAGTTTATTCACAGAATTTAAAGCAATCAATAAATAATTTAATGAACAGAACATCAAAAGAACAACCTGTCTTTGACAAAAAGACTGCTGAATCTAGCAACAAGGAAGCTGTAGAAATAAAATCTACAGACATAAAGAAAACTCAAAATACTTCTCAACCAGTAGATGTGAAAGTTGAGCAAGTAGCTACAACACAAAAAAATACCGGGGAGACACTTGTTTCAAATGAGAAATCACTTGATGCAAAATACTATCAATTTGAAATTAGTTCTAATGGAAAAACTCAACAAGTTTCATTTTCTGTTTCAAATAGCGATAATAATGAAGCTGTTCAAAGAAAAATTGCAGAAGCTATAAACTCAAAAAATACAGGAGTAAGTGCAAGTGTTTCATATGATTCTAAAACAAAAAGCAGCAAAATTGTATTAGAGGCAAAAGAAACAGGAACAGGTTCAAATGGTTCAAATAAATTTGAAGTAAGAGACGTTTCCGGAAACGCTGCATTACAAATGGGGTTATCAAATGTTAGCCAACAGGCAAAAGATGCTATATTCTCTATAAATGGGGAGCAAAAAACATCGAAATCTAATGATGTAGCTTTAGGTAATGGTGTTACAGCTACTCTTAAAAAGGCAACAGGAGATGAGTCTGTAAAAGTATCTATTAAAAGTGATACAGGTGCACAAATAGATAAAGTAAGAGAAATGGTAAATAATTTTAATGGTCTTTTAGAGGCTGCAGATAGTAACAGCAAAGACTCAAGTACAAAGAAATTATCAAATGAGCTTAGAACAACAGCAAAAACATATATGTCATCATTAAATAGAATAGGTATCTCCTTTAATAGTAATGGCTACTTAGCAATTGATAAAGATAAAATGGATAAAGCTGCAAATGATGGCACATTAGAGAAATTTTTTAAACAAGACAGAAATTCGTCATATGGTTTTGCTAATCGTGTTTCCCAAACAGCTTCAAAAGTTAATAATAACCCAATGACATATGTAGGCAAATCTTCTGTAAATCCACAACTTTCAAACCCTGGTTTTTCACTTGGAAATTATTATAATTCTGGATTTATGCAGAACAACGCATTCTCTATGTACTCAGGATTATTATTTGATGGATTTTTCTAAAATAGTATATATTTACTGAAAATAAACTATGGGAAACTTTTTTGAGAAAAAGTTTCCCATACCCTTCAAAAAGCTTTAATACAAAATGCCGCATTTGCGGCATTTTGGTAAGCATTTTGATGAATTTTTCAAAGGATAGTTTATACAGAATTCATGCTAATATAACGTAAGTTCGACGTAGTCGAACTTACGTTAATATACTTCATCTTCATCAGCGAACACAAAATCTAAATTGCGTTCGTCCAAATTTGCACGAACAAGAATTACTTTTACTTTGTCTCCTAATGAATATGTTTTTCCAAGCCTTTCTCCTATATACATCATTTTTTCTTTATTGAAAATATAGTAATCATCATCCATATTAGTTAATGATATCATTCCTTCGACAGTATTAGGTAGCTCAACATAAATTCCCCAATTAGTAAGCCCACTTATTATACCCACAAAACACTGCCCAACTTTGTCTAGCATAAACTCAACCTTTTTAAGGTTTTCTACTTCTCTTTCACAGCTTTCTGCTGTACGTTCTGTTGTTGAACATTGTTTACAAACATCAGGCATTATTTTTCTTAGATAATTCATGTAATTCTCATTATTATCCGACAAATTAGCTTTAATAATTCTATGGATTTGTAAATCAGGATATCTTCTTATCGGGGAAGTAAAATGACAGTAATATTTTGCTGCTAGACCAAAATGACCACTATTTTCGGGAGTATATCGTGCTTGCTTTAAGCTTCTTAATATTACACGGCTTATAATAGTTTCTTCAGGTGTGCTTTCAATATTTGAAAGTAAAGTTTGTAATGAACCAGGATGTGTGCCACTTCCTTTTAATGTATATCCAAAGCTATGAACAAAATTAGCTAGTGAACGTATTTTTTCGGCATCAGGTTCTTCGTGAGAACGGTATACAAATGGAAGCTCTAGCCAATAATATTCCTCCGCAACAGTTTCATTGCATATAAGCATAAATTCTTCAATTATACTTGTAGCAATATTTCTTGAATAAGGTTTAATATCAATAGGCTTGCAGTTGTCGTCTACAATTATTTTTGTTTCTGGAAAATCAAATTCTATTGCACCTCGCTTAACTCTTTTTGCTCTTAGTATTTGTGCAAGCTGTTCCATATTCTTGAACATTTTAATCAAATGTATATTTTCTTCTATATAAGCAGAATCCTCATTTGTCAGGATATCATTAACAACAGTGTAGCTCATTCTTTTATTTATATTTATCACTGAATTAGAAATAAGGTGTCTTACAACATTGCCCTTTGGGTCTATTTCCATAACACAACTTAATGTCAATCTATCTACATTTGGATTAAGTGAGCATACGTCATTTGAAAGCTTATGAGGAAGCATTGGAATGACTCTATCTACCAAATAGACACTTGTACCTCTTTTTAGAGCTTCTTTGTCAAGATGGGAGCCTTCTTTAACATAATGCGTAACATCAGCTATGTGGACACCTAAACTATAGTTACCATTAGGCAAAATTTCAAGCGATACAGCGTCATCTAAATCCTTTGTATCCTCACCATCAATTGTTACCATAAGCAAATCCCTATAGTCTTTACGGTTTTCTAATTCTTCCGATGTAATCTCATCGCTTAGTTTTTCTGTTTCATTTATTACATCTTCACTAAAAACAGAGGGTATATTTAACTGTTTAACTATACTTGTTATATCAACTCCAGGGTCATTTATATGCCCAAGTATTTCAGTAATTTTTCCTTCGTTACTTTTTCTGCCTTCTCCTGATTTAGTAATTTTTACTGCAACTTTATGCCCTGTTACTGCACCTCTACTATTATTCTTAGAAATATAAATATCGCCCGAAATTTTTTTATCATCTGGAATAACAAAGCCAAAGCCTTTTTCCTTTTGATATGTTCCAATAATCTCGTTATATCCTCTTTTAACTACTTTTATTATTTCCCCTTCGGCTCTTTTTGAATCTGTATGAGGGCTAATTACTCTACACATAACTATATCTTTATTTATTGCACCATTTGTATTGCTTGCAGAAATAAAAACGTCAGCACCTTCAAACCCTTCGATTTCAACAAATCCAAAACCTCTTGCATTACCATAGAATATTCCTGTATAAATATTTAATTTTTCGGGAAGCATTATTTTCCCTTTTTGAGTTATTATAATTTTTCCCTCTCTTGAAAGCTCATCTATTATTTGATGCAAATATTGCTTATCCATTTCGGGAACTTGCATTATTATAGCTATTTCTTTTATTTTCATTGGTTTATAGTTTTCGTCTCTTATTAATGACAATATTTTTTCTTTCTTGTTATCCATCTATATCTCCTATTTTTATTTAGTGATTTATAATTATTGGGGCTTTCAGCCCCAAACCCCGACTTCTTTTTTGAAAGAAAGAAGCAAAGAACTTTTGACAAAATGCCGTGTTTGCGGCATTCATTGTTTAATATTTACCCAAAATCGGCAAAGTACGTTAAGCATACTTATGTTAAAAGTTTTGAAGGTGTTTGAGGAAACTTTTTCAAAAGTTTCCTCAAGGTCTAATATTTATTTTTTATTAAACAGTAACATTTTTTAAGTCTTGCCACTCTTCATAAGTCATTATAACTTTTTTATTCTTATTTCCATCATCTGAAGAAATAATACCTCTTGCCTCTAAATCATCAATAATTCTTGATGCCCTGTTATATCCTATTCTAAAATGCCTTTGAAGAAGTGACGCTGATACTTTATCCTTTTCTATAACGAATTCTACAGCAGATTCAAAAAGCTCGTCTGACTCGCCATCATCTAATCCAACAATTTTGGGAGCAGTAATTTCATCAATCATATTTTGGTCATATTCTGTACTATAATCTTTTTTCAAAAAGTTTACAATTGTTTCAACTTCCTTATCAGAAATGTAAGCACCCTGAACACGTAAAGGTTTCGTCATTCCAACAGGATAAAAAAGCATATCTCCTTTTCCTAAAAGCTTTTCAGCACCAGTCATATCTAATATTGTTCGAGAGTCTGTTCCTGATGAAACAGCAAATGCAAGTCTTGAAGGAATATTTGCTTTAATTAAGCCTGTTATAACATCAACAGAAGGTCTTTGTGTTGCGATAATAAGGTGTATTCCAGCAGCACGAGCCATTTGTGCCAAACGACATATAGCATCTTCTACTTCACCCGGAGCAGCCATCATTAAGTCTGATAACTCATCAATTATAATAACTATTTGAGGTAACGGGCTTGCCTCTCCTTTTTCCTTTACATATAGATTATATCCATTTAAGTCTCTTACACTCGTTTCTGCAAACAAATTATATCTTGTTATCATTTCTTGAACTGCCCAATTTAATGCACCAGCGGCTTTTTTAGGGTCTGTTACAACCGGAATTAAAAGGTGGGGGATACCATTATAAATACTTAGCTCAACAACTTTGGGATCTATCATAAGAAGCTTTACTTCGTCAGGAGTTGATTTATAAATTAAGCTAGTTACTAATGTATTTATACAAACACTTTTTCCCGAACCTGTTGCACCAGCTATAAGAAGGTGTGGCATTTTTGCAATATCTGCAACTACTGTATTACCAGCAATATCTTTTCCTAATGCAATAGCAAGCTTTGAAGGAAAGTTTTCAAAGGAATCGTCGCCTATAACTTCTCGCAAATGTACAGGCAAAATTTCTTTGTTTGGTATTTCTATTCCGACTGCGGCTTTTCCAGGAATAGGGGCTTCTATTCTTATTCCTACTGCAGCAAGATTAAGTGCAAGGTCATCTGCAAGATTTGATATTTTGCTTACTTTCACGCCCTGCCCTGGAGAAAGCTCATATCTTGTAACAGTAGGGCCCTTACTAACTTCAACAACCTTTGCTTCTACACCAAAACTTTTTAAAGTATCTTCAAGCTTTTTCGAGTTTTCAAGTATCTGTGCCTTTGAGCCTGATGTTGATACCAAAGGATTTTTGTACAGAAACTCAATATCAGGAAAGGTATACTCTAAAGGAGTTTCTTTTGCTTTTTGTTTAATAGTATTATTATTACTATTTTCGTCATTATTATTTTGTTTTATATCATAATTATTTTTATCTTTTTCCGTAGCTTTTGTCATAAATGAAGGTGGCTCAATATCAAATTCACTTTTTGGCTGTTCCTTTTCTCCCGAAGCATATGGAGTTTCAATAAATATTTCTTCTTTAGGAACAAAATCCCTTTCTCTAAAATCTTTTAAATCATAAAGCTTTGTTTCTTCTGTATCATAATAGTATTCCTGTTCTTTTGTATATTCTGGTTGCTCAACAAAATCTTTGTTTGTTTCACCTTCATAACCGCTTACAAGAGATTTCGGCGGTTCTATATTGTCATAATTCTTGTTGTCTAAATCAACAGTCTGTATAATATTTTTTGTTTTATAATCTTTTAAAATAGTAATTTTTTTAGCTTTTCTGTCTATTTCTTCATTAACTAAAAGAATTTCGCTATTATCAGCGTTTCTATTTATCTCTCCTATTGTAAAAACTGGTGCTTTTCTTTTTCCTTTTTTGGTGTTTATTTTTTTGCCTATTTTATTTTCAGTATTTTCTTTTAAACTTCCTTGTTCCAATAATAAATCCGCAACACTATCAACAGAATTAGATACAAAGTTGAAAACAGATTTTCCTGTAAGAAGTATAGTTAATGTAAGTCCTGAAACAAATAAAAATATGTATGAACCGATTTCCCCAAAAATTATTGTTAGAAAATTTCCTAAAATAGCTCCAATTAAACCGCCATTGCTTATGTTACCACTTGTATAGTTAAATGAAATGTACTCCCAAAAGTTAACATAAGTCCTTGGAGGGTTATATCCTGAAATGTATACATATGTTATAACGCATATAAATAATAGAAGTGCTATTGTAAACCTATACATAGTTATTAATGTTTTTTTGACAAACATGTATATACCTACATAAATAAGTAAAAATGGAAAGACATAAGCCCCAAAACCTACTAACCCGTTTAGCAATCCATTAATAGAAGAACCAAAAAATCCTCCCGAACCAGTCCAATACAAGCTAATTATTAGAATTATACCAATTGAAATAATAGATATACTACCAATTTCCTTTATTAATGGGTCATTAGCAGTTTTAAATTTTACCAAATTACTATTTTTATTTTTTTTTGAATTATTTTTAGAATTTGTTTTTGTTGTTTTTTTTACAGCTTTCTTTGAAACCACATTTACACCTACTTTATTCTTTTGTAATAACTTCAGTACCAAAAAAAGGAAATTCTTTTAGGCATACTCCTGCTAAGTTTTAAAGGAGTTTTAGGAAACTTTTATAAAAGCTTCCTAAGATAAATTATTTTATACAAATATAATCACTTTCTACATTAATGATACAATTATACCTCATATTAATATTAAGTGCTGCTTTTCGTATTTTATTACAAATTAAATGAGTTTTATCTTTTTCATAAGAATGTGGAATAACTAAGTCAAATATAAAATTAATTTGTTCTTTTCCATCTACAAGTCTAAAATCATGTGCACTAATTAATTTATCAAATTCACGTATAGTTTTTGTTACCATTTCAATAAAAAAAGTAAGTCTTTCATCACTAACAGATACTGGATCCATATGAATAAGCAAGAAGATACCCATATCTGATTTAATGTCTCTTTCAATTTTATCTACTATATTATGAGAGACCTCAATATTCTGCTCAAGGGGTACTTCTACATGTATTGTAGCCATACTTCTATCAGGCCCATAGTTATGAACAATCAAATCGTGAGTTCCAATAACACCATCATATTTTTCAATATAATTTTTTATTTTTTCTGCAAACTCAAAAGATACAGATTCTCCTATAAGAGGAGAAAAAGCATCTTTTGCAACATCAAAACCATTTTTTATAAGTAAAACTGCAACAATGACACCTGCATAACCGTCAATTATTATACTTGTAAACTTTGTAACAAGTATTGATATAATTGTTATACTTGTTATTATTACATCGTTTCTTGCATCATCTGAAACGGCTTTTAAAGCTTTTGAATTTATTCTATTGCCGATATTTATGCTAAAAAAACTTAACCATACCTTTACAAAAATAGTTAACACTAATACTAAAATAGAAGCGTTGTTATAAGCGAGTGCTTCAGGGGTTATTATTTTTAAAACAGATGTTTTTAAAAACTCAAAGCCCATAAGCATAATAAGCACAGATACCCCAAGAGCCGTAAAATACTCTATTCTGCCATGTCCAAACGGGTGTTTTTCATCAGGCGGTTTGTTGCTTGCCTTAAATCCAATAATAGTCAGAATAGAAGAACCACAATCTGAAAAGTTATTGATGGAATCAGCCATGACAGCAACACTATTAAGTAAAAAGCCTATAATAAGCTTTGATAAAAATAATATAAAGTTACTTATAATACCTACTACACTTGCAAGAACGCCGTAAGCTTCACGAACGTTACTGTCTTTTACGTTTTCATGCTCTTTTACAAAAATTTTTATTAAAAATGCAGTCAAAACAATTCATCCTCTATTAAACTAATCCTGTATAAAAACATAACTAAAATCCAGTGAAAAGATAAGCTTTAGTAAGTTTTTAATTAAGGGTTGGTATTAGCACTTAACAACAGGTGCATCTCCCCAAATACGTTCTATATTATAAAATGCTCTGTTGTCTCTATCAAAAATATGGATAATAATATCACCAAAGTCTAATAAAATCCAGTTTGCTGACTGATAGCCTTCTGAATGTTTTAGAATTAGTCCCTCCTTATGAAGCTTTTCGCTTACTTCATCTGCCATAGCTTTAATCTGATTAGGGTTACCTCCGCTTGCAATAATAAAATAATCCGCTAAAGCAGAAATATTAGCAATATCCAAAATAATAATATCTTCTCCGAACTTCTCATCTAATGCAGTATGTGCTGTTTTTAAAATTTTCATGTCTTTATCTGATATTTCTCTCAAACTAATTTCCTCCAATATTTTTATAATACTCTAAAGCTTCAAGCCCAAGAGGGTGTACTATCCTGTTTTTATTTTGTTGGTTAAACCCTATCTTATAGTTTAAACATAAAAACATTGCTTCGTCAATGTTTTCATATACAAGTAAACGTATTTTTACAATTTTTTCGTCAATTTTCCTATTAGGCTCAATGGCATCGGCAATAGCTATAACTTTTTCTATCATAGTCATTTTTTTACGCCCTGTTGTATGATATTTTATTGCATTTAAAATATCTTCATCTTCTATGCCAAACTCTCTTTTTGCTATTTCAGCACCTAAAAAACCATGTACCAAATCTAATTGCTTTTTCATTATATCATCTATTTGTATACCATATTCCTTACATAGTTTTTTTGTTTTGTTGCTTGAAAATTCTTTTGCACAATCATGTAGAAGCCCTGCAATATAAACCTTGTGTTTATCTATACCATAATGTTCAGATAATTTTATTGCTTCTGAGGCAACACCTAAAGTATGAATATATCGTTTTTCGGATAAAACTTTTTTCAGATATTTTTTTATTTGAGCATATTTGTCTGTACTTGTATCGTCCAATTTATAAAGGTCATATTTATATATATATTTTTCGACTTCTTCCGGCAAAAGATATTTTATAGGTTTTTCTAATGCAACTCTATTTCTTATATCTGTAGACGAAATGGCAAGTGCTGGAACTTCAAGAAAATGTATGCTAGGTTTATATGAAGCTAAAACAGTGTTTAAATGCTCACGTAAAGCCTCATTATTATATCCTGGTCGAGTTACTGCTACAAAATTACACAGGCTTAAAAGTTTGTCTGCATCTTTCCAAGTTAATATTTGGCTTATTGCATCAGCTCCTGTAATAAAAAATATTTTTGTTTTTTTATCACAAATTTCCCTTAATTTTATTATTGTATCAATTGTATAAGTTTTTCCAGAGCGTTCCATCTCAATTCTTGAAGGGTGAAAATATGGATTCGCTGCAGTAGCAAGTGTTGTCATAATATATCTATGTTCATTTGGTGTAACATCTGATTTCAGTTTATGAGGCGGGTTTCCAGAGGGAATAAATATTACTAACTCAATGTTAAACTCATTACGAACTGCTTCTGCTGTAACCAGATGCCCATAATGTATTGGGTCAAAAGTTCCGCCCATAATTGCTATACGTTTGCTTTTTGCAATTTGCTCAATATATTTTTCCATCAATAATACTCCTATGTTTATATTTGCAGATTAAATATTTTCTTCAAACTCACATAAATATTATAACAAAAAAAAGACAAAAAAACTATATATTATAGCTAATTAAGAGATGCTATAAAATTTTATAGCATTACCTTAATTTTGCTAAATAAAAATTTTTTGTCTTTTATGATTATAAACTCGCAATAAATTAATAATTTATAGCTTTACACACAAAGCTTTGAGAGCTTAATTTTAAGAAGTTTTTAACAGGATTTTTAATTGTTTATCAAGTATATTATTTTGTTTTTCCTTGTGAAGACCTTGCTACAAGCATAGCCTCTTTCCAAATGTCTCTCAGTCCTCTGATTAAGTCTCGAGCCTCACATAAAATATCCATATTTTTAGTTAAATTTGCTTCTATTAATTGGCGGTAAATATAATCATACATAGCAGCAAAATTATCAGAAACCTCATAATCTCTGTTTAAAGTAAGCTGAAATTCCCTTATTATGTTCTGAACTTTTATTAATAGTTCATTTACTCTCATTAAATCCTTGTTTTCTAGGGCGATTATTGCTTGATTACAAAAGCGAAGTGCTCCATCATAAAGCATAAGTGTAAGCTCTTCTTTTGGTGTTGTAAAAATTGCATTTTGTTTTAATTTGTCATAGGGATTTTGCATCGCCATATTAATCCTCCTAAAATAAAACTCAAAATATAAAAAATATTTACATTATAACTGTGAAATAAATGTATAGACTCTTAATTTCACACTGATTTCCTTATTCTCCTGTTTATAAAAATAAAAATAAGTTTAGTACATTATTATATCGGATAAATAGAACCTTTTCTTAATAGTTTTAATGTAAATATTTTTTTAATAATTTTTGTGTCTTTATTTTATGCTGCTGGTGGATTGTATTCAACTTTGCTAAATTCCTTTAATCTAAGAAAGGGGTATGGGTTTATCCAAAATTCCTTAGTACCAAAACTATCAAGTGATATTCCTATATGTATACGAGATTGATAATTGCTTTCTGTACCTTCTTTTTTACCATAACCAGTATTACCCATGTAACCAATGTGTTGTCCGGCTGTAATTTTACTTCCTTTAGAAAGCGTATTTAAAAAACTATTAAGATGTGAGTAATAGTAAATAGTATTGTTTGTAGTTTTTATTTCCACTTTAAACCCACTTAAATCACTCCAGCCAATATTCTCAATAACACCGTCAGTCATTGACACTATGGGGATACGTCCCGGTATATTTTCACGATCAAAAATATCTGTTCCTTCAAAGTAATTTTGACTATTTTCCAAAGTCTTTACAGAACCCCAGCTATCTCCATACATATAGCTTGGAGATTCTTCTTTGTCATAGTTTAAAGGTATTGGAAAGTACTTGATTTCTGTAATAACAGTATTGAACATTTTATAATAAGGCTCTATTGTACTGTTTGAATATTTATCTTTAATTTTATCGTAATTAATAATAAAGTTTTGTTCAATTTCAGTAATAGTTGGAGCTTCTATTTTTTTAGGAAAAAAATCGTTTTCTAAACAATAGATAGCAAGAAGCTCTGAAAACTCAATTGTATATTTGTCCGATAATGATTTTAGTTCAAGCATAGTTTTTTGTGGAATTTGAAAAGCTGAAATGCGTTCTACAGGTATATCAATTTTTCTTTTTGGGCTTATAAATATATTTTTTACGAAAAAAACAATTAATATTAATGTTAAAACTGCACCAATATTTATAAGAATTGGTTCAACTTTTTTTATATTTTTGTTTATCTTAAATTTTCTTGAAGAATACTTCTTTCTTAGATATGTTTTTCGTGACGGCATAAAAATCCCTCCTTCAATATTTTATTGTAAAGAGGGATTTTTTATGCCTTGTAGCTGATAAAACTTTTTAAACCTGCTTAAAATATGAGGTTTGCATAATTAAAAGACATCAACAAAAAACTTTGAGAAACTTAAAAAAGAAGTCGGGGCTAGGGCTAAAAGTCCAAAAATATTATTTTCGAAAGTCTATATAACCAAATGCTTTATTTCCTCAGGTAAATCATCAATTTTATAATTTATACTAATAATAAAGTCGACAGTGTTTTCTTTAGAAAGCCCATATAGTTTGTTAACTAATTTAACTAGGCTTTCATTATCAACTGTTTTAATAACATTTGTAAGACCGTCGACGAATATTTCTTTAATGTCGCTATCTTGGGAAAGTATTCCACAAACAAACCCAACAAATTCTCTATAGTTTGATAAAGGAAAACTGCCTGTTTCAACAAATCTGATATCATAATGTAAATCATAAATATGACGTTTGTCATCATCAATAAATACTAAATGCCCATCAGTTGTTTTAGCGGAACTATTTGCCATATCAATCAGCTTTTTTGTCTTTCCCTGTCCTTTTTCTCCTGCGATAAACCGTATCATGATAATCTCCTCCTAAAACTAAAATTTTATTTATAATATTATTAACTTTTACTATATTTATTTAAAAAAGTAAAGTTATATTAATAAATATATAAACTTAACTTATTTTGTAAAAAATATAAATTTTTAATATTACTTCATAGTATTATATATTCTTTATTTGTAATTAAAATCCTTCTTTTTATTTATTTAAATTTTATTTTTATAAAAATTTGTTTATATGTAACAAAAATTTCTCTATTTTTTGTCGTATATAAACAAAGTAATTAAAACTATAGTAATTATATATTACTACCTCAAACTTCATGCATATAACACAGGCACAAAAAATTTTTTTTAGAATATATTGTAATGTATGCTGAAAAATGGGGGGTGGTTTGTTTGATTTTAGGATTTTTACGCTTTATTTTTATGTTTTCTTACATTTCAGGTAACAATTCCTTTCCTAAATCTTTGACCCAAGAAGAGGAAAGAGAAGTATTAAGTCGTTATGCTGACGGTGATATTGAAGCAAAAAATATTTTGATTGAAAGAAACCTTAGATTAGTTGCTCATATCGTAAAAAAATACAATAATCACAGCAAAGATATCGAAGATTTAATTTCCGTAGGAACAATAGGATTGATTAAGGCTATAGGAACTTATAATGTTGGAAAAGGAACTAAACTTGCAACCTATGCAGCAAGGTGTATAGACAATGAGATACTTATGTTTTTACGTTCTACCAAAAAATATAGTAACGATATGTATTTGCAAGAACCAATAGGCATTGACAAGGAAGGAAATGAAGTCACTATTGAAGACAAAATAGCTGATGATAAATATTCTATTGATGAACAAGTAAATCTTAAAATGCAAATTAAATCACTTTATGAAAAAATGCAAAGTATATTAAAACCTAGAGAAAGAAGAGTTATTGAATTAAGGTATGGGTTACTTGACGGGGAAGAAGTAACCCAAAGGGAGATAGCCGATATGCTAAAAATTTCAAGAAGCTATGTCAGTAGAATAGAAAAAAAGGCATTAAGAAAGCTTTATAAAGAAATGGGGCAATAAACTTAATCCGCCGCCGTAGTTATATTTAGCGGTAGCGGATTTTTATAATGAAGTAAAGTATAGATTTAATTAGAATGTGCCTTTTTCATCATTCTTTCAATAAAAGCTAATATTAAATTATACCCTTCATCTGCTGATTGGCAGTCTAAAACTGATTTTTCCATTGGGCACATATCGGTTTTATCTCTATTTTCTATATAAGCAACTTTGCTACCATATTCAAATTGTATGCTGTTATTCTGTAAAAAATGTATAGCTTCTTCACTCATAACATGACCATAGCACTTTTTTATCCCTCCATAAACAAGCAAACAAGCAGCTGCCTTACCAATAATTTTATCAGCGACAATAGCTCCTAAGAGGGCTTCTTTTTTTTGTGATAATAATTGAAGAAGCGTTTTTACACCTCTTTCATTTGAAGATGCAATAAGACTACCTTTTTCGTCCATTACAACGCAACTACAATCATTCTCAAAAAGGTATGCTTTTGCTGTTTTTAATATATCTTCCATAGTTTCCTCCAACTAATTAATTATGTGCCTCAACACGGATATATCCGGCTTTTTTTAGTGCAGTAACAATAACAGGTATAATTATTATTTGAATAGCTATCCCTGGTAAACCCATAGCGATTGAAGATAAAACAGAAACAATTGGATTAATTGGTAGTGATAAGAATGCAACAAAAATAGCCATGCCAACTCCATTTACAATTCTACCCGCAAGCATTGCAATAATTAGGCTTATATAAACGTTAAGTGAATATTTTTTATATAACATACCCGAAAAAAATCCATATGCAGGCAACTCAATTAACATGAATAAAAGCACTGGCATTGGTGACATCGGAGGCATTCCCGTAAATAAATGGCTTAGTATTGGTGTCAAAATTCCAACAATAAGCCCAAAAACAGGACCACAAATAAAACCGGTAAGTAGCACAGGAATATGTATAGGCAACAACGTTTGCCCTGATGCCTGACCAAAAACATGGAATACTTGTGGAAGTACCACCCCTAACGCAAGCAGTAAAGCACTGTTCACAATATTTTTCATAGTAAAATTTGAACGCAATTTATTTCCTCCTTTAAAAATTAATTAATAAAATTCTTTCAGATTATTAGGGTTTTCAATCTAAGTCACCCTGTAGTTTCTGATAAAGCCTTTTGAAGGCTTTAGTAAACTTTTTTTTAAAAATAAGTTTACTAAAAGCCTGTTCAGGCTATTATACCTTTTTGCATATTAATTATATTATTATTATCACCATTTGTACAGCGGATTTTAAAATATATAGATATCTGAAAAAAGTATATATATTTGAGACAAATTAAGGTTATATTTACAAAATAAATATCATATTTTTAAAAAGGTGATGATTATGAAAAATACAAATACATTATATAATACATTTGTATCAAAATATTTCAATAATACTCTAATATGTATTTTTTCTATATTTTGCGTTTTTTTTGCATACATATACAGTAGTAAAAGCGAAGAAGTTATGGAAGTTTGGTTTCGCCAAAAAATTATTTCAAACAATTCTAATTCTCAAGACAAAAAGGGAAGCAAAGATTATATAAAATGGATGGAGTTCAATGTTCCTGAAGAAGTTCTTGAGCAGGCATTGTCTTATGATATTAAGGCTCACAATCAGGACTACTCAATTGATTGGATTGAGCTTATTTCCTATGGTGCTGCAAAAAACTGGGGCAAATTTCAAAAAAGTAAAAAGTGTGATGCAATAGATGATGTAGTTTTAAGATTACAAAAGGGCGAGAAAATGCAAGATATAACAAAAGATTTAAAAATGTATAGCTTTTATTATGAAACATATAGTTCTGTTCTTAATGGGTTTGTGGGAGAATATGAGATTGAACAAAAAGACCCTAATGACCCCGAAAAAACAGTTTTTGTAAAAAAATATGGATTAAAAGCTTTTTCTCCTGTTGCAAAAGGGTATGGTTTTTCACATTATGATGATTTTGGGGTTTCACGTTCATACGGATACAAGAGAAAACATCAAGGTAATGACTTAATGGGTAATGTAGGAACCCCAATAATAGCTATAGAAGATGGATATATTGAGGCATTAGGCTGGAATCAGTATGGAGGGTGGCGTATAGGTATTAGAAGCCTAGACAAAAAAAGATACTACTATTATGCTCATTTGCGAAAAGACCATCCATTTGTTAAAACACTGAAAGAAGGAGACTTTGTTCAATCCGGAGATGTTATTGGGTATTTAGGTATGACAGGATATAGTTCAAAGGAAAATGTAAATAACATAAAAATACCTCATTTACATTTTGGGTTACAAATTATTTTTAACGAAACACAAAAAGACGGAACAAATCAAATTTGGATTGATGTATATAATCTTATTGAATTCCTTAATAAAAATCGTATGCCAGTTTACAAAAATACAGAAACAAAAGATTTTATTAGGTCGCTTAATATTAATAATATCCCTATTGATTAAAATTACAATATATAAATGTAAATTCGGCGCAATTTTATTGCGCCGAATTTACGTTTATTATACTTTTATATTGATTCAAAATGAATAATCTCATATAATAAGAGAAATAATAAAATTGTGGAAAACAAAAGGTTTATAATAACAGGAAAGGTAATAAATATATGCTACATAAAAATTACGAATTAATTGCTATTTTTACATGTAATGGTTTCACAATTGACACTATTTCTACAAATAACAAAGATTTTTATTTTGACAAAGATTTCATTAACAATATACAAAAAAATAAATATAACACATTGTTTAATTTTGGTTTTGGTTTAAAAAGCAAAAACATGCACCCTTCTATAACTTTTTTGCACAGTATTTCTGAAAAGTTTATAGATAATATTTCAAAAGATAGTGATATTGAAATAACAAGAACACCAAAACAAATAGACGATGAAACTGCCATAGAAATACTACATATAGTTCCATATGCTACAGGTATTGAATTTATAAATATTTCTTGGATAAAAAATATCTGGAAAGAACTCTGTATTGCTTTTGAAGATGAAATTGCTGTATTCGAGGGAAGTGTATCCGATTATCTTCATTCAAAAAAATCTAATATAAATGTTGTGGGGCGTGTATTTTTTCATCTTGTTGAAAATAGAGACCCTGAATATCCTTTTGCATTTCTTTCAACATACAGTACAGGAAGTAAAAATAATGTGAGTCACCTTCCTTTGAAAAATGCTTTAATAGAGTATAATAAAGAGCAAAATAAGCTTATTGCATTACTTTCTACAATAAGTAAAACAACTGATAAAAGTGATTTTATTTCTGAACTTGTAGAAAGCGGAGAAATATTTTCCCCTCTAAAATTTAATGTTGAAGAAGCATATATTTTTTTAAAAGAAGTTCCTTTATATGAAGAAAGTGGAATTGTTTGCCGTATACCAAATTGGTGGAAAAAGAAGGGCAGTGTGAAATTGTCTTTATCAATTGGAGAGAAAGTACCTTCTGTTGTTGGAATGGACTCATTAATGAGTTTTAATCCAAGTATATATTTAGGTGATATTGAAATAAGCAAAGAAGAAATTAAACAATTAATTTCTCAAACAAATGGATTATCACTTTTGAAAGGAAAATGGATTGAAGTTGACCATGATAAACTTAAAGCTGTTCTTGAAGCATTTAACAAAGCTGAAAAAATGGGTGACTTAACATTTGCAGAAGCGATGAGGATGCAGCTTAATTTAAATAACATGCTATCTGTTGAGGAAGATGTATCTGTTGAAATAAAAAACGGGGAATGGTTGAACAGTATTAAAAGTAGGCTCACCAATCCTATAAAAATTGAAAATTTATCTTTAGGAAATGATTTTTTAGCAACACTAAGACACTATCAACAAACAGGATTTAATTGGTTAAGGTTGATGAAAACTTTAAATTTTGGGGCATTACTTGCTGATGATATGGGGCTTGGAAAGACGATACAAATATTAGCATTACTTGAGTATTTGCGACAAAATGGAAATTCAAAAGTATTACTTATAATTCCTGCCTCACTGATTTGCAATTGGAAAAATGAAATTGATAAATTCACTCCAAAGCTTAAATATAATATTATTCATACAAATAATAAAAATTTAGATATAAGTAATTTTGATTTATTCATTACAACTTATGGTATGGCAACACGTATTGAAACATTTAAATCAATAAATTGGGATTTAATAATTTTAGATGAAGCACAGGCTATTAAAAATACTAATACAAAACAAACAAAGGCTATAAAAGAAATTAAATCTAAATCTAAAATTGCGATTACTGGAACTCCAATAGAAAACAGGTTATCCGATTTATGGTCTATTTTTGACTTTTTAAACAAGGGGTTACTTGGAAACACACAAGAGTTTACAAATTTTATAAAAGGATTAAAAGAGGACGGAACTGGATATTCAAGGTTACGTGAAATAGTTAAACCATTTATTTTAAGAAGGTTAAAAACTGATAAATCTGTTATAACTGATTTGCCAGATAAAATTGAATTAAAAGCATTTACTACTCTTACTAAAAAACAAGTTGTTTTATATAATGCACTTGTGAAAGACCTTAAAAAGGCACTTGATGACACCACAGGTATAGCAAAAAAAGGGCTGGTTTTGGCAAGTATAATGAAATTTAAACAAATATGCAATCATCCAGACCAATATTTAGAACAAACAGAATTTAATAGTTTACACAGCGGAAAATTTCAAAAGCTTACTGAAATATGTGAAACAATATTAGAAAAACGTGAAAGAGTTTTAATATTTACTCAATTTAAAGAAATGGTACAACCTATTTCTAATCATCTTGAAAAAATATTTGATAGAAAAGGATTAATTTTACACGGAGGGACACAAGTCAAAAAGCGTGGTGAATTAGTTGAAAAATTCAATTCAGAGGAATATATTCCATATATGGTATTATCATTAAAAGCCGGAGGAGTTGGGCTTAATTTAACTTCTGCTAACCATGTTATACATTTCGACCGATGGTGGAATCCAGCGACTGAAAATCAAGCAACAGACCGTGCCTTTCGTATAGGACAGCAAAAAAATGTAATTGTACACAAATTTATAACAACTGGAACGATTGAACAAAAAATTGATTTGATAATTGATGAGAAACAAAATTTGTCTAATGATATTATAGCTTCAAGTGGTGAAAATTGGATAAGTGAAATGAGTAATGAAGAACTAATTAAATTATTTAGTTTGGAGGCCTAAGTTTTGAGCTGGGGATACAATGACTATACACCTATATCAAAAAAACAAAATAACGCAAAAAAAGCAATTGAAAGATTAAAAAAGAAAAATCCAAACATTTCTCCTGTAATTATCGAAAATAAAAAAATTGCAACAACTTGGTGGGGAATTTCCTGGAATAAAAATTTAGAAAGTTATGCTGATTATACTAGCAGGATTAAACGAGGAAGTTCCTATGTTAAAAATTCTATGGTACTTGATTTGCAGATTAAAACAGGGGAAATAAACGCTTTGGTTCAAGGTTCAAGCAGAACCCCTTATAAAGTTAAAATATTAATCGAAAAATTGCCAAGCGATAATTGGAATAATATTGTTAATAAATGTAGTAATAAAATAAGTGATATTTCAGAACTTACAGAAGGCAGATTTCCAAAAGAATTAGATGATATATTTTTAAAACAAAAGGAAGGGTTGTTCCCTTCTCCGGAAGAAATACATTTTGATTGCTCTTGTTTTGATTGGGCTGATATGTGCAAACACGTTGCTGCAGTTTTATATGGTGTTGGACATAGATTTGACAGTGACCCTTTATTATTTTTTACTTTAAGAGATATTGATTTTAGCTCACTACTTAAAAAGTCAGTTGAGCAAAAAATTGAAAGTTTGTTAAAAAATAAAGACATAAAGTCTAAACGTATTATTTCTGATGCTGATATTAATAGTTTGTTTGGATTATAAATCATAAATTGCTAGGGTCAACCTGCTTGTTAATTGGGTGGCTGTGACTGTTATTTATATTATCTATAAATCATAACATTTTTCAAGTTATAAAAAAGTTAATTTTGGCTAAATTTGTGCTCATAACATGAAAAATCTTACGATTTTCGTCTTGTTTCACAAGCCGATTCGACTAAGTCGAACTCACGTTAAATTAACATGAACTTAACACAAAACTATCTTGATAAAAATAAAAAAGAAATGATAGCATGACTAGTATAGCTATCATTTCTTTATAGAACATTTATTTTTTATTATTAACAAAATCACTAAATAAGACTTAGAAAGATAAAAACCACCAAACCAACTTACATACCAAACCAAAAATGGTTTTTATCATAAACTTAATTAGTATTTACAAAATTATTAGATAATAGAATCCATAGCTAATGCAGGATGACCTACTTTTTCTAAGAATTCAAGTACAACTTCTGGTTCATGCCCAACGTCTTCGTCGGCAATTTTGTCGATAAAGTCTTCTCCAAGACCTTCTTCAACGCTTCTTGCAACAAAGTCTTCACGTAAATAGTCTTTAAGCTGTTTAGGCATCCAACAAATACGTGCCATACCGCCGTCACCAGAAATGAATTTTTTACTATTAATATAACTTCTACCTATACCCATGAAACCTGGAGTTTGGGCACCGCCACCAACAGAACCTGCAAGAGTAGAGAATGACATTCCGCAAGGTGTTAATCCGCCATACTCACGAGTAGTTATCATAATACCGTTTGCTTCTGGGAAAAGAGCAATAATTGCTTCAAAACATCCACAAGAAGTCATAGGAAGTTCCATGAAAGAGTAAAGAGCAACTTCTTCCAATTGTTTGTTACTTGTAGTATAAATGTAATCATTTACACTTGGATAAATACCTTTTTTAGCATCTAGTGGTTCACCTTTTTCAATAGCTGTGTTAGGGCCATTAGGGTCAATTTCATAAGAAGCTCTAGCATCAAGCCAGTTAACAGCTCCACATAATCCAACCCTTTCAGGTGTTACAAGACACAAGTGACTTGGAGCAAATGATTGACAAAGTTTGCAAGAGTAGAACTTATCACATTTTTCATCTGTAAGTCCACGCATACGTTCATCACGAGCAGCGTAAGTAGCTCTAGCATCAACAATAACTTTATCAGCTTCTGCTTGGTCAGTTATTAAAACAACTTCAACCCTATCAACGATAGCAGGGAAGTCATATTTTAATTTAGCTATAAGCATTTCGCCATAGTGTTTTAATCTAAAACCAGCTTCAAAAGCTGCTTTACCAACACGCATCCAAACTAAATCTCTTTGAGCAGAGTGCCATAACCCCTCGCCAAAGTTCATTATGTCATGCAAACGTCTTTCAAGAACACTCTCAAAGTCTTTTTGCATTTTACGTCCATAAATTTTAACTTTAACGCCAAGAGGCATTGTTCCGCCAACTTCAACAGAGTCGATGTCAGGTCCAATAAGTGAAACTTTACCATCTTCAATGTCATCAGCATCAACCATAGTAACCCATTCAAAACCAGTTGAATAAGAGCCACCAAATTGTACTTGCATATCTGCTTTACGGATACTTTCACCTTCAAAAGCAGGACCCATAAGAATAGGTATATCTATATCAAGAGATGTAATTTTAATGCCACGAAGTTCTAATCCTGTAGCAATCATCTTTTTAGGGTCTGGCTCAGAAACGTATAAATCTGGAATATCTTCTGCAAGAGGTTGGTCAGTAACTGTTGGATGACCTAAATACATTGCACCGAATTCAGCTGCAATACGTACATCATCTTGATTTCCAAGAGCTAATACGAAAACACGAACACGTTTTTTCTGATATTCTATATGTTTTTCTTCTTCTCCACCAGGAACTCCACCAAATGCTAAACCAGCACGTAAAGCATAGTTAACAGCATGAATAACTTGTGTAAAGTTTCCAAGAGGGAAAGCAATGTAATCTATACCAATTTTAACGTTTTCTTCAAGTAACTGCTCAATAAATTCATTAGCCATCATAACCATTAAGCCTTTACCTTGAAGGTTACGCATAATTTCAACAGCAGTTTTGCTATCTTTAGCTTTACCAATAATAACTGCAAATCCAGGTATTGTAAAGTCAACTAATTGGATACCAAATCTACGCAAAACAGGGTCTGTTAAGAAACCAGTCCATGGTTCTTCATATGGTTTTCCGTCCAAATAGTTACAAGCTTCAATAATTTCGGCAGCATATAAAACTGCTTTACCGTTAGCTCTAGCACCATCTAATGTGTAGTCAGGTCTAATATTAGAAGCTTTAATTTTGTTTAAAATAGGTGGTAATTGTCCTAATGTAGTAACCTTAATTCCTTCCAATGAGTAAATAACAGGAAGATAAAAGGCAGTCTCAGGATATTTAACCTCTGCATCAGCACCTTTTTCAGCAATAGCCTGGTCTAGGCGGATTTGTGCATAACTTGTGGCTACAACAGCACCCTCATAAGCTTTTTTAAATAAATCTAATGACATAAGTAAATTTCCTCCTCTCAACCCTCATAGAGGTTATTAGTACCAGCACCATATACTTCAGCAGCTTTTTTGTGTACATTTAGACGCCAAATACGTTTTTCAAGGCGGTCATAAAGTTTAGCAGCTGCTTTTTCAGCATCAGTCTCAAAAATAAAGTACCCACCAAAAACATCACGAGCTACTTGAGTTACCAAATCATAAACTAAGTCACTACCTTCAATAGGAGGTAATACACCAACATGACAAGGTATACCCATTGCAACAACCCATGAACCTATAGAAACAGCTTTTTCGCTCATAGCTTCAGCAGCAGTAGCAACGAATGGTAATTGTGGAACAGAAACATTCATTTCTTTAGCCATTGTATGCCATAATTGTTGAACACGGCTGTTATCAACACATGAACCCATATGGAATATTAATGGCAATTTTGTTCCAGAAGCGTCTTCTAAACGTTTGATAAATGCTTTTAATCCAGGTCCAGCGTGTTCTTCAACGCCTTCTGAACTTAAAAAGCCGAGTTTAGCAAAAGCACCAGCAGAACAACCAGTAGATACAAGGAAAACATCTTTTTTAGCAAGTTCACTTGCAATACGAATTATTGAATCGTCATGAACTGTTTTTTGGTTATTACAGCCTGCAAATGCACAAACACCTTTGATTTCGCCGTTTTTAATAGCTTCTGTTAAAACACTAATAGGATTTTCAGCATTAACTTTTCCAAATAAATCTAAAAGAGCCTCAAGGCTAAATCCGCCGATTACATCTTTTTTATATTGAGGAATGTGAATTAAATCCTCACGTCTTTCACCAAAACGTTCGATAGCCATGCGAACTATAGTGTAAGCACTTTCTAAAGCACTATGTGGGTCAAACTCAACGTGAGCAGCACCAGGTATTTTAGAAATATGCATTGTAGTAATCATTAATGTATGGTAGCAGTTACAGATTTCCTGTACAGCAGGAGCAATACATTGAACGTCCATAACCATAGCATCAAGAACACCTGTCATAATAGCAAGCTCTTGGCTACCAAAGTTAGTTGCTGTAGGAACACCTTGACGCATTAAAACTTCGTTACCTGTACAACAGATACCAACTAAGTTAATGCCTTCTGCACCTTTAGCTTTAGCTTCTCCTTCAAGGTCAGCAGCCGCTTTAACAATCATTTCTGAAAGTAATGGGTTATGACCATGAACAGCAATATTAACTTTTTCTTTTTTAAGAACACCCAAGTTAGCTGATGTAACAACTGGTTCAGGAGTTCCAAATAATATATCTGAAATATCAGTAGCTAAACTCATACCTGTAAAGTCAGCTAAACCAGCTTGAAGTCCGCCGAAAATAATATTTACAGGGTCAGCGTCAGTACCCATATGTGTTTGATGTAACAACTGAACAACAGAACGGTCTATTGCTGTAGGAGCAATACGTGTAACTTTAAATTTATTTTTACGTTCTTCGTCAATGTTTATATCAAGCCATTTACAAGGGTCATTATTGTAATTGCCAAAATCATTAAGAGCAAGAGTAGCTACATCTTTAGCTATTTCAACGTCTTTACGACCATCAACTTCTACTCCCACTTTTTTTGCTACAGCATGAAGCTTATCGCTGTCTTTAATACGATAATCAGGAGCGTGACCTTCTGAAGTAGCTAATAATGTATGTGCAATTTCACGACCATGGTCAGAGTGAGCAGAAGCACCGCCTGCAATAAGTCTTGCTGTGTTACGAGAAACTACTGTATAGTCTCTAGCACCGCAAATACCTTTTTCAGCACCTTTTTTGCTAGGAATAATACGACATGGACCTTGGATACAAATTTTACAACAAACACCAGTTAAACCAAATTTACATTGTGGTTGTTGTGCTAAATAACGGTCAAATTGTGTGGAGATTTGCATACCTGTTTCATTACGCTCCAACATTTCCTTTGCCGCTGGGTCAATAGTACGGTATTCAGACATGATATCCCTCCTTAATGGAATTAGATGAATAATCTTAGCACCACCATTATCCTTAAAAACCTAAACTTTTTAAAATTGCAAATTAAATAACCTTTAATAATAGCTTGGAAAGAACTATATTAAAATAAGAAAATAACTTCCACTCAAACTAAACAATACCTAAAAACCCGTTTAGAAAGTAATTTCCTTCAGGATTATCTAAATAATTGCTAATAAGCGTACCAACTTAACTTTAAATAATTTATTGTATTTTAAATAATAATATGGTGCTATTTATAAATTTAATTTATAAAAATAGACAACATATTAGGTTTAGACTAAAAATATGTAATAACCTAATAATTGTATATATTTAATTATATAAATAATTAATATATTTTATATTTTGGAGATTTATATAAATCAGCATATGAATCGCAGTAAATCTCTTGATTTAAAAGAACACGAGCTGTAGCAGCTGCATCCATAAGCTCAACATCGTCAGCATCAGCTATAGCTGAATCAAGACCGCAAGACATAAGTATAACAAGAGCATTACGATTAAGTATTTTTCTATGAGCACAACGTTGAGAAGTATTTGATAAACCGCAAGTTGTTTTTGGAGGTGGGTCAGCCATTAATTTAACCTGACGTAATGTCTCCATAGCTTCAGAGAAATAATCTTGCACTACATTTATAGGTAAAAGTAGTGGGTCGATGTATAAATCTTGCATTGGAAGTCCAAATTCATCAGCAGCAGCAACTAATTCCATAGCTAAAGCAATACGGTCATCTGATGTTTTAGGAATACCCGAAGCTTCACTCATAGTAAGCCCTATAACTTTTGCGTTATATTTAACAGCCATAGGGAAAACTCTTTCAATTTTGTAACGGTCTGCATGACAAGAGTTAATTAAAGCCGGTCTTTTACAAAGTTTTAAACCTTCTTCGATTAAATCATAATCTGTTGAATCTAAACAAAGAGGAGTATCTACAACGCTTTGAGCAGCTTCAATAAGGAATTTAAAAGCTTCGTAAGGTTTTTCAGCACTTGCACCTACACTAATGTCCAAAAATGCTGAACCCATTTTAGTTTGTTGCACAGCCCAATATTTAACAGCTGTTGGGTCACCGGTTTTAATTGCTTCTTTTATGTCTTTAAACATACCATTAATACGTTCGCCGATTATTTCCATATATTCATCTCCTTAATGTTAAATTTTTAAAAATGTTTAGTTATTAAGCAATAGCTTTCATTAGTTCGTCAATTTGCTCTTTAACTATACCCATTGACTCAGGATGACGCATAACTAAAATGTCAATACCTGATTGTAAAAGTGAAGTCGCTGTAATAGCTTCCCATAAAACTCCACGTTCTTCTTGGTCGCCCCATTTTGGGAAATCTGCAATATCTGCATTAGCTTCTTTTGCTTTCCAAGCTTCAAAACCTACAAAGCCAAGAACAGGCATAGAAAGCATTTTGTCACCTTGAAGTGCACCAATACGACCACGTTCCATTACTGAGTAAGAATATTCAAGACCATAGCCTAAACCACCAATAGATGGGTCAATAATAATACGGTCTAAAGGCATATTCATTTCGCTAATAAGAATATTTAATTGTTTACAAATATTAATATCAAGAGGAGAGTTTGCTATTAAAGCATGACCGTTAGCAACGCAAGTTGCAACAAGAGTAGCATAATTGTCTTGTGTAGCAAGACCAATTAATAGGTTTTCTCCTTTGTATTCTTCTGAAATTTTTGCAAGTAAAGGTTTGTCGTATTCATCAACTCCACAACCTTGAACTGCAATAGGTACAGAAACTGCTTTTAAAACTTCGCCTACAGTTTTGCAGCAATCTTCAATTGAACGTCCGCCATTATCAGGGTCAACTGATAATAATTTTAAGTAAATCATATCTGCACCAGCTTCAACAGCTTTTTTAGCCCATTCAGCAGGAGAAGAAAGAGCATCTCCATAAACTTTTTGGAAACAAGCGTTCCATTCTTTTGGATTGTAGTCTAATACCTCTGCAGCGATAACAGGACGGTTAGGGTTTGCTCCTTCGTAGCTTAAAAAAGGTAATGAACCTTGACCGCCAACGGAAAGAGTATGACTGCGTGTTCCGCCATTTTCGCTTGTTGCACCAAGAACTACTTGGTTAATTGCACCAGAACTTTTTTCAATAAGAAGTGGCATTAAAACATTCCTCCTAACGTTTCATTTAAAATTTTATTTGTAGCGGCAACGCTTACGGCATCGTTGGGCAGTTCGTATAGAGGTTTGCCGGAAAGTTCATAACTAATAAGTTGCTCGTCATTTGGTATCATTCCTGAAAGCTCTAAGCCCATTTTTTCTATCTCGTCAGATAAAATTTCTATATCGCCATCTTTGCCACGAGTAATAATAAGAAAAATCTTTTTAATTGGAACTTTTAATTCCTTTGTTAAGTCATACACTCTTCCAGCAGAACGAATAGACCTGCGTGAAGTGTCACTTAAAATAAACAATGCATCAATATTTTCTGATGTTGTTCCTCTGCTAATATGTTCAAGTCCAGCCTCGTTGTCCATTACTATTGTATTGTAATTTAGAGTCAGTTTTTGAAGATGCTTTTTGAGAACGTTGTTCGGGAAACAATAACATCCCGGTCCCTCTGGTCCGCCCATAGAAATAAGGTCAAAATGTTCGGACTCTGTAAGAGACGAGTCTAAACGATAGCTTATATATTCGTCTTGACTCATACTGGTAGGTATCGCCTTAATATCCTTCGTAGAAGAGATAATCTCGGAAATAGTACCTGAATCTATGGAAACGCCTAAAGCTTCCGAAAGGTTAGAGTTCGGGTCGGCGTCAACTGCTAATATTGGCGTTTTTTTATTTTCGATAAGCCACCGGATTAACAAAGCACAAAATGAGGTTTTGCCAACACCGCCTTTTCCGGCAACTGCTATAGTAAAAGGCATATAAACTAACTCCTTTAATGTTAAAAATTTTTGAATAAATTTAAGTCTGTGTGAGGCAAAAAACATGCCTGTGTAAATTCTTCCATAAAGCTGTTTCCAATAGATAATTCCATGTTTAAGATGGAAGCAGCAATTTCATTTATATTAATAGTTCTGTCATTTAAAACTTTAAGTGCGCCTGCCAAAGAAGAATTTCCAACATAACTGCTAGAATCTTTGTCTTTATAAGGAAACATACCAATGCTCATTGCGCCATTAATATTTAAGTTTCTGCCGAAACCTCCAGCAATTAAAATATGCTCCAAATCACAAGGTTCCAATTCCAAATGCTTTAACAACACTCTCATACCGGCAAAAATAGCACCTTTAGCACGAATTAGATTTTGTATGTCCGCTTCTGTAATGGTAACCCCAGAAACCAGAGTATAAAATTCATCTGAAGTAGTAAAGCGTCCGGAACGGTCGATAATACCTGCCTCCAATAATGCAGAAAGTAGCGAAATAAGCCCAGAACCACAAATCGAAACAGGAGTTACATTATCTCCACCAATGACATCATAATACATTTGCCCGTTTTTATAATAAACGTTGTCAATAGCTCCTTGTATTGCCCTTGAGCCACAAGAGATGCCAGCCCCTTCAAAAGCGGGACCTGCGGAACAAGAACAAGCCATCATAAAGCCTTCCCCAGCCAAAACCATTTCACCGTTAGTTCCAACATCTACGAAGAGATGCAACCCTTCCTTGTTATAAAGCTCTGTCGCTATTACCCCTGCTACAATATCTCCTCCTACGTATGAAGAAACAGAGGGAATAACTAAAACACGACCGCTTGATAATACAGGCAATCTTAAATCCGCTGGTCGAATAAGAGGGTACTCGCTTACAGCAGGAACATAAGGTTCACGTCTTAAATAGTCAGTAGGCAAATTAAGTAAGAAATGACTCATTACAGTATTTGCAGCTACAACTACACTAAGTATGTTATCCTTTGATATACCTGTACGTGAAGTAAGAGTTTCAATAGAGTCAGAAATACCGTCTAAAATGCAATTTTGAAGCTTTGTAGTACCATTCTGATTTTCTTCTGTATAAACAATTCTAGAAATAACATCGGAACCGTAATTAGCTTGAGGGTTGGCTATTCCTGTAGTATCAACGACTAAACCGGTTTTTAAATCGCAGAGAGCAGTTGCTACAGTTGTGGTTCCAATATCTATGGCTATTCCATAGATGGGTTTATCTGTAGTAGATAAAACTGTTATACCGTTATTTTCATAAAATACACTCACACATATAGAAAAATCATTTTCCCTAAGTTTATAAGGCAAATCTATTAAACAAGAAGGCTCAATCCATATTAAAGATTCATCAAATCCGGTTTTTTCCGAAAGAGCTTTTTTTAATCGGGAAGAGTCGCTTATTGAGTCATCTAGTGTTGGGGTAGTTAATTGTAGCCATATTTGCTCAACTAGAGGCAATTTGTTATTTTCCGGCTCGTACAACCTAATGTCTGTTAAAACCTGCTGTCCAGAGAGCCTAATCTTATGCGGAACATGTATAACCATATCCTCGAGAATTTCGGTTATACAAGACTTTAGGGGTACGCCATCAGAAAAAACAATACAATGACCACAAGCCCCACGTCCGCCGCAAGGCAGAGTAAGGTTTATGCCGACACTTTTTAAAGCATTAGAAATTAGAGTTCCTTTATCAACTTCTACATGGATATCATCTGGCAGTATATGAATTTTGCATTTATGCATTTTAAGCTCTTGCCTTAGCAAATGCTGGAAGACCGGAAGCTTCGTTTGGACCTATAGTAACTTTCCAACCGGATTTTTCTTCCAATGGCGCTTTTAATACTGCAACATATCCAGGTATAATTATTTCTTTATGTTTAACTTTCTCATCTAACTTAATTTCTTGCATAAATTCAGCAATTTTTTCGCCGTTGAATTTACCAGCGGCCCATGCTGTTAATACAGAAGTACCGTCTGTAGGTGCGGCAACAATCCATGATGGGATTTTTGCACTTGAAATTTCACCCTCAACAGTGTAATAAGTAAGAGAGAAGTTTGTTGTACAGTAAACAGGTGAGTTTTCATCAGCATCGCCAACTGCAAATACACCAGGTTCAACTTGTGCTGGAACTTGTGGGTCTGAGAAAATGTTTTGTCTCAAAGCACATAAAGGTAATATTTGAGCTTTTTCGCAAGCATCTAATATAACAATACTGCCGTATTTTGTAATATATGTAGAAGCTTCAGCGATTTGAGCTAATGGTTTTTGTGCTGCAACAGCTACTATAGAAGGATAGCCCAAAGGTCTAAATTTCTTTCTAATAGCTTGACGTCTAATTTGTACAAGGTCTGATAATTTTTGTATTTGAGTATCAGCTCCTGAATCAACAATAATTTCTTTAGTTATTGCTGCTACTTTTTCAACTAAAGCTGCAGTATCATCAATACCTTTGCCTTTTACAACAACTGGACAGTTATTGTCTTTTGCTAATTTTGCAACTGCTTCCCAATTGTCTGATGTAGCAGCATAAATTAATGGACGTTCGGAAGCTGTAGCTGTAACAGCCTTTGTGAGTGCGTCAACAGATGAAGACATAAGTATCGGAGCAAAGTTTCCTTTTTCTGCTACAATTTTAGCTTTCGCTGCAAAAGTATCAGCATTATTGCTCTTATCTTGTAAAACAATTGCGTCAATAGAAACTTTTTCGCCTACACGTTCAAACACTAAGTCATTAATTTCAGCTAATTTTTTGTCAAATTCAGCATCAGCTAAATCATCAGAAATAGTAACAGCTAAACATGTTGGATGGAAAAACTTTTTATCATGACGGAATAAAACTGTTTCATCTCCTGTTTCACGAGCTTTTTCATCTTTTCCATATACAATTTTAGCAACAGGCGGTGCAGATGCAGAACCTAACGCTTCTTTTGTTTCTTCTGAAACATAAGGACATTTGTCCAAAGTTATTTTTGAAGCTGCCAATGCCATTGAGAAGGCCATACAAGTAGGATGACCGCATTCTTTACAGTTTGTTTTTGGCATAAGCTTAAATATTGCTAAACCTGTTAAAGCCATAACTCTTCACTTCCCCTTTTAATATATACTAGTTAATTTTTTCACAAGCAAAGACGAATATATGTAAATTACTGGTAACCCAGTATGTGAAAAAATTAATTTACTTAATTTTAATCTAAATTTACTCTAACGTCAACTATAATTTGTGTTATTTTGTTTAAAATTTTTAAACTAGTATTGAAATCAGTATATATAATATGCTACAATCTAAATAATATTAATTAAAAATAAAATAATATTACCATAAAGTCGACATTATTTGTTAAAAAATTAACCATTAATATATTATACTATAAAATTTATTAAATTGAAAGACTAATTTTTTGGAAGAAAGGTATGGAAAAAATATGAATAGGGGTTATGATGAAGCATTAAGCCTAGCTAAATCTGAATTGAGTCGCCTCTCACCGAAAGAGGTTATTGAGAACACTGGTGTTTTTTGGGACGGAGAAACATATAAAATACCTTGGTTTAATAATAAAATAAACTTGGACGATGGTACTATAGAGGAAAAAATTATATGGTATCACTATTTATGTGCAAACGGCTCTAAAGTACCAAAGGGTGTATACATTAATTATAAGCAAGTTCCAGGTGCTTATATTTATAATGATAATTTTATAAAAAGAGCCATTAAGCCAATGGTTAAAACTTTTGCCCAAAGGCTTGATAAATTTCTTGAAGTAGGTTTGGCACTAGGAGGCAAGCAGACTAATCTTGGGCATATGTCCTTTACTCTACAACTTTTACCTTATCTACCCGTTACATATGTTATTTGGCAAGGTGACGACGAGATACCTGATGACGGAAATATTTTATTTGATGAGACTGCTATAAATTGGCTATGTGCAGAAGATTTAGTAGTTTTAGCAAGTTTGCCTGTATACAAAATGATGAAAATGTAGTTGTTGCATTTTGTGGATTAAAGTATATAATTATAGTTGGATTTAGAATTATACGAGTAGGGGTAAAAACAACTATAATTTACACTAAACTAAAGATTAATATAAAATATTTATTATACAAAATAAATTCATTTGTTATTAAGAGTGGTTATTAAATCATTTTTCAGACAAAGTGTTTCTAAATATAAACATTCTTTGTAAATTTTTAGGCTACTTAAATTATTTATTGTAAATGATAATTAATAAAAGGGTGAGAATTATTTTGGATAATAAAAACTATTATACCCCAAAAGAAATTGCACAGCTTATGTGTGAAGTTGGTGTGGTCAAAACCACAACAAAAGTTTTGAAACTTTTTCTTTTAGGAATATTGGCTGGAGCATTTGTTGCTCTTGCAGGGCAAGGTTCTAATGTTGCAATTTATTCAATAGAAACAACAGGTATAGCTAAATTTCTAGCCGGATTAATTTTTCCAACAGCATTAATCATGGTTGTTTTAGGTGGTGCCGAATTATTTACAGGCAATACTTTAATTATTATTTCTGTATTAGAAAAAAAAAGTAAATTCCTAAACATGCTAAAAAACTGGGGTGTTGTTTATATTGGTAACTTTATTGGCTCTGTTTTGATTTCTATTTTAGTTACTTCTACACCCCAGTTTAGTTATGGAGGTTATGCGTTGGGTGTTTTTACTATGAAAACAGCCATTGGCAAAATAAGCTTCACATTTATTCAGGCACTTATATCTGGAATACTATGTAATTGGCTGGTGTGTTTAGCAGTTTGGTTATCATATGCTTCTAAAGATGTGGTTGGAAAAATTTTTTCTATATTTTTTCCTATTTGGCTATTTGTGACTTCTGGTTTTGAACACAGTATAGCAAATATGTACTATATATCTGCAGGAATAATATCAAAATCAAATGAAAATATATTAGCTAAGGCACTAGAGTTAGGTATAGCTCAAGAATCTATTGATAAACTTAATTGGGGCAGTATGATTATTAATAATCTTATTCCTGTAACAATTGGAAATATTATAGGCGGTACTTTATTTGTAGGTACTGTTTACTGGTTGATTTATATGAAAAAAGAAAGTGATTTAACTATAAATTTACAAGGCAAAGGTATACAAAAATAATAACATTTAAAACTATTTGGATTAAATTTTGTTGTTTTTATACCTTACTTGCTATAATAAATGAATATAATTAGCTATATAATGACTACTAGTATTTTTCTAAACATAAAATTATTATTACAATCAAATAAATCTATAGTGAAATACCTATTGTTGCTCAATGCTCTGCTCTTACTGATATAGCAATTAAAAATGCGAAACATTATCATATTGAGCTTATGGGCTTAGCATAAAAAGTATACATAAACATTTCAGTAACTTTAAATATTGATTTATAAAATACTTACTTTATGTAAGTATTTATAAATATAAACTGACTAAAAAAGCAATACTATGCCTTTTAGCCAGTTCTCTTACTTACTCAAAAATTGAATTAAGAGGTGGTAAATAACTAAAAAAGAATACGTAAGAAGACTTTCAAGAAAATATGAGGGTCAAAAAAACACAAATAAAAAAATGCCGAAAGGAGTAGCTACTCGACAAAATATCCAAGAAGGTCTTATTTGAGAGACAAAAACATACAATATAGCATAATAAAAGCTTATGTATGTATGTACCGTAGATTATATGGGAATTTACGCTTGTGGACTGTCATAAAAGGACAGGTTGAAGCAAGAATTGTTGGAATATGGATTTACTTAATGTTTTAATATTATATAACAAAACATACAATACAGAGTAGCGAATAATTAAAGCTAATGTATGTACCGTAGGCTATGCGGGAATTTACGCTTGTGGACTGTTATAAAACGGCAGGTTGAAGCAAGAATTTTCTCAATATGGATGTTTGTCCATATTTTGAGTAGCAAAATGTATATGTTGGGTAAAGAAAAAGATGTTAGAAAATTAGTTTTAATTAGTTTATTTATTGCATTAAATGTTGTTTTTACAAGATTCTTATCTATTCAAACATTTGATTTAAGGATTGGATTTGGTTTTCTTCCTTCTGTTATTGCTTCAATGATGTTTGGACCAATTATCGGAGGCATAATAGGGATTGTTTCAGATTTAATAGGAGTAATACTCTTTCCTTCAGGAGGTTTTTTTCCTGGTTTTACATTAAGTGCCTTTTTGGCAGGTGTAATATATGGGGTAGGGCTTCATAAAAAACCAGCAACTTTAATTCGTTTTGTGATAGTGTTTACTATAATTAATGTTTTTATCAATATGGGATTAAATACTTTATGGATTAGCATTATGTATAATAAAGGGTTTTTAGCTTTATTACCTACAAGAATTACCAAAGAACTTGTTATGATACCTATACAAACAGTTACAACATTATTTGTATGGAAACATGTAGTAATTAAGATAGAACCACAGTACGCTTGATAAACACTCCTCATTGTGTTGACATAAAGTTAAAGTTTTTGAAGGGTTTGGGAAACTTTTTTTCAAAAAGGTTTCCCAAGGTCTTTTGCTAATAATCATAGGAGTGTTTTAAATTCCCAAGTTGTAGTATTTTAGCCGTCTGCTTCAAATAGGTTCTAGATTGATTGGTATTATTATTGTTTCATATAAATATTATAAATATACCATAAATTCTTACTTGTTAAATTATAGACAAATCATTGATTTAATGCTATAATTAAGTATACAAAATATTTGTAACTTTAATATAAATTATTTGCTAAATATTGTAGTAAAAATCATAATATTTATTAATACATTAAGATTTTTATTACTTTTTTTTGTAAGTTTATAATCATTAAATGCAAAAAAATTAAATAATTTATAAAAAGTTTATAATATTATTGATTTTAATATACATCCATGTTAAAATTAACTAATTAATAATTTAACAAAAAAAAGGAGGGGAATAAATATGTCACATGTTTTAGTTGTTGGTGGCGGAGTTTCTGGTTGTACAGTCGCCAAAGAACTATCAGACAAAGGCATTAATGTAACAATTGTTGAAAAGTCCAATAAAATTGGCGGTAAAGTCAGAGGTTATGGCTGTAAAGCTACTGACAAATGCAACAATTGCGGAGTATGTCTTACATCTGGTCTTTGGAATCAAGTTGAAAAAAATGGTGCTGTTAATATTATAACAGAATCAAAACTTATTGACTTGACTGGCGAAAAAGGAGACTTTACTGCTGCTGTTAAAACTAAAGAAGGAGTGAGGTATATTCCTGAGATTTCTTATGTTGTTGTTTCTACAGGTTTTTCAGAAACTACTCTTGAAGGCTTTAATGGTTTTGTTGAAACCAGTGGCACACAAGGAATTATTACAGGTAGTCAAATCGAAAAAATACTTAAAGAAAGAACTACGGACAAACTTTTTGACAAAGAACCAAAAAGCGTTGCATTTATACAATGTTATGGCTCAAGAGATAAAAAAGAAAATGCAATGTACTGCTCAAAAGTTTGCTGTAGCTACTCAACAAGGGCTGCTAAAGTTATTAAAAAATATTACCCAGATTGTAAAATTACATTTTTCTACATGGAACTTCAAACAGTTGAAAGCGGAGATTATTTTAAATCGCTGCAAGATGCAGGTATGGAGTTCATTAAGTGCAGACCTGTTAAAGTCAGAAGCGGAGAACAAGCGACTGTTACATATGATAACCCCGAAAATGGCAAAAGGGAAGAAAAATCTTTTGATTTATTAGTTTTGTCAGATGGAATTCGCCCTGTTGATGATTCCGGTATTGTTGCTGAACTTTGTAAAATTAGACAAGATGAGGCCGGTTTCTTTAAATACGTTAAAAATGCTAAAGATACAGGCATTTTTATTGCAGGCTGTGCCAAAGGCCCTAAAAGGATAGAAGATGCTTATTCAGAATCTGTGGCTATTGCCAAAGAAATACTTTTAGCATAGAGGAGGCCAATATGAATGTATTGATTTTAGGAAATAATGAGGTAAACAGTGTCCTAGAAAAAGGCATACGCCAAGAAGGCTTTCAAACAGACATAATAAAAGATGTTAATGATGTAGTTAGTGTTAAGGGTGAACCAGGTGCTTTTGTTGTTAAAACTTCTGACAATGAATTTTTAGCATCAAGCGTTATTATTACAGAACCTTATAGTCTTGAAAATGTTGTAGTTGGCGAAGGTTCAACTCTTGACATTATGTGCCCTAAATCTATGGATAAGCTTGACCTTGTTAAATCCACAGAAAAAATTGTATTCTTACTAGATTACATTACTGAATCACCTGAATTCATTGCTGTAAAAGCAATGCAAATGGCTAAAAAGCTTGTAGATAGGAAAAAGAAAGTTTACTTTTTATCAAAATTTGTTAAAACTTTATCAAGAGATATGGAGCAAGCTTATAGAGATGCTAGAAGTGTTGGAGTTACCTTTATAAAGTATGAAGATGTTTGCTTAAGCTTTGATGAAGACACACAAAAATTTACTGTTAAAGCTAATGATGGTGTTTTTGAAACAGTTATTGAAACAAAATATGTTGTATCAGAAGCTGGAAGAAAATCAGGAAGCCTTAATAAAATAGCCGGAAAACTAAGATTATCTCAATATAATAATGGTTTATTAAATGAAGATAGATTTTTTGTTTCTCCTTCATTAACAAGCAGAAAAGGTATTTTCTATCTTAATCCTGATGTGTCTGCAACAAGATTAGAAGAAGGCTTAAAAGTTGCACTACCTGCAATAAATGAAATAGAAGAATCTTTGGGTTATGACGACGATGACTTTACTCATGCTGTTGTTGATGCTAGAAAATGTGCTTTCTGTTACTCTTGCTATAGAGCTTGCCCTCATGGTGCAATGGAACCCGATTTAGAAAACTCTGCAATGATTAATACTGCTTCTGCTTGCCAAGCTTGTGGTACTTGTGTTGCTGTTTGTCCTGGTGAAGCAATTTATATTAATGATGAAGAAGGTTTAACTGCTGACTCAATTAAACCGGGTAAATCTAATAAATGTAAAGTTTTCTGCTGTGAAAATTCTGCATATGTTGCTTTTAATGAAATTTCTTCTTCCTTAGGAGAAAATTCTGCGAAACTTGATGTAAGCAGTATGCCATGTGGCGGAAGAATGAGCCTTGAAATGATTACTACTGCGCTTTCTACATATGGAAAGGTTCTAGTGGCTGTTTGTATGGACGATGCTTGTAGACATTGGGGCGGTGGAAAAAGAGCTTGCTTACAGCTTGAACGCACTATGGATATGTTGAAAAAAGCAGGCATTACCGAGAAGCAGGTTAAATGCATTAAAGTTTCTCATGTAATGGAAAACATTCTAAAAGAAAATATTGAAGCGTTTTTACAAGATTAAGTTTTGAATTTATACAGATTTGTTGTTTTAGAATAAAAGTTTTGTCCACTTTTTTAAAAGTGGTAGGGTTTGGGGCAACGCCCCAAGGTTTAATCTTTTGACTTTTAATTTTTTAACATACAAAATAAAATATAAGCTTGGGAGGGAATAGCCTTGATAGTTGCTGAACAGAAACCCATAGATGAAATATTGGGTTCCTTAGATGGTTTCAAAAGAGTTGTTATTGCAGCTTGCGGAACATGTGTTACTGTTTGTATGGCAGGCGGCGAAAAAGAAGCACTTAAATTAAAAGGCTTATTGTTAACAGAAGCTAGTGTTAATAACAAAGAGCTTTCGGTAAGCGTTGTAAATTGTAAAAGACAATGCGACAAAGAATTTATTGAAGACCTTGAACAAGAACTACTTGACGGAGATGTTATTTTGTCAATAGGCTGTGGCGTTGGTGTACAATTTTTAGCTGAAAATTTTAGAGATAAAGTTGTTATTCCTGGGCTTAACACTAAATTTTTCGGAGCTGCAAAAGATTTAGGCTTTTGGTCTGAATATTGCCAAGGCTGTGGAAACTGCTTACTTGACAAAACAGGTGGCGTTTGCCCAATAGCTAGATGCTCAAAAAGTAATTTCAATGGTCCATGTGGTGGTTCACAAACAGGAAAATGCGAAATCAATCCAGATACAGAATGTGCATGGCAACTCATTTATCAAAAATTGAAAAACCTTGACAGAGTTCATTGTTTAAGCGAAATTTATGAGACAAGAGACTGGAGGTCTAGCCGAGATGGTGGCCCTAGAACAATTGTTAGAGAAGATGTAGTTTTAAATGAAGCTTAATATTAATTTTAATAAATGTAAACATAAGTCTAATAACAAAAAAGTTTAATAGGGGGGTAGTTATGTCTGACGATAGGAGCAATTTACAAAAGGTTCTTGAAGCAGGCGAATTTTCCGTTACTGCTGAGATAGGACCTCCAATGAGTGCCAACGCCGAAAATGTAAGAGAAAAGGCTAAAGAGTTAGTAGGCTTAGTTGATGCGGCGAACGTTACAGACAATCAAACAGCTATTGTTAGAATGTCAAGCATCGCAGCTTCTTACCTTTCTTTACAAGAAGGTGTTGACCCAGTTGTACAAATGACTTGTAGAGACAGAAACAGAATTGCTATGCAAAGCGACCTTTTAGGTGCTTATGCTATGGGGCTTAGAAATTTATTATGCCTTTCTGGCGACCATCAATCATTTGGCAATCATCCTCAATCCAAAAATGTTTATGATATTGATTCCATTCAACTTTTACGTGCTATGAAAACACTACAAGAAGAAGGAATATTTTTGGGAGGAAGCAAATGTAAAACTCCACCTAAATTTTTCTTAGGTGCTACAGCAAACCCATTTGCAGACCCGGAAGAACTTCAATTAATAAGACTTGAGAAAAAAATAAATGCTGGTGCAAGATTTATTCAAACTCAAGCTATTTATGATATTGAAAAGTTTAGCAGATGGATGGAAGCTGTCAGAGAAAGAGGGCTTCATGAAAGAGCATATATTCAAGCCGGTATTTTAGTTAATAAGTCTTTGAAATCTATTCAAATGACACAATTAGTTGCTGGTATGGAAGTTCCCGATTATTGCGTTGAAAGAATGCAAAAAGCCGAAGATAAACAAGCTGAAGGCGTTGCAATGGCATTAGATTCTATAAAGGAATTAAGAAAAATTAAAGGTGTAAGCGGAATTCATATTATGGCCGTTGGTTGGGAAGAAATCGTTCCAACTATAGTAGAGAAGGCAGGATTTCTGCCAAGACCTAAATTATAGGGAGGTAATTTTCGTGCATGGTGTAATTGAAAAAGAAGAAACAAACTTTAAAAATGAAGTTAGAAATACGCCGGGAGGCGCCAGAGTATTAAACTGTTTTCTTTGCGGTTCTTGTACGGCAAGCTGCCCTGTAAATGAAATTGACGACAGTTACAATCCTCGTAAAATTATGAGAATGATTCTTTTGGATAAAAAAGATGAATTATTAAAATCAGATGAAATTTGGAAATGTAATCAATGCCACGCTTGTGTTTGTCATTGCCCACAAGACGTTAGATTCGCTGATGTTGTTAGAACATTAAGAGAACTTGCAATTTCTGAAGGCGTTGTTGAACAATCTTTAATGGATAAAGTAGAAGAATTAGACCTTGAAGCCAGAAAACTGCGTTTAACTAAAATATGTGACATACTTAAAAAGTAGTTAACATATCCATTGTTAGGAGGATATATATGAAGAAACCTGTAATGGTAGTTGGTGGAGGAATAGCAGGTATTCAAGCGTCTCATGACTTAGCCGAAATGGGTATACCTGTGTTTTTAGTCGAGAATTCCCCTAGTATAGGCGGAAGAATGGCGCAACTAGACAAAACTTTTCCCACAAATGACTGTTCTGCTTGTATTTTAGCGCCAAAAGTAACGTCATGTTATAATCACCCTTTAGTAAAAACTTTATCATGGAGTGAAGTATTAGATATTAAAGGTGATGCTCCTGATATGACTGCTGTTATTAAAAGAAAACCAAGATTTATAGATGAAGACCTTTGTAAAGGTTGTAACGACTGTATGGAAAAATGCCCTGTTGAAGCTAAAAGTGAATTTGATATGGGTATAGGCAACAGAAAGGCTATTTATAAACCTTATGCTCAAGCTGTTCCAAATAAAGTTGTTATAGACAAAAAAGGTTCATCTCCTTGTAAATATAAATGCCCTGCTCATTTAGATGCACATGGATACATAACATTAGCAGGAGCCGGCAGATACGAAGAAGCTTTGCAAGTAATAAGACGCACTACACCTTTTTCGGGCGTATTAGGACGTATTTGCTTACACCCTTGTGAAACTAACTGTAGCAGACAATACGTTGAAGAGCCATTATCAATTGCGGCTATCAAACGTTTTGTTGCTGACCAAGTTAAAAAAGAAGGCAAACTCAAAGGTATTGAAGTAACAGCCGAACCGAAATATGTTAAAGTTGCTATAATAGGTGCTGGTCCTGCGGGTCTTAACTGTGCTTATAAATTAGCACTTGAAGGATATCAAGTCACTGTATTTGAGGCTTTACCAGTGGCAGGCGGCATGTTAAAAGTAGGTATACCTGATTATAGATTAAATAAAGATGTTTTATTAGAAGAAATCAAATTAATAGAAGATATGGGCGTTGAAATTAAGCTTAATACTGCTATTGGCAAAGATTTTACTTTAGAAGACTTGAAAAAACAAGGATTCAAAGCTACTTTCTTAGCGATAGGTGCTCATAAAGATATGAAACTTGGTATTGCTGGAGAAGATACAAATGGCGTAATTTCTTCTGTTGATTTCTTGAGAAAATTAAACTTAGGAGATAAAACTCAACCTGGTAAAAAAGTTCTTGTTATCGGTGGCGGTAACGTTGCTATGGATGCTGCTAGGTCTGCACTTAGATTGGGTTGCGATGTAACTGTTGTTTATCGTCGTTCAAGAGAAGAAATGCCTGCAAATGAATGGGAAGTTGAACACGCTATTGAAGAAGGTGTTAAATTCTTATATTTAACTGCTCCTACAGAAGTAGTTGAAAAAGATGGTAACGTTGCTGGGCTTAAATGCGTTAAAAACAAGTTAGGCAAACCTGATGCAAGCGGAAGAAGACGCCCTGAAACTATTGCAGATTCTGAATTTGTTGTAGAAGCTGACTGTATTATACGTTCTATAGGACAATATACAGACAATTCTGATTCAGAAGCAGCTGGAATTACTGTTTTCGATAAAAAAGGATATATCGTTTGCGACCAAAAAACAATGAAAACAAACATTGAAGGCGTATTCTCAGGCGGTGACGCTATGAGAGGCCCTGCAACAATGATTGAAGCTGTTGCAGACGGAAATAAAGCCGCAAACGCTATTATAAACTACTTAGAAGGTAAAAACTTACCTATTGAGCCGTTTTTATTACCACAAACAAATATTGAAGAAATAGATGTTAGAGGGTTTAAAAGTGAACGTAGACATAATATGCCGATGATAGACTTGAAACGCAGACAGACTACATTTGACGAAGTTGAATTAGGCTACACTGATGAGCAAGGCAAAAAAGAAGCTCTTAGATGTGTTGACTGTTCAATTTGTTGTGAATGTCGTATGTGTGAAGAAGCTTGTCAATCAGGTGCTATATGTCACCAACAAACAGAAAGTATTGTTGAAATACCTATCAGTGCAGTTGTAATGTCTTCAGGCTATGATGCTACAACCGATATTCCACCAGAATTTGGTTATGAAAAATATAAAGATGTAGTAACAAGTCTTGAATACGAAAGGATTCTTTCAGCGGGAGGTCCTTACAAAGGTCATGTACAAAGACCTTCTGATAACAGAGAACCCGAAAGAATTGCTTTTATACAATGTGTAGGCTCAAGAGATAGCCAATGTAATAGTGACTACTGCTCATCTGTTTGTTGTATGTATGCTATAAAAGAAGCTATGATAACAAAAGAGCATTTAGCTACTGTTAAAGATATCGACATATTCTATATGGATATGAGAGCATATGGAAAAGATTTTGATAAATACATTGAATCAGGAAAATCAAAATATAATATCGGTTTCATTAGAAGCAGAATTTCAAGAGTAGAAAGAAATGAAGAGACAGGTCAATTAGGAATTATTTATACTGACGAAAATGCTAATACACAAACAGCTCACTATGATATGGTTGTTTTATCAGTTGGTATGAACGCTAAAAAAGAAAATATCGAATTGTATAACAAAGCAGGTATTAAAACAGACAAATACGGATTTATTTGGTCTAATGAATTTAATTCACCTGTTACTACAAAAGACGGTATTTATGCTTGTGGCGTTGCGGCTGGTCCAAAAGATATCCCTGAAACTGTTATCGAAGCAAGTGCAGCGGCAGCGGCAGCAGCGAAAGTTGCTAACCTTAAAGAAGTTGATTTATTCTCTGAATACAGTGCTTTCTTTAAAGATGAGCCTGTTGCTCCTATGAGAGATGTTTCAAAAGAACCTATTAAAATCGGTGTATTCTTATGTCACTGTGGTGTAAACATCGGTGGATATTTGAGCATTAAAGAAGTTGTTGAATATGCCAAAACATTACCTTTTGTTGTACATTCCGAAGAATTTTTATACACTTGTTCAGTAGACTCACAAAAAGTTATTGCTGATAAAATAGCTGAACATGGGCTTAACAGAATAGTAGTTGCTTCTTGTACTCCTAGAACTCATGAACCTTTATTCCAAGGTGTATTAGTAAAAGCCGGATTGAATCCTTACTTATTCGCTATGGCAAACATAAGAGACCAATGTTCATGGGTACACATGGATAATGCTGACGAGGCTACATTTAAAGCTAAAGAACTTGTAAGAATGGCCGTAGGTAAAGTTACATTTGCAAAACAACTTACAAGAAAGAAAATAGATGTAAACAAAGCTGCTTTAGTAATAGGCGGAGGCGTTTCAGGGCTTTCGGCTGCTCTTGAAATAGCTGGTATGGGTTATCCTGTTCATTTAATCGAAAGAACACATAAATTAGGTGGTAATGCTATATCTGTTACTACTTCAAATTTAGGCAGACCTGTTACTCCTTATTTAGAAAATTTAATTGAGCAAGCTAATACAAACCCATTAATTTCTGTATACTTAAATACTACTATTGATTCTATAGATGGTTATGTAGGAAATTACAAAACTAAACTTAAATGCGGAGAATTCATTAGAGATATTGAACATGGCGTAGTTATAGTTGCTGTTGGTGCATCAGAAAGAAAACCTGATGAATACTTATATGGCGAAGATAACAAAGTTGTGACAATGCTAGAATTTGAAAAAGAAGCTAAAAACAACTTTAAAGATTTGGAAAACGTTAAAAATGTAGTTATGATTCAGTGTGTAGGCTCAAGAGAAGGCGAACGCAATTTCTGTAGTAGAGTTTGCTGTAATCAAGCTATTAAAAATGCCATGTTATTAAAAGAGTACAATAAAGATATTAACGTAACTATACTTTATAGAGATATACGTTCATATGGTCTTAATGAACTCCAATATAAACAAGCAAGAAAAGCAGGAGTTACATTTGTTAGATATGATGTTGACAGAAAGCCTGTTGTAACAAATAACAATGGAACATTAGAAATTAAAGTTTACGAGCCACTTTTAGGTAGCGATGTAACTTTAAATGCAGATAAATTAATTTTAAGTTCTGCTATTACTCCAAATGTTTCTGATAATAAAGAAATAGCTCAAATGCTTAAAGTACCTCTAAACCAAGAAGGCTTCTTCTTAGAAGCACACGTTAAATTAAGACCTGTTGACTTTGCAACAGAGGGTGTTTATGTATGCGGATTGGCTCATGCTCCTAAGAATATAAAAGAAAGTATTATTCAAGGTAAAGCGGCGGCTGGTAGAGCAGCAACAGTTATTTCTAAAGACCAGTTAGAAACAGAAGGTACAATTGCAAGCGTTAACAATGATTTATGTGTAGCTTGCGGTGCATGTGAACAAGTTTGTGCATACAAAGCTATAGAAGTCAAAGATGTAGCTGTTAGAAACGGTACTGTAAGAAGAGCTGTTGTAAATGAAGTTCTTTGCAAGGGCTGTGGAACTTGTTCAGCAACTTGCCGTTGTGGTGCGATTGATGTCAGCGGATTCTCAGATAAACAAGTTATTACTGAAATTGAATACTTACTCCGTAGAGGAGCAGTTTAAAAAAAGGGGGGAGCATATCCATGCATGGTAAGGACGAAGCTTCAAATTTAGGATGTGCTTGCGGCGGATGTGATTCATCTTCCGCAAATACCTGTGGATGCGGCTGTGTTCCAGAAAATGCATCAGGTGAATGGGAGCCAAAAATTATTGCGTTCCTTTGCAACTGGTGTAGTTATGCAGGAGCAGACTTAGCCGGAACAAGCAGGCTTCAATATCCATCAAATATTAGAGTTATTAGGGTTCCTTGCTCAGGAAGGATTAATCCTATATATATAATTAAAGCATTGCTAGATGGTGCAGATGGTGTAATGGTTTCCGGTTGTCACCCCGGCGATTGTCACTACCTCGCTGGAAACTTGTTCGCAAGAAGAAGATTTACAGTGCTTAAAAAATTATTAACAACAGTTGGAATTGACCCTAATAGAGTACAATTTACATGGGTTTCTGCTTCTGAAGGCGGAAGGTTTGCTTCAGTAATTCAAGAAGTAACCGACAATGTAAAGAAAATAGGCCCTAACAATACCCTGAAATTTGAAAAATGCGAGGGGGTAAGTACAAAATGAGTTTTGAAGCACAAAATAATGAATTAAAAAATATTTGTAAAGAATTACTAGAAAGCAAAAAAGTTGACACCATTTTGGCTTATAGAGAGGGAGGAATAGAGGGAATGCAAATTCCCTTCTTCCTAAGCGACCCAAAAGATGTTGACAAAATAGTATGGGGCGACAGATGTTATCAACATCTTGCAAACTACTTATACGGAAGAAAAGACAAAGTTGCTATTATTGCAAAACCATGTGATGTTAGAGTAATCGTGCAATACATTCTTGAACAACAAATCAAACGTGATAATGTTTACATTATAGGTATGGATTGTACAGGAGTGAAAGATGCCGAAGGAAACATGAGACCTGGTTGTAATGATTGTAAAGTGCATACTCCTCCTATTTTTGATGTTCATGTTAAAAACCCTATGGTAGATGCATTGGATTCAGCGGCATTGGACTCTATGGATACAGAAAAAGACACTGAAACATTAGTTAAAAATTTAAGCAAGTTCCAAGAAGAAATTGACAAATGTATTCTTTGTTTTTCATGCAGGCAGGCTTGTTATGGTTGCTACTGTAAAACTTGTTTTATTGAAAGAGACATTCCAGGCTGGAGTCCTTCTGAAGTAGACAGAGGAACAAAAATGACATTCCATTTAGGAAGAGCTATGCATCTTTCTGGAAGATGTGTTGAATGCGGTTCTTGTGAATCTGCCTGTGCATCAGGCGTTAACGTTAGATATATAATTAAAGAGGTTACTGAATTTATTGATAAAACATATGACTACAAATCAGGATTAGACCTTGAAACAACTCCTGCTTTGCTTACACATAAGTTTGAAGATAAAGAAATTGGCTTTTTAGGAGGTGAGCAACATGCCTAATACAACTGCTGTTACTACTATCTCAATACAAAAAGCAGAAATGCGTGATATATTAAATAAAATAATGCAGGACAAAAACTTATTTGCACCTGTTTCTAACGGCAAAGTTACTGACTTCTTACAAGTTAGTAATGTAGAGGATGTTCTTATGGGTGATGAAATAACTTACAAATCACCAAAAGAATTTTTCTTCCCTCGTTCAGAAAAAATTATTGAATTTTCAAATAACGAAGCAATTGAGAGTAAACCTGAAAAAGGTGTAGTTGTTTTTGGTGTTAGACCATGTGACTTAGAGGCTTTAAAAGTTATGGAGAAAGTTTTTACAACAGGCAAATTTGCCGACCCATTCTTTAAAGCTCATATAGATAACACTGTTGTAATTGGTGTTGGTTGCCTGAAAGAAAAAGCTGGTTGTTTCTGTAGTCAAAGAGAAACAGACATGAGTTTTTCAGAAGAATGTGATTTATTCCTTGCAAATAAAGAGGATTCTTATGAAGTTGTTTATGTTTCAGAAAAAGGAAAAACTGCTCTTTCGTCTGTTATTCCTCAACTAGAAGGATTTGAAAATACTAAAAAAGAAAAATCCGAATCAAAAGAAAAACAACTTTCATTTGATAATGCGATTGAATTAGAAACTGAAGCATTTGATAAAGTTAATTGGGATAAAATTACTGAAATTTGTCAAGGCTGCGGAATGTGTACTTATATCTGCCCAACTTGTCACTGTTTCGGATTTAAAGACATAGAAGAAAACGGAAAAGTTAGCAGATACAGATGTTGGGATAGCTGTATGTTCCCTAAATTTACATTACATGCATCTGGACATAACCCAAGAGAATCAAAAACCGAAAGATATCGCCAAAGAGTTCTCCACAAATATTTATATGTTAAGAAAAACTTCGGCCATGTTGCTTGTACCGGTTGCGGAAGATGCGTTAGAAGCTGCCCTGCTGGAATGAATATAAAAAGTGTAGTCGAGGGGATAATGGAGGAATTATCGTGAACGCAAATCCATATTTACCATTAAAAGCAGAAATCCTTGATATAGTCCAAGAGACAAAATCAGATTTAGACATAAAAACATATAAATTAAAATTTGCTGACAATTATAAAATGGATTTTATGCCTGGGCAATTTATTGAGTTCTCTATTCCAGGTATTGGTGAAGCTCCTTTTGGATTTGCTTCAAATCCTTTGGAAAAAGATTTTATTGAACTTAGTATTAAAAGAACAGGTGTTTTAACAGACGCTATCCATGCCCTTAAAGTTGGCGATACCGTTTGGATTAGAGGGCCTTTCGGAAATACTTTTCCAATAGAAAAAATTGAAGGAAACGATATTTTATATATTGCGGGCGGTTTAGGTTTAGCTCCTCTTCGCCCTTTAATAACATACGTTTTTGACAAATCTAACAGGGATAAGTTTGGCAAAATCCAAATGTTAGTTGCAGCAAGAAGCAGTGCAGACTTCATTTACTTTGACAGCTATAAAGAATGGAGAAAAATTAAAGATACAGAAGTAACTCTTACTATTGACAGAGAAGAACCCGGCTGGACTGAAAACGTTGGTTTCCCTCACGTTTTAGTAGGAGATATGAAATTCGACCTTAACAAAACTATGGCAGTTCTTTGCGGCCCTCCTATTATGATTAAGTTTGTATCACAAAAATTGATGGAAATGGGATTGCCTAAAGATAGAATTTTGACAACACTAGAAATGAGAATGACTTGCGGTGTTGGCAAATGCGGCAAATGTAATATAGGGCATCAGTACGTTTGCGTGGACGGCCCAGTTTTTAGCTTAGATGAATTAGACAAAATGCCTAATGAATATTAAAAATTAAAGAGGATGGTGTTACAATATGTCTTTTAAAAGCGATATTGAAATTGCACAAGAAGTTACAATGGCTCCTATTGAAGAAATTTCAGAAAAAGTTGGTTTAGGCAAAGACAACATTGAATTTTACGGAAAATATAAAGCAAAAGTTGACTATAATATTCTAAAAGACTATCAAGATAAACCAGACGGTAAATTAATTTTGGTTACAGCTATAACTCCTACTCCTGCCGGAGAAGGCAAAACAACTACAAGCGTTGGTCTTGCCGATGCTCTTAATAAAATAGGTAAAAAAGTTATTTTAGCTCTTCGTGAACCTTCATTAGGACCTGTTTTCGGTGTAAAAGGTGGAGCTGCTGGCGGTGGATATGCACAAGTTGTTCCTATGGAAGATATTAACCTTCACTTTACAGGAGATTTCCACGCAATTGGTGCTGCTAACAACTTATTAGCTGCGATGCTTGATAACCATATTTATCAAGGAAACTCTTTAAATATTGACCCTAGAAGAATTACATGGAAACGTTGTGTTGACATGAACGACAGACAATTAAGATTTATGGTTAATGGTTTAAATGGTAAAGCAAACGGCTCTCCTCGTGAAGATGGCTTTGATATTACAGTTGCTTCTGAAATTATGGCTATTCTTTGTTTATCAAAAGATATTGATGATTTAAAAGAAAAACTTAGAAAAATAGTTATCGGCTACACAAGAGACAACAAACCTGTTACAGCTGGCGAAATTAAAGCTGAAGGTGCTATGGCTGCATTACTTAAAGATGCACTCAAACCAAACTTAGTTCAAACATTAGAAAAAACTCCTTCATTTATACATGGTGGACCATTCGCTAACATAGCTCATGGCTGCAATAGTATTATGGCTACAAGAATGGCTTTAAAACTTGCTGATTATGTTGTTACTGAAGCTGGTTTTGGTGCTGACCTTGGTGCTGAAAAATTCATTGATATTAAATGTAGACTTGCTGGAGTTAAGCCTTCTGCTTGTGTTATCGTTGCAACTGTTCGTGCATTGAAACATCATGGCGGTGTTGCTAAAGCTGACCTTGGAAACGAGAACTTAGAAGCTTTAGACAAAGGTTTACCAAACCTTTTAAAACATATCGAAAATATTACAGTTAAATTTGGCTTGCCTGCCGTTGTTGCGATTAACCGTTTCCCAACTGATACAGAAGCTGAACTTGAATTAATTAGAAAAAGATGTAAAGAATACGGTGCTAATGTTGAATTGTCAGAAGTTTGGGGCAAAGGCGGCGAAGGCGGCGTTGAACTCGCTAACGAAGTTATCAGACTTATCGACAAAGGGGAAAACAACTTCAAATTCTTATACGAAGATGATGCACCTATCGCTAAGAAAATTGAAACTATTGCTAAAGAAGTTTATGGAGCAGACGGAGTTGACTTTGCACCTCCTGCTGCAAAAGAGATTGCTAGACTTGAGGAACTTGGTTATAAAAATTTACCAATTTGTATGGCTAAAACTCAATATTCATTCTCTGATGACCAAACTAAACTTGGCAGACCAGAAGGCTTTAGAGTTACTGTTAGAAACATTAAAGTTTCTGCTGGTGCCGGCTTTATCGTAGCTCTTACAGGAGAGATTATGACAATGCCTGGGCTTCCAAAAGTTCCTTCTGCTGAAAAAATTGATGTTACAAACGAAGGTGTAATCTCTGGATTATTCTAATAGTTGTTTTAAATAAACAAAAAACAATTGGGAAAGCTTTTTTTAAAGTTTTTCCAATCCCTTTAAAACAATTATAGTAAACGAGCGTACGGCGTTTGTTATAATTGTTTTAAAACCTTAAAAAATGTATTAGCTAAGATAAAGATTAAGATTATAAGTGCTTTGCTCTTTGTCTTAATCTTTAATTTTTTTATGCTGATTTTAATTAAATAACATGAGTTTGGCGTAGTCGAACCGGCTTGTAAAACAAGCCGAAAATCGTAAGATTTTTCACGTTATGGGCATAAATTTAGCCTAACTTTGGCTAAATTTGTGAGAATATTATTAAAAGTTCTATGCAGTTTTATTGAATCGAACTCACGTTAAATAAGGAGGCAAAGTATGATTAATAAGTCATGTATTGAATTTGTTAATGTTTTGGCATCAAAAGAACCTGTTCCAGGCGGCGGCGGTGCTTCTGCTATAGTTGGGGCTATAGGAATGGCTCTTGGAAGTATGGTTGGTAATCTAACCCTAGGAAAAAAGAAATATGCTGATGTTCAAGAAGATATTAAAGAATTATTAGAAAAAGCTGACATTCTTCAAAAAGATTTACTAAATCTTGTTATAAAAGATGCTGAAGTTTTTGAACCATTATCAAAAGCATATGGTTTACCAAAAGATACAGAAGAACAAAAAGCAGAAAAAGAGAAAGTAATGGAAGAAGCATTAAAAGAGGCTTGTAGCGTACCTGTTGCTATAATGGAAAAGGCTATGGAATGTATTACACTTCATGAGCAATTTTGCGAAAAAGGAACAGCTATAGCAATAAGTGATGTTGGTGTTGGCGTTTTATTTGTTAAGTCAGCTTTAATGGGTGCAAGTCTTAACGTTTTTATTAACACTCAGCTTATGAAAGATAAAAAATATGCAGATGAGATAAACACTAAAACACAACAAATGCTTGATGATGGCTGTAAACGTGCAGATGTGGTTTATAGCAATGTTGAAAAAAGAATTCGTTCATAATTATTTTCAGTTACATATAAAAAAATAAATATTTTCGGGAGGTTCGCATGGCTGAATTATTAAAAGGTATCGAAGTTGTAAACGGAATGAAAGAGAAGCTAATCGAAAAAAATAAAGAATTAATTTCTAAAGGCGTTGAACCATGTCTTAACATCGTTAGAATCGGAGAAAGACCTGATGATTTGTCTTATGAAAGAGGAGCAATAAAAAGATTCGAGGGCTTAGGAATAAAAGTTCAAGTTTCTACATTTAAAGAGGATATTCCAAGAGAAGAATTTGAGGCAGAATTTAAAAAAATAAGCGATGACGAAAAAGTTCATGGCATTTTATTATTTAGACCAATGCCTAAGCATATCGACGAGGAAAGTATTAAACGTATAATTGACCCTGCAAAAGATATGGACTGTATGTGTTCAGAAAATATTGCAAAGGTTTTTGCTGGTGACGAATCAGGATATGCACCTTGTACACCTATGGCTGTTATGGAATTATTAAAACATTATCAAATCCCACTAAAAGGCAAAAAAGTAACTGTTGTAGGAAGAAGTATGGTTGTTGGTAAACCATTATCAATGCTCTTATTAAAAGAAAATGCCACTGTTACTATTTGCCATACAAGAACTGCTGATTTAGCAGCAGAATGTCAAGCAGCAGATATTTTAATTGCAGCGGCTGGCGTAGCTAAAATGATTAAGGCTGAACATGTAAAAGAAGGTACTGTTGTTATTGATGTTGGAATTAATTTAGATGAAAACGGTAATTTATGCGGGGACGTTGATTTTGAGCAAGTTGAGAAATTAGCTTCAAAAATTACTCCTGTTCCAGGCGGGGTAGGCACAGTTACTACATCAATTTTAGCTATACACACATTAAAAGCAGCAGAGAAAACTTTGAATTAATTTAATAAAAGTTCGATGGGATTTTCAGCAGAATAAATTTCATCGAACTTTTATTATGTTTGTTAAAATATAGTGTTTTGTTAAAAAATACAGTATAATACTTTTTACAGATTGTTTTATAGAAATTATATTAATGGGCAAATTTAGTAATCTGTCTAATAGTATTATCGGAGGATTAAATGAGAAATAAAAAAAAACTTGCACAAGTATTAATAAATGACTTAACTTTCCCGAATAAAGGGATTGGAACATTTGAGGGCAATAAAGTTATTATAAAAAATACAATTCCAGGACAATTGGTAGAAGCAATTTTAACAAAGAAGCACGGAGTTTATCATGGTAAGCTCACCTCAATTATAGAGAAATCAGAAATTGAGATTGAGCCAGAATGTACTGACTTTGGACTTTGTGGAGGGTGTACTTATCAAAATATTTCTTATAAAAATGAGCTTAGACTTAAAGAAAGTATTGTATTAAACCTATTAAAAAATGAAGGTTTTAGTTCATTTAAATATCTAGGAATTGAACCTTCACCACAAATACATGAATATAAAAATAAAATGGAATTTTCTTTTGGCGATGAAGAAAAAGGCGGAACCCTTGCACTGGGTATGAGAAAAAGAAATAGTTATTATGAGGTCGTAACATCTAAAAGCTGTAATATTGTGGATAATGATTATAGAAAAATCGTTAATGCGGTTTTGAATTTTTTTAAAAATTCAGAAGATAACTTTTATCATAAAGCCTCTCATGAAGGTACATTACGTCATCTTATTATAAGAAAAGGTTTTTTTACAGGTGAAATACTAATAAATTTAGTAACTACATCTACAATAAAAACTGACTTAAAACATTTTGCTGATATCTTACTTGAGTTACAATTAGATGGCAATATTACTGGTATTTTACACACCATTAATGATTCTATAGCAGATATAGTAAAATGTGATAAGCTAATTACTTTATATGGTAAGGACTACTTTTACGAAAAAATTTTAGGGCTAAAATTTAAAATATCTGCATTTTCTTTTTTTCAAACAAACTCCTACGGAACAGAAAAATTATATGAAACTATAAAAACATTTGTTTCATTAAAAGAAAATAATATTATTTTTGATTTATATTGTGGTACAGGAACAATAGCACAAATTATATCAAAAAATGCAAAACAAGTTATTGGTGTAGAGCTTATTGAGGAAGCTGTAGAGGGAGCTACCCAAAACGCTAAACTTAATAATATTGAAAATTGTGAGTTTATTGCTGGTGATGTTTTAAAAGTTGTAGACGAAATAAAATGTAATCCTGATACTATTATTCTTGACCCTCCTAGAGAAGGTATTCACCCAAAAGCTATAAACAAAATTATTTCATTTGGTGCTAATTGTATTATTTATGTATCATGCAAGCCTACTTCTTTAGTTAATGACCTGAAAGTTTTTTGCGAAAACGCGTATAAGCCTGAAGTAGTTAAACTACATGATATGTTTGCAAGAACAGGGCATGTTGAGACGGTAGTATTACTTTCAAAAATAAAGTATTAATCATATTTTTGTTCCAAAATATATATTGACAACAAAGATTGTTGCAATTATAATAATAATAGATTTTCGTCATGAAGGCGAATAAAGCTTATAAATTAAATTAGATACTTTATAATATTTTATTGAAGCCATGAAGGTTTTTACTTGTATAATTCAAGTGGGGACGTTTATGGCTTTTTGTTTTTTTAATTTATTTTTAAGGAGGAATTTATTATGCATATGGCTGATGCTTTAGTATCACCTGTTGTTGGAGGGGCAATGACTGCTATAAGCACAACTGCTATTGGTTATTCTGTAAAAAAAATTGCTAACGATAAACTTGATGAAAAAAAGATTCCTTTAATGGGAATTATGGGTGCATTTGTGTTTGCAGGACAAATGATTAATTTTACTATTCCAGGAACCGGTTCAAGTGGGCATATTGGCGGAGGTATACTTCTTGCAGCACTATTAGGACCTTTTCCAGCATTGATTACTATTTCTTCTGTCTTACTAATACAATGTCTATTTTTTGCAGATGGCGGCTTATTATCATATGGTTGTAACGTATTTAATTTAGGTGTTTGTACCTGTTTAATTGCGTACCAATTTATATTTAAGCCTATTATTAAAAAAGGTATTAACAGAAAGAGTATTATAACTTCATCAATATTATCTTGTGTATTAGGGTTGCAGTTAGGTGCATTTTGTGTTGTATTAGAAACTATGCTTTCTGGTATAACTGAACTACCATTTGGCTTATTCGTTTTACTTGTGCAGCCTATACACCTTGCTATTGGTCTTGTAGAAGGTATTGTTACTGCTGGTGTACTTTGCTTTATATATAATGTACGTCCGGAAATTCTAGATATTTCTGCAAACGATAAAAAAATTGCAACTGGTATGCAAATGAAAAACTTATTGGTAACTTTTCTTGTTTTAACTTTTCTTATAGGGGGTGTACTGTCCTTATTTGCTTCATCTCTTCCTGATGGTTTAGAATGGTCTATACAAGGCGTTGCTGGAACAACTGAACTTGAACGCGAAGGTATAGTTTATAATACAATGAATGATGTTATTAATACTACTGCATTTATGCCTGATTATTCTTTTAGTGGTAATGAAGATGCACAATTAGGAACGTCCATTGCAGGAATTGTCGGCAGTATAATTACAATTATTTTTGCTGCTGGAATTGGAACGATTATTCGTGCAGTACATAAAAAGAATTTAGTATCTGTAAAAACAAATTGATTTCATTTATTAATATTTTTGAAAGAGTTTGAGGAAGCTTTTATAAAAGTTTCCTCAAGATTTTATTTCAAAAGATGACTTCATTGGATTTACCTTATTATGGAGGTATTGTCAAAATGATAGATTTATATAATGCAATGCTTAGTATAGACCGATTAGAACAGCAAGCCATGAATGATTCAGTTATCCATAGACTGCATCCAATGGCTAAACTGATTACTACAATAGTTTATATTGTTATAGTTATATCCTTCCCTTCGCAAAATGTAAGCGGATTAGTACCTCTAATATTCTATCCTGTTATTCTTATGTCTTTATCAGATACACCTTATCGTCCGCTTTTAGCAAGGTTAGTTATTGCATTACCCTTTTCATTAGCTGGAGGTATAAGTAATCTATTTTTTGTTAGAGATACAATGTTCTATATTGGTAGCTTCGCTGTAAGTTATGGTATGGTATCTTTTATTTCTATTATACTAAAAACATTGTTTACAGTAATGGCTGTGTTATTATTAATTGCTACAACATCATTTGTAGAAATCAGCAATCAATTAGTAAAATTACATGTACCGAAAATTTTGTGTTTACAGTTTGTAATGATGTACCGTTATCTATCAGTATTACTTGATGAAGCAGTTTCAATGTTTACAGCATATACTCTTCGAGCACCTAATGAAAAAGAAATAAAAATGAAGGATATGAGTAGTTTCCTGGGGCAACTTATACTTAGGAGCTTTGACCATTCCGATAATATATATAAAGCAATGAAATGCCGTGGATTTGATGGTGCGTATTATAGTAAAACACAAAACAAATTTAGCTTATATGATTATATATATACTATTGCAATTTCTTTGATAATACTTTTTCTGCGTTTATTTAATCTCAGCTTATTTCTTGGAAATCTTATAGGATAGGAGGACATCTAATGCTAAGTGCAACAAATCTTAAAGTGAAATACAATAAATCCGATACAGCTTATGTATTATCTGATGTTAGTTTTTCTATCCAAAAAGGAGAAAGGGTAGCATTAATTGGGGCTAACGGTGCTGGAAAATCTACTTTACTCTCGACATTAGTCGGTGTAATGATACCAGAGTCTGGCTCTATTAGCGTAGATAATATTATATTAGAAAAGAAAACATTAAATAATTTGAGGCAAAAAATTGGTATGGTATTCCAAAATCCTGATGACCAACTCTTTATGCCTACAGTTTATGAGGACATTGCGTTTGGACCTCGTAATTATAAAATTCCGGAAAATGAAATAGAAACAAGAATTGATACAACACTTTCTCAACTTGGCATACCACATTTAAAAAACAGAATGACTCATAAAATGTCAGGAGGCGAAAAACGGCTTGTTGCTCTAGCTGGAGTACTTGTAATGGAACCCTCTCTTTTACTTATGGACGAACCAACGTCTTTTCTTGACCCTCGTGCAAGGCGTAGATTAATTGAAGTTTTTGATACTTTGCCACAGACGACTCTTATTGCAACTCATGATTTGGATTTTGCGCTAGATTTATGCAATAGAGCAATAGTACTGAAAAAGGGCAAAATACATGCAGATGCCCCTATAAAAGATGTTTTATTAAATGACTCATTATTAAGTGAGTGTGAACTTGAGCCTCCCCTTTCGTTAAAATAAAGTATTAGGCTTTAATATAGGCTTTTTATATTGGGAGCATAAGTTGAATTTTTTGAAAAGGGGAGTTTTAGAGGGGAAAAACTTTTTTTAAAAAGTTTTTCCCCTCTAGGGTCTTTAATTTGCAAATGTTATTAAGTTCAGTTATTTTCTTCAATTATTTCTATAGTATGCTTTAAAATATCATCTCTTTTATATATAATATCAGGATTAATTCCAACCTTATGAATTGAATAACTATTGGGAGTTTGTAAAGTTAGGATTGTCGCCTTTACGGCATATCCACCCGTTAGTGGAATAGTTACTTGCCCGATACCCTTACCAAAACTCTTTGTGCCAATAATAGTTACATTATCTAAATTCTCTTTAAGAGACATAATTAAGCCTTCGGCAGAACTTGCAGTCGATTCATCTTGTAATATAAAAATATTTTCAAATTCTAAATATTTCTTTTTTTTAGTTTTTATTTCACGATTTAAAAATGGCAAGCGTGTGTTTTCATAACCTATAGTTACATTTTTATCTAAAAATAAATCAGAAATTTTATAATAGTCACTAAGCATTCCGCCATAATTTCCTCTTAAATCAATTATAATGTTTTTATATTTTTTAAACTCATCTACATTATCATATATAAATTCCCTTGTTCCCTTTGAAATATTAGGAAGACTTGTATATATAATGTCTTCTGATACAGGTATTATTTCAGCAAGCTTTGCATCACTTTTGACGTATTCTTTTGAGTAATCGTATTGTTCGGGAGTATATAAATATGTATATCTATCTCCATTTTTTTCTCTTATTCTATCAGTAAGGGTTTCTATTACAACTTTATCAAAATCATCTAGATAACCTTTAAAATTTTTTTCTCCTACTGCTTCGGAATAAATTTCGTCAAGACAATCTGTAAAAACATAATTTCCAGCAATAAGTATTTTAAATACCATATAGTCATAGTTTATATAAACTAATCCCAGAAATGATATAAACAAAATTCCAAATAAAATTTTTAAAATTTTATATTTTTTTCTAAGTTTTTTTATCAACTCTTTTTCTTTTGTTAAGTTATCTATTGTATTATCTTCTACAGAAATATTTTCCTTTTTAATCATATACTTCAACCCCACATAATAATGCGTTTTAAAAATTTGTTTATAAAAGAGTTTGGGAAACTTTTTCTCTAAAAAGTTTCCCAAACTCTTTAAAAGGCTTTGCTACTTAACAAAAATAAATTCTCCATCTAAAAAGTCAACAGTTATTTTGTCTCCCTCTTTAACTTTTCCTTCTAATATGTTTTCTGCAAACTGGTCTTCTATTTTATTTTGTATTGCTCTACGTAAAGGCCTTGCACCATATGTTTGGTCAAATCCTTCCTCCGATATTTTTTCTATTGCAAAATCTGTAAGGGATATTTCAATATTAACATTTGTTTTTATTCTGTCTGAAACTTCTTTAATCATTATTTTTACAATTTCTTTTACATCATCTTTATCAAGGGCATGGAAAACAATTATGTCATCAATTCTGTTTAAAAACTCTGGTCTAAAAACGTTTTTAACCTCGTCCATAACATTTTTCTTCATATTTTCATAAGACTTTTTCTCGTCTTCTTTAGAAACAAATCCTAATTTTTTAGGGTTAATGATGTTTCTAGCCCCTGCATTAGAAGTCATAATAATTACAGAATTTTTGAAATCAATTTTTCTACCTTGTGCATCTGTTATATGACCATCGTCTAATACTTGTAATAATATATTAAATACGTCAGGGTGAGCCTTTTCTATTTCATCTAATAAAATTACAGAGTAAGGTTTTCTTCTTACTTTTTCGCTAAATTGTCCCCCTTCGTCATATCCTACATATCCTGGAGGAGAACCAATAAGTTTTGAAACGCTGTGTTTTTCCATATATTCGGACATATCAAGACGTATTATTGAGTCCTCATTGCCAAATAAAACTTCTGCCAATGCTTTTGACAACTCTGTTTTTCCAACACCTGTAGGTCCTAAAAATAAAAATGAACCTATTGGGCGTTTTGGATTTTTAAGCCCAACTCTACCACGACGAATCGCTTTAGATACAGAAGTTACTGCTTCATTTTGCCCAATAACCCGTTTGTGCAAAGTTTCTTCCATTTTCAGTAATCTTTCGGTTTCTTCCTGCTGCAACCTTTTTACAGGAATACCCGTCCAACCCGACAATACCTCTGCTATTTCTTCCTCATCAACTATATGCTCTGCTTTTGTATTTGAGCTTTGCCATTCTTTTTTTGCTTCATCAAGCTGTTTTACAATTTCATTTTGAGTTTGTTTTATTTTACCTGCTTTTTCAAATTCTTCTGTTTTAATAGCTTCCTCTTTTTCTTTGTCAAGTTCAGATAGCTGCAGTTCTAACTCTTTAATATTTGAAGGTGCAGTATATGTTCTTAATCTTACTTTTGATGCTGCTTCGTCAATTAAATCTATAGCTTTATCAGGCAAAAACCTGTCTGTAATATATCTATTTGAAAATTTAACTGCCGAAATTATAGCTTTATCTGTAATTTGAACGTTATGGTGTGCCTCATATTTATCACGCAAACCTTTAAGCATCTCAATTGCTTCTTCCTCTGATGGTTCGTCCACTTTAACAGGCTGAAATCTTCTTTCTAGTGCGGCATCCTTTTCAATATATTTTCTGTATTCATCTAATGTTGTTGCTCCTATAACCTGCATTTCTCCTCTTGCAAGAGAAGGCTTTAATATATTGGAAGCATCAATTGCACCCTCTGCCGCCCCTGCTCCAATAATTGTGTGTAACTCATCAATAAAGAGAATAATATTATTAGAGCTTTTGACCTCGCCTATAACTTTTTTAATTCTTTCTTCAAATTCTCCTCTATATTTACTACCTGCAACCATTGCAGATAAATCAAGAGATACTACTCTTTTATCCTTTAGAATTTCGGGAACATTTCCTTCTACTATTTTTTGTGCTAGTCCTTCTGCAATAGCGGTTTTACCAACTCCGGGGTCTCCTACAAGACATGGGTTATTTTTTGTCCTTCTGCTTAAAATCTGAATAACTCTTTCTATTTCAGTATCTCTTCCTATAATTGGGTCAAATTTTTGGTCATTTGCTAATTGTGTAAAATCTCTGCTAAACTTATCCAATGTAGGTGTATTTGTTTTTATGTTATTTAAAGATTTCTTATTTATAGGTAGTGCCGCTTGTTTGTCTGCTCCCTCGCCTAATAAAGACATTATATCATCATAAAGCTTTTGAATATTAACATTCATAGATGTTAATATTCTAACAGCAATACAGTCTGATTCTCTCAAAAGTGCCAAAAGCAAATGTTCTGTACCAATATAGCCCGTACCCATTTTTAAAGCTTCCTGTAAACTAAGTTCTAATATTCTTTTGCTTCTTGGTGTAAAATCTTGCGGTGTAGATTTTGTGCTTCCATTACCTGATATTTCAATAATTTTATCTTCTACTATTGTTTCATTAATTCCTTGGCTTTCTAAAGCCTTTGCAGCTACGCTGTCTGTTACGCTTAATAACCCTAAAAGCAAATGCTCTGTCCCTACATAATTTTGTCCGAGTTCAAGTGCAGAACGTTGAGAATTTTCTATTGCTGCCCTTGCTTTTTCAGTAAATTTACCTTGCATATATACAACCTCCTATTTTTATTTACGTAATAAAAACTTCGTTAAAATTTTCTTGAAGTATATCGGCATTATTTGTTAAAGTTTTTTGAACGGTTAAGGAAACTTTTTTCAAAAAAGTTTCCTTAGGTTTTAATAAGTCTATTTATTATTAAAAACATTTCTAATATATTCTGCTCTAAAAATGTCTCTTTCGTTTTCATCTAAATCTTTTTGCACATATTTCTGTAGATTCGATGGCTGAATATTCATCATTATATTATAAATGTTAATTGTCGGGCGTGGAACATCTAACAACCCTGTGATATATCCCAATCTAACTTTTGATAGCAGCCCCATTGCCACTTTTGAAGTTATTTTGCGGCAATTTGTTAGAACGCCATATGAGCGGTAAACTGCATCCATCATCTCGTATTTATCTTTAGAAATAGACTGCTCTAAAAGCCACTTTTCATTCCCAATTATTTGAGCGGTTACATTTTTTAAGCTATCCAATATTTCTTCTTCAGATTTACCAAGAGTTAATTGATTTGAAATTTGATATATACTTCCGAACGATTCAGTTCCTTCTCCATATATTCCTCTAACAGTCATTCCAAATTTGCCTAATGTGAGTATTATATTTTTAAGCTGTTGAGATTTTTCTAGCATAGGCAGATGAACCATAAATGAGGCTCTAAGCCCCGTACCTGTATTTGAGGGGCATGCAGTCAGATAACCAAAATTTTTATCAAAAGCATACTCAATATTTCTTTCTATTAAATCATCAATATAATTTGCCTGCTCAAATGCCTTATCTATCTCATCTCCGGGCTGTATAGATTGTATTCTTATATGGTCTTCTTCATTTAGCATAATATTAATAGCTTCATTTTCTTGAGTAATCAATCCTATATTTTTGTTTTTTTGTATAAACGCAGGGCTTATAATATGCTTTTCAAGAAGAATCCTTTTTTCAAAAAGACTTTTATTATCCAGCCTAACAAATTTTAAGCCTTTCGTTGTATCTTCATATTGATTTTCTTCATTAATAAGAGATTTTACTGTTTCGTCCATAATTTTTAATGCATCATTCTCAGCTAGCATTAATGGAAAAGGATATTGTTTAAAATTTCTAGCCAATCTAATTCTGGAAGAAATAATTGGAGAATTGTCTGCTTTTGGGCTTTCGTACCATTTATCCATTTATATTTCCCCTTTCAGAATTCTAATATCATCTCTTATTCTTGCAGCTTGCTCAAATTCTTCATTTTGAATAGCCAAATTTAAAGCCTGTTTTAAGTTATCAATTTTTCTTTGTAAGTTAAGGCTGGCTCCTGCTTTTTGCGGATATTTTCCGTTGTGGATATCACTTGCTTGAATACTTTTAAAAATAGTGTTAAGTTCTGTTCTAAAGGTATTATAACAATTTGCACAGCCCAATCTTCCTGTATTTTTGAAATCTGTATATGTCAACCCACATGTATTACATTTTTGTAAATTAGTTCTAATACCTTCTTCGGTTAATTCTTTCATATGATAATTTAAAAATGAATCTAAAAAACCTTGAAAAAAATTATCAAATGAAATAGGTATTTCAGGATTAGAAGCACAATCCTGACAAAGATGCATTTCTGTAATTTGCCCATTTATATTTTTTTGCATATGAACAGTTGCATACTGTTGCTTACATTTTTCACATAACATAGAAAAAACCTCCTTTTATATTTTTTCCATATATTTAAAATATTAACCTAATATATTTTTTACTATTTGAATTGGTTTTACTAATTATAACTCTTTTTTTGTTAGCCATCAAGCTTAATGAGTGCTAATTAAGTGTAAAAAAAACAATAATAAATATAATTATTATTGTTAATATTTCACAAATATAAAAATATTGCACAAAAAACAAAATAAGCACTAAAGCATTCTGCCACAACCAAGACAAAATTTTTCAGAAGCATCATTTTCTGAACCGCAGATATTACATAACTTTTTATTTAATTGTACTTTTTCTTCCTTTATAATTTCATCAGTAAAACTCTCTTGTTTATTCTTTTCTATGCTTTTGCCACTAAAAATTTCATTACTACTAACTGTTACTTCCGCTCCTTCATGTATATTACTGTATTCACTTTCATTAAATTGTTGCTTAGGCAAAATATTATCATTATTTAATGAAGAGGTGGCTTCTCCACCACATACTTTATATCCGCACTTTGGGCAAAATTCAGCGTTTTTATCTATAGATTTAGAGCAGTTTGGGCACGGACGACTACCTTTTGCTTCCTTCAAAGCTTCTTTGGCACATATAATTTTTTCTTCTACCTCTTTTATTTGCAGATACTTTTCATCAAAAAATGGTCCTAATGTTCCACCATAACAGTATATTTCATGAACCTTTTTTCCAATATCCCAATAAATAGATTTTAAGTTTTGCTCTTCATTTGCAAGCTGCATACTAAGCTTTGTAACTTTTAAAATTCCGGAGGAGGATTTAGTTATATTCTTTGTTAAATCAAATATCACTTTTTTTATATCTTCCACTATTCCCTCAACCTTTCTTATATAGATATTAATGTTTTATACAAATGCCTTTATTATAAATATAACTACGCTAAATTTTTAAAAAAGTCTCCTCAAATTGTTAAAAAAAGAACTTGGGAAACTTTTTTGAAAAAAGTTTCCCAAACCCTTAAAAAAACTTTGACAGGTAATGCTATAAATAAAGCATTCTGCTAAAATTTTTTTACAATAATATAACGTGAGTTCGAAGCAATAAAGCTGGGTGGAACTTTTGATAATATTCGCACAAATTTAGCCAAAATCAGGCTGAATTTATGCTCATAATGTGAAAAATCTTACGATTTTCGGCTTGTTTCACAAGCCTGTTCAACTACGTCGAACTCACGTTAATGTATATTATAAATGTCTTTTCATCTCTTCCTCACGATAGTGTTCCATTTTAACTTTAAAAAGCTCTCCATTACTTGGAGGAGTATAAGTTACAGCATTTGCACCAGCAGCAATTGTTTTTAATATGTTTTCATCTGAACTCCCACCAGTAGCAATAATCGGTATATCGGGGAAACTATCACGTATTTTTGCAACAATGTTGGCAGTGTTTGCTCCGCCGCTAACATTCAAAATATCTGCCCCAGCATCAAGCTTTTCTCCTATATCAGTTAATTCAGAAACTATAGTTAATATAACAGGTATATCAACAGTATCTTTCACAGCTCTAATTGTTGATAGAGGTGTAGGTGCATTTAGAACAACTGCTAATGCTCCCTGAAACTCTGCATGAAGGGCAACATTAACAGAACGTAATCCTTGTGTCAATCCTCCTCCTACACCACAAAGAACAGGGATATCTGCAACGTCCATAATAGCTTGAGTTATCGAAGGGTGTGGTGTAAAGGGATATACTGCTATTACAGCATCTGCATTTGTATTTTCAATTATAGCAACATCTGTTGTAAAAATAATTGAATATATTGTTTTCCCAAAAATAGTAATGCCCGTACATTCTTTTCTTATTACTTCAGGTACACGAACAATATTTTTTCTTAGAGCTGTAGTAATTTCTGGTGTAGCCATTTTTCTTTTGTCCATTGTAAGCCCTCCTTATATTTAATGTTAAATTTTAAATATTATATAGAATATTAAGGAGATTTACAATAAATAAATGTAATATATTTTCTTTATTAATGCTACAAGTCGTGTAATTGCAAATATCAAGTTTTTATTTTGATAAATTCTAACAACTTCCTGTAGCAACAACATCAACTCCGGTGTCAAATAAATCTTTAATTATTACATCTCCAATGCTAATAGAGCCATCAATAAAAACACTGTTAATTTGCTCCATAGCATCAAATATCATGGATTTTGGAATAGCACCATTTGTTTTTACAGGTACAATACATCTTTTATTTTTGTTATTAACTTTAATTGTAGATGTTAGAACCCTTTTAGGGGATATACACTCATCTTTGGCATACTCCTCACCTCTTTTACAGGTGTTTCCAATGACATTTGTAACTTTAGCGTCTTCAATGTATGCAGTCATTCTACAGCCTGTTGGGCAAACTATACATGTAATATTTTTTTTCATGATATATTATTCTCCTTCCACTTGTATTGTTAAATTGTTGCCTATATTATCAATAAGAGACTTATCAATAATTATTTCTTCCATTTCTCCTGGGGCTAAATGCACTTTTTTAATGGTCTTTATTACTTTATCATCAATTTTAACGACTATTTTGCTATTTTTATAAATATCTTTTACTCTAAAAAAAAGCTGAATTTTATCTTTATTACTATCTTTGTTTATTTTTTGAGGAACAATATACCTAATACCTTCGCTAGCCTTTGTTTCTAAATAGTTCTCTCCTTTTGATAAACTTTCTAAAATATATGAAGCTGCTCCCCTACCTGCCCTTTGGCTTTCTAATGTAACAAAATCAACTAAATCATGAACATGGACAACATTTCCACAAGCGAAAATGCCCTCTATTGATGTTTCCATTTCCTCATTAACTTTTGCTCCACCTGTAATATTATCCATGTCAACATTAACCTTTTCTGATAGTTCATTTTCAGGAATAAGCCCAACCGATAAAAGTAAAGTATCACAAGGAATATACTCAAACGTTTCTTTTATAGGATTAAAATTTTTGTCAACTTCTCCTATTGTAACACCTTCAAGAATTTTATCTCCATGAACCTTTACTATAGTATGGCTTAATTTTAAAGGTATATTAAAATCTTCTAGGCATTGTACAATATTTCGCTGTAAACCTCCGGAGTAAGGCATAAGTTCACATACTGCTTTAACCTTAGCACCCTCTAATGTCATTCTTCTTGCCATAATTAACCCTATATCACCCGAACCTAATATAACAACTTCTTTTCCTGGCATATAGCCCTCAATATTTACAAATCTTTGCGCTGCACCTGCAGTAAGAATACCTTTTGGACGGCTTCCTGGAATATTTAATGCTCCTCTAGTTCTTTCTCTGCAACCCATTGCCAAAATAATAGCTTTAGCTTTTATTTGAATCACACCATCTTTTTCGTTAACAGCAGTAACCACTTTCTCTTCACTAATATCCAAGACCATTGTGTTTAGTTTAATTTCTATATTTTTTTCATGTACTTCTTTTTCAAATCTATATGCATACTCAGGGCCTGTTAATTCTTCCTTAAAATAGTGAAGCCCAAAACCATTATGAATACATTGATTTAAAATTCCGCCTGCTTTATAGTCTCTTTCGAGTATTACAATATTACTTACTCCATTTTCAAATGCTGACAATGCTGCTGCCATTCCAGCGGGTCCCGCTCCAACAACTACTAAATCTATATTTTGCATTATGCTATACCCCCTTTTGTTTCGCTCTGTAAAATAAATGTACCCTCATCATTTTTCTGTATTTTAGTAAACGGTATTCCTAATTCTCTTGATAGAATCTCTAATACTCTAGGCATACAAAACCCTCCTTGGCATCTTCCCATTCCTGCACGGGTTCTCCTTTTAACACCATCAATTGTTGTTGCTCCGCACTCACATTTTATCGAATCTACAATTTCTCCTTCTGAAACAGTTTCACAGCGGCATACAATTTTTCCATAAGCCGGATTTTTATTAACTAGCTCTGCAAGCTCTTCTGTTGTTATGCTTATGATTTCTGGTTTAACTTCAATTGTAGGGTTATAATCTGCTTTCAATGGCAATTTTCCGTGATTAATATCGTTTAAAAGTTGTGCAACATATTCTGCTATTGCCGGAGATGCACTTAACCCTGGGGATTGTATTCCAGCTACATTAATTAACCTTTCTACCTTTTCAGAAATACCTATTATAAAATCGTCCTTATCTGCTATTGCTCTAAGACCCGAAAAAGATGTAATAATATTTTTGCTTGAAATAGAAGGAACGCTTTTTTTAGCACCCTCTAATACTTCCAAAAGTACTTCTCTTGTTGTATCATAATCATTTTTATTTTCTATGTTAAGTGCTGTTGGGCCTATAAGTAGGTTTCCGTCTACAGTTGGGGTCACTAAAATACCTTTTCCTAGTTTTGTAGGAGTTTGAAATATTGTATGGTTTACTTCTTTTCCTAGCTTTTTATCAAAAAGAATATATTCTCCTTTTCTGGGATAAATGCTGAACGTATTATCTCCAGCCATTCTTGCTACTTCATCGGCAAAAACTCCTGCCGCATTTATAATATATTTTGTTTCTATATTGCCTTTTGTTGTGATTAAATTAAAATAATCACCTTTGTTTTCAATTTCAATAAGTTTACAGTTAAATATAAACTGTACACCATTTTCAGCGGCATTTTGTGCAGCATTGTGTGTAAGCTTATATGGGCAAACTATTCCACCTGTTTTGGCTAGAATTGCGGCTTTTGCTTCTTTTGATATACTAGGTTCTATTTCTCTAACTTCTTCTCCTGATATTATAGAAAGCCCACCTACACCATTTTTAATTCCTCTTTCATAAATCTCTTTTAATGTTTCTACCTGCTCATCATTAAATGCAAGTACAATAGAGCCATTATTTTTGTAATGAACATTTAATTGCTCACATGTCTTTTTCATCATCTTATTGCCTTTTACATTAAACTTAGCTTTATTTGAACCAACAGGTGCATCAAATCCTCCATGAACAATTGAGCTATTTGCTTTACTTGTTTCAGAAGCTACATCTGAATGTTTTTCTATAACACAAATTTCAATGTCGTATTTAGCAATCTCTCTTGCAATTAAGCAACCTATTACACCGCCACCTATAATTGTAATATCTTTCATTTAAAACCCTCCTATTTTTGAACAACAAAAAGAGACACAAAAACAAGAAGTCTTGTTTTTTGTGTCTCTCATCATCTCAGCACAAATATATTCAAAAACTTTATATATTCCATAAATTGGGATTACCTGTAGAGCCGGCAATTGCACCAGCGTTTATTGCATTAATTATATCTTTCTTATTTTCTATAAGCCCTCCGGCTATAACGTTTACATTCAAATTATCTTTTGTCTTTTTTATAATTTCTGGCATAAGACCTGGCATAACTTCGATAATCAAAGGTTTTGTTTGCAAGATAGTTTTAGACATAGTAATATATGACTGACTGTCTATTAAAAAAAATCTTTGTATAGCAGGAAGCTTTATTGTATTTGCGTGTTTTATTGCAACAGGTTTTGTTGTTATAATACCAGTAGGCTTTATAACTTTGCTTACATATTCTAATGCTGTTACGTCACTAGCTAATCCATCAATAAAATCGAGATGCAAGAAAACTGATTTGTTACACTTTTTTACTTCATCAACCATTTCTTTAACATTAAATATATTTCCCGAAAGAATAAAAATAGTTGAAACATTTGAATTTATTGCTTCCTTTAATTTCTCTTGCTCTCTGACAGCAGCTATTATGCCGTTTCCTTTTATTTTATTAATAAAATTATCCATAGCCACAGTCTCCCAAACACATACAACCTTTAAAATAATTTTACTACATAATTTGCTTTTGTCAATAGTGTTATTTTTAACTTAATGTTAGTTAAATAAAATTATCTCGTAACTTTAATATGAACACCTTCTAAGATATCCATAGCTTTCTCGTTCATTTCCTCATCAAAACTTGTGGTTGCATTATAATCAACTATAATTTCTGAATTAGGAAGAGCAGATTTTATTAAAATAGCATTAGTTAAAACACAGATATTGGAAACAAGCCCAACAAGTTCAATTTGGGTATATTCATTTTCTTTTAAATAATTTGCAAGTTCTAATGAACCGAAAGTCGTTTTGTTAAAATAGACAGAGTTTTCATCAAAAAAGTCCGCAACTTTTCCATAAAGCTTATGTCCGTCTGTACCGTAAATACAATGTAAAACAGGCAGGTTCTTACCCTCAACACTTTCTAAATAATCATCATAATGCGTATCAAAAGTAAAAATGACACTATCCCCATTATTTTTATATGATTGGATTTTATCGCAAATAATCTGCTCAATATTAATTGCTTTATCAAATCCAAGACTTCCGTTAACAAAATCATTTTGAAAATCTACAACAATTAATGCTTTCTTTTGCATACTTACCTCCAAATAATTATGTTAATATAAAGAATTTAAGCTTTCCCTAAGACATATTTTTTGATACAAATTTTTTAAAACCCTTTTCAAATTTAATTCTTGTTAGCATAACCATATGACCACAAGTTTGACACTTTATTCTAAAATCAATCCCTGTACGCAATATCTCCCATTGCTTGCCGCCACAAGGGTGTGGTTTCTTCATAATAACTATATCACCGACAGAAAAATTCATATATAGCAACCTTTCAAATATTTATTATGGCATTTCATTCAAAATTCTTACTCCAAAAGCTTTTATAGCCTGCGTTAATGGTGTAATACCGCCATAAGGAAAAGCATAAGGATAAAAAGTCAACCGCCCAACAGAATTATTGATAATTTTACATTCAATTATCTCATATTCTCCATATCCTATTTCTCTAAAAACAGTAGAAAAATCCCAACCTAATATTTCTGATTGTTTTTCCAGATATTCATTACGCTCTTCTTTAGGTAAGTTAATATACATATCCCAAAATTGCTTACTTTCTTTAGCAGTGGGCCACCAAAAATTACTTAGCTGTTTTTCTGTATAAAAATCAATTATGTTTAAATCATTATCAAAATTACAAATCTGAATAATATCACACTTTGCTTCTCTTATATAATTAAACAATTCCATAATTTGATTATATACAGATATATCGTCAAATGCAAAATTAATATACGACAGACCGCTGCTAATATTATATTTAAAACTCACATAATCACCTAAGTTAGAATTATTTACATAATATATACAAACTTATTAATAATAAATGCATAATAGTAAATTCAATCTCATCAATTTTCAGCTTTATGGAAAAATTGGTGAGGGTATGGAGGATTAATTTTCTCTTTTTCGAAACGTATTTTAACAAGCCTCCTTAGTTCTCTTTCAACAGCCCAGTTCTCTCCAATTTTACAATCAGCAATAACCCTTATAATTAAGTAAGTTGGCTCCATTTTAGTTATGCCTTGTACATTAGGTTTAGATATAAGCCCATCTAGCAATTCAAACGATTTTGCCATCTCATCATTTATAACTTGTAATGTTTTCTCAATTTCACACTCATATGAAATAGGAATTTCAATTACAGCGCGATTAAACTCTTTACTCATATTAGTTACAATTTTAATTGAGCTATTTGGAAAAATGTGAACATCTCCATCATAGCTTCTTATTCTGGTAGTTCTTAGCCCAATGGATTCAACAGTCCCTGAGTTATTTCCAATCAAAACAGTGTCGCCAACCTTAAACTGTTCCTCTATAAGTATTGATACACCTGTTACAATATCCTCTACAATACTTTTTGCTCCAAAACCCACAGCGATACTTCCTACACCAGCAACAGCAATAATTGATTCGACTGAAACACCAAATATTGTTAAAATCTGAAAAAATATAAAAAAATAAACACTGTATTTAACAATACTTGATAAAACGGTTATTACTGTTTCATAATTTTGGTTATCGGATTTCTTATTTGAAAAAAACTTAAATATCATTTTTCTAAATATAAAGCTTGAAAAAAGTCCAAATGCAATAACCAATAAACAATCAACAATTTGTATCCCAACAAATAACACAGATTTAATAGATGGTATTAAAGTTGATTCATTTAATATATCCTTTAAAAAATCTAACATCTAAAATCTTTCCTCGCAAAATCAATAAATTTTTCAAATATTTTATAATGTTCTGCAAAATTTTTGTATAAAGTCTCAGGATGCCATTGTACACCTAAAACAAATTTTTTATTTGTAACCTCAATAGCCTCAATAATGTCATCATCTGATATTGCCGAAATAGTAGCGTTTTTACCGATTTTTCCAACACATTGATGATGTATTGAATTAACTTCAATATGGTTTGTTTTTAGAATATCGCGTAATAAGGTATTTTCAACTACTTTAACACCATGAACAGTTTCGTGTTTTCTATCTGAAAAACAGTGATTCTCTATATGCTGTATTAAAGTACCTCCTAAAGCTACGTTAAGAAGCTGTATACCCCTACAAATACACAGTATAGGTATATCTTTTTCTAATGCTAACTTACACAATTCTAATTCAAAAATGTCTCTTTCTTCAAATATTGTGTCTGCCTTAGGATGAAGCTCTTCATTATAAAATTTTGAATGGATATCTCCCCCGCCAGTAAATAATAATCCATCAATTTTATCTAAAAGTTTACTATAATCTTGAGTATGTACTTCATTATCTGTTTCATTATTTAAGTCAGTAAGTAATATTGGTATTCCATCAGCAGAAGAAATCGCATTACAATATAACTTATTAATTAAAAATTGGTTTTCATTAATATTTGCAGTAACCCCTATTATTGGCTTCACTATTAAATTAATCCTCCTTATACTTTTTAATCCATATAACAACTATAAAGCGTAAAAAATTTTTTAGAGAAAAAAAGAAAAACAAAATTAACAATGTTGTCAAATTTGTTTTTCATAATATAACATGGAATTAGCCTCAAAAATTGCTATTGACAAATTCTAACTAGGCAGGAGGGATTTGAACCCCCGAATGATGGAGTCAGAGTCCATTGCCTTACCGCTTGGCGACTGCCCATTAAAATATTCTATATTTAATTATAGATAGTAAAATTCCAATTGTCAAGAAAAAGCAGGATAATACTTATAGCTAAACAAATAATATTAGAATTTGTAAAAAGCAATTAAGTGAAACTTTTATTATAAATTAAAAATTAAATTTTTCTATACAAGCCTATAACTTTTCCTAAAATTTTTACACTTTCGGCAAAGATGGGCTTGTATGCTTTATTTTCAGGCTGTAAGCGAATTCGCTTTTTTTCTTTATAATATCTTTTTACAGTTACGGAATCATCTAAAAGGGCTACCACAATATCGCCATTATCTGCGTCTGGTTGTTCTCTTACCAAAACTAAATCACGATTAAATAATCCGGCATCTATCATACTGTCTCCAGAAACTTTCAACATAAAAACATCATAATTACCTATATAATCTACATGTATAGGAAAACTTCCTTCTATATTTTCAACAGCCAAAATAGGAGCACCGGCTGTTACCTTGCCTAATATGGGTACATTAACATAATCTGTATTGTTGCCATAGAAGCCATACTCTAATATTTCTATTGAGCGGTTTTTAGAGGGGTTTCTTCTTATGTATCCTTTTCTCTCTAATGTTTCAAGGTGTGAATGTACGGTTGCCGTAGAGCGTAAGTTTATAGCTTTGCAAATTTCACGTATTGCAGGCGGATAACCCTTTTTTTTAATTTCATACTTTAAGAAATCATATACTTTTCTTTGTTTTTCCGTTAAAGGTTCGAGCATTTGCAATCACCTCCATGTTTTTTTATAGTATAACATATGTTCTATGCAAAAGTCAAAACTGTATAAACGTATTAAAATAAAGAGAGTACGGTGTAGCTTTATCGCATTGAACTTACACTATTTTAATACAGATTGACATATTGCAAAATAAAATTTAAACTTAATGTTAGCTTCAAAAAATAAAGGTTTGAATAAAATAAACTTTATAATAAGTTTTATAATTATGTTTTTAAAAAGTTTAGGGAGGTTTATATTATGAAATTTACAACAAAATTAGAAGAGGCAATGGATTTTTTTTCTAAAACAGGAGGATTTTTTACAGTAAAGAAAGGTGAGCAGGTTAACACAATGACCGTTTCTTGGGGCTTCATAGGATATATGTGGGCTAAACCTATGTTTGTTGCAGTTATAAGACCCCAACGATTTACAAAAACAATTTTAGACAAAACAGATAATTTTACAATAAGCATACCATTTGGTACAATGAAAGATGAATTAGTTATTTGTGGGACTAAGTCTGGTGCAGATATTGATAAAAGCAAGGTTGTTAATTTTATTGATTCTAAAACTGTTGAAAGTTCTATTGTTGAAGGCTGTGATATTTTCTATGAATGCAAAATACATCATGTTGAACAGTTAAACGGAAGTAGCTTACCTGAAGAAATAAAAACTAAATTTTATAATGAGGACTATCATTTCGTTTATTATGGGGAAATTGTTGACTGCTATGAAAAATAAATTTGATTTTAATAATAAAACTTTGAGGTATGGTTTATTGCCATACCTCATTTTTATGTACTTTTACGTAATTTAACGTGAGTTCGGCGTAGTCAAACCGGCTGTGAGACAAGCCAAAAATTGCAAGATTTTTCACGTTATGAGCATAAATTTAGCCTAATTTTGCTAAACTTGTGCGAATATTATCAAAAGTTCGACGCACCTTTATTGTGTTGAACTCACGTTAACTTAAGTCTCATCTTACACATATTAAAAAAAATTATATAAACTATATCACCAAAAATAGAGTTGTACATAATATGTAATTAGGAGAGGACAAAAGATATTAAATTATTATTAATATTAAATAGGGAGGAACTTAAATATGGGAGCATTTGAATTAAACAACCATAGCAATCATAACAATAACACCGAAAATCAAGCAGTAGGGGGACATTGTCATAATCTTGACCCAAGAAGATTAAGAGAGGAATGTATTATTGCTCTAAAAGTTTATGATAGTTGCAGACAGCAAGATTGTCTTACAATTGATGAGATTGGTCCAGCAAGAGCTGCTGAATGTGTTTGTATTGGTGACGAGCATATTAATGAAGGCGATGTAATTGACCCTCCAAGTAATGCTGCAACAGTAACAATAGACAAATTACGTATTAAAAAAATATTTATAGTTGACAAATCACCAAATCCATTTAGAAATGGTTTTTGGGATATAGACCTTAAATATGTTTTTGAATACAGATTAACATTCCGTGAGGCTGATGGCTGTACAATCGGCTCTGTTAGAGCAAACAACATTTTTAATAAAAAAATAACATTGTTTGGCTCTGTAGGCTCTGATTTAGTAATTGGAACAGACTTATTTAAACATTTATGTGATTCTACTACTTTAGATGCAGAACCGTTTATAAATAGAATATACGTTAAAAGATATGTAAGACTATAGGCTACCCCTTACTAATCTGACTTCATCTCTCACTTCACCTAACTGTTCACTTGGCATCACCTTCAACTTTAATCATGCTTATAAACCACTATTTAATGTTGATGTCCCAAATTAGGTATGTTCTAAAGTTATTGATGCGTTATTTTACGTTTAAAAAAGAATAATAGAAAAAGCTTTATTCATCCTTGATATAAACATTATGATTTTTGATTAATATTATTGATTCAATAACTTTAGAA
>CAYYRV010000006.1:0-102311 GCA_964474135.1 uncultured Defluviitaleaceae bacterium
ATCAATTTTTATTTCTATATCAAATGGCAGCATTAGTTGAAATACTTGCGCTTTCATTGTATAATTTGTGTGTTGTAATTGTTTTTTCATAAATCTATTTTACAACAAAAAACGAGAGTTTGCTCGCTTTTATGCGTTCAACTCTCGTTTTTTTGGCTGTTTACGAGACAGCCCCAAGGTCTTATAATTATAAAGAATTCTACTGAACTTTAAAGTTTGCAACCATTTGAACAAGAACCTCAGATTGACTATCTAACTCTTGAGCCGCTGCCGCTGCCTCTTGAGATACAGACGAATTATTCTGAATAACCTCTGAAATTTCATTTATTCCTATAGTAATTTGAGAAATACCTTCTGATTGCTCATTAGTAGCAGAATAAATATTATTAATAATATCCGAAACAGAGTTAATATCTAAAACTATTTTTTGCAATGAATCAGCTGTAAGTTCTGCTGCCTTTTTGCCTTCATTTATTTTACTAATTGTATTATCTATTAGAATAGCTGTGTCCTTTGCTGCTTGAAGGCTTCTTCCAGCAAGCGAGCGTACTTCTTGTGCAACAACGGCAAATCCCTTGCCGTGTACACCTGCACGAGCTGCCTCTACAGCTGCATTAAGTGCTAAAAGATTAGTTTGAAAAGCTATGTCATCAATAACTTTGATTATTTTTGATATATTATCGGATGCTTGTTTTATTTCATTCATAGAAAAAAGCATTTTTTGCATTTCTTCATTACCATCTTTTGCACTTAGAATAGATTTCTCTGAAAGTTCTTTTGATGTTTGGGCTTCTATTGCAGTTTGTTGAGTTTGTTCATTTATTGTTGTTATAGAAACATTTAATTTCTCAATAGAGGCTGCCTGTATACTTGCACCGTCTGCCAGATTCATAGATGATTCTGATATTTGTTTTGCTCCCGAAAGTACATTATCTGAGGACGTTTTAATTTCATAAATAGTAGTTTGTAAAACTTTATTTATATTGTTTATTGACTGTTTTATTTCGTCAAATTTTCCAACATATTCACGAGAAATATTACTTCTTAAATCTCCACTTGCAATTGTTTCTAGATTATCTGTTATTTCATTTACATATGAACTTATTGATTTTATCATTATATCCAATGAATTCATCATCTCATAAAAAGTACCATCATAATTATTATTAACACTAATATCAAAGTTACCTTTAGAAAGATGTGTTAAAATATCATTTGCTTCTTCAATTGGTTTGCTAACAGCAAAAAGCAAATTATTTAAACCATGTGTTAATTTATACCAGCCATCGTTATATTTATCCGCATTAATCCTACTACTAAGATTACCGTTTATTGCTTCATAAATTAGCATTGAAAGGTCAGAATTAAGATTTTTAATAGTTTGCTTTAATTCATTAAATTTTTCTTCCGCCACTGCTTTCTTCCCAGGAAAATGTTTTATAGTAGTATCAAAGTCACCACTGCCTAATTTTCCAAAGGCACCAATAATATCTAATGTATCATCAACTGCTGATTTTACAATATAATTAATTCCTGCAACAACTGATTTGTATTCACCATAAAAAGTATTTTCATCTATGCTAACATCTATTTCACCTTCAGTAAAATCATTAATTAGTATATTTATATTTTCAACAAGCATTGAAATAGTTTTTTGTACAGTAAGAATAGAATTAGCAAGTTGTCCAAGTTCATCACTGCTTTTGTAACTAATGTTTGAATTCATTTTACCCTCAGACAAATCTCTTGCAAGCATTTCAATTTCCTTTATAGGTTTTGTTATTGCATTTGCAAACAAGATGGCTACAGCAATTCCAATAATTATAGCAATTATTAAAAGAACAACTATTACTTCTATTGCAACTATAGTATTTTGTATAAATTCACTTTCTTCAACCGAGATACCTATACTCCAATTATTTAGACTTAATGGTGCGTATGACTGAAGGTATTTTGTTCCTTTATAAGTATATCTTGCAAATCCTTTTTCTCCTGCTATCATGTTTTTTTCCATTTCTGCACATGCTTCTAAGGATTTATCTGTTTTTGCATTATTAATAGTATTTTCTCTGTTAATAACTGCTTCATAATCATGAGAGGCTATTGTATTTCCTTCTTTATCAAGAATATATACTAATCCTGTTTCGCCAATTCTAATTTTATTAGTAATTTCAGTTAACAGATTAGCATCAACAAGAAAATAAATAACTCCAACAATTTTTGTACCATAAACCCCACCTTCCCATAGAGGAGCAGCAATACTTATTACATATTTGTTGAGACTTCTACTGAGTATTACATCGGAAATTGTTGTTTTACCATTTAGAGCATTTTTAAAATAATCACGGTCTGCTACATTAACTTTACTTAGAATGCCGTTACCAGACAAGTCTACAATATTTCCCATAAGAAAGTTATATTGTTTAACTTTTTGGCTAATAACATCTTGTTTATCTTTTATAGAAATATTAGGGTTAGATAATCTTGCGACTAGACCCGTTTCATTTGTTACTGCTTTGTAAGTCTCAAGCGATTCACTAATAAGCTCAATTGAAATTTTGGAAGTTTCGGTCATTGTTTGTTTTATTGAATATAAAGAATTATTGTACATTAATACAATAACTGTTGCCCCGACTATAACAAGTGATAGTGTTACCAATAAACATATAATAAGAATAAATTTTGTTTTAATACTTTTTTTCATGCTTACACCTCCGAGTTAATTAATTATTTTAATGTAAATTTGACACAATAAAGCTACAGCAAACTTTTGATAATATTCGCACAAATTTAGCCAAAAATCAAGATAAATTTATACTTATAACGTAAAAAAATATTACAATTTTCGGCTTGTTTCACAAGCTGGTTTGGCTATGTCAAATTTAGGTTATTTTAATAAGAAATAAAGCCTCTCATAATTATTAAATTATTCCCCAAAACTCATTAAAAGCGACTAAGTAATTATGGGAATTATAGTAAAAAAATAAAATGTTTGAAGTAAAACTATCTAAGAACCTGCTTAAAGTCTACATTTTACATTCTTTTGAATAATTTTTTGTTTTGCTTAGTAAACACCTCTTAGCAGATTTTCTTTGAGTATGGGGAGTTAGCGTTTCCATGTACAAAAAATCACAGTGAAACTGCACTAAAGACAGGATTTTGAGTAGGTTCTTAGGTAGGTACATATAAATGTATAAACATCTTCACAACAGGCATTTTATCTTTTGGGTAAGTAGGGGAAGCCCTTTAGATAATACGGAATATATTTATAAAAAATTTAAAGGTGCTTGAAAAATCCTTTTTTAAGTTCCCTCAAGGTTTATAGATTTAGTAGAATTTTTATTTTGTTTATTTATTTACATTTATTTGTTACATAATAACAGATATATACTTACTAAGCAAACAATATTTTTTATTAAATTTTAAAATTTAATTATTTACAGCTATTGACAAACCAGTTTATTATTTATATAATATTTTTGTAACAATTACGTAATAACTTTTTTGGAGGTATAGGTTTATGGGTTTACTTAAACTTACGTCAGGATTTATTACTCTTAGTTTAATATCTACATTTATTTTAGGATTAAATGCTTTTGCTGATACTACAGCAACAATTTACGGCAACAATGTTAACATAAGAAGTGGAAACGCATTAGATTCAGCTATTGTTACTACAGCTAATGATGGTCAAAGTGTCACAGTGCTTTCAGCAGAGGGAGATTTTTATAAAATATCTTTTGAAGATAATAACGATGTTTATGTTTCAAAGCAATTTGTTACTATTTCAAAAGCTGTTGGAACAGTTAACGATGACGAGGTAAATATTAGGAAATCAGCTTCAAAAAATGGACAAGCTATTGGAAAAGCCAATAAAGGCGAGCAATTTGATGTCACTGCATTAGAAGGTGAATGGTATGTAATTAATTATGGTGGTTCTACTGCATACATACATAAAGATTTTTTAGTTGGAGATATGATTGAAAATGTAAAAAAGATTCAGCCAACTATAACAAATGAACAGCAACCTACATATGCAATCGTTAGTTCCGAAACAGGATTAAAAATAAGAAGTGCTCCCTCAACAGATTCAACAGTATTATCAGTTGTTTCACAAGGTGATATTTTAGATGTTAGTAGTGTTGACGGTCAATGGACAAGCGTTTCAGCTTACGGTATCGAGGGTTATGTAAGTAGTGAATTTGTTACACTTGGAACAGGTAAAAAGCCTTCAAGTTCTAACGACCAGAAATCACAGCAAGTAATTAATTATGCTAAACAATTTATTGGAACTCCTTATTCTTATGGAGGCACTAGTTTAAGGTCAGGAGTTGATTGTTCAGGTTTTGTATATGCTGTTATGGGTAACTTTGGATATAGTATTGGAAGAAGCTCCAGAGATATGTACAATTATGGTGAAAAAGTTTCAAAATCTGATTTAAAAGCAGGGGATTTATTATTTTTTAGTGCAAGTGGTTCAACTATTACACATGTAGCAATATACATAGGTGACGGAAAATATATTCATTCAACAGATGCTAGAGGATTAGGCGTATCATATGCTAGTCTTAATGATTCGTATAGTGCACGTACATATTATGGAGCAAGAAGAATTATTGGAGTTATTGACTAAAATTTAAACTTTGGACAATATTTTTACAAACTTAGCCAAGGTTAGGCTAGATTTATGCTTAATTTTTATAACTCATGTTTCATTATAACAAAAAATAAAAAGATAGTGGCTAAAGTTAGTTAGCCACTATCTTTTTATTTTTTATTATAATATAAATGCAATACTAAACAAAATCGTAGTTAAAATTAATTTTCATTTACAATAAGATTATCATTTTGAATATTGTTATTCATATTATTCAGCATATTGTTTTGCATTTCGTTTTGAACACTATTATGCATGTTAATAAACATATTATTTTGTGGTTCCTGTTTTTTTTCAGTTGATGCACTTTTTAACTTTGCAACGTAGTCTTCTAATTCATTAATTTTTGAATAAATTTTTAATATTTCAGAGTCGTTAAATTGGTGTATATACTTTTGAATCATTAGATTGTAGTCATCATGAAAATCTTTAACAATTATTCTGTATTGGGCTAGTGTATTGTTAATTTCACCAAGCATATTAACTGCCCTACCCTTTATTTTATCAGCTTCAATCTCTGCATTTTTTATAATATTATCAGCAGCGATTTGTGCATTAATAATTGCATTTTTAATAGCATTGTCTTTTTCCTTATATCCTTTTAAAACAGATTCCAATGTACTAATATAGTAGTCAACTTCAGTTGGGTCATATCCCCTTTTAACATAATTAAATTTTTCTTCCATATTGACTAAATAACCTCCTTTACTTTATTTTACCATATGCTATTATTATATTATCATGCAAAATTTGATTATGCAATAGAACAGTTACGATTTATTTACTATAAACCTAATTAAAATTAAAAATTCTTTTGTTTTACTGTTGTTTTTTAGATTACTATGCAATATTTTTATGTATAATTTAATATATTTTTAGAAAAGGTGATAACTTGGATTATATATACTATATGAAAAAATGTTATGAGCAAGCTTTGCTTGCACTTTCTGCTGATGAAGTTCCTATTGGCTGTATTATTGTTTATAGAAATGAAATAATAGGTAGGGGCTACAACCAACGTAATTCAAAAAAAAATTCATTACTACATGCAGAAATAATAGCAATAAATGAGGCTTGTACTTTTTTGGGTGACTGGAGGTTGGAGGAGTGCAGCCTTTTTGTTACGGTTGAACCATGCCCTATGTGTGCTGGTGCAATTGTACAATCCAGAATTAAAGAGGTTATTTTTGCAACACGAAACAAAAAAGCCGGATGTGCCGGCTCAGTGCTAAATATACTGGATAATCCCTCTTTTAATCACAGAGTTGAAATTGTTGAAGGTGTAATGAGTGAAGAGTGTAGTAGCCTTATGTCAACATATTTTAAAACTCTCAGAAAAGGTAATTGCTAATATTTTATGGATTTAAAATTAATAATGTACATAAAATAACGTGAGTTTGATACAAAAAATTTGTTCCGAACTCACGTTAAATTAATAATAAAATTATTTATTTAAGTCTGTATAAAACTCAAATGCTTCTTTATCAGTAAAACCTTCATGTACAATTTTACGAACAGCATGAGCCATAAGAACAGGGTTATTGCTTTGGAATATATTTCTACCCATATCAACTCCTTTAGCTCCGCCTTGTATACTACGATAGGCTAAAGTTAATGCATCTTTTTCAGGTAATTTTTTTCCGCCAGCAACAACAATAGGAACTGGGCAAGCAGCCACGGAAATCAATTTTCAAAAAGCTCTAACAAATCAAGGACAAAACTCAAATCAATTAAGCAGTTAAGCATAACACGGAAATCAATTTTGTGAATGTCTATGCAAAATATATCAGTGAAGCAAACAAAACAAACCTAAAAACGACCCTTTTTGTGGATTGTGTGTTCAAATATTGTCAATCTATTCATTAGCTTGTATAATTATTAGCAAAATTGATTTCCGTGATCCTACAATACTTCCGGCTTGTATATCCATACCTCCTGTTATAATTACAAATGTAACAAAAACAGCTATAATACATATACCAGCAAAATCGTTAATACTTCCCATTAGAACTTTAGGCTTTAGAAAACGAGGATTAACAGTACCAAATATTATTATTTCCAATACTAATATCAATATTAATAGCATTTCCTAACTAAATAATATTTTTTTTAGCTTATCCATGTTAAAACTCCCCTGCCGAAGCAGCTCTTGCTGATAGTCGTTGTCTTCTGGCTTTTTCGGACATACGTTTTTGAGATACGGCATCTAAGACTACTATTGTAATTAATAAAACTCCTGTAATTGTATCATTTAAATCTGATGAAAATTTTAAAAATACCAAAAGCTTACTTAATGATGACATAATAATAGCACCTATTGTTGAGCCCAAGACAGTTCCGACTCCTCCTGTAAGGCTAATTCCGCCTAAAACACAAGCGGCTATTGCAGTCATCTCATAATTCATACCAGCAGTAGGGGCGACAAAACCTGTACGGATCGTAAAAATAATCGCTGCTAATGCAGTAAAAATTCCGCAAATAACGAATGCTGAAACTTGAGTTCTAAATACAGGTATACCAATTAATGTAGCTCCTCCAATATTATCACCAATAGCTTTAAAGTAATTTCCGCTTTTTGTCCTTGTTAAATATAAATGCACCAAAATAGCCAAAACTATGCATAGCATAAAAAATAAATTAATAGCAAAAAAAGCAGATTGTTGTGACAAAGATTTAAAACTAGTTGGTAGGTTTTCAATCCATTTACCTTCTGTGTATACATATATAAATCCTCTAATTACGCCCATAGTACCTAATGTCATTATAATAGAAGGCATTTTAATTTTAGCAACACCAATACCGTTTATTAAGCCTACAAATGCACCAACCAAAACAGTTATAGCTATTGTAACAAATAAGTTACTTCCATTTCGAATTAGAGTTCCGCATATAGTAGAACAAAGTCCAAGAGTAGCACCTATTGATACATCTATTTCTCCTGTCATAATTACAAAAGCAATACCTATAGACATTAGAATATACATACTGCTGCCATATATTGATGAGGATATATTTGAAAATGTTAAAAAGCTTGGGTTTATTATGCCAACAATAAGAAACAGTGCTATTAAGAAAAACAAAGATGAAAGTTCTCTAGTTGATGTTATCTTTTTTATAATACTGTTCATATCATATATCCTCCTTAAAAACATTAAAAGAAGCTGACATCAAGTTATCTTGATTAATTTCATTTTTTGCAAAGCATTTATTTATCTTTCCTTGAAACATTGTAACAACACGGTCACTAAGTTCTTCTATTTCTTCTAAATCAGAGGATATTAAAAGCACTGCTAAACCTTGCTCTTTAAGATTATTTATAATATTGTAGACATCGCTTCTGGCTCCTGCATCAATACCCCTTGTAGGCTCATCTAAAATAATTAGCTTAGGAGTTGTTGTTAATGCTCTTGCTATTACTACTTTTTGTTGATTTCCCCCTGATAGTGAACCTATAGTTTGCTCCTGCCCAACTACTTTAGTTCTAAAGTCATCAATATATTTTTGAGTTATTTTTCTTTCTAATTTAGAATTCAAAAATATTTTACTTAAATAGTTTAAGGTTGAGCTTGTTGTATTCAAAGTTATATTACTTATTTTAAAAATCCCATTTAAAAATCTATCTTCAGGGACATAGTTAATACCCCTTTTTATAATATCTTTTGTTTTTTTACCTGTAATGTCTTCGCCTTCAAGATAAACTTTACCACTTATGCATTTATCCATTCCAAAAACAGTAGTAGCAAACTCAGTTCTACCTGCTCCAACTACACCGGCAACGCCTAAAACCTCGCCAGGATAAACTTCTAGGTTTAAATTTGAAAAGCCATATCCCGTAAAATCTTTTAGTTCAAATACAGGTTTTAATTTATTATAGTTTATTTCATTATATGTTGCTGTATTGCTTTTTTCCTTTTCCTTTGTTTGAGGAGGAAGCAATCCTTTTATAAGCATTTCTTTTGTAAAATCTTTAATCGGGCCATTTAATGTAATTTGACCATCTCTCATAATAGCAACATGTGTTGATATTTCAAAAACTTCACTTAACCTATGTGTTATATAGAATATACTTATATTTTGTTCCTTTAAATCTTTAATCAATCTAAATAACGATACTGTTTCTTTAAAAGTAAGTGCACTTGTAGGTTCATCTAAAATTAAAATTTTTGCTTTCCTTAATAAACCCCTTAATAATTATACTAATTGCTGTTCGGCAATAGATAAACTATCAGCTTTCCTATCAAGTTTAATATTCCAACCTAAATATTTTAAAGTAGTTAATAATCTTTCTCTTAACTCACTTTTTTTATCGCTAAATCCCATTAAAATATTTTCTTCTACGGTCATATTAGGAAAAAGCATAGGTTCTTGAGGAACAAGATAAATACCATTTGATAAGGCAGCGGAGGGGGTACTCAAGTTAGTCTTTTGACCATTAATATATATTTCCCCTTTATCTTGTTGATATATGCCCATAATAATTTTCATAAGAGTGCTTTTTCCAGCACCATTTCCACCTATAAGAGAAATAACTTCTCCTTTATGTACATCTAAATTTATGCCCTTCAAAACTGCGTTAGAAAAAGATTTATATATATTTTTAATTGAAATAGATGGTAAGTCTGATGCTGTATCTTTATTTTCATTACTCATACTAAGATACCTCAATGGTGCGTCAAAAAGCCCACTTTGGTGCCAAATATTATCTGATGTATTGGGTATTAAAATAAAAGTTCCTGTTGTAAAAGAGGCAACTTGTTTAGGTGCTGCTATACTTGCTGGTTATGGCGTAGGAATATATAAAGATGTTAATGACACAGCAAAGTCTTTAGTTAAATGGGATAAGGAGTATATTCCCAATAATGAAAATCATATTAAGTATAATGAAGTATATGAAAAATGGAAAAAAGTTTATTTTAAACAGTTAGAGCTTTCAGACGAAAAGATAACTAAACATATGTGGATAGCTCCAGGTTTATAAAATAAAAAATAAATTTACAATAATGGAGGAATGAGAATGTTTATAATAGATGAAAAAAATCATGAATATCGTTTTGGAGATTTAGGCCCAAAGTATTTATTGAAAGGTCCTCGCATGAATTTTGCAATAGTGCAATTTCCGCCTAATACTGATTTTAAAGCACATTATCATAATATTATGGAAGAAAACTTTTATATATTAGAAGGAACTATTGATATTACTGTAGACGGTGTAGTACATTCTTTATCAAAAGGTCAATTAATACATATAGAGCCTCTTGAGGTTCATTATGTAAAAAATAATGGTACAGAAACTGTAAAAATGATTTCTACTCTTGCTCCTTACCAGGATTCAGATAAGGTAGAAGTTGATTAATTTAAAGACTAACAAAATTTTATAAATAACGTGAGTTCGACGCAATAAAAACACGTCGAAGTTTTGATAATATGGGCATAAATTTAGCCAAAATAAGGCTAAATTTATGCTTATCTCATGACGTGAAAAATCTTACGATTTTCGGCTTGCTTTACAAGCCGATTCGACTACGTCGAACTTACGTTAAATAATACTCCTAAAAATAGAAGGCTTAAAGAAACTTATGCAAAAATTTCTTTAAGTCTTTTTGATTTTGCATAATATTGGAATATATTTTCTCTCTCCAAAATATAAATAAGTATTGGAACAAGCCCTACTTAAAAAAACAATTTTAAAATAAAAAGAAATGGAGAGATGCACAAATGAAATGGTATTGTAAATCTTATAGAGATGCAATATTAGCATTTGAAACAAATGAAATAAACGGCTTATCAGAAATAGAGGCAAATGCTAGAAAGGAGAAATTTGGACTAAATAAACTTGCACAGAAAAATAAGACAAGCATGATAGTAAAGTTTTTTATGCAATTTAATGATTTTATGATAATAATACTTATTGCCGCTGCTGTTATGTCATTTGCAGTATCGTGGATAAATGGAGAAAGAGATTTTATAGACCCAGTAATAATACTTTTAATAGTTGTAATTAATGCAGCATTAGGACTTATTCAGGAGAGCAAAGCAGAAAAATCATTAGAAGCATTGCAAAAAATGTCATCACCCACTACAAAAGTTTTAAGAGATGGTAAATTAATACAGGTAAATACAGAAGAAATAGTTCCAGGAGATATTATAAGTTTAGAGACAGGTGATTTAGCTCCTGCTGATGCAAGGCTTATTACATCAATAAACCTAAAAGCAGAAGAATCCGCTTTAACAGGGGAATCTTTACCTGTAGAAAAAGATGCTGATTTTATTTCAAAAGAAACATCATCTATAGGGGATAGGCGTAATATGGTTTTTTCTGGCAGTACAATAAGCTATGGTAGAGGAACAGCAGTTGTAACAGATATAGGTATGAATACAGAAGTAGGCAAAATTGCAGATATGATTATAAATGACGAATCTCCAGCAACACCATTACAAAAGAAATTAGAGGAAACAGGCAAGATATTAGGAATAGGGGCATTAGTTATATGCCTTGCCATATTTGTAATGGGAATTTTTAGAAACATACCTCCTTTTCAAATGTTTATGACATCGGTTAGTCTTGCAGTCGCCGCCATTCCAGAAGGTTTACCTGCTATAGTTACAATTATGCTTGCAATAGGTGTTCAACGCATGGCAAAACAAAATGCAATTATAAGAAAACTTCCTGCTGTTGAAACATTAGGAAGTGCATCTGTAATTTGTTCTGATAAGACAGGAACACTAACACAAAATAAAATGACAGTTGTTGAGATATGGTGTGGAGGTAACATTTCTGGGCATAATAAGCCGCAGAGTGAAAGAGAAATATTAAGGTTTTCTACAATGTGTAATGATACAACATTAAATGAAATTGATGGAGAAATAAAATTGTTAGGAGACCCAACAGAAAGTGCTCTTGTAACAGCAGCATATAAGTTAGGCATTAACAAAAACACAATTGACATTGAATGCCCTAGAGTAAATGAAATACCTTTTGACTCAAAGAGAAAGCTTATGAGCACAATACATAAAAAATCAAATGGTGAGTATTTAGTAATAACGAAAGGTGCTCCTGATGTTTTAATAAATAAATGCAATTATTATAACGAAAATGGTATTAATCAAAATATTAATACATCAATTAAAGCTGAAATATCAAAACAAAATTATACTATGGCAGATAAGGCTTTAAGAGTTTTAGCAGTAGCATACAAAACTTTAAGAGTAAAACCACAGCAAATTAATGAAGACACTATAGAAAATGACTTAATATTTGTAGGATTGATTGGAATGATAGACCCTCCGAGAATGGAAGCTCTAGCGGCTGTAACAACATGTAAAACAGCCGGAATTAAGCCTGTTATGGTTACAGGTGACCATGTTATAACCGCTACTGCAATTGCGAGAAAGCTTGGAATAATGGAGTTAGGAGGAAGTGCATTAACAGGTGAAGCTTTAAACAAAATGTCACAGAAGGAGTTAATTGAAAATATATATAGTTATAGTGTGTTTGCAAGAGTTTCACCTGAACATAAGGTTCGCATTGTAAAGGCTTTTCAGGCAAAAGGTGCAATTGTTGCTATGACAGGAGACGGTGTTAATGATGCACCCGCATTAAAAGCGGCGGATATCGGTTGCGCTATGGGTATAAGCGGTACAGATGTTGCAAAGGGTGCAGCGGATATGGTGCTTACAGATGACAACTTTGCTACTATTGTAGATGCTGTTAGAGAAGGAAGGGGAATTTATTCTAATATAAGAAAAGCAGTACATTTTCTTCTTTCAAGTAATATTGGTGAAATTATAACTATTCTTGTATCTATAGTTTTAGGTTGGGCAACTCCTCTTTTAGCAATACATCTACTTTGGGTGAATTTAGTAACGGATTCTCTCCCAGCTATTGCACTAGGTGTAGACCCTCCCGAAAAAGGAATTATGCATAATAAACCAATAAACAATCATAAAAGTCTTTTTTCAGATGGATTAATGTACAGAATAGCATTTGAAGGTTTAATGATTGGAATGTTGGCAATAATTGCTTTTGGGGTAGGAAGTATTTATTTTGATGAGTTAGGAGAACACACAATCGGAAGAACTATGGCATTTGCAACATTAAGTATTTCACAGCTTGTACATGCCTTTAATATGAGAAGCGAGCAATCTATTTTAAAAATAAATATTTTAGAAAATATTTATTTGGTAGGGGCTTTTTTTACAGGGCTTTTCTTACAAACTATTGTAATTTCATTTCCTCCTTTAGCAAGTATTTTTAAAGTTACCCCATTAGGAACTACTCAGTGGACTATTGTTGCAATTTTATGTTTTATGCCTTTACTTATTGTTGAGCTACAAAAGTATTTTTCAACTCTGCTCTTATTTAAAACAAAATTTGTAACAAAAATTTAACAACTATTAGAATAAAACAAATAAAATTTGACTATATTTTATAATAATGATTCTAAATTTGCTGAAATGTTAAATATTTTAGAGAGGGGTAAAATTATGGAAATAATACCTATTGAAAGACCTAAAAACCAGAAATCATTAAACAGCAACGTTTATGGTAATATCAGTCATGAGGATACAGAAATAATAAAATCATTAGAAGATGTGCAAAGTCAACTGTTTATGGCTCAAAAATCATTTGACTTGGCTACAGACCAAGCATTAGTAGACAGTTTTATATACGAAATAATGTCTCTTAATAAAAAATATGAATATTATTTAAAGCTTTGTAAAGAAAGAGGGCTAGTGGCAGGAGGGTTTTAATTATGTCGTCTTCTCAAATAATTGTATGGATGATTATTTGTTGCATAGTCTTTGTAATTCTTCTGTTTTTCTCAAAGCCTGTTAAGCTATTATTAAGGGTTATTATAGGAGGAATTGTTGGTGGTTTAAGCATTTTTTTAACAAATTTTATACTTGCTCCATTTGGTATATCTGTTGGAATAAACTTTGTGACTATGCTTGTTGTAGGAATTTTAGGCATTCCAGGTTTTATAACGCTATATATTGCCAGTTGGATTTTATAATTAATGGCTTTAAGAAAACGGGAAAATTCTCTTAAACAGAGCATATACCTAATTGACCTCGTATTCAATTAGGTATATGCTCTGTTTTAAATATCCTTCAAAAAACTTTAGAGTTTAATAATGCAAGATTTTAGGTTACTAAAGGTAGGCATATGTATTTAGTAGAGATAGAAAAAACGCACAAAGTGCGTTTCTGACAATAGTTCTCTGATTCTTTTTTTCAAGAAAGAAGTCGGGGTTTGGGGGCTGAAAGCCCCAAAAATAATTACTACAAAAAGTAATTGACACCCGAAATAAAGATATTTTGTTGCGTATTTCCTGAAATATTCTTATATAAATGGTTTCCTATTCTTTCTGAATGCCCCATCTTACCTAAAATTCTGCCATCAGGGCTTGTGATTCCCTCTATTGCATAATATGAGCCGTTAGGATTATACCTGATATCATAAGAAGGATTTCCCTCAAAATCAACATACTGTGTAGCAATTTGATTGTTTGAAGCTAATTTTTTTACTACTTCTTCACTAGCTATGAATCTTCCTTCGCCATGTGAGACAGCGATATTGTGTATGTCACCGGACTCAACACCCCAAAGCCATGGAGATTTATTAGAAATTATTTTTGTTTTAACTATATCAGAAATATGTCGCCCTATTTTATTAAATGTAAGCGTAGGATAGTTCGGTTCTAAATCTCTTATATCACCAAATGGAAGTAACCCTAATTTAATAAGTGCCTGGAAACCATTACATATTCCTAACATTAGACCATCCTTATTTTTAATAAGGTTCATAACTTCTTCTGTAATTAAAGGATTCCTAAAAACAGCAGCAATAAACTTTCCGCTTCCGTCAGGTTCGTCTCCAGCGCTAAAGCCTCCTGGTATTGCTATAATTTGAGATGACTTTATTTTTTCAGCCATTTCTTTAATAGAGCTTTCTAGTTGGTTTACAGTTAGATTTTTGATAACGAAAGTTTCAACTATTGCTCCAGCTTTTTCAAACTCTTTTTTAGTGTCATATTCACAGTTTGTACCCGGAAAAACAGGTATAAATACTCTAGGTTTAGCTATTTTTATAGCTAGATTATTTGAAGATGATTTTCTATTTTGTTCTGAATATTGTTCAACTGATAAATCTAAACTTTCGATGTCTTCGAAATAACCAGTTGGGAAAATATTATCTAAAGGTTTTAACCAACTGTTTAATGCTTCATCTATTTTAATTGTTTTATCGTTTACAATAATTTGGGGTTTATCAATTGTTTTTCCTATTAGTTCATAATCAATGCCTTCAAAATGATTGTCAATATCGCCTTCAAACTCAACAACAAAGCTTCCATAGCAAGGATTGTAAAGTTGTTTGCAATTAATTTGTGCTCCAACAAAGTTTCCAAAAGACATTTTTGATATTGCTGCTGCCGTTCCCCCAAAGCCTATTGTATATGCTGAAACTATTTTTTTACCTAAAATAAGCTTTCTTATAGCTTTGTAATTATTTAATAATTTATCAAAGTTCGGTAAATCGTTTTCGTCCATTTCAGTTTTAATCCTAATAATATGATTTCCCGATTTTTTAAATTCAGGAGAAATTATATTACTGATGTCTCCTGCATATAAAGCAAAAGAAACTAATGTAGGCGGAACGCTTATGTCTTTGAAAGTACCAGACATACTGTCTTTACCGCCAATTGATGGTATGTTAAGCATCATTTGAGCAAAAAAGCTTCCTATAAGCGATGTAAAAGGTTTTTGCCATTTAAGAGGGTCATTTCCAAGCCTTTCAAAATATTCTTGAAAAGTAAGACGTATTTTTTCAAAATCTCCTCCAGAGGCAACTATTTTTGAAACTGACTCAACTACTGCATAAACTGCCCCATGAAAAGGACTCCAACTAGAAATATAAGGGTTATATCCAAATGACATTACTGTACCTGTATTAGTTTCGCCTTTTTCTAACGGAATTTTTGCTGCCATTACTTCAGAAGGGGTAAGACGATATTTTCCGCCAAATGGCATTAAAACAGTTCCCGAGCCTATAGTTGAATCAAAACGCTCAACTAAACCCTTTTGGGAAGCGACATTTAAGTCCTTTAAATTATCTATCCAGTAGTCGGCACTATCTGATTCATTTGCTTGCTGTTTTTCAGGTGACTCTACAATTATTTTTGTTTTTTGCTTTACACCAGACGTATCAAGAAAATCCCTTGAAATATTAACTATTTCTTTATTTCTCCATGTCATTACAAGTCTTCTATTATCAGTTACAAGTGCTACTGGAGTTGCTTCAACATTTTCTTCTTCTGAATACTTTATAAATAAGTCCACATCTTCTTTTTTTACAACAACAGCCATTCTTTCTTGTGATTCTGAAATTGCAAGTTCTGTTCCGTCTAACCCCTCATATTTTTTTGTAACTTTATCTAAATTGATAGTAAGCCCTTCTGCAAGTTCGCCTATAGCAACGCAAACACCACCTGCACCAAAGTCATTACATCTTTTTATTAGTTTGCTAACATTAGGGTTTCTGAATAATCTTTGAAGTTTTCTTTCTGTAGGGGGGTTTCCTTTTTGCACTTCTGCTCCGCAAGTCAAAATAGATTCTTCTGTATGTTCTTTCGATGAGCCCGTTGCTCCACCACAACCGTCTCTTCCTGTCCTTCCTCCAACTAAAATTATTATGTCGCCTTTTTTGGGTGTCTCACGTCTTACGTTTTCTTTTTTTACAGCACCTACCACCGCACCAATTTCCATTCTTTTTGCAACGTAATTATCATGGTAGATTTCTGCAACATGCCCTGTAGCAAGCCCTATTTGATTTCCATAAGAACTATATCCCTGTGCTGCTACTGTGGTAATTTTCCTTTGAGGAAGTTTGCCGGAAAGTGTATCTTTAACAGGGGTATTTGGATTTCCGCTTCCTGTAACTCGCATAGCTTGATATACATATGAACGCCCAGAGAGTGGGTCTCTTATAGCACCGCCAAGGCAAGTAGCCGCACCTCCAAATGGTTCTATTTCTGTAGGGTGGTTGTGTGTTTCATTTTTGAACATAACAAGCCATTTTTCCAACACACCGTCAACGTCTACATCAACAACAATACTACAAGCATTTATTTCATCTGACTCATCAAGGTTGTCCAATATTCCTTTATTTTTCAGTACTTTCATTCCCATAACAGCTATGTCCATTAAGGAAATATCTTTTTCGCTATTTCCATAAATTAATGCTCTTTCTTCTACATACAAGTTGTATGCATTTTGTATTATATCTTTATAAAAACCATCTTTAAATTCTACATCTTCAATTTTTGTTAAAAATGTAGTATGTCTGCAATGGTCTGACCAATACGTATCAATTACACGTATTTCTGTTACTGTTGGCTCTCTGTTTTCTTTATTTTTAAAGTAGTTTTGGCAATGAAGCAAATCTTCAAGGCTCATTGCTAAGCCATGTATTTCTCTAAATTTAGAGGCTTCCTCCATACTCATTTCATTAAAGCCAATAAAAGAGTTAATGTCTTCGGTAGTTTCATTTTCTTTTCTTAGGCTTAGTGGTTTTTCTAAAGAGGTTTCCATAGAATCAACAGGATTAATCGAATATTGCTTTATTTTTGTTTTATCTTCTTCGGATAGTTTACCGTTACAAACATAAACTTTTGCTGTTTCAACAGTAGAACTTTCTTTTTGTGTTACTATTTGTATACATTGCATTGCGGAATCTGCTCTTTGGTCATATTGTCCTGGAAGATATTTTACAGCGAATACAAATTCACTTGAATAATCAAAATTTTCATCATATATTTTATCTATAGTAGGCTCTGCAAAAATAAGCTTTTTGCACTTGATAAAATCTTCATCCTGTATTTCTTCTATATCATAACGATTTAATATTCTTATTTTTTCAAGAGATGTTATCCCTAAGTTATCACGCAAATCTTTAAGCATGTGGTTTGCTTCTATATTATAGCCTTCTTTTTTTTCGACAAAAATTCTTTTTATTGAATTCATTTTTTTCTCCTTTAAGTAAAAATATAAATTATTGAGAAAACATATTGGGAAACTTTTTAGAAAAAAGTTTCCCAAACTCTTTGAAAATCTTTAGCTTATAAATTCTAAAATTGATGCTCAATAAAAAGTAATCACATCAATATGTTATTTTTTTATAGTTGTTATCTTTCAAATTTATTAAGTTCATCTAATAGAGAGGGATTTTTAACTTTTATGTAAGTTCCCTTGACACCAAGGGAACGAGATTCAACAATTCCTGCACTTTCTAGCTTTCTAAGTGTATTGACAATAGCCGAGCGTGTAATTCCAGTTTGGTCTGCTATTTTTTTTGCTACAACTAATCCTTCTAAATTGTTAAGTGCCTTAAAAACTTCAAGTGCAGCCTCAAGTTCGGAGTATGACAAAGCACTTATAGATGCCTTAACAATATTTATTTGGCCTGTTTCATTTATCATTTTTGTATTATTAATTTGTTTAATTGTTAATGCAGAAATAATAGTATAAATTTTACATGCTGTGAGGTCTTCATAAGTAAATTCTTCTTTTCTATATAAAACAATTGTAGCTACTCTTTCCATATTAGCAACAACAGGAATTATAATTGCGAAATAAGTTTCAAATTCATTTTTTATATATATATTTGTACTTAAATCTTTTAGTAAAATATTAAATTTTATTTCAACTATACTTTTTAACTCATTAGAAAAATTTTTATCAATGTACTTTTTTCCATTATACTCTTTAGAAATAAAATTAATGATATTAGTGTCGGTTTCTGTACTAATTTCCTTGCAAGTTTCTATGTCAAAGTAGTCACTGGTTAATAACTCTCCATCTAAACTAATGAGAAAAATATTTGAAAATGTTAATTTTTTAAGCTCCTTTAATATTTCAAAAAGGTAATCATAATTATTGTAAGCTTGTTGAACAATATTGTTTACATTTTCAATAAAGTTTGAAATTTTATCCATCTTCACCATCTTCTTCTTTTTCATGGTAATAACCACAACTGCTGTTTGAACATACAATTTTTTTATTTTTTGTTCCTTTTTCGTATAAAAATTCCCCACATTTTGGGCAAATTTCTCCTGTTGGTTTATTCCATGACATAAATGTACAATCAGGATTATTCTCGCAACCGAAAAATTTTCGTCCCTTTTTTGTTTTTTTAATTAAAACTTTACCGTGGCAAAGAGGGCATTTTACTCCTGTATCTTCAAAAAATGGTTTAGTATTTCGACATTCAGGAAAACCAGGGCAAGCTAAAAATTTTCCGAACTTACCATATTTTATAACCATATTTCTACCGCAATTTTCACAAATAATATCTGTTTCTTCATCTGCAACTTCTATTTCACCTATTTTTTCTTCTGCTACTTTTAGTTTATCATTAAAGGGAAGGTAGAACTGACGTATTATTTCTTTCCATTCTAACTCTCCGTCTTCAACCTTGTCTAAATCTTCTTCCATTTTTGCAGTAAACTCTATATCTACAATATTTTCAAAGTTGTTTTTCATTATATCATTTACTATTTCGCCAAGTTCTGTAGAATAAAAAACCTTATTTTCTTTAATAATGTATCTTCTGTTTACTAAGGTTGCAATAGTAGCAGCATATGTGCTAGGTCGTCCTATACCTAAATCCTCCATTGTTTTAACAAGCATAGCTTCTGTGAATCTAGGAGGTGGTTGAGTAAAGTGTTGTTGGTCTAATATTTCGCTTAATAAAAGTTCCTGATTAATTTCAAGTTCAGGCATTTTTACATTTTCATCAGTTGTTTCTTTTTCTTCTTTATTGGTATAATTATAAACAGCAAGAAATCCATCAAATTTAAGTCTTGAACCACTTGCCCTAAAGTTATATTGCTCAGCTTTTATTTTTACAGAGACTGTGTCATATACTGCATTTGTCATTTGACTTGCAACAAATCTTTCCCAAATAAGCTTGTAAAGTCGAAATTGATCTTTTGAAAGGGAGTCTTTAATTTTATCTGGTATTTTTTCTGTATATGAAGGGCGGATTGCCTCATGTGCATCTTGCGATTTTCCTTTTGCTTTGTGCTCCGTTTTTGATTCGTTGGCATATTCAGTTCCGTAATTTTTTAGTATATATGATTTAACATTTTCGTATGCTTCATCGGATATTCTCATCGAGTCTGTACGAATATAAGTTACAAGACCAATTGTGCCTTCGCCTTTTATATCTATTCCTTCATAAAGCTGCTGTGCAAGCATCATTGTTTTTTGTGCTGCAAAACCTAAAAGTTTTGAAGCCTCCTGTTGTAATGTACTTGTTGTAAATGGTTGTACGGGTTTTCTGTTTCTTATTCCTTTTTTTACTTCCTCCACAATAAATTTACTTTTTTCTATATGTTCTTTTATAATTTTTGTTTCTGTGGCATTTTTTAGTTCAATTTTTCCATTGTCATCGCTGTGGATTTTTGCTTTAAATGTTTCTTTATTTGATTTTAACTTTACGTCTAAAGTCCAGTACTCTTCTGGCATAAAGTTTTCAATTTCGTCTTCTCTGTCGCATATCATTTTTAGTGCAACAGATTGTACCCTTCCGGCACTCAATCCTTTTTTTACTTTTTTCCATAAAAGAGGGCTAATTTTGTATCCTACTATTCTGTCAAGTTCTCGCCTTGCCTGCTGAGCATCTACAAGATTCATATCAATTAGACGAGCTTCCTTTATAGACTTTTTTACAGCATTTTTTGTTATTTCATTAAATGTAATTCGAGAAGCCTTTTTTTCATCAAGTTTTAATGCATGCATTAAGTGCCAACTTATTGCCTCACCTTCACGGTCAGGGTCAGTTGCTAGATATATTTTGTCAGAGGATTTTGCTTCTTTACGAAGTTTTGCTAAAAGTTCACCTTTACCTCGAATAGTTATATATTTTGGCTCAAAGTCGTTTTCAACATTTATTCCGAGCTCAGATTTAGGTAAATCTCTTACATGACCGACAGATGCTTCTATTTTATATGAATTCCCCAAAAATTTTTTTAATGTTTTAGCTTTAGCAGGAGATTCGACAATCACTAAATTTTTTGCCATAAACTACCCTCCATATTGTTTGTTTATTAATAACTTAATAATTTTTAATAAGAAAGTATATATTTTTGCCCTGGTATCTTTTTTATAATACCTTTTAATTCAAGTGTAACCAAAATATAATTACATACATTGGTTTGCATATTTAACTTATTAATTATATAGTCAACTGTTATCGGTTCTGAACTTATACAATCATATACAAGTCTTTCATTTTCGTCTAGGGAACTTATTAATTTATTATTTGCTTGTTCGTTTTTGTTTTCTTCATTATAAAATGTGATTATTCCTAGGTTATTAATAATATCTTCTAAGCAAGTAATGACTATTGCACCTTGTTTTATTAAATTATTTGTTCCTTCAGATAATTTACTTGTAATATTTCCAGGAATTACATACACATCTCTACCTTGTTCGAGTGCTCTATCAACTGTAATTAGAGTACCACTTTTTTTACCTGCTTCTACTACTAGAGTAGCATTACTTAACCCGCTTATTATTCTATTCCTTGGTGGAAAATATACAGGCATAGGGATTGTATTAGGTGGGTATTCTGATATTATACATCCATTCTTAATTATTTGTTCTCGTAAATTTTTATTTTCGGGTGGATAACAAATATCTACACCGCATCCTAATACAGCTATAGTAAATCCTCCGCCTTCAATCGCTCCTTTATGAGACATACTATCAATTCCAGTTGCCATTCCGCTTACAACTACAATATTATTTGCTCCTGCCTCTTTACTTAGCTTATGAGAAACTGTAAGCCCATATTCCGAACATCTTCTTGAACCTATTACACTTAATTTTGGCAAATTGTCATCAGGAAATTCTCCAATAAAATATAAACCTAAAGGAGGGTCAGGAATTTCTTTTAGCAAAGACGGATACTCTTTATTAAATTTTGAAATAAAACGTATATTCTTTTCATTTAGCTGGTTGCAATATTGATTTAGTAAGTCATTATCTTGGCTTTTTAATATATTAGCTATAACATGCTCCCCCAAAAGTTTTATTTTTGTAATTTCTTCTTTGGGTGCATTTAAAATTTCTTTAGGATGCCCAAACTTCTCAAGAAGTATTTCTTGCTTTTTTAGCCCCAATCCATTAATACGACTTAACCACATATAGTACATTTCACTATCCATAACTTTTCCCCTCATTTCCAAGTTTACAAAGAAATATTTTATGGAGTAAACCTCTTAAATAACTAGGTTCATAAAAATTATTATTTTTGAAATAGTACCACATAAATTTATATGAAGCAAATGTTTTATATTTTAATAACCTTTCTAGTATCTTAGTTTTAACATGGTTCTAAAGAGATTTTTACTATGTATATTATTCATTAAACCCCACAAGCTTTCTAATAACATATCCTGCCATAATTAATCCTGAAACAGGAGGGACGAAAGAGATGCTTCCAGGTGTTTGTCTTTTTGTATTTTTACTGCCTGTTTCTTTTATATCCATTTGAATAGGTGTTATTGCCTGTTCTTCCGAATAACATACTTTTAAACTAGGGATATTTCTTCTCTTTAGTTCTTTTCTCATAACTTTTGCTAAGGGGCATACTGATGTTTCATAAATATCACCTAATTTTAGCATATGCGGATAAATCTTGTTGCCTGTCCCCATTGAGCTTATTATTGGAATGTTCAATTCATATGCTTTTTCAATTATTGCAAGTTTTGCTGTTACTGTATCAACAGCATCTATAATAAAATCCAAGTTCTGATTTAATATTTGAGAAATATTTTCACGTAATACAAATTCATTAATCGTTATTACAGTTGCTTTAGGGTTAATTTCTAATATACGTTTTTTCATAGCTTCTGTTTTTAAACAGCCTATATTATTCATATTTGCATGTATCTGTCTGTTTATATTTGTTATACATATATTATCATTATCAATTATTGTAATATTAGAAATACCGGCTCTTACAAGACTTTCTACAGCATAAGAGCCAACCCCTCCTATACCAAAAACTGCTACTTGTTTATTTGCAATTTTATTCATAGCTTCATTTCCTAATAAAATCTCTGTTCTTGAAAATTGATTTAGCATTAAATTTTACTCCTTATAATATTGCTAGCTAAAAAAACTTTTGCTTTTTTTGTGAGTATATCATAACTAGCTTTAGGTATCAATGTCCATAATATTATTTTGTAAAATAACATGAGTTAGGTGTAACAAAAGCTTAGTCGAACTTACATCAAAATCTATAAAATGGCGCTTTATAATTTTGCAATAAATCAATTATAGAAATAAAAATTATAATATGTTATACTTAGGCTAACAAAGTTTGGAACAGTTTTTATTGTACCTAACACTAATTATACAATAGTTTTTTTAAGAAGAAAGTGATTTGATTTTATGATAAAGAAAAGTAGAGTTTCTCCATCTTTAGAGGATTATTTGGAAACAATTTTTTTCATATATGAAAAAAGTAATATTGTTAGGGTTACTGATGTTGCGGTAGAAATGTCTATATCTAAGCCGAGTGTTAATAAAGCAATTAATAATTTAAAGTCGCAAGGTTTAGTTGAGCATGAGCATTATGGGCTATTAAATTTAACGGATAAAGGATTTGAACTTGCAAAAAGTATAGCAAAAAAACATATAATTATCAAAACTTTTTTAGTCGATATTCTAGGTATAGAAGAATCTGTAGCTGAGATTGAGGCTTGTCAAATTGAACATTCTATGAGCTTTGCAACAGTTGAAAAATTGGAAACACATATTGATAATTTAAATAAGGGAGGAAGTTGAGTTTGTAAATTATCTATTATTTGGAAGGTTTTTAATAATTTTATTGGAGTGTAGTTAATGGGTAAATTATTGTTAAATAAAATTCCATACCCTGGATTTAGGAATATAAAAACTGCAATTTCTATTATGATATGCTTAATTTTTTATAAGTTTTCTGATAGGCAAGACGTTACATTAGCTGCTATTGCTTCGTTAATTTGTATGCAAGATAGTGTAGAGAAGTCCATTAAAGAGGGCATAAATCGTGTAATAGGAACAGTAATCGGAGGTCTATTTGCTATAATTTTTGTGTATCTAAATCTCACAGAAACAAATTATATACTATGGTCTGTATCAATTACTATAGGTATAATTATTTTAATTTATATTTGTAATATAATTAACATTAAACAAAGTATTATTATTGGTTGTGTTGTATATTTGGTAATTATTTTGGGGGCTGGAACTTATCAGCCAGTACTTTATTCTATTAATCGTGTATTGGATACTATAATAGGAATAATAATTGCTATATCAGTAAATTATTTTTTATTCAGACCAAAACCTGAAAGATATAATGATAAGAAAAAGGGAGCTGTTTTAATGGACTTTAATTATGAATTGATTACGCAACAAGAACATAAAACATCTAATTGGAGTGGGGGTACTACTACTGAAATATATATCCACCCTAAAAATGCACTTTATGCTGACCGCGATTTTAATTTTAGAATTTCATCTGCATCAGTTAATATGGACGAATCAAATTTTTCAAAACTTGGTGGATATATGCGTCACATTATGGTATTAGATGGAAGTATGCGACTTGTTCACGCAGGGCATCACACTGTGACATTAGAAAAGTTTGCCCAAGATTTTTTTGACGGAAGCTGGGATACTAAAAGCTTTGGAAGATGTACAGATTTTAATTTAATGTTAAAAAAAGGCTATTCTGGTGATTTAAAATGTGTAGCTTTGCATGATAAAGTATCATTTACAAACACAATGACAACAGGATTTTATATTTTACAAAATAACATAAAAATAAATGCAAATAATACGGGGCAATCATTAATCAAGACATTAAATAAAGGGGATTTTATTATATTTAACGAGTTTGGAAAAGATAATGTTTATAATTATGATATTACTTTTGAAATTGAAGAAAACCCTGAATTTGAAAATTCTAATTTGGGTAAAATAGTTGCAATTAAAATAGATGTTTGTAGAATTTAATGAATACTATATTTAATAAATTTATTATACTTTTTCTCTTTATAATATAATATCTAAATGGCGATAGTAAATAACTTTATTGAGCAATATTGACTTAAATATTATTCAGAAAATGAAGCCGTTAAAACTCTTAAAAATTTGCTAATCGCCTTTTATGGTAATATATCTCTTAACATATCATAATATCAAAATTGATATTCAAACCTATCTTATATAAAATATTGGTTATTGCATAAAATTTCACTAATTTATCCAATCTATTTTTTAATTATTTCAATAAAATTGAATTACAATTTTTTAAATTGGTATATATGTATATAAAATTTATAAATATCATATAATCCATTGACATATTGGAGTATATAATCTATAATATTGTTATATAATAAAATCAAATAAATATAAAAATATTAAAAATATCACAATTAGGAGGAATATTTATGCTAAATAATAATAGTATTGCTGAGGCAATGCAAGTAAAGTTAGACACTACCTTGCCTGAGTATCCTAAATTTCAAGATGGTATAAGACGTGCTCCAAATAGAGGGTTTAGATTAACTCAAGCACAAGCAGAAATTGCACTAAAAAATGCATTAAGATATGTTCCAGAAGAATTACACGAGAAATTAGCACCTGAGTTTATGGACGAATTGGTTAACTATGGTAGAATTTATGCATATAGGTATAGACCGGAAGGAAAAATTTATGGTAAACCAATTAATGAATATAAGGGTAACTGTTTAGAAGGTAAAGCTTTTCAAGTTATGATTGATAACAATTTAGATTTTGAAATAGCACTTTATCCATATGAGCTTGTTACATATGGCGAGACAGGTAGTGTTTGTCAAAATTGGATGCAGTACATACTAATAAAAAAATATTTAGAAGTAATGACACATGAACAAACTCTTGTAATAGAGTCTGGTCATTCACTTGGTTTATTCCCATCAAAACCCGAAGCTCCACGAGTTATTATAACAAACTCTCTTATGATTGGTATGTTTGATAATATTGATGACTGGGAAGTTGCAGAGCAAATGGGCGTTGCTAATTATGGGCAAATGACAGCAGGCGGCTGGATGTATATTGGTCCACAAGGCATAGTACATGGAACATTTAATACAATATTAAATGCAGGAAGGCAAAAATTAGGAATTAAAGATAATGAAGATTTAAGAGGACACCTTTTTGTTACTTCTGGTCTTGGAGGAATGAGTGGTGCTCAACCTAAAGCGATTGAAATAGCTAATGGCGTTGGTATTGTTGCAGAAGTCGATTATTCGAGAATAAAAACTCGTTATGACCAAGGTTGGGTAAGCAAAATTTCAAACGACTTAAAAGAAGTTTTTGAAACTGCAAAACAATATATGGATAAAAAAGAAGCAATTTCAATAGGATACCACGGAAATATTGTAGATTTATTACAGTACGCAGTAGATAACAATATTCATATAGAGTTATTATCCGACCAAACTTCTTGCCATAATGTATATGATGGCGGATATTGTCCGCAGGGCTTAACCTTTGAAGAAAGAACAAAACTCCTTGCCGAGGATAGAAATAAATTTATTGAGCTTGTAAATAAATCTTTAAGAAAACATTTTGAATTAATTAAAGCATTATCCGAAAAAGGTTCTTACTTTTTTGATTATGGTAACTCATTCTTAAAAGCTGTTTACGATGCTGGGGTAAAGGAAGTATCTAAAAATGGTGTTGATGAAAAAGATGGCTTTATATTCCCTTCATATGTAGAAGATATCATGGGCCCTGAATTATTCGATTATGGATATGGTCCATTTAGATGGATTTGTTTAAGTGGTAATCCAGAGGATTTACGTAAAACCGATAAAGCTGCTATGGAATGTATAGACCCTAATCGTCGTGGACAGGATAGGGACAATTATATATGGATACAAGATGCAGAAAAAAATAAATTGGTTGTAGGTACTCAAGCTAGAATTTTATATCAGGATGCAGAAGGTAGAACAAAAATTGCACTTAAATTTAATGAAATGATTAAAAATGGAGAAATTGGACCTGTTATGTTGGGACGTGACCACCATGATGTAAGCGGAACGGATTCACCTTTCAGAGAAACTTCTAATATTAAAGACGGAAGTAATGTTATGGCAGAAATGGCTACACAGTGCTTTGCAGGAAATGCCGCTCGTGGAATGAGTTTAATAGCACTTCATAACGGTGGTGGTGTTGGTATTGGAAAATCTATTAATGGTGGTTTCGGTATGGTGCTTGATGGTTCTGAAAGAGCTGGGAAAATTATTGAATCTGCTATGATGTGGGACGTTATGGGTGGTGTTGCTAGACGTTCATGGGCAAGAAACGAAAATTCTATTACTACAAGTATAGAATATAACAAAAATTATAAAGATAAGGGGCATATTACTTTACCTTATATCCCTAAAGAAGAGCTAATCAAAAAAGTTGTTGGAAGTAAGTTTTAAATATGATATAGACATTCTAACGATATCAGAAAAAATAGAAGATGTTTCAAAACATGTTAAGCAATCATGCGGTCGTAATAGTTTTGCAATAATAAAGTATATAATAGAACCTACTGATTCAGATAATGGTATTATCTTTGAAAACAAAGCAAAAATTGAAGAAAAATATAAAGATAATAATAAGTTTAAAGATGATTTTGATATATATGTACAATCTGTTATAGAAGGTATTAATGAAGCAGTAAGTTGTTTATATAAAGAAAATGGTAAATTAATAAAAAATGTAAAAATAACTTTACTGGAACTCTTAATTCATGAGTCAGATAGTTGGGAAATGTCTTATAGATTTGTTGGGTATTTAATTATAAAAAAACATTTTTTTATTAATCAATAAAATTATTTTAATGTATAGGAGTGTTTTAAATGTCAAAATTAGTTGAATGTATACCTAATTTTAGTGAAGGAAAAAATGAAGCAGTAATTGAAGCTTTAGTTGCAACAGCAAAAAGTGTACCAGGTGTTATATTACTTGATTATTCATCTGATACTAACCATAATAGGAGCGTATTTACACTTGTTGGAGAGCCTGAGTCTATTGCAGAAGTTGCTTTTCAGCTTTGTAAAACAGCGAGCGAGAAAATAGACTTAACAAAACATAAAGGCGAACATCCTAGAATGGGTGCAACAGATGTAATTCCTTTTGTTCCTGTTAAAGATGTTACTATGCAAGAATGTATAGAAATTTCTAAAAAAGTAGCAGAAAGAATTAATAAAGAACTTTCTATACCAGTATTTCTATATGAAGAATCAGCTACAAAGGAAGCAAGAAAAAATTTAGCTACAGTTAGAAAAGGTCAGTTTGAAGGTATGCAAGAAAAATTACAACAACCTGAATGGGAGCCTGATTTTGGTGAAAGAAAAGTTCATGAAACTGCTGGTGTAGTAGCGGTTGGTGCTAGAATGCCTTTAGTTGCTTTTAATGTTAATTTAAGCACATCAGATATTACGATAGCTAACAACATTGCAAAAATTGTGCGTGCTTCAAACGGCGGTTTTAAGTATTGCAAAGGTATAGGTGTAATGTTAGAAGAAAGAAATGTAGCCCAAGTTTCAATGAATATGGTAAACTATGAGGGAACACCTTTGTACCGTGTTGTTGAACTAATTCGTGCAGAAGCAAAACGTTATGGTGTACATGTTATTGGTACAGAAGTTATTGGTCTTACTCCAGCTAAAGCATTAATTGATTGTGCTGAATATTATTTGCAAATTGAAAACTTCGATTATAAAAAGCAAGTACTTGAAAACCATATATTAGGAAACTAAAGGTAAAGGTGTTTATATGGCTGATTTACTGATTAGAAATATTGGTGAGCTTGCTACTTCGGAAGGCTCACAAGCAAAGCGTGGCTTAGAGCAAGGAAATATAAAAATATTAAATAATGTTTGTATTGCTATATCAGACGGAAAAATAAGTTATGTTGGAGATGAATTATCAGCACCTAAAGCAGAAAAAGTTATTGATGCAAAAGGAAATTTAGTAACTCCTGGTCTTGTAGATGCACACACCCATTTAGTTTTTGGAGGTTGGAGACAGCACGAGTTGCAATTAAAACTAGAGGGAGCTTCTTATTTAGATATTTTAAAAAACGGTGGCGGAATTTTATCCACCGTTCGTAATACTAGGGCGGCTACAAAAGAAGAATTAATTGATAAATCAGAAAAACTATTAAATACAATGATGCTTCATGGAACTACAACATGTGAAGCTAAAAGTGGTTATGGTCTTTCTACAAAAGAAGAAATGAAGCAGCTTGAAGTTGTTGATGAATTAAAACAAAAAAGCAAAATGGATTTAGTTTCTACATTTATGGGAGCACATGCTATTCCTGACGAATATAAGGAAAACAGAAAAGGCTATATTAAGCTATTATGCGAAGAAATGATTCCTCATGTTGCAAATAGTAAGTTAGCAGAGTTTTGTGATATATTTTGTGAAACAGCAGTGTTTACACCAGAGGAGACTAAAGAAATTTTAACTGTAGCAAAGCAGTATGGTTTTAAAGTAAAAATGCACGCAGATGAGATTGACCCCATTGGTGGTGCAGAGCTAGCTGGTGAAATTGGTGCTATTTCGGCTGAACACCTAATTCAAGCTTCTGATGAGGGAATCAAATCTATGGCAAAAAATAATACTATAGCAGTTTTATTGCCTGCAACATCATTTTATTTAGATAAACCATTTGCAAGAGCAAGAAAAATGCTAGAAGAAGGTATGGCTGTTACCGTAGCTACAGACTTTAATCCAGGTTCTAGCCCTAATCTTAATTTACAATTTGCAATGAATTTAGCTTGCCTTAAATATAAGCTAACACCTAAAGAAGCACTTACAGCTGTTACTTTAAACGCTGCTTGTGCTATAGGTGTTGCTGATACTGTAGGTTCTATTGAAGTAGGTAAGCAAGCTGATATTGTTATTTGGGATGCACCTGACTTGAATTTTTTATTTTATAGGTATGGTAATAATCAAGCAAAAACTATAATTAAAAAAGGGGAAGTTTTATAATTAATAATAAAAGTGCAAGTAAGTTTTTAAGCCTAATACTTAGACATAAGCCAGAGGAAATAAATATTAGTTTAGATGAAAACGGTTGGGCATCTGTTGATGAGCTTTTAAAAAATATGCAGAAAACAAAATATCAATTAACATTTGCCCAATTAAAGGAAATTGTTGAAACTGACGAAAAAGGAAGATATGTCTTTAATGACGGCTTTACAAAAATAAAAGCAGCCCAAGGACATAGCATAAATATTAATCTAAACCTTAAAAGTATAGAGCCTCCTTTTGTTTTATTTCATGGTACTTCTAACGTTTCTATTCAAAATATAAAAAAGCAAGGCATAAAGAAGATGAATAGACAGTATGTCCATTTATCCAAAGATGAGAAAACAGCAATGACAGTTGGAATGAGACATGGTTTTCCTGTAATTTTAAAAATAAAAGCTAATGCTATGTATAATGATGGGCTTAAATTTTATTTATCTGAAAATGGAGTGTGGCTTACTGAACATATTCCAGTAAAATATATAATTTTTTAATTAACATATTTAGGGAGGATTAAATTATGAAATTAACAGAACTAAAAGTAAATGAGTTTGTTGATGTACTGGCTTCAGATGCACCAGCACCAGGTGGTGGCTCGGCTTCTGCATTAGCAGGTTCATTAGGTATTGGTCTTGCAAGCATGGTTGCTTCTTTAACAGTAGGAAGAGAAAAATACAAAGATAGTGAAGAAGTAATGCAAGAAATTATTAAAAAAGCAGAGCCTTTAAAAAAACTAATACTTGAAACAATTGATAAGGACACAGAAGCTTTTAATGGTGTTACTGCTGTTTTTAAAATGCCTAAAGAAACAGACGAAGACAAAGCTGCTAGAAAGGCTGCTATGCAAGAAGCATTAAAGCAATCTACAAAAGTTCCTTTTAGCATGATGGAATATGCTTTACAATCTCTTGAAATTGCAGAAAAAGCTTTAGGAAAATTTAATGTTAATGCCGCAAGCGACTTAGGTGTTGCAGCATTAAATCTCAAATCTGCTGTGCAGGGGGCATGGCTTAACGTACTTATTAATCTTCCTGGTATAAAAGATGAATCTTTTGTTAATGAGTATAAAACAAAAGGAAATGAAATAATTCAAAAAGCCTTACCTCTTGCAGATAAAATTTATAATGAGATTTTAGAAAGTCTGTAGTTATTAATATAACGTGAGTCCGACGTAGTCTAATAGGCTTGTGAAACAAGCCGAAAACCGTAAGATTTTTCACGTTATGAGCACAAATTCAACCTGATTTTGGCTAAATTTGTGCGAATATTATCAAAAGTTTGATGCAGTTTTATTGCGTAAACTTACGTTAGTATAGTGTGGGTTTGATAAACTCATATGAACTTGTAAAACAAGCTAAAAATCGAAAGGTTTTTCACGTCATGAGCATAAATTTTGACTGATTTTGGCTTAAGTTTATGCTTATAAGCTAGAAAGGTGGAGGAGCAGTTGGGTACTATATTTATTGATGGGAAAAGCTTAACACTTAATGATGTTATAAATGTTGCAAGAAACGGCTACACTGTAAAGTTTACAGATGAAGCCATAAAAAATATTGAAAAGTCTAGAGAATATGTTGATAAATTAGTTGAAGAGGAAAGGGTTGTTTATGGCATTACCACTGGGTTTGGAAAATTCAGTGATATAAAAATATCTAATTCAGAATCAAAACTATTGCAAAAAAACCTTATTATAAGTCATGCATGTGGTGTTGGCAATAACTTATCAGAAGAGATTACCCGTGCTATTATGCTTTTACGTGCAAATGCTTTAGTAAAAGGATATTCTGGTATAAGATTAAGCACAATAAGTACATTAATTGAAATGCTTAATAAAGGTGTGCATCCTGCAATACCAGAGAAAGGTTCTTTAGGTGCAAGTGGTGACCTAGCACCTTTAGCACATATGGTATTACCAATGATTGGTTTAGGGGAAGCATACTATAAGGGTGAATTATTAGACGGCGAAGAGGCTATGAAGCTTGCTCAAATTACACCTGTTGAGCTTACATCTAAAGAAGGTTTGGCATTAATAAACGGAACACAAGTAATGACTGCAATTGGTGCTATAACAGCTTATGATGCTATTAATATATCAAAATTATGTGATATATCTTCAGCACTTACTATTGAGGCATTAAACGGAATAATAGACCCTTTTATGCCTGAACTTCATGATGTTAGACCTCATAAAGGGCAAATTAATACAGCTAAAAATTTACGTTCATTATTAGAAGGTAGTGAAAGAACTACAAGACAAGGTGAAATAAGGGTTCAGGACGCTTATGTTTTACGATGTATTCCGCAAATTCATGGGGCAAGTAAAGATGCTTTACAATATGTAGTAGATAAATTAGAAATTGAGATAAATGCTGTAACAGATAACCCAATAATTTTTGCTGAAAAAGATATGGCTATTTCTGGAGGTAACTTTCATGGACAGCCTATGGCACTAGCCTTTGATTTTTTAGGAATTGCTTTATCAGAACTTGCAAGTGTAGCTGAAAGAAGGATTGAACGATTGGTTAACCCTCAACTTAGTGGTTTACCAGGTTTTTTGACTGAAAAAGGTGGGCTTAATTCAGGGTTTATGATTGCACAATATGCTGCTGCTGCATTAGTATCAGAAAATAAAGTTCTTGCTCATCCTGCAAGTGTAGATTCAATTCCCTCTTCAGCAAATCAAGAGGACCATGTAAGTATGGGTACTATTGCTGCAAGAAAGGCAAAGGAAATATATTACAATGTGAGTCAAGTAGTTGGAATTGAGCTTATGGCGGCAGCACAGGCAATTGACCTAAATAATAAAGAAAATAAAAACAAATTGGGAACAGGAACTCAAGCTGCATACGAAATAATACGCAAAGCAGTTGATAAAATAACAGAAGATAAGGTAATGTATAAAGAGTTTAACAAGATTTCTTCTTTAATAAACACTAATTTAATTGTTGAAGAGGTAGAAAAAGCGATAAGAGAAGAACTATTATAGTTTGGTGTAAGACAAAAGAATGCAGTTTTGTGGCATTCCTTAGTAAGATTTTTTAAAGGGTTTTGAATTTTTTTAAAAAGTTTTTAAAGGTCTTTTAATGACAACTGGGATTTGTTAGACAGACCAAACATAATCAAAAAGTCCGACACAGTCTTTATTGTGTAGAACTCATATTAATTTAACGTTAGTTCTATGTAGTCGAACCGGCTTGTAAAACAAGCCGAAAAATGTAAGATTTTTTATGTTATGAGCATAAATTTAGCCTGACTTTGGCTAAATTTATGCGAATATTATCAAAAGTTCGACGCAGTTTCATTGCATCGAACTCGCACTAATTTATACTAATTATTGTGTTGTAAAACTATATGTTTTCTGTTATACTAAATGTATAAAAAATTAATAAATTGGGGGGTATTTTATGTTAACAAATCCAGTATTAATTTCTGTTTTGGTTATGAGTGCACTTTGTTTACTGAAAGTCAATATTTTAGTTTCAATTATGCTTTCTGCTCTTGTAGCAGGTTTAGTTGGTGGAATGCCGTTGTTTGGTGACGGAAGTGTAATGAGTTTACTTATTGGAGGCATGGGTGGAAATGCCGAAACTGCACTCAGTTACATATTACTTGGTACATTAGCTGTAGGCATACAAGCTACAGGTCTTGCGAATATGCTTTCAAATTCTCTTGAAAAACTATTCGGCAAAAATGGAAAAATACTATTAATACTTATTGCTGCTATATCATGTTTATCACAAAATTTAATACCTGTTCATATTGCATTTATACCTATTTTAATTCCTCCTCTTTTAAAAATGATGAATGACTTAAAAATAGACAGAAGAGGAGCTGCTTGTGCACTTACCTTTGGTCTAAAAGCACCATATGTTATGTTTCCGGCTGGGTTTGGTTTAATATTTCACGGAATTATAGTTAGTGAAATGGAAAAAAATGGTGTATTATATAATAAAATGGATGTGTGGAAGGCTTTATTTTTCCCCGGCTTAGGAATGGTTGTAGGGTTTTTAGTTGCTATATTTTTTACATATAGAAAACCTAGAGATTATGCTCAAATTGATATATCAAGCAATCAAGATAATAACTTTGAAACAGAAAAGTTTAACATAAGGCATGCCGGGGCTCTTGCAGGTGCAGTTGTTGCTTTTGCTGTTCAGATTGTTACAGAATCTCTTCCTCTGGGCGCACTTTTAGGGCTTATTATAATGGTTGCTTGCGGTTCTATTCGCTTTAAAGATTTTGATTCTACTTTAGGTAGAGGCATAACTTTAATGGGATTTATTGCTTTTGTTATGATGGTTGCTGCTGGTTACGGCAGTGTTTTAAGAGAAACAGGTGGAGTTGAAAGTTTAGTTACTGCAACTGCAAGCATACTTAGTGGAAGTAAAATAGTTGCTGCAACAATAATGCTTTTACTTGGATTAATTATTACTATGGGTATAGGAACTTCTTTTGGTACTATTCCAATAGTCGCAACTATATATGTTCCTCTTTGTGCAAGTCTTGGGTTTTCACCAACTGCAACAGTTATATTAATTGGGGTTGCTGCTGCTTTAGGTGATGCTGGTTCTCCTGCATCAGATAGTACACTAGGACCAACTTCAGGTCTTAATGTAGATGGACAGCATGACCATATTTGGGATACATGTGTTCCTACATTTTTACACTATAATATACCCCTAATAATATTTGGTGTTATTGGTGCTAATATATTCTAATCTTTGTTTACTTGTAGTTTAAGGGGTTATGGAAAAGGATAATGCTTAATTGTGAAATATTAAGTATTGTCCTTTTTTCATACTATTAATGTATTACTTTACAAAAAATAAAACTAATGCTACAATACTAAGCAATATATATAATAGTATACAAACGGAAATTGTAGAAAACCTTAAAAAATTAAATACAGGTTCTTAGACATAAAAACACATAGCTAAAATATGGGGAGGTACTCAATGATTGTAGCAGAATGGTTCAATGGAAATGATGATTTAACTGATACTTTTGAAATTCGACGAAAAGTTTTTATAGAGGAACAGGGTGTATCAGAAGAACTTGAAATGATAAAATCGGAAGACGATATATCAATTCACCTTGTTGTATATGATGCTAATAAACCTGTTGCAACAGGAAGAATAATAGTACAGAATAGTCAATATATATTAGGTCGTATAGCTGTATTAAAAGAAGAGCGTGGAAAACATTATGGTGATTTTGTTGTTAGGCTTTTAATAAGAAAAGCTTATGAAATGGGTGGAGAAGAGCAACATATTCATGCTCAAATATCAGCAACAGGTTTTTATGAAAAATTAGGTTTTGAGTGTTATGGTAGTAATTATATGGAGGCTGGAATCCCTCATATAAATATGGTTCATAAAGGAGATATTTCTTGTAATTGCAGTTAGAACCTGCCACCGATAATGGATTGCTCGCATTTGAAATGATAGAATAATAGCTTTCAAATGCAAGTAACAGCTTATTGAAGATAGGTTTTAAAGTTTACTTTTGAAAAAACTGTAAGAAAGAGAGTTTATTATGTATAAAAAAATATTTAACGGTAAAGTTTTGGTAACAATTATTTTTATTACGCTTATACTATCTTCAATATTTGTTGCAGTAGAAATTGTATTAGCACCTATTACAGCAACAGAAAATGATATATCTGTCCGTGTTAAGAGTGATTATATTCTTATGTTTTCTCAATGTATATTAGGAGTTTTTGCATTACTTCTTCCTGGAAGACTTAAAAAACACTGGCATATATATATTCCATCAAAAATGATTATTATATACGCACTATTTCTTTATTGTGCTATTTATTTAGGAGAAGTGCGTTCTTTTTATTATGATGTTCCGCATTGGGATACAATATTACATGCATTTAGTGGTGCTATGCTTGGTGCACTGGGATTTTCATTTATAAGCTTTCTAAACAAAACTGAAAATGTACCTATTAATTTAAGCCCTATATTTGTTGCTGTTTTCACATTATGTTTTGCTGTAACATTAGGAGTAATATGGGAAATATATGAATTTTCCGCAGATATAGTTTTAGGAACTAATATGCAGAAGTTTTCACTTGAAGGCGGTGAGGCATTAATAGGTCAAGATGCTTTGAAAGATACAATGAAAGATTTAATTGTAGATACTATAGGGGCATTTGTTATGTCGGTAATAGGATACATTTCTTTAAAATACCAAAAGGGTTGGCTTGAAAAGTTACAATTAAAATTTAATAAATCATAAAAATATTTTAATATGAGTTCGATGAAATTATCTTTTAGAAAATTTTATCGAACTTTTGAGTATGCAAGCATACATTTATGGAAAATATTTAATCTAAAAAATTCTTTATACTATTTATAATAAATAAAGAAAAGAGGTTGGTAATTTGAAAACTATTTTCAAGTATCTAGCTCCATCTAGACTAACACTAATAATAACAACAGCATTATTGTTTGGGCAGGCATGGGCTGATTTAGCATTACCTGACCTAATGAGCGATATTGTTAATACAGGTATTTTGATGGGTGGCGGGCAAAGTTATATTATTGCAGTGGGGCTTAAAATGATTATTGTAGCCTTAGCAGGAATTATTCCAGCAATACTAATAGGTTTCTATTCTGCAAAAATCTCCACATCAGTTGCGAAAAAATTGAGACATGACATTTTTAAAAAAGTAAGCAGTTTTAGCAGTGCTGAATTTAATAAATTTTCTACTGCATCGCTTATTACTCGTACAACGAATGATATTCAGCAAGTACAAATGTTAATAATGATGGGTATTAGAATTGTGTGCTACGCTCCTATTATGGCTATAGGAGGTATTATTTTTGCACTTAATAAAAGTATAAATCTCAGTTGGATTATTGCAGTATCAATAATTATACTTATAGGATTAATTGCAATTTTATTTGCATTAGGTATTCCAAAATCTAAGCTCCTACAAAAATTAATTGATAAATTAAATCTAGTCAGTAGAGAGAATTTATCGGGTATGTTAGTTATTAGAGCTTTTGGTAATGAAGTATTTGAAGAAAAACGCTTTGAAGAAGCTAATAAAGACTTATATAAAACTAATCTATTTGTACAACGTATTGTAGCTTCTATGACACCAATAGTAATGCTTATTATGAATGTTATAAGTATAACTATTGTGTGGGTAGGAGGGCACGCAATAGCTAATTCAACATTACAAATTGGAGATATGATTGCATTTATGCAGTACGCTATGCAAATTATTATGTCATTTGTTATGCTCTCCATGATGCTAATTATGCTTCCCCGTGCAATAGTATCGGCTGAACGCATAAGTGAAGTATTAAACACTATTTCAATTATAAAAAATCCTGAAAATCCTGAATCTTTGGGCAAAGTAAAAGGTAAAATAACATTTAATAATGTATCATTTAGATACGATAATGCTGAAGAGGAGATTTTAGTTAATATTTCTCTAACGGCAAACCCAGGAGAGACTACAGCATTTATAGGCTCAACAGGTTCAGGTAAATCTACTTTAGTTAATCTTATTCCAAGATTTTATGATGTAACAAAAGGAAGTGTAGAAATTGATGGAATTGATATAAGAAATATTCCACAAGTAGAATTAAGAGAAAATATAGGATATGTCCCACAAAAGGGCATTTTATTTTCAGGTAATATTGAGAAAAATATTGCTTATGGCAAAGAAAATATTAACGAAGATGAAGTTTATAAAGTTATTGAAGTTGCACAAGCAAAAGAATTTATAGAAAAGTTTGAGGAAAAACTAAAGCATCCAATATCCCAAGGTGGAGATAATGTTAGTGGGGGACAAAAGCAGAGACTTTCAATAGCTAGGGCATTATATAAAAATCCTCCTATATACATTTTTGATGACAGTTTCTCGGCACTTGATTACAAAACAGATACTATTTTGCGTAAAGAATTAAAAAAATATACACAGAATGCAACAGTTTTAATTGTTGCTACAAGAATTAGTACAATTATAAATGCTGAACAAATAGTTGTGCTTGATAATGGTAAAATTGTAGGAATAGGTACACATAACCAGCTTATTAAAAACTGCAAAGAATATATTGAAATTGCTGAAAGCCAACTTTCTAAGGAGGAATTAGCATGAGCAAAAATAGACCATCACAACCTCAAAGAGGACCTATGGGCGGAATGGGAATGCCCGTTGTAAAGCCTAAAGATTTTAAAGGTGGAGCAAAAAACTTACTATTGTACCTTTCACCATATAAATTGCAATTGATTTTCATAGTAATTGTTGCAATCATTTCTACTGTGTTTTCAATCGTAGGGCCTAAAATTTTAGCATTAGCTACTGATGAGTTAGTAAAAGGCTCAATAAGAATATATGAGGGAAGTACAATTGGGATTAACTTTCAATATATAGGAAAATTGCTATTGATATTACTTGCTTTATATTTATTAAGTTCCATATTTTCATACTTACAGGGGCATATAATGTCAAACATATCCTCAAAAGTATCATTTGATTTGCGTGCTGCAATAGTGAAAAAAATAAACTCACTTAGTATATCATATTTTCATAAAACAACACATGGAGATGTTTTATCACGTATTACAAATGATGTTGATACTTTAAACCAAAATCTAAACCAAAGTATTATTCAATTAATAACATCTGCCGCAACTGTGATTGGCGTTCTTATTATGATGTTTACAATAAGCCCTATATTAGCTTTGGTAGCTTTATGCATAATTCCTATTTCTTTAGTTTTGGTAACAACAGTAGTAAAACAGTCACAAAAGCATTTTAAAGGGCAGCAGAAATATTTAGGCTCTGTTAATGGTCATATAGAAGAAATTTATGGAGGTCATATCGTTGTTAAAGCTTTTAATGCTGAAGATGATGCTTTGGCAATGTTTGAGAAGGAAAATGAAAAGCTATGCGAGAGTGCTTGGAAAGCCCAGTTTTATTCTGGAATAATTCACCCTCTTATGAATTTTGTTGGAAATATTGGTTATGTTGCAATTTGTATTGTAGGTGCATATTTAGTCACAAATAGTAAAATGACAATAGGTGGAATACAGGCATTTATTCAATATGTACGCTCTTTTACCTTTCCAATATCCCAACTTGCTAACATTTCAAGTCAGTTTCAACAAATGGTTGCAGCATCAGAACGTATTTTTGAATTTCTTGAGGAGGCGGAAGAGGTTATTGAACAACCTAAAATTACAATGAAAGATATAAATATTAAAGGTAATGTTAAGTTTTCAAATGTAAAATTTGGGTATGAGGTTACTGATAAAATAGTTATAAACGACTTTTCTGCAGATATAAAATCAGGGCAAAAAGTAGCTATTGTGGGCCCTACAGGTGCAGGAAAAACCACAATTGTAAAGCTTCTTATGCGATTTCATGACTTAACCGACGGTGCTATTTATATTGATGGTCATAGTATTACTGATTTCACACGTAAAGATTTAAGAAGTGAATTTGGAATGGTGCTTCAAGATACATGGTTGTTTTCTGGTACAATAATGGAAAATATTAGATACGGTAAAACCAATGCATCTGATAATGACGTAAAGTCTGCTGCAAAAGCTGCACAGGTTGACCATTTTATACGAACACTTCCAGGTGGATATAACATGGAATTAAATGAGGAAACAACAAATATTTCGCAGGGACAAAAACAGCTTCTAACTATAGCAAGAGCAATTCTTGCAGATTCAAAAATACTTATTTTGGATGAGGCTACAAGTTCTGTTGATGCAAGAACAGAAATACTTATTCAAAAGGCTATGGATAATCTTATGAAAGGTCGCACAAGCTTTATAATTGCCCATAGGCTTTCAACAATAAAAAATGCAGATTTAATTTTATATATGAAAGATGGAGATATTGCCGAACAAGGTACACATGAACATCTTATGGCCAAAGGTGGCTTTTATGCCAATTTATATAATAGTCAATTTGAGAAAGTATCATAAAAATTTTTCGACAAATATCTTGACTTTTTATATATAAACTATTATTATATCATACAGATATAATACAAATTGAAAAACTTATGGAAGTAGAGAGGTAACTGGTGTGCCTACCAGTCTTCAAAACTGTGTTGCGGCATTGTATGTCGTGGGTGGGTTCGATTCCCACATGCTTCCGCCAAAAATTACGGACTGTTTTAAAATTATTTATTTTAAGATTGTCCTTTTTATCTTTAAATCAAAAAAAATTATTATATATTAGTTTCTATATAGTTTATACCTTTTTCTCAGGAGGCTTATAATGAAAAATGTAATTATAGGTACAGCCGGTCATATAGACCACGGTAAAACAACACTAATAAAGGCTCTTACAGGTAGAAATACAGATACTTTAAGGGAAGAAATAAAAAGAGGAATTTCTATAAATTTAGGATTTACTTATTTTGATTTGCCTAGTGGGAAGAGGGCTGGCATTGTTGATGTACCTGGTCATGAAAAATTTATAAAAAATATGCTTGCCGGTGCTTCTGGAATAGATATAGTTCTTTTGACTGTTGCGGCAAATGAAGGCGTAAAACCACAAACTATTGAACATTTAGATATTCTAAGCTACTTAAATATTAAGAGCGGATTAATTGTTTTAACAAAAGTAGATTTAGCAGATGAAATTTTAATAGAACTTGCTATAGATGATATAAAAGAAAAAGTTAAAGGAACATTTTTTGAAAATTCTGAAATACTACAAGTAGATTCTATAAGCGGAAATGGTTTAGATACTTTGATAAACAAAATAGATAAGCTTTCAGAAGAAATAGAACAAAAAAATATTAACACATCTTCTAGGCTTAATATAGATAGGATATTTTCCATGAAGGGTTTTGGAACTATTGTTACTGGTACTCTAGTTGAAGGCAAAATAAATATAGATGATGAGTTAGTTATTTACCCTAAAAATTTAAAAACAAAAATAAGAAATATACAAGTACACGAGCAAAATGTAAAAACTGCGTATGCAGGGCAGAGAACAGCCATTAATATTTCTAATATTAAGCCCTTTGAAATAGAAAGAGGAGATATACTTGCAAAAGCAGATTCTATGAAGGAAACGAATTTATTAGATGTTAAAATAAGCTTAGTAAACCATACAGAAAGAGAATTAAAATTTTGGGAAAGAATTAGAGTATATATTGGTTCAAAAGAAATTTTAGCAAGACTAGTTCCTTTAGATGTTGATACAATAAAATGTGGAGAAAGTGCATTCTGTCAGCTTAGGCTTGAAGAATATGCTGTAGCAAAAAAGAATGATAAATTTGTAATAAGGTATTATTCACCTTTAGAAACGATAGGTGGCGGAATAATATTAGACCCTAATCCTGTTAAGCATAAAAAATGTGATAAATTAATAATTGAAAACTTAAAGGTTAAAGAAAAAGGCGAGATAAGCGAAATAATTGAGGAATTTATACAAAGTAATAATGAAAAATATACTTCAATAAAGGATATTTCAAATTATGTTTCATTACCTGAACAAGAAGTTTCGGAAATATTACAAAAAATAATTTCCCAGGGAATTATTATAACGCTAGGAAATAATTATTTCCACATGAACACAATAGAAAACTTTAAAATGAAAGTAATTGAGATATTATCAAATTATCATGAAAAGTTCAATTTAAAGCAGGGAATGTTTAAGGAGGAACTCCGCTCAAAGCTTTCTTTGAGTTTTAAAACTAAAGAATTCGAAGCTATTTTGAGAATTATGGAACAAGATAATTTAATTAAAATAACTAATAGTAATTTAGTATCAATTTTTTCATTTAATATAATTTACAATAAAAGTCAGCAGAAAATAAAAAATGAGATAGAAAATATATTACTCAAATCTAATTTAACACCTCCTTCTATTTCTGAATTAACAAATAATAATTCAAAAGAATTTAAAGAAGTGTTGGACTCTATATTAGGAAATACAGTAGTAAAACTTGATGAGCAAACGGTTATTCATAAAAATATATATGAAAAAGCAAAAAATGATGTTATTAATTTCATAAACAAAAATGGTGAATTGACTTTAGCTCAATTTCGTGATATTACAGGCTCAAGCAGAAAATACTCTATGCTAATTTTAGAAGATTTTGATAAAAATAAGATAACAATGCGTTTGGAAAACAAAAGAATACTTTTTCAGTAAAATTTTGTATATTTTTACTGTATATGATAACCCTTACTAATAGTATTGATTACTAAAAGGGTTATTTGTTTTTGTGAAAAAATAGTTAGTTTTGATATTCAACATTTTAATAAACTCACCATTATTTATGATTAAATTTAAAATTTAATTATTTTTTTGTTTATTTTGCTATTTTTACTAAAAATTAAATTTAGCAAAAATAATTTAAAAATCCTTTAATCATAGGGTTTTTTATTTATTTTGGGTTAGTTTGTAAACAATAATTTTCGTCACTTATTTTATTGCATAAAACATTTTAATATTATATACTAGCTATGTAATTATTTCATATAAGCCTATTTAAGCCCATTTTTGTTATTAAATTAACAACCTTGCAATGAATTTATATATTCATTTTTGACTATAATAAATTGTGTAAATACCAATTTTTTATGCGTTTTGTATTTTTTATTGGATACAAAGAAGTTGTTTTTCTTTATACAATATTCATAAAAACAACCTCTTTTATCATATATGGGTTTAATTTATTATTTTTAAACCTACAAAATCTATATTTTTAATACATAATTTGGAAAGGGGGTGAAAAAAATGACAGAATTTGTGATTATAGAGATGAAACAACATGTAGGTGCTCCATCGAAACCAATTGTTAAAAAAGGCGACCATGTAAAAAAAGGTCAGCTAATTGGTACTTTTGAAGGTTTAGGTGCTAACGTTCATTCCAGTGTTTATGGCGTTATTGAGGAAGTTACAGATATATACATTAAAATTAAACTTGATAAAGATCAGCCTGATGATTATGTAAAAATAAAAGAAACTGACAGCTATATTGAAGCAATTAGAGAAGCGGGAGTTGTTGGTGCTGGTGGTGCTGGTTTTCCTACCCATGCTAAATTTAATTGCGATTTAAAAGGCGGTTGTGTAATTTTAAATGCAGCAGAATGCGAGCCTGTTCTTGAACATAACATGAAGGTTTTAGCTGAAACTCCTGATTTAATTATAAGAGGGCTAAAATATGCAATGGAAATGACAAATGCAAAAAAAGCATTTATTGCTATCAAGCCTAAACATAAACACGAACTTATAGCTATGGGCAAAGCTTGTAAAAATGAGCCTAATATCGAAATAAATTATCTTCCCGATATGTACCCAGCAGGAGATGAAAGGGTAATAGTTAGAGAGGTTTTAGGAATTGTACTAGACCCAGGACAACTTCCTCTTGAAGCTAATGCAATAATTTCAAATGTAGAAACAATAAAAAATGTTGTTAATGCAATTGAATTAAGAAAGCCTGTTATTACAAAGGATCTGACAGTTGGAGGAAGACTCACTGATACTCAAAAGAATGGAAAAGTATTTTTAGACCAACCTATTGGAATACCAATTAAGCATTATATTGAACAATGCGGTGGATATGTTGAGCCATATGGTGAAATAATTCTTGGAGGACCTTTTACAGGAAAACATGGAAAGGAAGACTCTGTTGTAACAAAAGTCTTAGGAGGCATTTTTGTATCCATGCCATTCCCAGTAGATAAAAGGAAATTTGGGATATTGGCTTGCGAATGTGGTGCAGCAGAAGAAAGGCTAAAAGAACTTGCTGGCTATATGGGTGCTGAGGTGGTTGCCGAAGCAAAATGCAAAAGAATGGTTGATGTAAACGGAAGATTACGTTGCGATAAACCAGGTGTATGTCCCGGGCAAGCTGAAAAAGTTTTGTCTCTTAAAGCAAAAGGTGCTGAAGTCGTGCTAGTTGGCACATGTGAAGATTGAACTAATACCGTAATGGAAGTAGCTCCTAGGTTAGGAGTTCCCGTTTATCATTCAACTGACCATGTACTAAGGGCAGCAGGGCATAGGCTCTATAGAAGATTGAAGCAATTATAAATTTTTTATTTTAATAACAATCATTATTCTAAGGAGGTAAAAGTTTATGTCAATAACTGTTGAAACGGCTAAAGAACATGCCAAAGACCCAGCAGTATCATGTTGTAGATTTGAAGCAGGTTCAATTATAGATGTTACAAATTTAGAAGACCCAGCAATTTTTGGAGACCTTGAGGATTCAGGTTTATTAAAAATACCATCTGATTGCTATACAATAGAGCAAGTTTTAGGTGCTAAATTAATCAAAACAATTGAGGCACTTACACCAATGACAAGTGAATACATTGAACTTGCATCAGGTGGTAAGGCAGAAGCTAGCCAAGAGGTAAGTGTTGAACAACCTCAACAACAACCATCTTCACAAAAACAAGAAACAATTCCACAAGTTCAATCTTTTTCAAATATGGGAGCACAAACTATTAAAATTCATATAGGTGAAGGAAAAGATATTAATCTTGAAATCCCTATGGTAAATAACGCCCCGTCCCCGGTTTCTACATTTAATGTCCCCAGTAGCGTGGAAACCCAGTCTTTGGTTTCCACAGGGGCGGAAGTCGTAGCTCCAAGCGTAACTGAAAAAATGACATCTAAGGTTATCAGAAGCGTAAAAAGAAAATATTTCAAAATCGACAAAATTGAATTTGCAAAAGAAACAAAAATTGAAGGAACTACATTATATTTAAGAAATGCAAGCGAACTTTGTAAAGAGGCTTTAGAAATGGAAGACCTTGTTACAGATGTTAAAATGGAAATTATCACACCAGACAAATATGATACTTATAGTGAAACTATTATGGACGTGCAACCAATTGCCGTTAAAGAAGAAGGCGAATTAGGTCACGGCATAACAAGAGTTATTGATGGTGTTGTTTTCGTATTAACTGGAACAGATGCCGATGGCGTACAAATTGGTGAGTTTGGTTCATCAGAAGGCGAGCTTGAAAAAAATATAATGTGGGGCAGACCAGGTGCACCAGACAAAGGCGAAATATTCATCAAAACTCAAGTAACAATAAAACCAGGTACAAACATGGAAAGACCAGGCCCTTTAGCAGCTCATAAAGCTTCAGACTACATTACAGAAGAAGTTAGAAAAGCTTTAAAAGCAGCAGATGCTTCTTTATGTGTAAGAGAAGAAGAATTTGTGCAAACAAGAAGAAAAGGCAACAAAAAAGTTGTTATTGTTAAAGAAATAATGGGTCAAGGTGCAATGCATGACAATTTAATACTTCCTGTTGAGCCAGTAGGTACTCTTGGTGCAAAACCAAATGTAGACCTTGGTAATCTTCCTATTATGCTCTCTCCAACAGAAGTTTTAGATGGTGGTATCCATGCTTTGACTTGTATAGGACCTGCTTCTAAAGAATGTTCAAGACATTACTTTAGAGAGCCACTTGTTATGAAAGCTATGAATGATGAAGAAATTGATTTGGTTGGTGTTATTTTTGTTGGTTCACCACAAGTTAACTCTGAAAAATTTTATGTTTCAAAAAGACTTGGTATGTTAATTGAAGCTATGGACGTTGATGGTGCAATCGTAACAACAGAAGGCTTTGGCAATAACCATATAGACTTTGCTTCTCATATTGAACAAATAGGAGAAAGAGGAGTAGGTGTTGTAGGTGTAACTTATAGTGCTGTTCAGGGTGCTTTGGTTGTTGGTAACAAATACATGAAATATATGGTTGATAACAACAAATCAAAACAAGGTATTGAAAACGAAATATTATCAAACAATACTCTTTGCGAAGAAGATGCTATTCGTGCTTTAGCTATGCTTAAAGCTGCTATGTCTGATGAAGAAGTAAAAGCAGCAGAAAGAAAATGGAATAATAATGTTAAGCTTAATAATGTTGAGGCCATTGAAAAAGCTACAGGCGAAAAAATAGAATTGGTTAAAAATGAGCAATCATTACCAAAAAGCAAAAAGAGATTAGAAGTTTATGAAGTAGAGTAATAAAAAGTGTGTAGCTTTAAACGCATTTATATATAAATAAACCCTAGGTGGTTAAATAAATGGATAGACTTAAATATATTTCAACGGAAAGAATGTATGAGGGTATACTAACTGAAATTAATGATGTTGGTGTAACAATAGAATTAAAAGGCAGATTAGGTCAATTAAAAATACCTCTTAGACTACTCATAACCGATTATGAGTTAAAACTTGGTCAAACTGTAGGTTTTCTAATGACATATCCTGAGTTAATTGACCCAGTTCCCGATGAAAATTATGTACGTGTAATTGAAGAAAAAAATAAGCGAAAAAAAGAAAATTAATTATTTATTTTTTACATTATTGCTTCAATAAGAATATATTATATTGAAAGGAGATTTATATATGAGTCTTACTGTAGTAAAAGGGCTACAATCAGAAATATATGTTCCGATAACACCTCCTCCTGTTTGGACTCCTGTAACAAAGGAGATTAAAAATATGAAAGTGGCACTTGCAACAGCAGCAGGTGTACATTTAAAATCCGATAAAAAATTTAATTTAGCTGGTGATACAACTTTTAGAGTTGTTCCAAATGACTCTAAAACATCAGACATGATGGTATCACACGGAGGTTATGATAACGGAGACGTTAATAAAGATATTAACTGTATGTTTCCTATTGATAGATTAAACGAAATTGCAAAAGAAGGTTTCATCAAAGAAGCTGCTCCTTCACATTATACATTTATGGGTGGCGGCGGAAACCAAGAGGTTTTTATTAATGAAACAGGCCCAGCAATAGCAAAGGCACTTAAAGAAGAGGGTGTGGATGCTGTTGTTATGACAGCTGGCTGAGGTACCTGTCATAGAACTGCCGTGATCGTGCAGAGGGCTATTGAAGAGGTAGGCATTCCAACAATTATTATTGCTGCGTTACCTCCAGTTGTTAGACAAAACGGTGCTCCTAGAGCTGTTGCTCCACTTGTACCTATGGGTGCAAATGCAGGTGCTCCAAATGATAAAGAAATGCAAACTGCTATTTTAAAAGACACTTTAAAGGAACTTATTGCCATTGAATCAGCTGGCAAAATTGTTCCTCTTCCATACGAATATCACGCTAATATTTAATTATTCAAAGCAAAAAGAAAGACCTTGGGAAAACTTTTGAAAAAGTTTTCCCAATACCCTTTCAAAACTTTTGTCAGAAACGCACTGTGTGCGTTTCTTCACTGACATTTGTATGCTTTGACTATTTATTAAAGGTTTTATCTTTTTTATAAAAGGTGATGATTTTAAATGGATAAAATTTTGAGGCGTCTTGTAATAAGAGTTTTTCATATTAACAATGTTGAATTTGCTAATAAAACATCTATAAAAGGTAACTCTCTTTATATAGATAAATCTGTTATAGATGAAATTGTATCTAATGAACCATTAATTAAAAGGATTAAAATAGATATTATAAAGCCATTTAAAACAAATATAGAGACAAATACAATAATGGACTTTATACCTATTTCTACTAAAGTATTGGGTAGCATAGGAGAAGGCATATCACATACTTTAACAGGGGTATGTTGTATGCTTACTGGTTTCGATGAGGACGGAAGACAGATGCATGAATTTGGGTCATCGGAAGGTATATTAAATGAACATGTTTTTTTTGGACGTGCTGGCACGCCTGAAAAATCTGACTTTATTGTACATGTTGATGTGCAGTTGAAAGGAGGCTTACCCTTTGACAGAGAACTTCCTACAGCCGCGTTTAGGGCATGTGACGTTTTTCTTCAAACAATAAGAGAATCTCTTAAAACAAATGAAGCTAGGGAAGCCTCTGAAGTACACGAGTTTTTTGACAAATTTTGCCCTGATAAAAAGAAGGTGGCATTAGTCAAACAAGTTGCTGGACAAGGAGCAATGTATGACAACCAGCTTTTTTCAAACGAACCTAGCGGATATGAAGGTGGAATTTCAATTATAAATATACAAAATGTTCCCATTATTATTTCGCCGAATGAATATAGAGACGGGGCAATCAGGGCTATGACTTAGGAGGTAGTGTATGGGAGTTGGCCCTTCAACAAAGGAAACTTCGTTACATCATTTTCGTGACCCTTTGGTAAATGTTTTGTCTAATGACTTGGACATTGATTTTGTAGGTATTATTGTTGTTGGAACACCACAGGATAATAAGATGAAACACTTTGTGGGAAAAAGAACCGCCGCTTGGCTTGAGGCTATGCGGATAGATGGAGTAATACTTTCATCTGACGGTTGGGGGAACAGCGATATTGACTATGCAAATACAATGGAGGAAATCGGTAAAAAAAATATTCCTGTAGTAGGCCTTAACTTTATTGGAACGCAGGCTCAGTTTGTTGTTACAAATAAATATATGGATACTATTATTGATTTTAACAAATCTGACGAGGGAATAGAAACGCAAGTCGTAGGTGAAAACAATATTACTGAGCTTGATGCAAAAAAAGCGTTGGCCTTTTTAAAATTGAAAATGAGGAAAGGGGACGAAAACAAATGAAATTATCAAGAATGATAAATGCAATAGATTCACACACAATGGGGGAACCTACAAGAATAGTTGTAGGAGGTTTACCAAATCTTAAAGGAAAAACTATGGCTGAAAAAAAACAATATTTAATAGATGAGCTTGATTATATAAGAACATCTATAATGCTAGAACCTAGAGGGCATGAAAATATGTTTGGTTCAGTTATAACACAGCCTTGTAATGAAGATGCTGACTTTGGAATTATTTTTATGGATGGCGGCGGATATCTTAATATGTGCGGTCATGGTTCTATTGGTGCTGTTACAGCAGCAATTGAAACAGGTATGATTGATGCTACCGAACCTATTACAGAAGTAAAAATGGATACTCCTGCTGGTTTAGTTACAGCTAAAGCAAAAGTTTCAAGCGGTAAAGTAGAGGAAGTTTCTATTGTTAATGTTCCGGCATTTTTATATAAAAAAGATGTTGAAGTGGACGTTCCTGAGGTAGGAAAAATTAAAATAGATATTTCTTTTGGAGGAAGCTTTTTTGCTTTAATTAATGCAGAGCAATTAGGTGTTACTGTTGAATCTAAAAATGCAAGTATATTAAAAGAAAAAGGTTTAAAAATAAGAACAGCAATTAATGAACAAATACCTGTTCAACACCCATTACTAAGTCATATTAAAACAGTAGACTTAGTTGAAATTTATGACAAACCAACTCATCCTGAAGCAAACTTTAAAAATGTTGTTATATTTGGTCAGGGGCAGGTTGACAGGTCTCCTTGCGGAACCGGAACAAGTGCAAAAATCGCTACTCTATATGCTAAAGGACAACTTAAAGAAGGTGAGGTTTTTGTTTACGAAAGTATTCTAGGAACTTTATTTAAAGGTAAAGTAGTTGGAACAACAACTGTTGCCGACTTTGATGCTATAATTCCTGAGATTACTGGTTCAGCTTATATAACAGGTTTTAACACATTATTAATTGATGGAGCTGACCCTGTTAAGCATGGATTTGTACTTAAATAAAAAGTTTATTTAAGTATTCTAAAAATATAAGAGTGTTATTTTAATAAATAACGCTCTTATAATAAAATTATGTGAGGAGAATGATAATATGGATATTTTATTAGTTGGATTATTAGTTGCTCTTGGAATATTTGTTGCTGCATTTACAGTTGTTTTAGTTATGGATTTCATTAAAAATAGAAATAATTTAGAAAATAAATCAACCATAACTGCTGCTATAATTGGATTTGTAACAGACTTTTTTGATACTCTTGGTATAGGTAGCTTTGCACCTACAACGGCTCTTATACGAGCTACAAAGCAAACTGATGATGCCCTTATTCCAGGTACATTAAATGTTGCACATGCTATTCCTGTTGCACTGGAAGCATTTATTTTTATAAAAGCTGTAGAGGTTGATCCATTAACATTAGTTTTATTGCTTCTTTCTGCTACTTTAGGTGCATGGATTGGTGCTGGAATTATATCAAAATTACCAGAAATAAGAATTCAGCTTGTAATGGGTGTTACTCTTGCTCTAACTGCGTTAATTATGATTGCTTCAAATGTAGGTTTAATACAGGGTTCGGGTACTGCAATTGGACTTACTGGAGTAAAATTAATTATTGGTATTGTAGGTAACTTTATATTAGGAGCTTTAATGACCGCCGGTGTTGGGCTTTATGCTCCATGTATGGCTTTAGTTTACTTTTTAGGAATGTCTCCTAGTGTTGCTTTCCCTATTATGATGGGTTCTTGTGCATTCTTAATGCAGGTAGCTGGTATAAGATTTGTTAGAGAAGGAAGATATGCTATTAAAACATCTTTTACTATTAACATAGCAGGTTGTGTTGGGGTTTTAATTGCTGCATTCTTAGTAACTTCACTGCCTATAGATATTCTTAAATGGTTAGTTGTTGTTGTTGTTATTTATACATCAGTAACAATGTTAATTGCTGTTAATAAAAAAAGACAGGCAAGAGCATAATTATAAGTTTATATATCCATCAGAAACAGTAAAGAAACGCACAAAGTGCGTTTCTTGCAAAAGTTTTGAGGTGGGGTTTGGGGAGGAAACTTTTTTAAAAGTTACCTCCCCAATATTTTTATTTTATATTAGGAGTTTAAAATAAATGGAAAAATTAAGAAATATACCAAAAATGGACGAGTTTTTGAAAGATAAATCATTAAGCACTTATAAAAATATGATTTCAAGGAAAAAAGTTACAGATATTTTAAGAAAAGCTATCGAAGATACAAGACATCAAATAATTAGCGGAGAAGAAAAAAATTTTGATAGGAAATATTTATATGAAAAAATTATCAAAACGAGTTTGGAGAAAATTAATTTAGAAAGTAGTGGCAGATTACAGAAAGTTATTAATGCTACAGGTATAATAATACACACAAATTTGGGTAGGTCTCCTTTAAGTAAGAAAGCATATGAAAGAGTTTTAGAAATAGTATCAAATTATAATAACTTGGAATATAGCATTGAAGAGGGAAAAAGAAAGAGCAGATTGGCTTATGTCGAAAAACAAATTATTGATTTAACAGGTGCGGAAGCGGCTCTTGTTGTAAATAACAATGCGGCGGCTGTTTTTTTGAGTCTTAATTCTCTTTGTAAAAATAATGATATTATTCTTTCAAGGGGAGAAATGGTCGAGATAGGAGATTCTTTTAGAATTTTGGAAATTATTAAGACAAGTGGCTGTAATGTTATTGAGGTGGGTTCAACAAATAGAACTAAGCTTGTTGATTATGAAAATGCAATTACAGAAAAAACATCAATGCTTTTAAAAGTTCACACATCAAATTATAAAATAGTTGGCTATACAGAAGAGGTAGAATCTAGGCAACTAGTAGAGTTAGGGAAAAAACATAGTTTAATTACAATGGAAGACATGGGAAGCGGAGTTTTGACAGATTTATCTAAACATGGCTTTAAGTACGAAAGAATGGTTCAAGATGCTATAGAAGAAGGCATAGATATTGTAACATTTAGCGGAGATAAGCTTTTGGGAGGACCCCAAGCAGGTATAGTAGTGGGAAAAAAAGAGTATATTGATAAAATGAAAAGAAATCAAATTTTAAGATGTTTAAGAATTGATAAAATGTGCCTTGCGGCACTTGAAGCAACTTTTTGTCACTACTTTGAGAATGAAATAGAATCAATAAAAGAAATTCCTACATTAAAAAATATTTTTATGAATACTGAAGAGGTATTTGAAAAGGCTAATAAACTTTTTAGTATGATTGTTAATAGCTACAAAAGTGATTTGCTTAATTTTGAGATTAAAACTCACTATTCTCAATTTGGTGGTGGCTCAATACCTTTTGAGAATATTGAAAGCTTTGGAATTTATATTACAAGTGAAAATTTTTCTGCAAAGGATATTGAGACTATTTTAAGAATACAAGAAACTCCAATTATTGCTACTGTTCAAAATGAGCAAGTTATTTTAGATTTAAGAACAATAGAAGAGAATGATTTTTACTATATTGCGAAAACTATTAAAGAGTCCTTTTGAAGTTAAAGGTAATGCACTAAACCTGTTTAATATTCTACAACTTTTGTTTTTAACAGATTATACCATATTCAACAGGTTTAATGCATTACCCATTATTTAGATAATATACGAAAATCATATTATTTAAGACTGCTAAAAAGAATATCAATCATTCTTTTTTGGTGGTCATACATCATTGCAAGCATAGACATAGAAGCTTGTTGCAGAACTTGCATTCTCATTAATTCCATCATTCCTTTTGCCATATCCATGTCTGCTATTCTAGAATGTGCATCTGATAAATTAACAGTCATATTCTCTAAATTTCTAATTGTATAACCAAGTCTGTTTTCATATGCACCTAGCCTTGAACGTTCAGAAGAATTTTTGTCAATTGCTGCATCAATTGTATCAAGCATTGCACTAATTTGGTCGCCTGTTTTTCCTGTTACATCATATCCATCTAATCCTAAAAAGGTAGTATTCATCTGATTAATATGGATTTCCATTCCCTGACCGGCATTAGCACCTGTTTGAAAATATAAACCACCGTTTGCTTGAGAGGCTGAACCATTTAGAAGTTTTTTCTTGTTAAATTCAGTATTTTCAGAAATTTTGTTTATTTCTTCTAAAAGTTGCCCAATTTCCATTTGAATATTTTGTCTTTCATTCTCTGTGTTAGAATCATTAGATGCCTGTACAGTCAACTCTTTTATTCTAAGAAGCATTTCGCTTACTGTCGACAAACTACCTTCTGCTGTTTGTATAAGTGATACTGCATCTTGAGAATTTCTTGTAGCTTGCTCAAGACCACGAATTTGAGCTCTCATTTTAGTTGCTATAGCCATACCAGCTGGGTCAACTGAGGCTGATACAAGTCTATTTCCTGATGAAAGTTGTGCCATAAGAAGATTAATAGCACGTCCTCTAGTATTCATGCCGTGTATTATACCAAGTGCTAGACTAGTATTAAAAATTTGCATATTAGCCACCCCCTCCTGTGGTAATAAAACTATTATTAAATTAACATGAGTTTGAGGAAATTGCATAAATAATTTCCTCAAACATTTTATTAATTTTAAAAAATAATAAACTAATAATAAAAAATTGTTATTTATTAAACATATATAAAAAATAAAAAACTTTTAGCAAGAGGGGCAATGAATAAACATATAAAAAATTATGCTATAATTTTTGACTTATTAAACTTCAATGCTAATAGGGCTTAAATTCCAAATTTCGTCTGCATACTGTTTAATCGTTCTATCACTTGAAAACTTTCCACTTTTAGCAACATTTATTATAGCAGACTCCGCCCAGCGAGTTTTATTTTTATAAGCGTCGTTTACTTGTTGTTGGGCATTTGCATATGCAGCAAAATCTTTTAAAATAAAATATTCATCTGCCCTTGAACCGCCATAACCATTCAATAAAGCATCGTATAACTCTCTAAATAAATCGCTATTATCAGGTGCTAATGTGCCATTAATAAGCTGAGTTAGAACACCACGTACACTTTGATTAATATTATAAATATTCCAAGGGTCATAAGAGTTTTCGTTATAAAGGTTCATTACTTCATCTGCTTTAAGACCAAAAATGAAAATATTTTCGTCCCCTACTTCTTCTCTGATTTCTACATTCGCACCATCAAGAGTTCCTATTGTAAGTGCACCGTTTAGCATAAATTTCATGTTTCCTGTACCAGAGGCTTCTTTTCCAGCAGTAGATATTTGCTCGCTCACATCAGCAGCAGGAATAAGTTTTTCAGCAAGAGAAACACGATAGTTTTCCATAAACAATACTTTTATTCTTCCGTCAATAGTTTTGTCGTTATTTATTAAATCGGCAACTGAGTTAATAAGCTTAATAATAAGTTTTGCTCTTCTATAGCTTGCAGCAGCTTTTGCACCAAAAATAAATGTACGTGGCTCAATATTAATTGATGGGTTTGCTTTAATTTGATTGTATAAATCTAAAATATGCAGTACATTTAATAGCTGGCGTTTATACTCGTGTAACCTTTTTACTTGTATATCAAAAATAGAATCAGGGTTAACAGTAACCCCCATAGTTGTTTTAATATACTCTGCTAAGAAAAGTTTGTTTTCTCTTTTAATTTTCAAAAATATTTCTTGGAAAGCAGCATCTTTTGAATATGGCAAAAGGTTATTAAGCTTTTGCAAGTCTGTTACCCAGCTATCTCCAATTGTATCTGTAATAAGTTTAGAAAGTTTAGGGTTACAGTGTGCAAGCCAACGTCTTTGTGTTATACCATTTGTTTTGTTATTAAACTTTTCTGGGAAAATATCATAAAAATCTTTAAGCTCTTGTTTTTTAAGTATGTCTGTGTGTATTGCAGCAACACCATTTACAGAGTGACTGCCTACTATAGCAAGGTATGCCATTCTTATTTGACCGTCCGCAATTACTGCCATTTTACGTATTTTATCTGGGTCATCGCCAAAACGTGTTATTAGTAAAGCACAAAATCTTCTGTTTATTTCTTCAACAATCATGTAAATTCTAGGAAGAAGACGGCTGAAAAGTTCAATAGGCCATTTTTCCAAAGCTTCTGACATAATTGTGTGATTTGTATATGCACATGTTTTTTTAGTAATTTCCCATGCATCATTCCAAGGAATATCATAGTCATCTAATAAAATACGCATTAACTCTGCAACAGCAACAGTTGGGTGTGTATCGTTAAGCTGGAACTGAACCTTTTCAGGAAGAATATTAAAATCCGTATGAGTTTCTGTAAATCTCTGTACAACCCTTTGCAATGTTGCTGAAATAAAAAAGTATTGTTGTTTTAATCTAAGTTCTTTTCCAGCCATAAATTCGTCAGCAGGATATAAAACTTCTGAAAGAGTACGAGCAAGATTTTGTTCTTCAACAGATTTTGAATAATCTCCTTGATTAAACGATTGAAGGTCAAATGCATTTTTTGCTTGAGCGTCCCACAATCTAAGAGTATTTACAGTATTGTTGCCATATCCCACAATAGGATAATCATAAGGAATAGCTATAACTGATTGTGCATTTTCCAGTGTAAATTTATAATTACCATTAGGTTGTTTAATAGGAACAGGATTACCATAAAATTGTATTTCAACAGCATATTCTGAACGCCTTACGCCCCATACGTCGCCGTCTGCTAACCAATTATCGGGTTTTTCTACTTGATAACCATTTTCTATTTTTTGTTCAAATATTCCATAATGATATCTTATGCCGCAACCATACGCAGGGTATCCCATTGTAGAAAGAGAATCTAAAAAGCAAGCTGCTAAACGACCTAAACCACCATTTCCAAGTCCAGGGTCTTGCTCTGATTCTTCGATTAAATTATAATCTATTTTTAATTCCTTAATAACTTCACGAATTGTATCGTCCATTTTAAGGTTTATAATTGTATTTCCCAAAAATCTTCCCATTAAAAATTCCATTGATAAATAATATACAACTTTAACATCTTCATTTGCATATGCATCATGAGTGGCTATCCACTTGTCAGACACTATATCCTTAATTGAGTAGGCTAATGCTTGATAAATTTGCATACTTGTTGCATTTTCTAACGATTTGCGAAACATAGTTCTAACATTATTAGTTATTTTGTCTTTCAGTTCATCTTTTGACATACCATAAACAAGATTCATTTTGTACCTCCTGATTTTTATGTTGTGAAGAGTAGCAATTATTTTGCAATGTATGTTAGCAGATAAGAATGTCATAAAACAATTGCTTTTTAGTTTAACGTAAGTTCAAGCTTTTGGATGCATTATAAAACTCACGTTAATCTAATTATTTTGTTTCTTTATAATAATATTAACATAAGTATTAATAATTTCCAAATAGAAATTTTAATATGTATAGATATATTTTTTATGTATAATTTTGTATAAATAAGTAACTATATTTAAGCTGTAGATAATTAGTATTTTTTGTTTCAGTTACTGTTTAGAGATTTTTAGAAGTTTCTATTATATTAACAGAACCATTAATTCCATGTTCTCTTATATATTCTCTTAATTGCATTTCTGTAATTTTTTTAACAATTTTTTTTGATGAAATAACATAAAATATATAAAATTTGTCATAATTAAGAATACTTAGTAGTTTTTTTATTGGTGTATCCTCTGAAACATTAATTATTTTAACTGGGTATAATCTTTCATTTATTTCCTTCTGATGACCTAAAACAACAAATCTATAAAAATTTATCATTATTATAAAATATTCATTTTTATTAACATAGTAAGAATACATACCCAAACAAATCAAGCTTATATTATAAGGATAAAGAATTGTTTGCAAAAAACCAAATAAAATTAAGCAACAGCTTATTATATTACTTAAATAACTTACTATTTTATTGCTTCTTATAACACCAATATTATTAGATAATATGAAATATAAAAATCTTCCGCCATCAAAAGGATATATGGGAATTAAATTAAAAAAACCAAATGCAAAGTTTATATTTCTAAAATAAATAAATTTATACGGAAAAAAAAGCATAACAAAAAAACCTATAATAAAATTAATAAATGGACCTGATAAAACAATAATTATTTTTTGATACAACTTAATAAAATCTAAATCTTTAATAACTGCTATTTGCCCTAAAGGTGTAAAAATAATTTTTTCAGGCTTTAGCCCAAATATTATTCCAAATGTAATATGTGTTAGTTCATGAACTGTAACAGCAACTAGCATAATAAAAAATTGCTCTAGATAACCTAGAGCAATTGTAATTATCATAACAATAATAAATGACAAATATATTTTAACAGAAAATTTCAAGAGTTTCTCCTCCAGTCAAACGCATATAATTTTAAAATTAAAATGCTTTTATACTGTTTTTAATTATTATGAATAACTATTTTCTTGATAAATACTCATTTTTAACTTCTTCAGTGTATGGTAAACTTATGTAATTTAAAGGGTCTACCAGTTCATTATCCTTTATGAGAGTAAAGTGGAGGTGAGGTCCTGTACTTCTACCTGTATTTCCTGTTAATGCAATAATTTGTCCTTGAGTTATTTTATCTCCCTTTTTAACTTTTACTTCACTTAAATGTGCATATGTTATTATATATCCATCGTCGGTTTTATATCTTAAATATATGCCGGAAAGTTCGTTTTCACCAACTTCAGTTATAATACCATCTAATGATGCGACAGCGGCAGTTCCTTCTTTTGCCGAAATATCTATACCATTATGCAGTTCGGATTCTTCTGTTAGAGGGTTTACTCTATCACCAAATGATGATGTAACTATACCATTTACAGGTACTAAAAATTCTTTGTTTGTGGAAGTACTTATTCTGCTATCCCCTGTTGTAGTTCCACCTGAGTATCCTCCAGCGGAACTAATGGCTTTTTTTCTTCTTCTGTTGTATAATAATCTTCCATGGCATTTATTTCGCTTAAAATATCTTCATCTATCCTAAATTGTGACGGTAAAGTTTGAGACGGAACTTCGGTAACATCAGGTGCAAATACATTTACAGTTTCCCCCTCTTCTTTTTCTTGTTCACCTTCAAAAATATTTTTAACAGTTTCTTTTACTTCACCCATACTATTATCAAGACCAAATGAAAAATTTGATAAGTTATTAAAGTCTATATCGCCTGATATAGCATACTTAATATTTTGACGCAGTTCTTGGGCAAAAGGCACATGCATTATAGTTACAAAAAATACAACTGAAAGTATAATTATACATATAATGCATTGAAATACTATAGTTTCGGCTATGCTTGCTTGCGGTGATTCTGCTGGAGTTCCACGTCTTGCATATTGGCTTCTGTAATTTGGTTTTGGCCTTTGGTAATTTCTCCTTGTTTGTGCTTCCATAAAAAATCCTCCTTTGCTTGATTATTTCTATAAATATAGCATATGGTGTTTAGATTTTTTTTAGAACAGTAGGTTTTATAAAGTATCAAATTTGCAAAAGTTAAATTAATCAGTTATTATATAAAAGCATTAATATTAAAGATTTCAATAAATAAAAACTTAGTAAAGTTTTTTATAATTTTTTAGGAGGTAACTAATGCTAATACCTGATGAAATATTATTGCAAGTAGAAAAACCTGCAAGATATATTGGTAATGAAATTAATATGGTAAGTAAAAATCTCGAAAATATTGATATACGTTTTGCACTTTGTTTTCCTGATGTTTATGAAGTGGGAATGAGCCACCTTGGTTTATCAATACTTTATTTTTTTATAAATAGAAGAGAAGATACTTTTTGTGAAAGAGCCTTTGCACCTTGGCAGGATATGGAACAAATTATGCGTGAAAAAGAGTATTCTCTTTTTGCACTAGAAAGCTATAGCCCATTAAAAGGTTTTGATTTTATTGGGTTTACTTTGCAGTATGAAATGAGTTATACAAATATAATTAATATGTTGGATTTAGCTAAAATAAGCATATTATCTAAGGATAGAGGCGAAAACGAGCCTATTATATGTGCCGGAGGTCCTTGTGCATATAATCCTGAACCTATTGCAGATATAATTGACTTCTTTTATATTGGCGAGGGAGAGGCCTCTCTTGATAAAATTTTAGATTTATATAAACAAAATAAAAAAGATGGTGGAACAAAAGAGCAGTTTTTACAAAAAATATTAAACATAGATGGTGTATATGTGCCAAAATATTATGATGTTGAATATTCAGATAATGGGCTTATACAGTCTTTTACACCAAATCACCCTGATGCACCAGCAAAAATTAAAAAGGTTATTGTAAATAATTTAGACGATGTATTTTATCCAAAGGAACAACTTGTACCACTAATTGAGACTGTTCATGATAGAGTAACTCTAGAACTTTTTAGAGGGTGTATAAGAGGTTGCCGTTTTTGCCAAGCGGGATATGTTTATAGACCTGTACGCCAAAAGAAATTTGAAACTTTACTTGCACATGCTGAAAGTATGATAGAAAATTCGGGGCATGACGAAATTTCACTTGTTTCTTTAAGTACAAGTGATTATACAGAATTTCAGCCTTTGGCAGAGGGTTTAATAAACCGATTTCAAAAGGATAATGTAAATATTTCACTTCCTTCTTTAAGAATAGATGCTTTTTCTTTAGATATAATGCAAAAGGTACAGGAAGTACGAAAAAGTAGTCTTACATTTGCACCAGAAGCCGGCACTCAAAAAATGCGTGATGTAATAAATAAAGGAATTACCGAAGAAGAAATTATAAAAGGCTGTCGATTAGCTTTTGAAGGTGGTTGGGAAAGAATAAAGCTTTACTTTATGATAGGTTTGCCAACTGAGACAGATGAAGACTTAATTGGTATTGTTAAATTATCCGAGAAAATAGTTGAAGAGTATTATAAATCAGGAAAAAAGGGAAGAAATATTAAAATAGTTACTAGTGCTTCTTGCTTTGTTCCGAAGCCATTTACACCATTTCAATGGGAAGCACAAGATGGTTACGAAACATTTAAGCAAAAGCAGATTTTAATAAAAAAGGCACTCACAAAAAAACAAGTTAAATTTACTTATCATGACCCTTTGCTAAGTGTTATGGAGGGAATTGTTGCAAGAGGGGACAGGCGTATATGTAAAGCTATAATAAAAGCTTGGGAACTTGGAGCAAGATTTGATGGTTGGAGTGAATTTTTCAACTATGAGTTTTGGGAAGAGGCTTTTTCTTTAACAGGAATAGATATGAAATTTTATAATGAAAGAAAAAGAGATTTCGATGAAAAGTTACCATGGGACCATATTGATATTGGAGTTAGTAAAAGCTTTTTTATAAAGGAAAGAGAAAAGGCTTATAGCGAAACAACAACCGAAAACTGCAGAGAGAAATGTTCTGGTTGCGGTGCAGCCTGTTTTGAGGGAGGTGTTTGCAATGGGAATTAAGTATAGACTTAAATTTTCTAAACTTGATAAAATGAGATTTATTGGGCATTTAGATTTATTAAAAATTTTTCAGAGGTGTATAAAACGTTCAAATTTGCCTATTTCTTTTTCTCAAGGGTTTAACCCTCATCAGATTATTTCTTTTGCATTACCATTATCTTTAGGTATGGCGAGTACAGGAGAATATACTGATTTTGAACTTGAACAAGAAATAAATCCACAGCAAATTATAGACAGGCTAAACGTAAACATGCCAAAAGGGATAGAAATATTAAATTGCAGAAAGCTTGAAAAAGGTGAGCAAAATGCAGCAGCATCTGTAGAAGCCGCGTTTTATGAAGTAGCTTTTCCTAAGTTTTCTAATCTTTTATATGTTTTAGAAAATACTCTAAAACAGAATGAAATTATTGTGGAAAAAAAAACAAAGAAAAGTTTGAAAGAAGTAGATATTCGACCTGATATTTTTTCATTAAAAGATGTATCAACAGGAGATATGAATAAAATTCAAATGATTATTTCTACAGGAAGCAATAGAAATTTAAAGCCTGAAACTTTAGTAAAGTATTTATATGAAAATACCGAATTAGAATACAACAATTATAATACCTATTACTTACGACTAGATATGTATAAAAAAATTAACAATCAGTTTGTAAGTCTATTTATGCCTAATAGTAGATAACATGAGTGTGATGCAGTAAAACTGCATCATGCTTCTAATAATATTCGCTTTTGAGGTGATGATTTGAAAAAAATAAAAAAATTTATTTTATGGTATCACAAATTAAAAATAAGCAAAAAATTATACACTTCTTTTATACTTATATCAATAATTCCAATATTCATAATACAAGCTATATCATATTTCACAACAACAAAAATGATGCATGAACAAGTGGATGAACTTAGCAGCTTAAATTTAAAACAGTCATATAACAATTTCAAGTCATCAATAAAAATATACGAAAATATTTTATTTGAAGTTTATACAGATGATTTAATTTTGAAAAATATGGAATATATAAATCTTTGGGATACAATCAGATATGTTTCAGCTATTAATGCAATAGATAAAAAGTTACAAGATGCAATTTTTAGTAAAGATAGTATACTTGGAATTGCAACAGTATCTATATATGGAGAAACTGTGTATTATGATACTATTTCTCACTCAAATGTAGATAGCTTTTGTTTTGAACTAAATAATATAACAGAGGCAGATTGGTATAAGCAGGCTCTTTTAAGTAATGATGTAGTTTACGGTAAGACAAGAGTTATAACCAATTCAGAAGGCACTTGCAAAAATATATTATATATTGCACGTAAATTAGTTAATTTTAAAACATCAGAGAAACCTCCGGTCGGCGTGGTAGTTATTGCTGTAGATGAGGAAAAACTTGAGGCAACATATAATCAAAACAAGGGAGAGCTTGGCTGGAACTTTAATTTTATAATTGATTCTAATGCAAATATAATTTCTTTTCCAGATAAGAAGTATATTGGAGATAATATATATTCATATTTATCAATATCAGAATATGATTTAGATATAAAAGATATAATAAAAAAATTTGTCAAAGAAACTAATGTGGTAAAAAGTTCAAATCTTATTATAAAAACGTTACAATCTCAAGAAAATAATTTTATTGCAGTGAATGTGCAAGATGAGGAGTATATGTTTGGAAAAGTAAGAATTATAAGTAGTATAATAGTAATATTGGGAGTAGGAGTAATAATATTTGCTTATCTTACTATTCATTATGCTTCAAAACAAATTGTACGCTCTGCAAAAGGTATAATAGATGCAATGGACATAGCAAACAAAGGTAATCTAAACGTCCAAATTAATGTTAGTGGGGGAGATGAATTTTCTGAAATAGCACATAACTTTAATATAATGATTTCAAAAATGAAACTGCTTATTGAAAATGAAATAATCTCTTTAAACAGAAGAAAAGAAGCCGAAATAAGGGCGCTTGAAGCACAGATTAACCCTCACTTTTTATACAACACTTTAGATTCAATTAATTGGATGGCAATAGAAAAAGAGGAATATGAGATTAGTAAAATGCTTAAAAACCTTGCTATAATACTTCGATATAGTATAAATAAAAGTAATGAAATTGTTACCATTTCACAAGAAATAGATTATCTTAAAAAGTATGTACATCTCCAACAAAATCGCTTTGATTACTCATTTGATTGTATAATAAAAATAAATGATAATGCTAAAAATTGTAAAATACATAAACTTTTACTTCAGCCTATAATTGAAAACTCAATTATACATGGATTTTCGGAAACTTCTGAAAATGATATTATTGAAGTAGAAATATGTTTACTTAATAGTGGTTTTTTATGTATTGTTATATCTGATAACGGAAAAGGGATAGAATCAAAAATTATAGATGAACTTAACAATTATAATTATGACCAAAATAATATACAAACTAGTATAGGTATACGCAATGTTATAGCAAGAATAAAAATGTATTATGGGGAAGAAGGTAAGTTTGATATATCAATAAATGATAAAGGGGGAACAACTGTAGAAATACTAATTCCAAACTTACTTTAATGATAAGCTAAAGGGGGATATATATGAGGATAGTTATTGTTGAAGACGAGCCGAAAACAAGGACAGGGTTAGTTAATCTTATACATAAATACACTCCACATACTGTCGTTGGAGTAGCCGAAAATGGTTATGATGGAAAATTACTTATTAATAGCACGAATCCTGATTTAGTTATAACAGATGTTAGTATGCCTAAACTAGATGGGATATCTATGCTACTTCAATTAAAAGAGGAAGATATTAAATTTAATGCAATAATTTTAAGTGGATATTCAGACTTTGAATATGCTAGAAAAGCAATTAAAGCAGGGGTATGTGATTATCTGTTAAAACCAATAACAGTTGATGACTTACAAAATTGTATATCAAACATAGAAAAAAATATTAGCAATTCTAAAGATAATAATTTAACAATCGAACAACAATTAGCTTATTTATTTTCTTTACAGCCCGAACTTCAAATACAAAACATTAATAACTTGAAAAATTTATTAAAAATTGATGGAAATTCTTACACACTATTCCTATTTAAACCTGTTAATAATAATAGTAACTTACATATAATTGAAATAATTAAAAAAAAGTTAGATACTTTAAACATAGAAAATTTTTATATTGCAGTTATCCCACCTACATATGAAATACTTTTATTAATAAATAATAATAAAAAAGAAGTAACATATTTTAAAGATATTGTTAAGAGTCATGTCTTGTCTGAAATTACAGCATATATAAATGTTATTTGTGCATGTGAAATACTAACAAATATAGAAAAGATTATAGATGTTGTTGAGGAGTTAAAATCTATAATGTTATATTCTATAACGTTTGATGAAAATATTATTATTACTAAAGAATTAATTAACGATGCTTCATTTATACCTTTAAAATATCCAATTGAAATTGAGAATAAAATAAAGTCATCAATATGTAAGAAAAAATTTGATGAAGTTTTAAAACATTCAGAAAACTTTAAAGATGTAGTTTTAAGAAATTGTTATGAACCTAGCAGTATAATAGAAGCTTTTGCAAGACTCTCAACAGCAGTTTGTACAGTAATTAAAGAGTGTGGAGAGAATTTAGATAAAAAAATGATTTATAAAGATATGTTAAAAGTAATTGTAGGATCTATATCTAAATATGAGCTTATAAATGCTTTTAATACAGTTATTAAAGAATGTAGTAATGATAATAGTGAAGACCTAAAAACGACAAATTATTTAATCCTAAAAACAGTTGGATATATAAGGCAAAATTATATGTATGATATAACTTTAACGCAAACAGCACAAATTTTAGGAGTTACACCAGAATATTTAAGTATACTGTTTAATAAAGAGGTTGGTGTTCCGTTTTCTTTATTTATAAAAAAATTTAGGATAAGTCATGCAAAAAGATTATTATTATCAGGGAAATATAATGTGCAGGAAACTTCACAAGCAGTAGGATTTAATGACCCAAAATATTTCAATCGTGTATTTAAAGAAATATGTGGTATTTCACCATCAGAATTTAAAAAGATGCAGTTAACATAATTTCACAACATTATTTGCAAAGTTTAACCAGTGGTTTAAACAAGTTTTCAAATAATTAAATAATGGCATGTTTAAAATTACACTAAAAAATTTTTAAGTAGGTTGCAGGAAGTGGGTGATAAGACTATGATTAAAAGGTTATTAATACTTTTGTTTATACATATACTTTTATTAACAAGTTGTAGAAACGAAAATATTCAAGAACAGAAGAAAGAAGAAAACAATTCGAGTACAGATGAAATATCTATTTTATCATATTATGAAAGCACTGAACATAGAAAAATGCTTAATTATATTGTAGATGATTTTTTAAAGGAAAATACTAATATTACAATAAAAATAGAATTTATTCCTTATGAAAATTATATGAAGCGTTTACTCATGCAACATTCTCAAGGTGTTCTTCCGGATATTCTCATAGTTGAGAATTCTAATATGCCTGTATTAATAAATTTAGATATATTAGAAGATATAACGTCATATGTTGAACAAAATGATTATGTAAAAAACTATCATAAAACTTTAGTACCAAATATTAAAGATAACAATAGATATTATGGATTGCCGTTTACATTTTCATTTTATGCACTATATTGTAATATGACTATTTTAGAAAAATATGGTGCAGAGCCGCCCAAAGATTGGGATGAACTTAAAAGTGTTTCTAAAAAAATTACATCAGCAGGCGTGGATAGTTTTGGAATATGTGGAAAACAAACAGAGCAAGGAACTAGTCAGTTTTTGCAGCTTCTTTTGTCAACAGGCAGTAATATAAACAGTTTGAATAGAAAGGAATCAATAGAAGTCTTTAAATTGCTAGAGTATATGATTCGTGATAATACTTTAGCAAAAAATTGTGTTAATTGGAGTGAAAATGACCTACGTAAGAAATTTTCAAGAGGAACTGTTGCCATGATGATAAATACAAGCACTCAACTCCCAATACTAACTAATGAAGAAATAGATTTTGAGTGGGAGGTATTTCCTGTCCCTATTTACACAAATGATAATTCTGTTGTATGCGGAGAAAATATTGGTATTACAAAAGGCAGAGCAAATCAAAATGTTTTTAGTTTTCTTAGTTTTATTTCTAATTATGATATGACAAAGAAAATTGCTTTGCAATATGGAGGTGTTCCTGTAAGAGTAGATGTAACTGATGAACTTAAAAGAGAAAATCAAGGTATTGGAGATGTTTTTTATAATCGGATAGATTTTGCTGTAACTAAAGGGCCATATAAATCATGGCTAGATATTTCCAATTTTATTAATTATGAATTATTTGAATTGCTTACATTATCAAAAACTCCTGAAGAAGTAGCAAAAGAACTTCAAACAGCCATTAAGGAATACTTAATTTGGGGGTAAAATACTTGTTAATTCAATAAAACATATGTTGATTTATAATAATTATATTAAAAGTTACCATAAAATATATAATTTTATGTTTAAAATTATCCACCTATATTAAAAATTTAGAGTTTTAAAGTTAATATTACTATGATACAATTATAAAACATAAAAATATTAGCACTTTAAATAAAATAACTTAAAAAGGAGAGAGTTTAAATGAAAAAATTACTAAGTTTTTTCATCATTGCTACTGTTATTTTATCAACAACTGCTTGTGGCGGTAATTCTGCAGATGCTGGCAAAACTACTGAACCTGCACAAGCAACAAATACTAACAACACCGATAATGCTCAAACATCTGAAGGTTCTGATTTAGGAGGAGTTATTAAATTTACTTTTCGTGATGATGGGCAAGGAAAAGATAATTCATTGTGGAGATGGATGGAAAGAGCTTATGAGACTTACCCTAATAAAGACAAGGTTGAGCTTAAAGTAGAACCAATCACAGCTTCAGAAGGTGATTATTTTGCCAAAATTGCTCTTGCTTTAAAATCAAGTGACACTGCGCCTGATTTAGTTGCAGAAGATACATTTATGTTGGGTTCTGATGCAAGTGCTGGTTATCTTGAACCGTTAGACGACAGGTTATCAAAATGGTCAGATTGGACAGATGGAAAATTTATTCCTTCTTTAGTTAAAGGTGTAACAGCGTCAGATGGAAAAATATATGGTGTACCATATAATACAGACACTCGTGGACTTTGGTATAACAAAGAAGTTTTTAAACAAGCAGGGCTTCCTGAAAAATGGGAACCTAAAAATTGGAATGATATTTTAGATGCTTGTAAAGTTATAAAAGAAAAAGTTCCTAATGTTGTTCCAATATGGTTTAATTCCGGAAAAGCTTCTGGTGAAGCAACATCAATGCAAACTTATGAAATGTTACTTTATGGAACAGGAGAAAGATTGATTGACCCCGAAACAAACAAATGGATTGTTAAAAGTGATAATATTTTAAAATCATTAACTTTTATTGATACAGTTTACAAAGAAGGATATGGACCTCCTCTTTCTAAAGTTTTAACTGGGCAATCACCTAATATATCTACACGTGAATATTTCCCTCAAAACAAATTGGGTATATTATTAGATGGTAGTTGGATTACATTTAACTATAAAGAAAATGGACCTAGCCCATGGGCTGAATATAAAGATATATTAGAATTTGTTCCTATGCCTACAAGCGAGGGGCAAGAGCTTGGAAGTATAACACTTGCCGGTGGTTGGGCATTATCAATTCCAGCAAATTCAAAAAATAAAGATGCTGCTTTTGATTTCTTAACACATGTAATGTCAAAAGAGCCTGCATTAAGCATGATAATGGATTCAGGAAGTATTACTTCTCGTTCTGATGTTGCCGAGGAAGCAGAATATGCAAATCAACCTTTTATGTCAAATGGTACAGATTTTTTAAGTGCTGCAGATTTCAGACCTTCTCATGACCAATATCCGGCTGTATCCACACAAATTCAAGCTATGGTTGAATCTGTTGTTTCAGGAACTTCTCCTGAAGAAGCAATGAAAAAATATGCAATAGACGTTTCTCGTGTTGTTGGAGAAGATAATGTAATTGAAAAGTAGTATTTGTTTTTTAAATTAAAATGGGTGAGTTAAGAACCTGTATTCAATAATTGAGCCGCCGCCTTGAAAGTCTTGGCGTTGCTCCGCTTCTTCAGCGGCTCCTAGCGTACATATTTTAAGGTACGCTTTGTCGCCGCTTTATTTCGGAACAACGCCAACCTTTGTCAATTAGGTAACTCCATATTAAATACAGGTTCTAAGTTTTTACCCACCTAAGTCTTTAATTAAAAATAGTTATTGGGGGGAGAAGCGATGTTGAAAAAAAGAATAAACGGATATATATATTTAGTTCCTTCATCAATTTTGATGATTATATTTTTTATATATCCAATTGCATTAACATTATTTTACTCTTTTACAGATTTGACATTAACGGGGAGTTCTGCACAGCAAACAAGATTAATTGGGTTAGAAAATTACATAAAGATGTTTAAAGACCCTGTTGTTTTTATTAGTATAAAAAATACGGTTGTTTTTCTAATAGGATGTATATTAGGGCAACAAATTTTAGGTTTTTTAATAGCTTATTTAATGAAAAATAAAAATAAAACTTTTAGAAGAATTGTAGGACCAATTATATTGGCTGGTTGGGTTATGCCAGAAATAGTATGTGCTCTTTGTATGACTACTTTTTTAGGAGATAGCGGAACAATAAATGTTATTTTGGGGAAAATAGGTATAGAGCCATTAGAGTGGTTGTTTAGATTTCCTATGCTATCTGTTATTATTGCTAATATTTGGCATGGTACTGCATTTTCTATGATGGTATTTCAAGCTGCACTTGATGATGTACCAAAAGAAATTGAGGAAGCTGCTACAGTTGATGGTGCAAATAAAATCCAGTCTTTATTTAAAATTACCATACCTTTTATTTCACAAACGATTGGTACAAATACCATGTTAAACACACTTCAGACATTAGGTGTATTCGGTCTTATATATACTATGACAGGAGGCGGTCCTGGTACATCAACACAAACCCTTCCTATTTTTATGTATAATCAGGCTTTTGTAAATTATCAATTAGGATATGGAACTGCAATATCAATGATTTTATTATCTCTTGGTATAATGTTAAGTGTACTTTATACAAGAATGATGAAAAGAACATAAGGAGGCTAAAAAATGAAATGGAGAAATAGTAACGTTATTCCTTATACTGTACTTACACTAATTGCGATTTCGTTTGCATTACCACTTCTTTGGGTAGTAGTAGCTTCCTTTGACTCAAATGCTCTGGAAACATTAAAAATCCCCAAAGAAATAACTATTGGAAATTATGTAGATGTATTAAAAGATAGTTCTAATCAACGCTCATTTTTAGTTGGATTAGGTGTTTCTCTTGGGCAATCAATTTTAGTAGTAGTATTAGCTGGACTTGCTGCTTATCCCTTATCACGTTATGAGATGAAACATAAAAATTTATTTATGTATACTATTTTATTTATGACATCGTTACCTATAACGGCTGTTATGGTACCTGTTTATCAATTATTTTTAAATCTTAAGTTGTATGATAATATTTTTGGTGTTACAATATTCTTTACTTCTGCAGCACTCCCTTATGGAATTTGGCTAATGAAAAATTTTATGGATAGTGTTCCTGTAGAGCTTGAAGAAGCGGCATGGGTGGATGGTGCATCAGAAATTACTTGTATAACCAAAATTGTTTCTCCTCTTATGCTTCCGGGGATTTGTACTGTTGGGATATTTACTTTTTCCGCAAGCTGGGGTAATTTCTTTGTTCCATATATTTTATTAAGTTCTTTAGAAAACTTCCCAGCTTCAGTTAAACTATATCAATTTTTTGGAAACTATGGTATGATTGCATATGGTAAACTTGCTGCTTATTCTGTTTTATATGCAACACCTTCTATTTTCCTTTATGTTATTTCTCAAAAATTTATGTCAAAAGGATTTAGTATGCAAGGTGCTGCAAAGGGGTAATATTTAGAATAAAAGACTTAGGAAAACTTTTTTATTTCAAGATGGAAGTTGTGGCTTGAGGCTGAAAGCCCCAAAATATTAGTTATTTAATTTAAAGTTAATATAATCAGAAAGAGGCTATGTATGATATTTTTACTGGAACGTATTCAAAAATTAACAGAAGATTTAAAAAACCTTATTTATCCAAAATCAAATGAGATACTAAGTTATAAAATGAAAAAAACTAAAGAGAAATTTGAAAATATTCAGCAACTTAGTACAGAAGGCTGGGAACAGTTTTCAACGGCACAAATTTGGGGCGGAGATAGAGAGTATTACTGGTTTGAAACAGAAGTAGTAATTCCCGACGACTTTGATGGTAAATGTGTAGTATATGATATGGTAACAGGCAGAGAGGGTCTTTGGGATGCAACAAACCCACAGTTTACTATTTTTGTAAACGGTAAGCTTGTACAAGGTTTAGATGTAAACCATAGAAGCATAATTCTAACTAAAAAAGCAGTAGCCGGAAAAAAATTCAGAATTATTTTATCAGCGTTTACCGGTGACCAAAATTTTAGTTTGCTTTTAAAATCTCATATTCGTATATTAGATACTAAGACTGAAAAATATTATTATGATATATGTGTTCCTTTAGAGGTTGCAAAGCTACTTGATAACGAGGAAAACAGCTATATCACTATTATTAGTGCATTAAATAATTCTCTTAATCTACTGGATTTAAGAAAAGAATATTCAGATGAATATTATCAATCTCTTGAAAAAGCTCAACAATATATTACAAAAGAATTTTATGAAAAACATTGCGGAAATTCAGAAGCACAAGTTTATTGTGTAGGGCACACTCATATCGATGTTGCATGGCTTTGGACATTAGCTGTAACAGAAGATAAAGCTGTAAGAAGTTTTTCAACTGTACTTTCATTAATGAATGAATATCCTGAATATAAATTTATGTCAAGCCAACCACAACTTTATAAATATGTTAAAGCTAATGCTCCGAAAGTTTTTGAAGAAATTAAGGAGCGTGTTAAAGAAGGAAGATGGGAAACAGAAGGTGCTATGTTTGTTGAGGCTGACTGTAATATTGCGTCCGGCGAATCGCTTATAAGGCAAATTTTATATGGAAAGAAATTTTTTAAAGATGAATTTGGAAAAGATAATATAGTTCTTTGGCTTCCTGATGTCTTCGGTTATTCAGCGGCTCTTCCTCAAATAATGAAAAAGTGTGGCATAAAATATTTTATGACTACAAAAATCAGTTGGAACGAATTTAATAAGCTCCCTTATGATACATTTTATTGGGAAGGAATTGATGGTACAAAAATATTAACTCATTTTATACCTGCAAGAGATTATAACGCGAAAACAGAGAAAGGCTCATTTGAGACATCTCATTTTACTACTTATAATGGAATTATTAATGCTTCACAAGTAAAAGGTGGCTGGCAAAGATACCAGCAAAAGCATTTGAATGACACTGTATTAATGAGTTTTGGTTATGGTGACGGTGGTGGCGGACCTACAAAAGAAATGCTTGAACATCAGCGCAGACTTTCTGCAGGGATACCCGGTTGCCCAAAAACTGTTATGTCTCATGTTGTTCCATTTTTTGAAAAGCTTGAAAACGATGTTTCAAATAATAAATATCTCCCTAAATGGGTTGGAGAACTTTATTTAGAATATCATAGAGGAACTTACACATCTATGGGAAGAAATAAAAAATATAACAGAAAATCAGAATTTGCGTATCAAAATGCTGAAACATTTGCAGTTATAGATTACTTGCTTAACGGCAAAGAATATCCTCAAAAAGAAATAAATGATGGCTGGGAAGTTATTTTGAGAAACCAATTCCATGATATTTTACCAGGTTCATCAATTAAAGAAGTATATGACGATTCAAAAATAGAATATGAAAATATTTTATCAAAAAGTAATACTTTAATTACACAATCTCTTAATAATATTGTTGAAAACATTGCTTCTACAAAAAATAGTATTGTTGTATTTAACCCAAATGGTTTTGTTTCTTCTGATGTCATTGTATTTGAGTTGCCTAATGAGTGCGATAATCCAGTAATTTATGATGGAAATACAGCAATTGCTTGTCAAAAAATAGAAGGAAATAAAGCAATATTCAAATCTACAGAGATTATGCCAAAAGGCTATAAAGCATTTGAATTACGTGATGAAAATATGTCTGTTAGCTCAGAAAATATTGTTTCAACAGAAAAAATATGCAATAAATATTTCTCTATTATTATTAATGAAAAGGGGCATTTTAAATCTATTTATGATAAGGCTGCACAAAGAGAATTATTAAAAGATGGGCAGTGTGGAAATGTTATTGTAAGCTATGAAGATAAACCACATAATTTTGATGCTTGGGATTTAAACAATTATTATACAGAAAAATGTTGGGAAATTGATGATGTACAAAGTATAGATGTTGTAGAAAAAGGAGAGGTACGCAACACATTAAAAATTGTTAGAAAATATCTTGATTCTGTTATAACTCAATATATATATGTTTATAATGAAATACCACGTATTGATATTAAAAATGAAATTGACTGGAAGGAAAAACAAATATTTGTAAAATGTTTATTCCCTGTTGATATTCATTCTAATGAAGCTACATTTGATATTCAATATGGCAATGTTAAACGACCTACTCATTCAAATACTTCATGGGATATGGCTAGATTTGAGGTTTGTGTCCATAAATGGTTGGATATTTCTGAAGATGATTTTGGCGTTAGTGTTATAAATGATTGTAAGTATGGTTGCAGTGTGCAAGATGGAGTAATAGGAGTGTCTATGCTAAAATCGGGTATTTACCCTAATCCAGAAGCGGATAAAGAATTCCATGATTTTACATTCTCTATTTACCCTCATAATGGAAGTTGGAAATCTGCTAAAACAGTTGCTCAGGCATACCAGATTAATAATCCATTAATAGCTGTGAATAAAAACAATGAAGGTGGAAAACTACCAACAGAACATTCTTTGGTAAAAAGCAGTTCTGATAACATTATAATAGAAGTTGTAAAAAAAGCAGAAGATAGCAATAGTATAATTATACGTCTTTATGAATGTCATAACAGAAGAACAATAGCTAATGTTTCCTTTGTTAAAGCTATTTCTAATGCAATAGAGTGTGACATGTTAGAGCAGGAAATTTCATCTGTTGATTTTAATGATAATAATATAAGCTTTGAAATTAAACCTTATGAAATAAAAACATTTAAGGTTAATATTTAACAAAAGTTCGACGCAATAAAATTGCGTCGAACTTTTGTTAGTATGAGCATAAATTTAGCCAAAATCAGGATAAATTTATGCTCATAACATGAAAAATCTTGCTTCACATTAGCATAGAAGTGGAGTTTAGTTAGAAGGTTGCGGGTGAGGTTTAATAATTGACACAAATTTTTCATACAATCTACATAAATTCTCCACAAATTAATAATATAATTTAATATGCCGATACATAAGAAGATGTTTAAAATCTCAACTTTAAGCAAATTCTAAAGGCAAATAAATTATGAAAAGGGGTATATGAATGAAAAAATTAATTATAACTGCAACAGTGGTTTTAGCTATGTTTTCTATGGCTACAACATCTTTTGCTGCACCAGTTAGAAATGCTGGTAGCGGTTATGGAGGTTGTGGGGGTTATGGGTATAGCTTGATGCGTGACACTGACGGAAGCTTCCTTTCAAAGGAGACTTTTGAAGAAAGACTTGACAGTTACATTGCTGATGGTTATATCCGTGAGGCAGACAGAGATTATTATGTACAAAGATATGACTTTTGTGTAACAAATGGAGGCGGAGGCAATTTTGGCGGTTGCTTCAGAAGATAATACTTTAGTAGATAAATAATAAACGTGAGTTGAATTAAACCGATTGGTTGTGTACTTAATTTGTTGGTTATGTGGCTAAATTCTGATAATAATACAATACTCAAAAGGCTTTCTAACAAATTTATTGCACAACCCATTTATTGCAAATATGTATTCGTATATTCTTTAATGTTTTTTATATTAAAAATTTTTAAGGAGTAGATAGTGTAAGGGGGTAGTTTTTTTATGAAACTTATACGCAAATCAATGAAAGCTATCGGCTAAATCTTTACTAACAATGAGGTTTAGCCGATAGCTTTATCAAATTATAAACATATTATACGCTTGCTTTTGCTTTTTCTACTAATTTAGTAAAGGCATTACTATCGTTAACAGCCAATTCCGCTAACATTTTTCTGTTGATATTAACTCCTGCAACTTTAAGACCATTCATAAGTTTGCTGTATGAAATTCCATTAATTCTAGCAGCAGCGTTTATTCTTGTAATCCAAAGTCTGCGGTACTCTCTTTTTGTTTGTTTTCTTCCTGCAAAAGAATGTGCAAGAGCACGCATAACAGATTGTTTCGCAACTCTATATTGTTTGCTTCTAGAACCTCTAAAACCTTTTGCTAATTTTAAAACTTTTTTATGTTTTTTTCTGGCGTTTAATGCGCCTTTTATTCTTGCCATGTAAAAATCCTCCTTATAATAAAAAATACAATGTTTTATATATACAAATTAAAATTATTAAGCGTAAGGTAACATTCTTTTGATTTGTTTTTGATTTGTTTTATCAACAATATCAAGTTTACGAAGTTTTCTTTTACGCTTAGGGGATTTTTTACCAAGAATATGTTGTTTATTAGCATTTGCGTATTTTAATTTTCCTGTTCCTGTAGCTTTAAATCTTTTTGCAGCAGCTTTGTTAGTTTTCATTTTAGGCATTTAATTTATCCTCCTTAAATTTTTGTTCCCTACAGTCTCGGCGTAAGAAACATTGCCATTGTTTTAGCTTCCATTTTTGGTGGTTTTTCAACTACACCAACTTCTGAAACCTTGTCGGCAAATTCATGTAAAATTCCGTATGCAATATCGGTATGACCTAATTCACGTCCTCTAAAGCGTATAGTGATTTTAACTTTATCACCTTTTTGTAAAAATTCAATAGCCTTTTTTATTTTAACATTAATATCATGTGTATCAATGTTAGGCGAAAGACGTAATTCCTTTATATCAATAGTTTTTTGTTTTTTACGTGCTTCCTTCTCTTTTTTTGCCTGGTCAAACTTAAACTTACTATAGTCCATAATTTTGCAAACAGGTGGTTTAGCTGTAGGTGAAATTTTTACTAAGTCAAGTTTCTTTTCGTCGGCAAGCCTCATTGCTTCTTTCCCTAAAACTATTCCTAATTGAGTCCCATCTACATCTATAAGTCTTACTTCTTTGTCCCTGATTTGTTCATTAATCATAAACTCGGTAATAGTTGAACACCTCCCAAAATAATATACATAAAATTATTAAAAACAAATGCAATATTAGAAATCATTACAATTGTTAATTATATAAACCCATTTTTATAAAATAACGTGATTTAAACGCAATAAAAAAGTGGGTATAAAGCAACCCACTAATATACTGTAATAATAAATTATAATTACATAAACCTTAAGCCAAAGGCGAATAGGTGAGAAGTGGAGCTTCTGCTTTAACTTTTGTATTATAGCATAACAATAATATCGTGTCAATCATAAAAATTTAATTTAAAAATAGGATAAAAAAAACCCCAAACAAAAAATGTTTGGGGGTATGAATAAAATAATGATTAAAGATAAAAAATAATTAATAAGAAAGAATAAATAAACTAATTAACGAAGAAGTTGAAGAACAGCTTGAGGAGCTTGGTTTGCTTGAGCAAGCATAGAGTTAGCAGCTTGTTGAAGCACGTTAGCTTTAGTTAAGTTCATCATTTCTTTCGCCATATCAGTATCACGAATACGAGATTCAGCAGCTGATAAGTTTTCAGAAGAAATATCTAAGCTTTTCATTGTGTACTCAAGTCTGTTTTGGGCAGCACCCAATTTTGATCTTTCAGTTGTTACTAATTTAAGAGCATCGTCAATGTCATCAAGTTGGTCTGAGATATCAGAAGATAGAGTTTTATCAACATCAACAGCATCAATACCTAATGTTGTTGTATCCATAGAATTAATCTTAACTTCAATTCTTTGGTCAGCACCAGAATTTGCTCCAACTTGGAAAACCAAGGGATCAGTATCAAAGCTACCGTCAAGAAGAGTTTTTCCATTGAACTCTACTCTATTAGACATAGCATCAATTTCGTCTAATAGGGCTGTAATTTCATCTTGAATATTAGTACGGTCTCCGTCAGTTTGGTTATTTGTGTCATTTGCAGCTTGAACAGTAAGCTCACGAATTCTTTGAATCATGTTGTCAATTTCTTGCATACCACCTTCAGCAGTTTGAAGTAAAGAAATGCCATCTTGTGCATTTTTAGAAGCCATATCAAGACCTCTAATTTGAGCACGCATTTTTTCAGATATAGCAAGACCTGCTGCATCGTCTGCTGCTGAGTTAATTTTTAAACCTGAAGATAATCTTGCGGAAGCTCTAGATTGTGTAATACCTACGTTTTTACCATTTCTGTGGGCATTAAGTGCCAATACGTTTGTGTTAATTACCATATTACTCATACAAATTCATCCTTCCATGATTTTTTTGGGTTTTTTCCCATAATAATTTGTTTATTTAAACTAAGCGTTTTTTTATACTAAATCAAACTTCCTGTTTTATTTAATAATACGCTTTGTTTAAAAGCTATATGGAGACAAAACACTGTATGTAATAAATTATGTCATATTTATAATATTTTGTATTATAAATTTTTGTCTTTTATTTGTCTCAATTTATATATCGGCATTTTATACTGGAACTTAATAGTATTTTTAAAATTTTTTTATTTTTTTTTATAAAAAGAAATTGGGGAGGAAACTTTTGCAAAAGTTTCCCCCCCAAACCCCACCTTCAAAACTTTTATCAAAAACGCACATGGTGCGTTTCCTTGCCGTTTTTTAATGTTATTCTCTAAGTCAAAGGATAAAGTTTTTGAAGGGGAAGAGGGGAAACTTTTTTCAAAAAGTTTCCCCTCGGTCTTATCTTTATATATGATTTTTATTTTTTCTTTATGTATTTTCTTGTGTCGATTGCTACTGCAATAATAATTATTAATCCTTTTACTATATACTGTAAATAAGGGCTTACATTTATATATGCTAAGCCATAGTTTATAACCTGAAAAATAAGTGTACCTGTAACAACACCTGCTATAGTACCTACACCGCCCGAAAATGAAACGCCACCTACAACACATGCCGCAATAGCATCAAGCTCATATCCTAGCCCTAAGTTGTTTGTTGCAGAACCTGTACGCCCAATTTCCAAAGAGCCTGCAAAACCATAGAGAACACCCGCTATTAATGATACATAAATAATTGTTTTTGTAATGCTTACACCCGAAACTGCAGCGGCTTCTGGATTGCCACCTACTGCAAACATATTTTTGCCAAGCTTTGTTTTATTCCAGACGAACCACATTATACCTGTAACTAGTACAGCATAAATAACTAAATATGGTATACCAACAAAGTCGCCGTGAGCAAATTTAGAAAAACGTGGGTCAAGACCAGCTATAGGAGAGGCACCAACAGCATCATAATATAATGAAGTTGCACCATAAAGTACAAGCTGCATACCTAATGTAGCAATAAATGGTGTAACCTTAAAAGTAGAAATTATTATGCCGTTAAAAGTAGATGCAATGGCACAAATAACTATTACTATAAGAATAGGTACAATTACAGGAAGCACAGGCATATCAGCGAATATTCTTCTTGAATAATCCGGAGCCTGTAAAAGAGAAGCCGAAACAACAGCAGCAAGACCTACCATACGCCCAACAGACAAATCCGTTCCTGCAAGAACCAGCAATCCTGCAACACCTATAGATAGCATTAATCTGGTTGATGCTTGTGTTATAATAAATTTAAAATTATCAAGGTTAGTTATAAAGCTTGGGTCAACAACAATTATTGCAATTATTAATGCAAATAAAATTATATATATTGCATTATTAAGTAATTTATCAAATAGTGCTGCTTGCGTTAATCTTTTTGAATTCAATTATAAACACTCACCTTTCTATTACAGATATTTTGCAGCAAGATGCATAACTTCTTCTTGTGTAGTTTCTTTAGTATTTACTATACCTGCCAGTCTACCGTTGCTCATTACCAATATTCTGTCAGTAATACCAAACAATTCGGGCATTTCCGAAGATATAACTATTACACCTTTATCTCTCTTTGCAAGGTCAATAATCAATTGGTATATTTCATACTTTGCACCAACATCTATACCACGTGTAGGTTCATCAAGCATTAATATTTCAGGTTCGGTTAAGAGCCATCTTCCTAAAATTACTTTTTGCTGATTTCCCCCGGAAAGAGACCTTATTAGAACCTTTGCAGAAGGTGTTTTAACACGCATACTTTCAATTACCCAATTAGTATCTTCCGAAACTTTTGTTCCTTTTAAAACTCCCAGTGTTCCCGAATATCCGTCGATATTTGCTATCATCGAGTTAAAAGTAATGTCTAAAACACCAAAAATTCCTGTGCTTCTTCGCTCTTCTGTTAATAGAGCAAAACCATTTTTAATGGCATCAATTGAATTTTTAATTGTAACAGGTTTGCCGTGTACTAATATTTCTCCCGATTGCTTATGGCGAACGCCAAATATTGTTTCTACAATTTCAGTTCGGCGTGAACCCATAAGCCCTGCAATACCTAATATTTCACCTTTTCTAAGTTCAAATGAAACATCATTAATTGATGGTTGGTAAGTAGCTGTTAGATTTTTAACCTGCATTATTACGTCACCAGGAATGTTATCCTTTGGAGGGAAACGGTCGGTTAAATCACGTCCTACCATTAAATTTATAATTTTATCCATTGTCAGTTCGGAGGCAAGCTGAGTAGCAACCCATTGACCATCTCGCATTATTGTAACATCATCAGAAATTTTTAAAATTTCTTCCATTTTATGAGATATGTAAATAACAGCACAATTTCGTTTTTTTAGTCTTTCGATTATAACAAAAAGGTGTGCAACTTCTTTTTCGGTAAGAGAAGAAGTTGGTTCGTCCATAACAATAATTTTTGAGTCATAAGAAACAGCTTTAGCTATTTCTATCATTTGACATTGAGAAACAGAAAGTTTTTCTACTTTGTCCCTTGGGTCGATGTCAAGCTCTAGTTCATCAAATATTCTTTTTGTTTCCAAATACATTTTTTTCTCATCAATAACTATCCCAGCTTTATAGGGAAAACGTCCAAGCCAAATGTTATCCATTACTCTTGTTTGGCGAACTTGATTTAGTTCTTGATGAACCATTGAAACGCCATTTTCTAAGGCTTGTTTTGGGCTACTAAAGTTTACTTTTTTTCCATCAAAAATAATTTCTCCGCCATCTTCAATATAAATACCAAACAAGCATTTCATAAGCGTAGATTTTCCTGCACCATTTTCACCCATTAGAGAATGTACAGTTCCTCTTCTTACTTTTAGTTGGGCATTATCTAATGCTTTTACTCCAGGGAACTCTTTGGTTATATTACGCATTTCTAGTACAAAATCAGTTTTTTCCATATAGAATATTCACCACACTATACTAAAATGTATTAATAAAAAGCATAGGTTATAATTTATTTAATTTAAGTCATATAAGATTGATTGTAAATATTTGGAATGAAAATTTGAAAAGAAATTATTAAAAGAAATTTAAAAACTTTAAAATACAGCAAAATATTTTTAATTATATCAAATCCCCTATCAAAAGACAGGGGATTCTTAAAAGTTAACCTAGCTTCATAGAAAATAATATATATTTTTAAAAATTATTTATAAGCTTCTTCTGCAACACTTATATTATCCTTTGTAATACCTACATAAGGAACACGAACAGCTCTTGATTCGTCAAACTCACGAGAAGTTCCTTCAAGAACATCTTTACCATTTGCGGCATTAATAGCAAGCTCAATAGTAACTTTACCTTGATTAAGAGGGTCATTAAGTACAGTACCAAGCATTTCGCCTGTTTTAATAAGTTCAAGTGCTTCCGGAATAGCATCAACACCAACAACAGGTATTTTTTTATTAGCAGCTTTAAGAGATTCTATAGCACCTAAAGCCATACCATCATTGTTACAAATAATCATTTCAATTTTATCTCCTGATGCTGCTAACCAAGTATCTGTTAAGTCTTTAGCTTTTGAAGCGTCCCACATGCCTGTTTGTTTAGCAAGTTCTTCTACTTCATATCCATTATCTACAATTGTTTGCACTGAAAATTTTGTTCTTGCCTCAGCATCTGGATGACCAGGCTCGCCCATTAACATAACATATTGAAGTTTGTTGTCTCCATTTTTATCCCAGTCTGGTGTTTGTTTCAAATAATCAACTATTAACTCGCCTTGTATAACGCCTGACTCAGAAGAGGTTGTACCAACATACCAAACTTTGTCATATCCTAAAGAAGCAGCACCATCAACAGGTTCTTTATTAAACAATACTATTGGTAAATTTGCATTTTTAGCTTTTTCTACAACTGTAGCTGCAGAACCTGGGTCTACTAAGTTGATAGCTAATGCTTTAACACCTTTTGCAATCATAGCATCAATTTGGTCATTTTGTTTAGATTGGTCATTTTGTGAATCATTCATAATAAGAGTTGCTTTACCATCGGCAGCCTTTTCAACGGCTTTACGAGTAAAGGACATAAAGTTATCATCATATTTATAAATAGTTACACCAATTGTTGGTAAATCAGATGTTTCCGATGGCTCTTGTGGAGTAGTATTACCTTCCTGCTCATTTGCTACCGGTTCACTTGCCTTAGGGGTTTGTGAGCCAGATGGAGTACTATTACATGCTGTCAAAGAAGCTATCATTACTGATGCTAAAAATAAAGAAATAAATTTTTTCATTGTTTCAACTCCTTAAATTAATAATATTTATATATAACCATCGTTTGATGGTACATATTACTATTGTAGTTAAAACTATTGTTAAAATATACTAGTTATAAAGAAAGTTAAATGTGTACATAAAATAATCGTAAAAAAATTTATGTGTTTATTTTAACATAATAATAAATTAATGTCAATAATATTACACAAGCATTACAATATAATTTCAACAATTGTATACATTTTAAGCAATAATATTGCTTATTAATCCATTCTTTATATTAGCATCATATACGTTTTATTACAATATGCAGACCTGTTCTAACAAAAAATAGGCAACTTCTATTAAAAAAGCAAATAGAAGTTACCTCTCTCTAATACTCCGTAAGTAACTATACCCATATTTTTTATAATTTTGTAAAATCAAAATCAACAAATTAAGTATACAACCAAAATAAAACTAACACCTTTTAATACTTATAAATTGTATGTATATAAAAATTAATAAAACCATACATCATTATTAGTAGTTGAAACAGCAATAGCCCCAGCACTTAAAGCACCAATAACATCATCCTTATCAAGCACTAGCCCACTGGCAACTACGGGTATATCAATATCTTCACAAAGAAACTTTATTACTTTTGATAAACCTGCTGGTAATAATTCTATTACATCAGGGTTATAAACTTTTACTTGTTTTTTCACATTTGCATATGTAATAAAATCAATCATGAAAAATCGTTGAACTGTAAATAAATCAAGTTCCTTTGCTCTTTTTATTAGTATTGGTTTTGTACTTATTATTCCATCAGCTTTGGTATGGTTTTTAATAAAGTCAACACATATTTCCTTAATACCAAAGCCTGTAACCAAATCTATGTGTACAATAGCAAACTTATTCATCTTTTTCACTTCTTCAACAATTCCACTAATATTACAAATATCTCCAAATAGTATATAAACAAATTTACATTCTGACTTTTTACATTTTACCAATTCGTTAAAATCTTTTACAGCTGCTATTATAGGGCATTCCTCTGTGTATTTTAGAAAATCTTCTCTTGTTAATTTCATATCATTCTCCAAATAGTTAAGATTGTTAAGCAGAAGGGTCTATTGGCAATCTCTCTGTTTTTAATGGTACTCCATTTTCATTATAGTCCTCTTTAAATACATCATATTTTTTAGGATTTCTACATATTTTGAGTAATCCCACACACATAATAATCATAAGGAACATATTTGGAAAACCACCAAGGTTAGATGCGGCTTTTATTCCAGATATTCCGGCAGAACTAATTAAAATCCAAGTAACAGCTGCTATTGTAACACCCCATATAATTTTAAGAAAAGCAGGGGATTCTGTTGCTTCTTGTGAGATACCTGAAGTACAAAGCCCAGCCATTGCTGTAGTATTAGAGTCGGAAGCGGTTACAAATGATATAAATACAATGAAAACATAAAAAGGAATAATAATAAGTGAAACAGGAAGTTGTTCAAATACTCTATAAACAACAGCCTCCGGCCCTGCTCCTTGAACATTCATTAAGTCAAATAACCCTAACCCTTTAAATTCATAAAAAAGTGATGCACTTGAGAAGATACCCATCCATATTATACCAAAAATTGATGGTATAATAAAATTACAACGTATAGCATCTTTTATTGTATAACCTTTTAATATACTTCCTAAGAAAACAGCACTTATTGGAGTCCAAGCAAGCCAATTACACCAATAAAATATAGGCCAGTATCTTGACCATCTATCATCATATAATTCACCGGTCATTAAGCTCAATCTTGGAAAATCAGCAAGAAAAGCACCAAGTGACTCAATTGTAAGATTTAACATAAATACTCTAGGACCAAAAATAAGCATAAAAAGCAATAGAGCAATATACACTTTCGCATTTATACTAGATAAAATCCTAATTCCTTTCATCATACCTGATATACTTGATATAACGAATGTTGCAACAATAACTATAATTATAAACCCCCAAGAAACAGAGTTACTTTTAATACCCAATATATTTTCAATTCCACCCGCAATAATCATTGTCCCTGTACCTAGGGATGCAGCCATACCGGTAACTAATGCAAACAAACAAACAACATCAATAACGTTATTATATTTTGATACTTTATCACCAAAAAGTGGTATTAAAGCAGAACCAAGAGAATAAGATTTTTTCATATTATAGAATACAAATCCGAAAACTATAGTTGCTACTGTATATAGTGCATATGGAGACCAAGACCACTCCAAAAACATAATTTTCATAGCAAAGAGTGCTGCTTCTTTACTTCCAGGCTCAATGCCTTCTGTAGCTGAAGGATTATATAAATGATACATTGGCTCTGCACATCCCCAAAATAATATACCAGCAGCTATTGTTGTACATAAGGTAATCCAAACCCAATTTGAATATTTCATAATAGGTTTTTGTTTGCTTCCCCCAATACGCACATTACCAAATGGCGAAAAATAAACGATTATTACTGTAACCACACATAATAAAGTAGTTGCATTAAAAGCCCATGCAAAGTTGTCAAGAATCCAATCAGTAATAGCGTTTAAGCCGGCTAGAAATGCCTTATTATTTACAAGACTTATCACAACCATAGCTACCAATATTATCCATGGCGGTAAAAAAACTAACATTTTTACTCTTAAATCAACCTTTTTAGTATCCAACTGTAAATCCATAAAACCTTCCCCTTTCATACTTTAATTTCTATTAGGGTAATTTTGTTTTTACGGAGTATATTTTTAATATTATTTATATGTATGGTTTTTAATTTACTTTTTGGAATACAATAAGTTGTGCTGTTATCAAAATTTATAGTAATTACATTTTTTGAATCAAATACTAAAGTCTTTTTTGATTGAAAATTTAAAACATTATTTTGTCCGTCGGAAATTGTACCATTTGAATAAATTTTTATATTATAAGTACCATTTTGTATTGCCATTTTTTTTGCTTTTTTCTTTCTTAGAAATGGTATAAAGTATAGTATTGCAAACATAAATGAAATGCATAAAACAGATATCATAATATAATAAAATCTCTCAGGTTGAAAAATGTACAGACATAAATACAAACTGCTAAAAATACTTAGTATAGTAATATGTATTTGCTTATAAACTCCTTCTTTTTTCCACGCTAAACTTAATAAGCTTTCATATATTTCATTTTCTGTTAGACTAAAATTAATGTCAAGCAAAATCTCACCTTTACAATCTTTATTTTTCAAACACATTTTTATAATCCCCCTTCTTATAAATAATATTGTTTAAAGAAAATAAAATTAAGATTTGCATTTGATTTTATAAAGCCTAACAGTTTACTAAAATAACGTAAGTATGAAGCAAAAAAACTGAGTCAAACTTTTAAGACAGAAATACTGATAAAATAAAAAAGAGACTTAAATGAAAACTCCAAAAAGACATGGCTGTTCCACAAAGTCACTTTTCTCTAGATCTCTATTTGTCACTTATATCAGTATAATATTTATATACATATTTGTCAATTATATAAAATGCATAATAATATAATATTTTATTTGTAGTTTTTTACACATTGACAAAAATATTTAGAAAAATAATTTTTTAAATTGTATATATTGATAAATATTTAATTTCTGTTATTTTGAAAAAAGACTCATTGCTTTTTCAACTACGTTTTCTAAAGTAAATCCATATTCTTTAAATAACTTAGAAAAAGGAGCAGATGCACCAAAGTTATCTACAGAAATCATTTCCCCATCAATACCTATATATTTATGCCAACCAAATGAAGAACCTGCTTCTACAGCAAGCCTTTTACGAATAGCTTTTGGAAGGATACTTTCTTTATATTCTTCAGATTGTTCCTCAAAAACTTCAAAGCTTGGAATACTTACTACTCTTGCATTAATACCTTTTGATTTTAACTCATCGTATGCATTATAAATGAGTTCAACCTCTGAACCAGAAGCCATCAATATTATATCTGGATTTTCAGAATCTCTAAGAATATAAGCACCCTTTATTGCACCCTTTCCTGTTTCTTTTAGGAGTTTTAAATTTTGTCTTGTTAAAACAATTGCTGTTGGGCTTTGTGTTCTTGTTAGTGCTAAATACCACGCTGCTGCTGTTTCATTTGTATCGCAAGGTCGTATTACTGTAAAGTTAGGCATACTTCTAAGTGCTGCTAAATGCTCAATAGGTTGGTGTGTTGGGCCGTCTTCTCCTACCCCTATACTGTCATGTGTCATTATATTTATTACAGGTAATTTCATTAGAGCTGAAAGCCTCATAGCTGGTTTCATATAATCTGAAAATACAAAGAATCCAGCAATATATGGACGTAATCCTCCATGAACTAACATACCATTTGCAATAGCTGTCATAGCGTGTTCTCTAACCCCAAAATGCAAATTAGAACCTGTTGGATTCTCTTTGCTGTAATCTCCTCTGCCTTGCATTATAGTTTTTGTAGATGGAGCAAGGTCTGCAGAACCTCCTATCAAATTAGGAACTAGCTTACAAACTTTGTTTAGAACCTTTTCAGAAGAAATACGAGTCGCAATATCTCCTTCATAATTCCAAAAATCTTCATCATTTAACAAATCAACGGAAATACTCTCATTGTTCCATACTTCCCACTCTTTATATAACTCTGGAAATTCTTTTTTATAATCTTCCAGCATTTTATTCCATTTATTTTCTTCATCAGACATTTTGTTTTTAAAATCATTTATTATTTGCTCTATTTCTTTTGGAACATAAAAACTTTCATTAACAGGAAATCCTAGTGCCTCTTTTGTAAGTTTAAGTTCGTCCTCTCCTAAAGGCTCTCCATGTGCTGATGCCTTGCCTTGTTTGTTTGGTGAGCCAAAACCAATTAACGTTTTTACTTCAATCAAGCTTGGCTTGTTAGTAATTTTTTTAGCTTCATCAATTGCTTTTATTATACTATCTAAATCATTTCCATCTTCGACAATTTGTACATGCCAATCATATGATTCAAAACGTTTTGCTACATTTTCACTAAATGCGATATCAGTACTTCCTTCAATAGTAATATTATTTGAATCATAAAATAATATTAGTTTACCAAGACCTAATGTTCCTGCTAATGAAGCAGCTTCAGAAGAAATACCCTCCATCATACATCCATCTCCACATAAAGCATAGGTGTAGTGGTCTACAATTGGGTAGTTAGGCTTGTTAAACTTTGCTGCAATATAATTTTCAGCCCAGGCCATACCAACAGCATTTGCCACACCTTGTCCAAGAGGACCTGTTGTAACTTCTACACCTACAGTATGTTTGTATTCTGGATGCCCAGGTGTTTTACTGTCTAGCTGACGGAAATTTTTCAAGTCTTCTAAAGATAAGTCATAGCCAAAAAGGTGAAGTAATGAATATAAAAGACTAGAGGCATGTCCTGCTGATAATACGAATCTATCTCTATCAAGCCAATTCGGATTTAATGGATTATGCTTCATTGCTTTGCCCCAAATTGCATATGCTGTAGGAGCAGAACCCATTGGTAAACCAGGATGCCCTGATTTAGCCTTTTCTACTGTTTCAGCACACAAAAGTCTTATTGTATTTATTACCAATTTATCATTATTGCTCATAGTATTACTTCCTTTCTATTTTAAAATTTATCATGTTAGGGTTTTCAATAAGAAACTGCAATTAACATCAAAATAAACGCACATCGTGCGTTTAAGCAATTAAATTATTTTTTAGGAACTGTTTCCCAATCTTTGAGAAATTTTTCTATTCCTGAGTCTGTAAGAGGGTGTTTACTCATTTGAACAATAACATTATATGGGACAGTTGCTATATTAGCACCTATTCTAGCAGCAGAGATAACATGTATTGGGTGACGAATACTAGCTGCAATAATTTCTGTTTTTATATTATGAATATTAAAAATTTCAACTATTTCCTCTATTAAATTCATACCATCCATTGAAATATCATCAAGTCTACCTAAAAATGGACTTACATATGTTGCACCGGCACGAGCAGCCAAAATAGCTTGTGTTGACGAGAAAACAAGTGTAACATTAGTTTTAATACCTTCAGCAGTTAAAATTTTGGTAGCCTTAAGCCCTTCCAAAGTCATAGGTAATTTTATTATTATGTTTTTATGAATTTTAGCAAGTTCACGAGCTTCACTTACCATATCTTGATGATTTAGGCTAATTACTTCTGCACTAATAGGACCGTCTACAATTGAAGCAATTTCTTTAACTACTTCTATAAAATCTTTACCTTCTTTTGCAATTAATGAAGGGTTTGTTGTAACTCCGCATATTACTCCAAGTTCATTTGCTTCTCTAATGTGTTCAACATTAGCTGTGTCAATAAATAGTTTCATAATTACACTTCCTTTTTAAAGTATTAGTAAAAATTATTCTCAAAAAAATAAAAAATTATAGTATATTTTTATTTATAAAAAATATTTTAAATCATTTTTATAATAATAGGCTAATTTTGTAAAAATTTATGGTAAAAGATACAAATATTTTATCACACCATATATTAAAAAGCAAACTAATTTAGTTTTACAAAAAAATAACCAGTATTATTATTAAAAACTTGTACAAAGGTTCTAAAAACTTTGACTTTACATATAATGAAATGTATGGATACATTTTAAGGAGGTAGCAAAAATGGAAAGCTTTGACCTTTACAAAGACATATCAGAAAGAACGCAGGGGGACATATACATAGGTGTTGTAGGGCCTGTTCGTACAGGAAAATCTACATTTATAAAACGCTTTATGGATTTAATTGTAATACCAAACATAGAAAATAACTATAGCAAAGAGAGAACAAGAGATGAATTGCCTCAAAGTGCCGCCGGTAAAACAATAATGACGACCGAGCCGAAGTTTGTACCTAATGAAGCAGTAGAAATTAGCTTAGACGAAAACATAAAGTTTAAAGTAAGAATGATAGACTGTGTAGGTTATCTAGTGCCAGGTGCTTCAGGCTATTTAGATGGAGATGAACCAAGAATGATAAGTACGCCTTGGTCAGAGGATAAAATTCCTTTTATTCAGGCGGCGGAGATGGGTACAAAAAAAGTCATAACAGACCATTCAACGATAGGTATTGTTGTAACAACAGATGGCTCTATAACCGAAATCCCAAGAGAGGATTACATTGAAGCGGAAGAAAGAGTTATAAATGAGCTTAAAGAAATTAATAAACCTTTTATAGTTTTGCTTAACACAACAAAACCCTATGCACCAGAGACAGATGCACTTCGTCAAGAGCTAATGGAGCTATATAATGTTCCGATTATTGCAACAAATTGTGCTCAAATTAAATCAGATGACATTAACAATATTATGGAAAAAATATTGTATGAATTCCCTGTTAAGGAAATGAAAATTAATTTCCCAAAATGGATTGAAACATTAAGCTACGAACATTGGTTAAAGCAGGAAATGATAAAAACAATTAAAGATATGTTAACAAATGTTTCAAAATTAAGGGAAATCAAAGATAATATTTTAAGTATAGAAGATAATGAATATGTAAAAAAAGCATATATAGATAAAATATCATTAGGGGAAGGCTCGGCAGATATTGAGGTTACAGTTGATGACTCTTTATTTTATAAAATATTAAGTGAAACGACTGGTATGGAAATAGAAGGAGAGTATCAGCTTATTTCTACAATAAAAATTTTGGCGGAAGCAAAAAGAGAATACGACAAGGTTAAATATGCTCTTGAAGAAGTAAAACAAAGGGGTTACGGAATAGTTACTCCAGCATTAGATGAAATGAAGCTAGACGAACCTGTAATTGTTAAGCATGGTTCTAAGTATGGTGTAAAAATTAAAGCAAGTGCTCCTTCAATCCACCTTGTAAGAGCAGACATAGAAACCGAAATATCTCCAATAGTAGGTACAGAAAAACAAAGTGAAGACTTAATTACATATTTAACAACAGAAACAGCTGATGACCCAAATAAAATTTGGGAGCTTAATATGTTTGGAAAATCTATGCATGAGTTAGTAAAAGATGGATTACAGAACAAGCTGTATCGTATGCCTGAAGATGCACAAATGAAGCTTCAAGAAACATTACAAAAAATAATAAATGAGGGTAGCGGAGGATTGATTTGCATTATTTTATAAAAAATTAACCCAATTATGTATAATTTTAAAAAATCTACTAATAATAACTATCGTAGAGGAAAACTTCTATAGGAAATAAGATCTGTATTATTCTTACAATATGTTCCTATTTCCTAGTATGAAAAATTATTCATACTTTCATAAGTTGACTGAAGGGAGGTTATTGATATGGATAAAAAAGCTGATAATAACAAAAAGTCTGAACGTACAGAGTTTGCTGAAGAAATCAACTCTGAAATGGACAAAAAAAATAAAAACAACTCTAAATAATTCTTTCCAAGTACCTTCTATTACTAATTTTTAAAAAATTAGTAATAGTTAGAGTTTATGCATAAATAAATATTAATCTAATAAGTAGGCAGTAAGCGTTACTATTGTAAATGCAAAAGTCGGTATTAGTAATTTTATTGTTTGTGCATAACTCTAAGTATAAAAAGAAAATATGGTTTGTTTTACTAAAGTAGTTAATAATATTATCAACTAGTTATAAGTTGGGAATAATTTTTTGTTCTTATCCTTTAACCCTTTTCAGACAAAAAATATTGTTTGGAAAGGGTAGTTTTGTTAATTATATTTTTTTAGCCTTTACAAAAGTAAAACTTATATAAGATACTATTAAAAATTAATATAATTTAATTGTTTTTTTTTGAAAACTATGCTATAATCATGACATTATTCATGTATGCATTGTGAGCATATTTTTGATAAGATTAAATTATTTAGTAGTATTATTTACTATAAATTTAAACTATTTTTTATGCTCTAAAGCTAAAAAACAATTAAGCTATTTGCTTAATACATAGAATTTTAAATAATTATAGGAGTGTTTTCATGTCTGAAAAATTAGAAGTAGGCAGTATAGTTGAGGGTAAAGTAGTAAGGTTAAAGCCTTTTGGAGCAATAGTATCATTACCTAATAATTCGCAAGGGCTTGTCCATATTTCTCACATTTCTACTAGCTTTGTTCAAAACATCGCCGACCATTTGACTGTAGGTGACATTGTCAAGGTTAAAGTATTATCCGTTGACCCCACTTCAGGAAAAATTTCACTATCTATTAAGGATACTGTCGTACCTCAAAAGAAAGAACATAACGAAAGGCAAAATCATTCTTCCGACTTTCGTCAAAAATCTTCTCAAGAACCAACTAATTCATTTGAAGATAAATTCAAGGAATGGCTTAAAGTGTCTAATGAACGACAAGCTGGTCTGAACAAACGAAACAAAAGAAGATAATGATTTAAAACCTTGTTAGTTTGGTGATGTATCAAAATATTATTTTAAACTTTAAAGCTATATATCGGTCTATGATTTTTGAAAAGTAGGACAAAACTTCTATCATTAAAAATCAAAATAATGGTAGCTTTAATACATCACCAATTTTCTATAACCTTTTTCAAATTAATTATTATCACAAGATTTTCTAAAAATATCAAATTTTCTAACACTTTTTTCAGTTTTTACTTTTAAAATTTGTTGTGGGTGGGGGGCTGAATCTACTAATTTATATTTTTCATCATATATTTCATTAATTGTCTGTGTGAAATTTGTATCATTACACCTAAACACTTCTACGGTTTCCCCAACAGAAAATTTATTTCTTTGCTCAACAGTAGCTATTTTAGTGGTTTCATCATAATCCAAAACAATAGCAAGAAAGTCATAATTTCTAATATAAGAACTATTATTATAAATTTGTTGGTTTTCGTCAGGCTTATCAAAATAAAATCCCGTTGTAAAATTTCTGTGACTTGATTTTTTTATTTCATCTAAATAATATTCTTTTCTTTCTTCATAAAACTTTGAATCTTTAAAGTAGTCATCTATTGCCTCTCTGTATGCTTTTACTACTGTTGCTACATAATATGGAGTTTTCATCCTTCCCTCAATTTTAAAACTGTTTATACCGCTTTTTACTAACTCAGGTATATGCATTATCATGCACAAATCTTTTGAATTAAATATATATGTGCCTCTTTCATCCTCATAAACAGGCATATATTCATTAGGTCGTTTTTCCTCTACAAGACTATATTTCCAACGGCAAGGGTGTGAGCAACTGCCTTTATTTGAGTCTCTGCCACTCATATAATTGCTTAGTAAGCACCTTCCAGAATAGGAAATACACATTGCACCATGCACAAATGCTTCAATTTCAAAATCTTCTGGTACGCCTTGTCTAATCTGGCTTATTTCATCAAATGAAAGTTCTCTGGCTACAACTACTCTTTTTGCCCCAAGTTTTCTCCAAAAATTAGCAGAATGTACATTTGTATTATTTGCTTGAGTGCTTATGTGAATCTCCATATTAGGGATAATTTCTCTTGCTACAGAAAATATTCCAGGGTCGGAAATAATAATTGCATCTACTCCTATATCTTCCAAAACTTTAAAGTAATCGTCAATTCCTTCAAAATCAGCATTATGTGCAAAAATATTAGCCGTAACATAAACCTTTACATTATTGTTATGAGCATACAAAATGCCCTCTTTCATATCTTCTAAATCAAAGTTTTTTGCTTTTGCCCTTAACCCTAAATTTAAGCCACCAATATAAACAGCATCTGCTCCATAAGCAATAGCTACTTTAAGTTTTTCCAAATCTCCAGCAGGAGCCAAGAGTTCAGGTTTTTTTATAAAATCAATTTTGTTACTCATAAATAATCTCCTTAATTTCTTGCGTTTTATGAGAAAGAAGCAAGCCATCTCCTATAGGTATTATAGAAGACTCCAAACCAATTGTATTAGAAACAGCAAACAAGAATTTTCTCATTCTTGTATGAATTGTTCTTTGTCTTTTTGGAACAGAAAACCTATCCATTGCTACTCTGCCATCTTGTATTACATTATCAGCCAAAAAAAGTCCGCCAACTTTTAATAATCTTATACAATGTGGTAATATTTGTAAATACTGCCCTTTTGCTGCATCTAAAAAAATAAAATCATATTCTTTATCATTAAGAGTAGGAAGTATTTCACAAGCATCTCCTTCAATTAATGAAACTTTGTCTTCTATCTCCAACTTCTTAAAATTTTCCTTTGCCTGTCTAATCATTATGTCAAATCTATCAATTGTTGTTATATGACCATTCTTATCCAAATACCTACTAATAAGCCCAGCGGAAAAACCTACAGCACAACCAATTTCCAAAACATTACAAGGTTTTTTAATAGATAATAGAGTAGCTAAAAATCTAGCTGTTTCTGGAGGGATTATGGGTATTTTTTTTTCAAGTGAGTCTTTTTGTATTTCTCCAAGTATTCCATCAAAGTAATGTTGCGTTTCATTAATATAATCTATTACACTTTTTTCAATAATACTCATGCTTACTCCTGTTATTATATTGAAATTATTTTTTTGAAAATAAATTTATCAAGCCTTCAAAAAACTTTATATCCAAACAACGCAAGTGTTATTTAGTCTTAACAAACAGTAATGGCAAAGAAACGAGCAAAGCTCGTTTCCGACAAAAGTTCTTTGCTTCTTTCTTATAAGAAAGAAGTCGGGGTTTGGGGCTAAAAGCCCCAAATATTAATTAAGCTTTAATATTCATTATATACCAGTATGCCCAAACCCTCTGCATCCCCTCGAAGTTTCATCAAGCTGTTCTACTTCTTGAAATTTTACAATTTCTACTTTGTTGATTACCATTTGAGCAATTCTCATTCCTCTAGTAACAAGAAAGTCTTCATTCCCGTTATTAATAGCAATAACTTTTATTTCTCCTCTATAATCAGCATCAATAGTACCTATAGAATTAGCCATAGTAATACCATGATTAAGTGCAAGCCCGCTTCTAGGTCTGACTTGTGCCTCAAAACCATTAGGAATTGAAATAATTATTCCTGTAGGAATAAGCTTAATTTCGCCTGATTTTATTAATACTCCAACCTCATTATCAACATTAGCGTATAAGTCCATTCCCGCACTATTTTCTGTCATATATTGCGGTAACGGCAAATCTTTTGCATTATCTATTCTTGAAATCAAAAATTTATTTTGCATTATTAACCATCTCCACAAAGTTTAACCCTTTTATATTTCCAACAACTGAAAGACTCATATTATCAAAAATAAATATTTTTTCAATAAGTTCATAAATACGGTCTATAGTCACGTTATCAATTTTTTTAATAATTTCTTCAGGATAAATTATTTTGTTTAGCATAAGTTGGGATTTTCCTATACTATTCATTCTTGAAGATGAACTTTCAAGACTTAAAAGATAGTTGCTTTTTAGCTGTTCCTTTGTTTTTATAAGCTGGGATTCAGTTATTTTATCTGTAAAAATGTTCTTTATTTCTCTTGAAATAATATTTATAACTTTTTCTGATTGGGAGGGGTTAAGCCCTGCATAAATAGTGAATAATCCCATATCTATATAACTAGAAGCATAGGAATAGACAGAATAAGCTAAACCTTCATCTTCACGAATTTTCTGAAATAGCCTTGAACTCATTCCGCTTCCGAATATAGTATTAAATATAGCTAAGTCATAAGCATTTTCAGAGCCTATAGGAATACTTGGGAAACCGATTGCCATATGTATCTGCTCAATTTCCTTTTCTTTAGTTACAATAGAAGGTGTATATACTGTTTTATATTTATTATTTGGTAAATCTATACTACGGCTGAAATCGCCAAAATATTTTTCAATTTTTTTAATCATATCATCTGACTCAAAATTTCCTGCAATAGCAATGACTGTATTTTGAGGATGATAATTTGTATTATAATAATTTTTGAATATTTTTTTATTAAAAGATGATATTATTTTTTCTTCTCCTAAAATAGGATAACCTAAAGAATCATTTTTCCAAACATTTGACTGAAGCAAATCATGTACTAATTCCTCAGGAGAATCCTCATACATATTAATTTCTTCAATAATAACATTAAGCTCTTTTTTTATATCTTTTTCATCAAACTTAGAATTAAAAAACATATCTGCTAAAATATCTAAAGCAGTATCAAAATGAGTATCTAGTGTTAATGTGTAATAACAAGTATACTCTTTAGCTGTAAATGCATTAATCTGACCGCCAATAGAGTCTATTTCGCTTGCAATATCGCTTGCAAGCCTGCTGGTTGTTCCTTTAAAAAACATATGCTCAATAAAATGGGAGATTCCATTTTGTTCTATACTTTCATTTCTGGAGCCGTTTTTAACCCAAATACCAAAGGCAATACTTCTAACAAATGGCACAGTTTCAGTAACTATTCTCAATCCGTTTTCTAGCGTAATTGTATTAAACATAAAAACACTCCTTTCAATTTTTTTACTAACGACCTCCTAAAACCACAAAGAAACAGCAGCGACCTATATTTTAATTTAAATGAGTACGCAAGCTGTTTCACAATATAAACTTTTCAACATTTTTTAATAATAAATATAAAACAAAAGTTATTAAACGTTTTTAGGGTGATTAGGCATAGCAGCTTTTCTTGAAAGGTTTACTCTGCCTTGTTCATCAATGTCTGTAACTTTAACAAGTATAGTATCTCCAATATTTACAACATCTTCAACTTTTTTTACTCTTTCATGAGATAATTGTGAAATATGAACAAGCCCTTCTTTTTCAGGAGCTATTTCTACAAATGCCCCAAAATTAAGGATTCTTGTAACTTTCCCTGAATAAATTTTTCCTACCTCAAGGTCATAAGCTATAGCATTAATTATATCAATTGCTTTGTTAACACTTTCTAAGCTTGCACTGGCTATGAAAATTCTTCCGTCATCTTGAGTATCAATTTTATCAACACCTGATTCTTCAATAATTCTCTTAATAACTTTTCCTCTTGCACCAATAACTTCTGCCATTTTTTCAGGTTTAACCGAAACTAATGCAATTTTTGGCGCAAATTCAGAAATTTCTTTTTTAGGAGAATTAATTACTTTCGCCATAACTTCGTCAAGAATATAAACTCTTGATTTATAAGTTTGGCTTAAAGATTGTTTAATTATTTCAGGTGTTAATCCGTCAATTTTTATATCCATTTGAATAGCTGTTATACCTTTATGTGTTCCAGCAACTTTAAAATCCATATCACCAAAAAAGTCTTCTAAGCCTTGTATATCAGTCAAAAGTACAAAGTCATCATCTGTTTCTCCTGTAACAAGCCCTACAGAAATACCAGCAACAGGTGATTTTATAGGTACACCAGCTGCCATAAGCGAAAGACTGCTTGCACAAACACTTGCTTGAGATGTTGAACCATTTGAGCTTAAAACCTCTGATACTAAACGTATAGCATAAGGAAATTCTTTTTCGGAAGGAATAACAGGTAAAAGTGCTCTTTCCGCTAATGCTCCATGCCCAACCTCTCTTCTTCCAGGTCCTCTTGAAGGTCTTGTTTCTCCAACAGAATAACTAGGAAAATTATAATGATGCATATACCTTTTATTTTCTTCAAGTACATCTAATCCATCTAGTATTTGTACATCACCCATAGAACCGAGAGTTGCAATTGTTAGAACTTGAGTTTGTCCACGTTGGAATATTGCAGAACCATGTGTTCTTGGCAAAATATCTATTTCTCCTGAAAGTTTGCGAATTTCATCAAGTGCACGACCATCAGGACGTTTATGCTCTTTCAAAATCATTCTGCGAACAGTTTCCTTCTCAAATTTATAAATAGCGTCATGAACTGTTTGTGAATAGTCAACTTGTTCGTCAGCTCCAAGTGTAGGGAGAAGGTTTTCCATAACATCATCTGTAAGAGCAGTCATTTTTTCATCACGAATTTGCTTCATGTCAGTAAAAACTGCCTCTTCCATTTTTTTATCTGTTATATAATTTTTTACTTTTTCATATATTTCTGAAGGAACGCCGCTTTCTTCATAAGAATGTTTTTCTTTTCCTACTTCTGCAACAATTTTGTCTATAAACTCCACAATTTTTACATTTTGTTCATGTGCAAACATAATTGCATCAAACATGGTATCGTCTGAAATTTCGTCTGCACCTGCCTCAATCATCATAACTTTATGTCTTGTTGAAGCAACTGTTAAATTAAGAATGTTATTGTCTCTTTGAGAAGAAGTTGGATTAATAACAAAGTTACCGTCTACAATAGCAACACTAACTGCACCAACAGGACCTTTAAAAGGTATGTCAGAAATAGATAAAACAATAGATGTGCCAATCATTGCAGCAATTTCAGGGCTACAATCTTGGTCAACAGACATAACTGTAGCGACAACAGAAACATCGTTGCGATAATCTTTTGGAAAGAGTGGACGAATAGGTCTATCTATAAGACGGCAAGTTAAGATTGCCTTTTCTGTAGGACGTCCCTCTCTTTTAATAAATCCGCCGGGAATTTTCCCTACAGAATATAATTTTTCTTCATAATCAATACTCAATGGAAAAAAATCAATTCCTGGTCTTGGTTTTGAAGAAGCTGTGGCAGCAACTAAAACAACTGTATCTCCATATCTTACTAAAGCTGCACCATTAGCAAGCTCAGCAACTTTTCCAACTTCAACAGAGAAATTACGTCCAGCTAAATCCATGCTAAATGTTTTACTCATAAATTACCCCTTTCAACTTACTGATTTAAAAATAGATAGGTTTATTTATAAACTATATTTTATGCATATAATATTTTTTATACACTTTGAAATTTATTTAATACTTAAAATAATATAATTTTTATAAAATAATATGAGCGGTTTCACCCGCTCATATTATCAAAAATATAAAATGTTATTATTTTCTAAGACCTAATTCAGCAATAAGTTCACGATACTTAACAATATCTTTATTTTTAATATAGTTTAAAAGACCTTTTCTTTGACCAACCATTTTCAAAAGACCTCTTCTTGAATGGTGGTCTTTTTTATGAATTTTTAAATGTTCTGTTAAATGGTTAATTCTTTCTGTTAAAAGGGCAACCTGAACTTCAGGAGAACCTGTATCATTTTCTTTTCTTCCATATTTTGCAATAATTTCTTTTTTTTCTCTCATTTTTATAATTTCCTCCATAATTTTAATACACCCCTAATGCCAAGAAAAGGTGGAGATTCCAAATTCTGAGCATAGGATATTGTGCACAATCATTCTAACATAACAAAAAAAAATATTCAACATATTGTTTTAATTTATTAAAAAAACGTAGGGTCTAACTTCCTATGTATTTGTGGTTAATGAAAATAATCTTATAATTAATTAAGTAGCTAAATATTAATAATATCAAACAATATTTTAATAAGCAATAAAACTAAAACTACAATAAAAACAGGGCGTATTATCTTCATACCATTTTTAAGTGCAAGCCCAGAACCTACATAGTTTCCAATAATACTAGAAATGGCTGCCGGAACTCCAAGTAAAAAAACAACATTTCCGCTTAATAAAAATGTTACAAAAGCAGCTACATTAGAAGATAAATTAATAATTTTTGCATTTCCAGATGAGGTTAATATATCAAAACCTATAACAGTATTAAAAACTAAAATTAGAAATGTTCCAGCACCAGGACCAAAAAATCCATCATACCCTCCTATTACAAAACCAGCTATTGCTGAATAAATTAAAATTCTGTTTTTGGGTAGTTGCTTTTCAAAGGAGTCGTTTCTAAAATTTTTATTTGTAATCATAAACACAGCAATTATTGGCAGTAGCACAATCAAAATGTATTTTAATATTTTATCACTTAAAGAAAGAGCAAGTCTAGCACCTAAAGCAGAGCCGAAAAGTGCTGCAAAGGCTGATACTGCAACTGATTCTAAATGGAATTTACCATTTTTAATAAATCTCATAACAGAGAAGCTTGTTCCACACGTAGATGCAAACTTATTAGTTCCAAGTGCCATTTGAGGGCTAATTCCAGCCACATAATATGCTGGCAAGCTAATTATACCCCCTCCTCCTGCTATCGAATCAACAAGGCTTGCAAAAAAAGCTAAAGGGCATATAATCATAAGTTGTTTATATAATTCCAATAATTTACCTCCTGTCACATAAACATAAAACTAATTTTCAAAAGTTTTAATTTTAGTTAAATTTCCGCCTTGTTTTTTAGCTTCATATAAGGCTTGGTCGGCGAAGTCTATAAGGTCTTTTGGAGTACGCACATTATTAGGAACAATTGCACAAACACCTGTAGAAATAGTAACATAACCAAAATTCGGGCTTTTTTCATGTTTTATTTTTAATTTAGCAACTTCAATTCTCAATTTTTCTGCTAATTCATAAGCCTTAATAGTTTCTGTAAACGGTAAAACTGCTATAAATTCTTCTCCACCATATCGTCCGGCAATATCAGTACTACGTTTTAATACTTTTTTAAAAACTCTGCCAACAGATGAAATTACATTATCTCCTGCTAAATGCCCATAAGTATCATTATAAAGTTTAAATTTATCAATATCTGCTATTATTATTGCAATACTAGAAAATTCTCTAAGACATTGATTCCAAAATGTTTCAAATTTATCATCTAACCCTCTTCTGTTGTTTATCCCAGTAAGTTGGTCTGTTGTAGAGAGTTGTTCAAGTTGTGCAACAATTTGTTCAAGTTCTAGTTTTCGCTCTAAAAGTTCCTTAGTAATAATAAAGTTATTAACATAAGACACAAAATGAAGCCTTGAACCAATAGCAGCACTTATTGCAAAAAAGAAAATATATATCAAACTATTTATTATAGTTGTATCTATTTTATTAATATTTAAAATTTGAGCAGTAGTTAATATGCTGTAAAAAAAAATTACTGTAATTGTCTGTTTAATGAATAGTATAGGTGCCATAGCAATTATTAATAAACCTATTCCAAATGTGTAAATTGTACCAGATGATTCTACCTCATTTTTTGTAAGAAAAACTTGGAATATTAATATGCCAAATAAAAAAATAAAGCTTAAGATAGTTGAATAAGGTGTTTGAGAAAAACCCTTTTTTATTATAAATCCAAAAACAAAAATAAAAATTAATACAAACCATGCTTTAAATGCAGATTCGATATAAAGAGCATTTAGGACAGCACCCTTACTAAACAAACCGAGAAATCTAAATACAATAATAATTACTTCTATGCATAAAAAAAACAATGACAAACTAAAAAGTCGGTTTATGTTTGTTTCTCTTACCGAATTAATCAAGTCTTTTTCATATTTACTAAGTATGTCTATACAGAATAAGTTTACCATTTTTTTTAATATTTCACTCAAAATTAAACCTCGCTATAGAAATATAAATAATGTGAGTTCAAGGAATTTTTAGTTATATAATTCCATAGAACTTTTGATTATATTCGTACAAATTTTTAAAAAGACACCTCAATTTTATATTCATAAAGTGAAAATTGTAATACAATTAATAACTGACTTTAGCAAGCTTGTCAAACTTAAAATAATTAATAAAAGTTATAATAAAAATCTTCTTATTAAAACTCCTGTTGTTTAAGTAATAAGTGATTTTAATAAGTATTAGAATATGTTTAACAAACCTTATAAATTTATCAAACATATTCTAGTATTTAACAGATGTAGATTTTTTAATTTTGCAACAGTTCTATTCCTTTTTTGATTCTTTCTATACTCTCATCTTTTCCTAACAAAAATAAAAGTTCGGTTGCTCCACATGGAGAAGAAGACTTTCCTGACAATGCTGTACGAATAGGCCAAAGCATTTGACCATTTTTGATACCCATTTCAGAAACTAATTTTATAAGTTCATCATGTAAATATTCTTCTGTCCATGTATCTATTTTTTCTAGCAATGGAAGTGCTTTTTGTAAGCTTTCAAGAGAATTTTCTTCTGTAGTTTTCATTTTCTTATGAATATAAAGTGATGGTGAATATTCAGGAAGTACATCAATAAAATCTACAAGGGAAGCTACTTCTTTTACAAAATTAACTCTTGATTGAACTTTTTTAGAAATGTACTCTAAATCTATATCGGCTCTTTTAATATTTTCATTTAGATATGGTAATGCCATTTCATAAAATTTTTCAGGCTCAAGTTTTTTTATATATTCTCCATTCATCCAAGTTAATTTAACCATATCAAAAACAGAAGGAGATTTGCTTATACCCTTTGTATCAAATGATTCAATTAACTCCTGTAAACTAAAAATCTCCTTGTTTTCTTTAGGTGCCCAACCTAACAAAGCAATAAAGTTAACTACTGCTTCTGGTAAAAAGCCCATTTCAAGAAGGTCTTCAAATGAGGCATCACCTTTTCTTTTTGAAAGTTTTACTCCATTTGAATTTAATATTAAAGGCAGATGAACATAAGAGGGGATTTCCCAGTTAAATGCTTCATAAAGAAGATTATATTTAGGTGCTGAAGATAGGTATTCACAGCCTCTTACAACGTGTGTAATTTCCATAATATGGTCATCTATTACATTAGCAAAGTTATAAGTCGGAAAGCCATCTGATTTTATCAATATTTGGTCTTCAAGCTCATCATTATTTACTGTTATTGAGCCATAAACTTCATCATGGAATGTTGTCTCACCTTTTGGTATTAGCTGGCGAATTACAAAAGGTACATTATTTTTAAGGTTTTCTTCTATTTCTTTCTTTGATAAATTGCAGCAGTGTCTGTCATATTTACTATGTTCATCTTCTTCATGCAATTTTTCCAAACGTTCTTTTGAGCAGAAACAGTAATAAGCCTTACCTTCATCAATAAGTTTTTTAGCATAAATAATATAGTCATTTTTTCTTTCACTTTGAACATATGGTGCGAATGGACCTCCAATATCAGGACCTTCATCATAAGTCAAATTTGCAATTTTTAGTGTTTTATAAATAACGTCCGTAGCTCCTTCTACATATCGCTCTTTATCCGTATCTTCCAATCTAAATATAAATTTACCGTTTTGGCTTTTTGCTATTAAATATTCATATAAAGCAGTGCGAAGATTGCCAATGTGCATATATCCTGTAGGGCTTGGTGCATATCTTGTTCTAACCATAATTTTCTTCCTTTCTTTAGTTATATGTTAAGTTTTAACCCTTTTTAGTAATTTATATTTAATAATGAATTTTAATATTTCAAGTTAAAAATACTCATCAATAACGCTTTAGTTAAAAATTAAATTTAGCGTTATTTGCATGTTAAAACTATTACATATTTACTTATATCAACAAATTTGTACTTTACATATTATAACTTTTATGTAAATATGTAAAGTATAAGATTAAACATAAAGGAGGTAAAATTATGTTTAATAATACTAAAATACTAGTTATTGACGATGACCCTCATATTTGTGAGCTTATCTCACTATATTTAAACAAAGAAGGCTATGAAACAAAAGAAGTTCACAGCGGCAAAAAAGCAGTAGAAGAGTTCTCAATTTATATGCCTAATCTAGTTCTTTTAGACTTAATGCTTCCCGAAATGAACGGGAACCAAGTATGTGGTGAAATACGTAAAGTAAGCAATGTTCCTATAATTATGCTAACAGCAAAAGGTGAGACGTTTGATAAAGTTTTAGGGCTTGAACTGGGAGCTGATGATTACATAGTTAAGCCTTTTGACCCAAAGGAACTATTAGCAAGAATAAAAGCAGTTTTAAGGAGATATGAGAAAGGTACGGACGCAGGTACAGCAAAGTCTGTTTCTTTTCCTAATTTATCAATAAACCAGTCAACTTATACAGTAACATATCATAATAAAGTTTTGGAGTTACCTCCAAAAGAGTTTGAGCTTCTTTTAATTTTTGCACAACATCCAAATCAAGTTTTTACAAGGGAGCAACTTCTTGATAAAATTTGGGGATATGAATTTATGGGTGATACACGAACAGTTGATGTACACATTAAACGTCTGCGAGAGAAAATGACTCTGAAAGATAGTTGGGCTATAAAAACTGTTTGGGGAGTAGGATATAAATTTGAGGTGAAATAGTGTTTAAAACGATTTTTGCAAAACAGTTTACATTTTATATGAGTGCCTTGATAATAAGTTTTATAATACTTGCAGCTGCTATGTCTATGACATTTAACGATTATTTTATTTCTCAAAAATCAAAAATACTTCAAGAACAGGCTAGCAAAATAAGCGATATATTTAAGCTTAAATATTATACAGGTATGTCAGAATTTGAAACAAAAAAAGAAATAATGTATAAGCTTATGGGTTTATATGAATATTTAGAAGCAAGCTTTATTTATTTAGATGAAAATAATTTTGTAGAATATACCACTAGTGATATACAATATACTTGGGGTAAAATAATAACTTTAGATGAACTCAAGCCCGTAAGTGAAGGTGAAATTGTTGTTTTGCAGGGAAACGTAGGAGGCATTTTTTCAGAGCCCGTTTTGACAGTAGCATATCCTGTTATAATAAATAAAATGTTTTTAGGTACGGTAATGTTATGTACATCTATGCCAGAGTTGCAAAAATCATCTTCTGAAATGTTTAGTTTAGGGCTTTTTTGTCTAACTGTTTCAGGAGTAGTAACTTTTATTATTATATTTATATTATCACGTACTATGACAAAACCATTACTTCAAATGAATGAGGTAGCAAAAGTAATAGCAAGCGGAGATTTTGAAAAAAGAATAACTGTTAAAAGCATAGATGAGGTTGGACAGCTTGCCGAAAGCTTTAATAATATGGCTGAAAGTCTTTTTGAACAAGAGCAACTAAGAAGAATTTTTATATCAAATGTATCACATGATTTACGTTCACCTCTTACTTCTATAAGAGGTTTTCTGCAAGCAATTTTAGATGGTACAATACCTCCCGAAAAACATAATTATTATTTGAATATAATAATGGACGAAACAGAAAGACTTTCAAAGCTAACTCATGATATAATAGATTTGAATAATATACAATTTCCTGAAATAGAACTTAATAGAACAAATTTTGATATAAATGAATTAATACGAAAAACGATTTTAATGTTTGAGGCAAGGGTAATTGCTAAAAACATAAATGTAAATATAAATTTTGCTAATGAAAAAAATATTGTCTTCGCTGATATAGAAAAAATTCAAAGGGTTTTGTATAATTTAACAGATAATGCCGAAAAATTTACAAGCGAAAATGGAACTATAACTATTGAAACAATTGTTAAAGATAAAAAAGTAAAAATAAGTATAAGTGATACAGGCAAGGGCATAAGTATAGAAGACCAAAAATATGTATTTGACAGATTCTATAAAGTTGATACATCAAGAGGCGAAGACAGAAAAGGAAGCGGCCTTGGACTTTCTATTGTAATGGCATTTATAAGGGCACATAATGAAACTATTACTTTAAAATCCGAAGTAGGAAAAGGAAGTACATTTTGTTTTAGTTTGCCTTTAGCTAAATAAAGTTTAAAATTTGGACTATAGACAAGTAGTATTTTAGGGCTTTCATTCACGGCTCCTAGAGAAATAGGCAAAGAACTTTTGACATAATGACACAAATGTGGTATTCACTGCTAAAGTATATTTAAGTATAGATACAAGCTGAATAATTATTTATAAGAGTAACCACGGAAACAAAACAAATCCGCCACATATACAAATAGTCGCAAGTG
>CAYYRV010000007.1:0-97856 GCA_964474135.1 uncultured Defluviitaleaceae bacterium
CAAAACTGAACAAATGCATAAAATTGTAGTCGGTCTTGTCATAAACTACTGGTTTCTTGCTGTTTTTTCATTGGCTCAATAATTTTAGAACGTGACCCATTTCTTGCATAGACATTATTGAACACACATTTTGAGAATTATCATATATAAAATAACTTCTATCTAGTAGGTGATGTAACTTTGATTGCGTCCATACATTACCTTTTTTATGTCCTCTATCAATTCTGGAAAGTAATGGTTTTGTATCTTTAGAAATTCTGCTATTTCCCTTTTTATCTTCCTTTTTATTTCTCGTTTTTCTGCACGTGTGATTTCCTTTGCCACTTTTCGAATAAGTTCTTTCTTTACTCTTTTTATTTTACCATTTTTTTGCTTTTTGGGGCGGAGGCTTTAGGCTTTGTATGTAAAATATTTTTACCTTTCATAGCTGACTTGAGTTCAGTAGATTAAATCGCAAATAATATGTTAGCAATATAATAAAGATTTTGTAATAGTATAGTAATTGAGCTTAAATTATTTTAAATTTTAGTAAAAATCAAAAGAAGCCGATATAATAAGATAGTATTAAGTATAAGAACTTCATATTATTAATTAGGTGATAAAAATGTCTTATTTGTTTTTAGTTAAACCTTCAATTGTATATAAAGAACAATATATAGAAATGATAAGAGAGTGGAAAACTACAAATGAGGAAATGATTCCATGGGTTTTAAAATTAAGTTATTCTAACTTTGAGGAAATGATTGCTTATCTAACTAGTCTTAATGAAGGCATCAATTTATTGTCTGGTCAGGTTAGTTGCAGTACTTTTTGGCTTATTAGAAACGATGGAAAAGTAATAGGGGTGACAAATATTCGTCATAAACTAAATAAACATCTTATTGAGCATGGAGGGCATATAGGATATGGGATTAGACCAAGTGAAAGAAAAAAGGGATACGGAACTATTATTTTAAAACTATCAGTAATTCAAGCAAAAAAATTAGGAATCTTAAAAATAAGAATAACATGTGATGATAATAATATAGCTTCTGAAAAAATTATTTTAAAAAATAATGGGGTATTTGATTCAAAAGTTGTTGATAACAAGAAAATTGTAAAAAGATTTTGGATAAATATATAATAATATAATTTGAGTTCAATGCAGTTTTTAGTTTTTATTGTATAAAACCCATGTAATAAAAAACAAGAGAAAAAGGAAAGAAAAAATCTATCCTTTTTCTTACAAGTTTTTATTTTTACTAACATTAATTAATCATTTCTTACGAAATTATCGGTTTCCTCATCAATTTTGCCATAAAGAGATAGGCAGTATAAACCGCTAATACCTACTAAAGCATACACTATTCGGCTTAACCAAGAACCCATTCCTCCGAATAAGGCTGCCACTAAGTCAAATCTGAAAAAGCCAATTAATCCCCAGTTTAACGCACCTATAATAACAAGAGTTAAAGCAGTCCAGTCTAGAGGTCGTGACCTCATAGTAATCCCCTCCTTTATAATTGCTTTCCTATAGATGAATACTGATAAAAAATAATCAGTAGTTATAATTTCTGTCTAATAATTTATTTATAATGTTAGACATATAATATTATCTCACAAAATTATTTTTTTAACATAGAAAAAATAGTAATAGACTAAATATATTTGCAAAAATGTAATTATTTTACAATTATTAATAATTATATGCTAATTAGAAATATTAAAAAAGTTCGATGCAATAAAAATTGTATCGAACTTAAACTGTTATCAATTAATTTTTTGGTAGTTTCAGCCCTAATTTATTTAATTTAGGGATATGCTTATTTTCAAAAAAGTTTCCTAATGTTTTTTATTGAACTTAATATTATTTAAAGGTATCCTTTAATTTATCAAAAAATCCCTTTTTATGGTCATTATAATCCTCGCCCATTTCATCTGCAAAGGCTCTTAAAAGTTCTTTTTGTTTATCTGTAAGAGAAGTAGGAACGGATACCTTTAAGGTGGCAATCAAATCTCCAATAACTCTACTATTTCTTATATTAGGTACACCTTTTCCCCTAAGAATAATAGTAGTTCCGGTTTGAGTACCGGCTTTAATCACTTGTTTTTCTTCCCCTGTTAGTGTTGGAATAGTAATATCAGCACCTAAAGTTGCCTGTACAAAAGTTATAGGTATTTCAACATATATATTAGTGCCTTTTCTAGTAAAAAACCTATGGGGTTGTATATAAATATTAATAAGCAAATCACCATTTGGTCCATTTTTTTCTCCGAGTTCGCCTTTTCCTGATAGACGAATAGTTTGACCATTATCAATACCTTTTGGGATATCAACTTGTAATGTTTTATTTTTTCTTACTTTTCCTGAACCACTACAAGTTGTACAGGTTTCTTTAATTATTTTTCCTGAACCTTTACACAAACTACAAGTACGTACACTAGTCATAGTACCAAAAATAGTTTGCTGTAAAAATCTTTCTTGCCCTGTACCATTACATTGTTTACAGCTTTCGGCTACTGTTCCTGGTTTTGCTCCTGTACCTTTACATGTATCACATTTTTCATTTGATGTAATATGAATATCCTTTGTTGTACCAAAAATTGCTTCTTCAAATTTAATATGAAGGTTTGTTTGTAAGTCAGCACCTCTTTGAGCACCATTTCGGCGTCTTCCGCTTCCAAAAATATCTCCTAATCCATCTCCGAAAAAACTTTCAAAAATATCACCCATATCAAACCCTTGAGCACCATAAAAGCCTCCTGCTCCTCCTTGCTCAAAAGCAGAATGACCCATTTGGTCATAAGCCGCACGTTTTTGTGGGTCACTTAAAATAGCATAAGCTTCACTTACTTCTTTGAACTTTGCTTCAGCCTCTTTATTGTTTGGGTTTGCATCAGGGTGGTATTTTTTAGCCATTTTTCTATATGCTTTTTTTAGTTCATCATCAGAAGCACCTTTATTTAGCCCTAATGTTTCATAATAATCTCTTTTTTCTGCCAAATCTATCACCCTCTAAAAAAAGCCAAAGAAATTATAAATGCTTGTTCTTTGGCTTTATTCCTTTAAATTTTATTTTTATTTCAGCCCTAAATTCTAACTTCTTTGTTAAAAAAAGTAAAGAATTTTATCCAGAATATCGTATTTATGACACTCCATGTTAAAATTTTTTGAAGGGATTGTGAAACTTTTTTTAAAGTTTCACAAGTTTTTTATTTACGCCTGTATAATATTAATTATAATTCTTTTGAATCTGCATCAAAAACATCATCTTGCCCGCCACCATCAAAACCATAAGGGTCTACTGTAGGGTCGCCTTGTTGTGCTCCATCAGCGTTAGCGTTTGCCCCAGCTTGTTGGTAAAGTTTAGTTGAAACCTCATGGAAAACAGTTGTCAAACTTTCTGTTGCAGCTTTTAAATTTTGTACATCACTGTCTGATAAATTATCAATAGATGTACTTTCGCTAATTTTTTTAAGATTAGCAAGTTCTGACTCTATTTTTTCTTTATCTGAAGCATCAATTTTATCTTCTAAATCTTTTAACATCTTTTCAGTTTGGAAAATCATAGAATCTGCTTCATTTTTAGTATCTATTGCTTCTTTACGTTTTTTATCTTCCTCAGCATATTGTTCAGCTTCTCTTACTGCTCTATCTATTTCGTCATCACTTAAATTTGTACTTGCAGAAATAGTAATTTTTTGTTCTTTTCCTGTTCCTAAGTCTTTTGCTGAAACATGAACGATGCCATTTGCATCAATATCAAACATAACTTCAATTTGAGGAATTCCTCTTGGTGCTGGTGCGATACCATCTAATCTAAATTGCCCTAATGTTTTGTTATCTTTTGCAAGCTGTCTCTCGCCTTGGAATACATGAATATCAACTGCTGTTTGATTATCAGCGGCTGTAGAGAAAATTTGCTTTTTATTTGTAGGTATTGTTGTATTTCTTTCTATTAATTTAGTAGCAACGCCGCCTAATGTTTCAATACCTAATGAAAGTGGAGTTACGTCAAGAAGAAGTATACTTCCTGCCCCTTCGTCTCCTGCAAGTTTTCCGCCTTGTATAGAAGCACCTAAAGCAACACATTCGTCTGGGTTAATACCTTTAAATGGGTCTTTTCCTGTAAGTTTTTTAACGGCTTCCTGAACAGCAGGGATTCTTGTTGAACCACCTACTAATAATATTTTATCAAGTTCTGTAGCAGAGAGGTCTGCATCTTTTAAAGCTGTTCTAACAGGTCCCATTGTAGCTTCTACTAAATCAGCTGTTAATTCATCAAATTTTGCTCTTGTTAATGTTATATCCAAGTGTTTAGGACCATCTTGATTCATAGTAATAAAAGGAAGGTTAACATTTGTTGAAGTAACATTAGAAAGTTCCATTTTTGCTTTTTCTGAAGCTTCTTTAAGTCTTTGCATTGCCATTTTATCTTGTGCTAAATCTATGTTATCAGATTTTTTAAATTCCTCAACAAGATATTTCATAACTCTTTGGTCAAAGTCATCTCCACCCAAGCGGTTGTTTCCGCTTGTTGCCAAAACCTCAATAACTCCATCACCAATATCAATTATTGAAACGTCGAATGTACCGCCACCTAAGTCATACACCATTATTTTTTGTTCTTTTTCATTATCAAGACCGTAAGCTAATGCAGCTGCTGTAGGTTCATTAATAATACGTTTTACATCAAGCCCAGCTATTTTTCCTGCATCTTTTGTAGCCTGTCTTTGGCTATCTGTAAAATAAGCAGGAACAGTTATAACAGCTTCTGTAACAGTTTCACCTAAATATGCCTCAGCATCAGATTTTAATTTTTGTAAAATCATTGCTGATATTTCTTGCGGAGAATAGTTTTTATTTTCTATCCCAACTTTAAAGTCAGAACCCATTTTACGTTTAATTGATATTATTGTGTTATCAGGGTTTGTAATAGCTTGACGTTTTGCAGTTTCGCCTACAAGTCTTTCTCCTGTTTTCGTAAAACCAACAATTGATGGTGTTGTTCTTGCACCTTCGCTATTTGCTATAACTACTGGTTGCCCACCTTCCATAACAGCAACACATGAGTTAGTTGTTCCTAAATCTATACCTATTATTTTAGCCATATATATTTCCTCCTAATTTATTTTATAAACATAAGTTTAAACAGGTGATATTAAGGAGATAACATAAAACTTTCTCTATAATATCCTTATTTTTAAAAATAACAATTTGGTATTAATTTTATTAAAATTTAATTTGCAACTTTAACCATACTATGTCGTATTACTTTATCTTTATATTTGTAACCTTTTTGCATTACTTCAATTACTACATTTTCAGCATAATTTTCATTATCTTCATGTGCAACTGCAAAATGTAGATTTGGATCAAATTTTTGCTCTAAAGCAACAATTTCTTCTACTCCTAAATCATTTATCATAGATAAAAATTGTCGCAAAATCATTTCGACACCTTTATAAAAACTATCTTCTGTTTTTTCAACTGTACTCATAGCTCTTTCAAAGTTATCTATTACAGGAAGTAGTTTTTCAACTGTGTCTCTGACACCGTCATTATACATACTTGCCTTCTCTTTAATAGTACGCTTACGAAAATTATCAAACTCTGCCATAGTTCTCTGTAATCTGTCATAAACCTCATTGTATTTATCATTTTCAGACTTTTCTTCAGTTTCAGGAATATTTTCTGAATCAGAATTATTCTCTTCTAATGATTGTATGTCGTTTTCTTCAGTTTCTGCATTTTTATTAAGAGTATCCTTTTCCATTTTCCTTGTCCTTTCATTTTGGAGTAATAATATCACTATATTAATTTACTTATATACAAGAAACTATCCACCTGTCAGTGTACCCAAAACATTATTTATATTTTTTATAATTCCATTTAATATGGAAACTACTTGAACATAATCCATTCTTGTAGGACCTATAATGCCAATATTGCCAAAATTATGACTGCCTATTTTATAGTTGGCTCTTATAATACTACAATCTTTCATTTGGTCCATATTGTTTTCAGAGCCAATTACAATTTGAATAGTGTCTCCACTTTCTTTACCTAATAGTGTTATTAACATTTCCTTTTCTTCTAAAGTTTGAAAAAGTGCTCTCGCTTTATCAAGATTGCTGAACTCAGGAAATGCTAGTATATTTTTAACTCCGCTTGTATATATCTGACGGTCATCTTCTTGTTTAATAACATTTAAAATTGTGTCAAGAACATTAATTAATGTATCTGAATATTCTCTGTGCTTTTCTAATATATTTCTTGCAAGCTGCTCATCAATATCTTCAAATGTAAGCCCTATTAAATATTTATTAAGCATAATTGACATTTCTGTAAGAGATTCATAGTTAGGGGCACATTTTTGATTTATAACGTGATTTTTTACAGCTTTGCTGTCTGTCACTAATAAAAGTATTATAGAATTTTCATCTAAAGGAACAAGTTGAATATGTTTAATTTTAGTTTTTACAAAAATTGGTTCGGAAACTATTGTAGTATATTTTGTCAGGACTGCTATAGATTTTGCTATTTCTTGCATTAAAAAATCAACTTGATTAATATTATTTAAAACCATTTGCTGTAAAAAAATGGTTTCTTCTTTTGTAAGTTCACGATATTTCATAAGTGTATCAACATAAAGACGATATCCCTTGTCGGATGGTACTCTTCCTGATGAAGCATGAGGCTGAACTATAAATCCCATTTCCTCCAAGTCGCTCATTTCGTTTCTTATTGTAGCTGAACTAATACCTAACTCATATTTTTTTGCTATTGTTCTTGAGCCTATAGGTTCGGCTGTTTTTATATAATCATTAATTATGGCTTCTAGGATTTTAATTTTTCTTTCATTTAAAATCATAATACCACTTCCTAAATTTGCTTCATTTCATAGTTTTTAAATTTTGTTAGCACTCAATCTAGTCGAGTGCTAACTCACATTCTTAAAATATCACTTGCAACATAATCTGTCAAGTATTTTTTAAAAAATTTTTTATAAAATTACTACTGTTAGAACCTGTATTTAATATGTAACTCCATATTGAATACAGGTTCTTAATTAAATAGTATAAAATCAAATTAAGAATTTGTTAAATCAAGGATTAATAGGCTATATTCTAATAATAAAGCTTTGTTCATTAAAAAATACTTTTATATAAAATTATATATTGATTTAAAACTAATTATATTGTATGATATAAATATACCAAAATATATATGTATACTTCAATTTTGTTTTGGTATATAATACCTCAAATAGAAAAAGATAAGGAGGGTAATTATGAAAATTGTTCTTGGTGAAAAAGTAACTCTTGAAAATTTAGTTAATGTAGCTCGACATGATTTTTTAGTAGAGTTTTCTGACTTATATTGCAAAAGAGTAGAACGTTCTCAAAAGCTTGTTGAGAAATGGGTAAATGAAGAGCGAATAATGTACGGAATTACTACTGGATTCGGTGCATTATGTACAAATAAAATTTCATCTAAAGATGCAGCAACACTACAGCGTAATATTGTTTTATCGCACTCTACATCTGTTGGAGAGCCTTTATCAATTGAGGAAGTAAGAGCAACAATTTTTATGATTTTGCAAAATGTTGGGCAGGGGTATTGTGGTGCTAGGCTAGAGACTATGGAAATGTATCGTCAGTTTCTAAATAAAGGTTTAACCCCTTTTGCTCCAAAAGAAGGTTCTGTAGGTTATTTATGCCCCGAAGCTCATATCGCACTCTCACTAATTGGAGAGGGTAGAGCTTATTATAAGGGGGAATTAATGAGTTCTAAAGAGGCATTAGAAAAAGCAGGGCTTAAACCAATAGAACTATCATATAAAGAAGGTCTAGTTTTGGTTTCTGCTACAACAAGCCCAACAGCAATAGGTGCATTAAGTTTATACGATATGATAAATGCAGCTAAATCTGCTGATATAATAGGGGCTATGACTCTTGAAGTATTAAAAGGAACAACAAGGGCATATGATGAAAGACTAATGTCTGTACGCCCACATATAACACAGAAGCAAACAGCGGAAAATCTAAGGAAAATCTTAGAAGATTCGGAAATGACTAAAGAGAATTATACATATAGATTACAAGATGCGTTATCTTTACGTTCTATACCACAAGCCCATGGAGCTGCAAAGAAAACATTACAAGATGCAAAATTTACTTTTGAAATAGAAATGAACTCATGTTGTGATAACCCTATAATTTGGCATGACGGAGATGATGGTGAAGCTATTTCAGGCTGTAATGCTGATTCGGGTTTTGTTGGTATCGAAATGGATAGTTGTGCTATAGCAAGTACATATATAGCTAAAATGTCTGAAAGAAGAAACAATAGGTTAGTTAATGGAAATTTATCTGAATATCCTTGGTTTTTAATTAAAAACCCTGGGCTTAATTCGGGTTTAATGATTCCGCAGTATACTCAAGCTGGTTTATTAGGAGACATGAAAATATTGTCACACCCTTCAACTGTAGATTGTATTCCTACATGTGGAGACCAAGAAGATTACGTTGCTATGGGATATAACGCATGTAAAAAGGCCAGGCAAATTTCAGATAAACTTGAATATATTTTAGCAATTGAGTTGTTATCAGTATATGAAGCACATCAATTTTGTGATAAAAAACTTCAATGCGGTAGAGCATCAAAAGCAGTTTTAGATGAAATTGCAAAAACTACTCCACATATAGAAAATGACATTTATTTATACCCTCATATACAAAACATTAAATCACTTATTCACAATAAAAAAATAATAGATTTAGTTGAAGAAAAGATAGGTAAACTATATTAATTTTTGTTAAATATTTAACTAATTTTTAATAGGAGGGGACTAAATGCAAAAGGTAATACTAGATGGAAAAAGTTTAACGCTTGAGCAGGTAGTAAAAGTGGCAAGGGAAAATGTCATTGTTGAAATTAGTCAAGAAGCAAAAAAGCGTTTAGTAGAAAGCAGGCAGTTAGTTTTTGATTTAGTTGATAGCGATATACCTATTTATGGATTTAATGTTGGTGTAGGTTGGAATAAAGACAAAAAAGTATTCAAAGAATTTTTTGAAGAATATAATAAAAATTTAGTTCTTTCGCACTGTGTTTCGGTTGAACCAAATGCAAGCATTATTGAGGCAAGATCAGTTTTGCTTGTAAGATTAAACACACTTTTAGTTGGGTGCACTGGTGTAAGCCCTGAAGTTGCTGAAATGTATGCTGATATGCTAAACAAGGGTATTACGCCAATTATACCAGAAAGAGGCTCTGTTGGAGAGGCAGATATAGGTTGTCTTTCACATATTGGTCTTGCAATGATTGGAGAAGGAGACGTTTATTACAAAGGTGAAAAAGTTAATTCCAAAGAGGCATTTCTGCAAGAAGGGCTAAAGACTGTAAGCCTAGGCCCTAAAGATGGATTGGCAATTGTTAGCTCAAATGCTTTATCCGCAGGGCAAGGTGCTATAATGTTATACGAATTAAAAGAATTTATGGAAATTGCTGATATAATTTATGCAATGTCGTTAGAAGGGCTTAACGGAAATACTTCACCACTAAATCCTAAAACACACAAAGTAAGACCATTTAAAGGGCAAGCACAATCAGCAGAAAGAATTTCAAAATTTATTGAGGGAAGCTTTATTTATGAGCCTGATGCTGAAAAGCCTGTTCAAGACCCTCTTTGCTTTAGAGACACTCCTCATGTTCATGGTGCTGTAATAGATGCTATTGAATATACGGAAAATTTATTGCATATCCAGCTAAATTCATCTGATGACAACCCCTGCTTAATATTAGATGATAGGGAAATTATATCATGTGCTAACTTTGAGCCTTTGACTTGGGTTTTGGGTTTTGAAATGCTTGGTATTGCGATGTCTCATATTTCAAAAACATCTTGTTTACGCACACTTAAACTAGTTAACCCTGCATTTACAAAGCTTAATAGATTTTTGTCAAAGAGAGCCGAGACTATTTGTTACGGAACTATACAGAAAACATATACTATTTTGGATGCGGAAATAAGACATTTATCTAATCCTGTTTCTGTAGACGGGTTTCCGCTTGCAGGGGAGATTGAAGACAGAAGTACAAATGCCGCTTATGTTGTACAAAAATCTCGTAAAATATTAGACAATTTAAGATATATTTTGGCAATAGAATTGCTTCACGCAGCACAAGCGTTAGATTATAGAAGAGATAAAAAATTTGGAAAAGGCACTAAAGCTGCTTATGAAGAAGTACGTAATGTAATAGAATTTTATGATTATGACAGAAACTTGACTAATGATATTAATAGGGCTTATAACTTAATTAAGTCTGGAAAAATATTGGATACTGTTAGGAAAGTATTAGACTAAAAAGAATTATTAGGGGGCTATTTAATGAAATCTGAAAATGAAAAATCTTTATATAACTCTACAGCTAAACTTAAACTTCTATTATTTAGTTTATTTGGATTTTTTACATTCTTTATAACATTTGAATTTAATGGTTCTAATTCTATTCTTATTGACCATATCGCAAATATCCTTAAAATGATTTTAGGTCCTTTTGTTCCCCATGTATGTTTACTTATGATAATTGGCGGAGCAGTACAACCATTTATAAAAAAAACTTGGAACAAAAATATTACCAATATCGTATTTAGCATATTTAAAATCTTTGGTGTTATTGTCGGATTTATGTATTTATTTAAAATTGGACCACAAGCTTTATTAGAGCCAGGAATGATTCCATTTTTATATGAAAAATTAGCTATGAGCTTATCATTTGTTATACCAATAGGAAGTGCTTTTATCATTTTTCTTACAAATTATGGTTTGATGGAATTTATAGGGGTTTTTGCAAAACCTTTTATGCGTCCTGTTTACAAAACACCCGGTAGGTCTGCAATAGATGCTGTAGCTTCTTTTGTAGGTAGTTACTCAATAGCACTTATAATAACAGGAAAGCAATATAAATCTGGTTTCTATACTAAAAAAGAGGCTGCTATAATAGCAACAGGCTTTTCTACGGTTTCTGCAACATTTTGTGTAATAGTTGCTAAAACTCTAGGGCTTATGGATATTTGGAATATATTCTTTTGGACGACATTGTTTATTACTTTTGTAGTAACTGCAATAACAGTAAGAATATATCCTTTATCTAAAATACCTGATGAATATGTTGAAGGTGCTGAAACATTTAGTGAGCCAGCTTCAAAAGGAAGTCTTTTTAAAACTGCACTTGATGAAGGGCTTAAAGTAGCATCAACATCAACTCCACTTTTTAAAAATTTATTTGTAAATTTAAAAACTGGTATTGGAATTACAATGGGCTTGGTCGCTTCTATTATGTCAGTAGGTTTACTTGGTTTGGTGCTTGCTGAGTATACACCTGTATTTGATGTTATTGGATATATATTTTATCCATTTACAGCTATTTTAGGTTTTGCTGAACCTCATACTGTTGCAAAAGCAGCTTCAATGAGTATTGCCGAAATGCTTATTCCGGCAGCTTTAGTAAAAGACTCTGTTATTATTACAAGATTTGTAATAGGTGTTGTAAGTATTTCGGAAATATTGTTTTTTTCTGCTTCAATACCTTGTATTCTTGCAACAGAAGTGCCTATATCAATAAAAGATTTAATAATTATTTGGGTTGAAAGAGTTATTTTATCCATTTTGATTGCTACACCTATAGTATGGTTATTTTCTAGTATGTCTATTATTTAAAGTCTTGAGGTTTAAAAGCATACTTATTTTTTAATTAATAACATTATTTATGATGTTATAATTTGTTAGGAGGAGAATTTTATGAGCAATAAAGATATACAAAGAAAAGAAAACTCAATTGATAGTAAGGCTATAAGATTTGGTGTTTTTATTCCAGCGTTTCTAGTAATAGGTGGTGCAGTGCTTCTCGGTTTAATAAATAACGAAGCACTAACACAAGTTGCAAGTTCATTTTTTGCTTGGTCACTTCAAACCTTTGGTTGGTTATACCAATATGTGTCAATAATAGCACTTTTATTAGTTGTGATAATTACTTTTTCTAAAATAGGTAATGTTCGCATAGGCAGTAAAAATGCCAAACCTAAGTATCCATTTATGACATGGTTTGCAATGGCCCTTACAGGAGGTATTGCTACTGGTATAGTTATTTGGGGTGTAAATGAACCTCTTATTTATTTAGGTAACGTTTACGGAGAATTGAACACTTTAGGTATAGAACCTAATACAGAAAGTGCTGCAATTTTCTCTATGGGAAGAGTTTTCTATAATTGGACGTTTATACCATATGCAATGTATGCTATTTGTGGGCTTGCAGTAGCATATATGTATTTTAATCGCAAGGAAAAGTTAACTGTTACTGCTACTTTAAAACCTCTTTTTGGAGAAAAAATTACTAAAGGTGGTTTATCAGATACAATTGATACTTTATCAACTTTAGCTATAGCACTTGGATTGTCTTCTGGTCTTGGTGCAGGTCTTGCTCTTGTTGCAACTGGTTTAGAAATAGCTTATGGTATTCCTAAATCTATCATAGTATGGGTTTTAGTTGGCGGTCTTACAATTGTTATTTTTACATCTGCTTCATATTTAGGTATTGATAAAGGTATTAAAATACTTGCTGATTGGAACTCAAAAATTTTCTATGGATTACTTATTTTATTATTCTTTACAGGTCCTATGATTTATATTTTAAGAATTTCTACAGCAGGAACAGCTGAGTGGTTACATAACTTTTGGAAATGGGGACTTGACCCAATTGATATTGGCGGAGAACCACTAACAATGTGGTGGACACTTTTTGATTGGTCTGTTTGGATTGCTTACGCGCCTTTAATGGGTCTATTTTTAGGTATGATTTCATATGGTAGAACTATTCGTGAATTTATGATTATAAACTGGATTATGCCTTCTGTTTTTGGATTAATCTGGTTTTCAATTTGGGGTGGTACTGCTTTAAACTGGCAAATGAATGGAGTAGTAGATTTAATTGCCGTTCTACAAGAAAAAGGTGCTGTAGCAGGACTATGGGTATTCCTACAAAATATTCCTTTTGGATTAGGGCATGTGATAATACCTATCGTTATGGTTACTTTAATTATTTCTTTTGCAACAGCTGCAGATGCCATGACTACAACTATTGCTACAATGTGTATGAAAAATGTCGCTATAGGAGAGGAACCACCTGCCTACCAAAAAATTCTTTGGGGATTATTAATAGGTAGTATTTCTATTATAATGGCAGCTTTTGGAGGTGGTGACCAAGGTGTAGATGGTGTTAAGCAGTTAGCTGCTGCCGGTGGTTTTGCTGTATTATTTATATTTGTTTTACAACTAATTTCCGTTGTTAAAATGTTTTTTGTTGATAAGGTAGAGGAATAATAAAATTCTATTGGGATAAGTTGGGGAGGGATTTTTAAGATTCCTCCCTTTAATAATATAAGTTTTAAAATGAGGTGAGATAATAAATGGAAATCTCTTTATGTATTAATGGTAAAAATATCACTACTAGCATAGACGGAACAAAAAGACTTATTGACTTTTTAAGAGATGATTTAAAAATAACAAGTGTAAAGGAAGGTTGCTCAGAAGGTGAATGTGGTGCGTGTACAATTATTTTTAATAAGCGTGCAGTAACTAGCTGTACAATGTTTGCTGGTCAAGCTGACGGTGCTGAAATTATAACTGTAGAAGGGCTTGCCAAAAATGGGGAATTAGATAAAATTCAAAAATCATTTATAGAAAATGGTGCAATACAATGCGGGTTTTGTACTCCTGGCATGATATTATCATGCAAAGCCTTGTTAATGGAAAACCCAATGCCTACTGATAAAGAAATTAAAAGGGCAATAGAAGGAAATTTATGCAGATGTACAGGATTTAATAAAATAATTAAAGCTGTGAAAGAGGTGATTTAAATGAATAAATTTTTATCCCCAAAAAATATAGAACAATTAGTGGATTGTCTAAAGGAAAAAGACGAAAATATATTTTTAGTAGCCGGTGGAACAGATTTATCAATTAAAATAAATGAAAAGAAAGTATTTGATTATAACTTGATAGAACTTTGTAACGTTGAGGAAATGAAAAAAATCGAACTACTTGAAGATGATATTATTATCGGTGCGGCAGTTACAATGACAGAAATAGAAAAAAGTGACATAATAAAGCAACATATACCAGCTTTAGCTTTAGCAGCATATAACTTGGGTTCAACTCAAATTCGTAATAGAGCAACAATAGGAGGGAATGTATGTAACGCCTCACAAAGTGCAGATTGTCTGCCCGTCTTATTTGCATATAATGCCATGAGTGAAATTATTGATGAGATGGGAAACGTAAGAAAAGAAAAAGTAGAAGATGTTGTGATTGGGTTGGATAAAAGTACTTTAGGAAATAAAGATGTTGTAACTAAATTTATCATTAAAAAATCTAGTGACATATCGTCTTTCTCAAAAGTAGGTGCAAGAACATCTGTTACTATTTCAAAAATCAATTGTTGTGTTAAATTAAATATTAGTGACAGCAGAGTTAAAAATGCTATTGTTTATATAGGTGCAGTAGGTGCAAAACCTATAAAAGCCGATTTAATAGAAAAAAACTTACTTGAAAAAACAATTACAGAAAACATTATTCTTGAACTAAAAGAAAGTATTAGAGAACAGGTACTAAAGGCTATACCGAATAGAGACTCAAGGCACTATAAAAAAGAGGCAGCAATCGGTGTAATAGAAGATGCGTTACTTATAATAAAAGATAAAATGTAATGTTGTGAAACTCTGATAAGGAGGTATAAATTTGAGTGAACTAAAATATGTAGGAAAAAATATAATTCGTGATGATGTAGCTGATAAAGCAACAGGAGCAACAAAGTATATTTGTGATATGCAAAAATATAATATGCTTTATGCTAAGTTGTATCTTAGTGAAAAACCACATGCAAATATTACAATTGATATAAAAGAAGCACTAAAAGTAGAAGGTATTCATGCTATCTACACATATGATGATATCCCAAAAGTTAAATATAACTCTCATAAATGGTATGCAGGAGTTGATATTTATGAAGATGAATATCTAATCAGCCCAAAAGCTTGTTTTGTTGGTGATAGATTAGCACTTGTTATTGGAGAAACTGTTGAAGCAGTTGACAGAGCTTTAAAAAAATTAAATGTTGTATATGATGAGCTTCCAGTAGTCACTACTATAAATGAAGCCAGAAAAGATAACTGTATTATACATAAAGATACTAATTTAGCTTTTTCTAAAGAACTTAGTTGTGGTGATTATAAAGAAAAATTTAAAAGTGCAGATTACATTATAGAGGATAAGGGATATACTCCTAAAATTCATCACTCGGCTTTAGAAACTCATATTTGTCTTGCAGAAAATGATGAAAATGGAAACTTAGTAATTTGGACACCATGTCAAGTTGCTTTTCAAGTACAAACAATCGTAGCACAAGTTTTAAAAATTCCTTATAATAAAATACAGGTTAAAAAAGCTGTTATGGGCGGTTCTTTTGGTGGAAAAGGGCAACCTATTTTGGAGCCTATATGTGCTTTTGCAGCAAACTCTTTGGGTAGAGCAGTAAAACTTATTACTGATAGAAAAACTTCAATTTTAGCCACAAGAACAAGAAATGCTTGTGAAATTACTGTAAAGACAGCGATTACAAAAGAAGGTGAAATTTTAGCAAGAGAAATAATAACAGATGTAGATGCTGGAGCTTATTATACTAATGCATCAGCCATTATAATGTCAATGGGTAAAAAAGCGTTTAGATTATACGATATAAAAGACCAAAGCTTTAAAGGAAACTCTTATTTTACTAATACATTAATAGGAGGAGCTTGCAGAGGTTATGGCTCTCCTCAAATCCATGCCATAACAGAAATAAATATTGATAATGCTGCAAATAAACTTAATATTGACCCATGTGAATTTAGGCTTAAAAATGTTGTAGAACAGTATGCAAAAGACCCATTATCTGGTGCGGATTTAGGAAATGCACAAATTAAAAAGTGTATATTAAAAGGAATGGAAGCTTTCGACTGGAAAAATAGAAGAGAAACTATAAAACAAAATAACACTGATAGATATGCTTATGGTATAGGAATGGCTTGCGGAACACATGGAAATGGATATAAGGGTGCTTATCCTGACTTTACTGATGTTGACATTAGTATTAACCCTGATGGAAATGTTTTTATTAAAGTTGCAGTACATGAACAAGGGTGCGGTACAATTGCAACTTTGAAGCAAATTGCAGCAGAGGCTCTTTGTATATCTGTTGAAAAAATAAATATTACAGAAGCAGATACATTTTTAACGCCTTATGATTCTGCCGGCACTCAAGCAAGCAGAGTTACATTTGTTACCGGTGGAGCTATTAAAGAGGCTTGTGCTAAACTTAAAGAAAAGATAATTGAACATTTTTGTAATATTAAAAAAGCATCTAAAGACGATTTAATTTTAGATGAAGGTTATATTGAAGTAAAGGAAAGTAATAAAAAATATTCTTATGGTGAAGTTGCAATAATGGTTGAAAGAGAACTTAGCGAAAGCCTAAAAGAATATGTTCACTATGAATCACCAGCAAACCCTGCGACCTATGCAGTTTGTTTTGCTGAGGTTAGAGTCGACCGCTATACAGGTAATGTTACTATTACTGATTTTTTGGCAGTTCATGATATTGGATGTTCTATTAATCCAGTTTTAGTTGAGGGACAAATTCAAGGAGGGGCACATTTTAGTTTAGGTATGGCTCTTAGAGAAGAAATATTAATTGATGAAAAAGGTTATGTTAAGACAAATAACTTTTCAAAATATCATTTAATAAATGCACCAGAAATGCCTGAAATAAAGGTAATTACTATTGAGGAAAATGAGCCTCATGGGCCTTATGGAGCTAAGAGCGTTGGAGAAATGGCAGCAGTTGCACCAGCACCAGCAGTCGTTAATGCAATCAATAATGCTTTGGGTACTAACATATCAAGTTATCCTGTAACACCGGAAAATATTTTAGAGAGTATAGCAAAATAAAGGTATTTTTACAACACTAAATGATGTCAAAATTAAATTAACGTGAGTTAGACTCAAATTTTATTGTTTCTAACTCACGTTAACTTATAAAAACTATAGCAAAAAAACATCAATTACAGTTTAGAAACTTCTCAAGCTCTGAAACAGCCTGCTCCTCATCAGCACCATCAGCAGTTATTGTTACAACATGTCCATCAAGAATACCTAATGAGATGATACCCATAATGCTTTTAGCATTAACAACTTTATTGTCGATTTTTATTTTAATACTGCTAGTAAATTTGTTAGCAGTTTGAACAAATAAAGCTGCTGGTCTTGCCTCTAAGCTTGATGCTACTGAAATAATTTGTTCTGTCATAATAGACCTCCCCTTAAATTTTCAGCTATCATACTAATTTTTCTAAGTCTATGATTAACTCCGGATTTTCCCACAGAAGGCGAAAGCATAGCTCCAATTTCCTTTAAGCTTGCCTCGGGATACATAAGCCTCAATTTTGCAACGTCTAAAAGTTGTTCAGAAAGAAAGTCACTTCCTTTTTTTTCAAATATAAAGTTAATATCATCAACCTGTTTAATTGAGGCGCACACAGTTTTGCTAAGGTTTGCCGTTTCACAATTAACAATTCTATTAACTGTATTACGCATATCCTTAACAATACGAACATTCTCCAAATCCATAAGAGAAAGATGTGCCCCCATAATATTTAACAAATCAACAATATTTTCACCTTCCTTAAGGTAAACAACATAATATCCCTTTCTATATATAATTTTTGAACGTAGCCCAAAAAAATTTATCATGTCCAAAAGTGCATTAGACAAATCTCCATCTGTGTTAATAAACTCTAAATGATATGACTTTTCCGGGTCACTAAGAGAGCCTCCTGAAATAAAAGCACCTCTAATATAAGCCCTTTTACAGCATTCACTTTTTATAACAGTAGGGTTTACATTTTTCCTGACTTTTATAGGGGTTAAATCGTTAACCATAATCCCTGTAGCAGATAAAAGCTTTATAGCCGAACAATAGTCATTAACGGTAACACAGTAAAGCCTGTTTCTTTTTAGCTGTCTACTTTTTCTTATTGAAACAACACAATTAATATTAAAAGTTTTTTTAATTAAAGTAAAGTATTTTTTTGCAACAACTGCATTTTCAGTCTGTATTTTAATGGATACAGATTTTGCAGAAATTTTAATTGTACCACAAGTATTTATTATGCCGGCGATTTCGGCAATATTACAATGGCGAGCAGTACCATAATATGAGCTTAACTCTTTTTTTACTTTTGATGAAAATGACATTAATACACACTCCCTAAAGTCTGTGAGTATCTTTATCAATATCTCTATGACTAATTATAACAGATTTTCCTTCCTTTTGTAAAATATGAAAGAGTTCATTAGCAAGAGTTACGGAACGATGTTTTCCGCCTGTACATCCTATACTTATTACTAATTGATTTTTGCCTTCTTTTACATAATTTGGTATTAGAAAATCTAGCATATTTTCTAGTTGATGAATAAAAGTTTTGCTAACTTCCCAATCCATAACATAGTCTCTAACTTCAATATCATTTCCAGTTTTTTCTTTTAATTCAGAAATATAAAATGGATTAGGTATAAAACGTACATCAAAAACTAAGTCGGAGTCATTTGGTATACCATACTTAAATCCAAAAGACAAAACTGTAATCATCAGGCTGTCAAAATATTTGTTGTCAATAAAAATATCGGAAATTTTCTCTTTTAACTGTCTAGTTAAAATATGGGATGTATCAATAATATATGTAGCCTTTTCTTTTACGTTTGATAGAAGCTCTCTTTCTTTTTCAATTCCTGTAATTAAACGCTCATTTTTTGCTAGTGGGTGACTTCTTCTGGATTCCTTATACCTTTTTAATAGAACATTATCAGCAGCATCCAAAAATAATATACTGTAATTATAATTTTCGGTTTCAACATCTGAAAGGTTTATAAATAAGTCATCAAATAGTTTACCACCCCTAATATCAATACCTAAAGCAACTCTGTCAATATCAGAGCCGGGTCTAAAGCATATTTCTGCAAATTTTGAAATAAGAGAAGGTGGAAGATTATCAACACAAAAAAAGCCTAAGTCTTCTAAAAATTTCAAAACTGTACTTTTTCCGGCTCCTGACATACCTGTTACTATAACAAATTGCATTTTAACCTCCCTGTTATTTTTATAGAGTTTTTGAAATTATAAAACCTTGAGGAAACTTTTGAAAAAGTTTCCTCAACCTCCTTTAAAACTTTTATCATTAACATATTAATTTTAAATTATTCACCAATAATTCTAAGTTCAGTCTCTAAATTAACACCAAATTTATTAATAACAGTAGTTTTAATATGTTCAATTAAATTTATAACATCTTCTGCTGTAGCATTTCCTTTATTTATAACAAAACCACAATGCTTTTCTGAAACTTGTGCATCTCCTATGCAATAACCTTTTAAACCACTGTCCATTATAAGTTTACCAGCATAATGGTTTTGTGGACGTTTAAAGGTGCTTCCTGCACTCGGCATTTCTAATGGTTGTTTCTCTTTTCTACGACTATTTAAGTCCTTCATTTTTTCTTTAATTTGGCTATAACTTCCTTTTTCTAACTTAATATTTGTTGATAAAATAATCCATCCATTTTTTTGGGGTAGACTTGTTCTATAAGCAAAATCCATTTCTTCATTTTTTAGTGTAATAATTTTTAAATCATCTGTAAGCAAATCTACTGTATAAATAACGTCTTTCATTTCACCATCATATGCACCTGCGTTCATAAAAACTCCGCCACCTACTGTTCCAGGTATACCAGATGCAAACTCAATTCCTGTTAATTCATTAGCAAGAGCCTCATTAGCAAGAGTAGATAGCAAAGCTCCTGATTGTGCCATAATTTCATTTTCCCCTACTTTTTTAATATTATTAAAATTGTTATAAATTTTAATAATTACACCTCTGAAACCATTATCACGAACAAGAAGGTTTGAACCATTTCCGATTATATAATAAGGTATATTATTTTTTTTACAGATATTAAGTATGTTTATAATGTCAGAAACATCTTCAGGTAAAATTAATAAATCTGCGTTACCTCCTATTTTAAAAGATGTATGGTTTTTCATAGGTTCATTATAAAAAAGTTTTTTTGTATTAAATTCATCTTTAAAGATGTCCAAACTTATCAAAAAAATATCACTTCCTTTGTAGCCTTATATTTATGATATTCAAAGTTATTAGCTTAAATGCAATTATGAGTTATTGTTTTTATTATCAAATTCATTCTTTTTTTTACTCATATTTTCTAAAATACGATTATTAAGTACTTCTGCTGCATTATATCCCATTTTCTTTTGTCTGTGATTAATTGCAGCTGATTCACAAATAATTGCTAAATTTCTTCCTGGTCTTATTGGAATAGAATGACAGACCACATTGTTGCCAAGTATCTCTGTATATTCCTCTGTTAACCCAAGGCGCTCATATTCTTTATTTTTATCCCATATCTCCATCTTAATTACTAAATCTATTGTTTGAGTAGCCTTTATGGATTCGACACCAAACATTTGTTGAACATCAATAATACCTATACCACGAAGTTCTATAAAGTAACGTATAACTGCTGGACAGCTTCCAATTAATGTCTGCTGAGAAACCCTTTTAATTTCGACTGCATCATCTGCAACCAGCCTGTGACCCCTATGAATAAGCTCTAACGCAGTTTCGCTTTTGCCTATTCCGCTTTCTCCCATAATAAGCACACCAACGCCATATATATCTACTAAAACTCCATGAAGCGTAATACATGGTGCAAGTTCAACTTTTAACCATCTAAGCACTTCTCCTATAAAGTCAGTAGTACTTTTATCAGATTGCAAAATAGGAACATTATTTTCTTCTGCAATTTCAATCATTCCATCAAATGCTTCCATACCTCTACAAATAACAAGTCCAGGTAATTTATAGGAAAAAAGCTTTCTCAAAGTAGCAAGTCTGCTTTCATTATCCATTTTACTTAGATAAGTATATTCAACCATACCAATAAGCTGAAGCCTATCCTCATCAAAGTAATCATAGAAACCTGCTAACTGCAAAGCTGGCCTATTAACTTCAGGGTGATAAATAGTTTTATCTGAAACATCTGCTTTTTTAGTTAACACAGTAAGTTTATATTCATCAATTATATTTTGTAACTTTACAGAATTCATATACCCTCCTCTATTTTATATGCTATTAAAAAAATGGAAAGAATTTATCTCTCCATATATTTTCATTATGATTCTGTATATTTAGATTTACCCATAATTCAGAAAGATTAAAATTTTTTAAGAAGTAAAAATAGATTATTTTATAACAAAAGAGTTGTCTTTATATTCTATCTCATATTTGGTATTATCTACAATTATATTAATATCACAATCATTTAAAATATCTAGCTTCATCTTATTAAATAAATTTTTTTGTAAGCCTTTAATAACATTCGGCATAGATGCTTCATCAATCATCTCATCTGAAACTAGAGTTAGATTGACACAACTGTTTATAATTTTTATTACTACTTCAAGTGTTTTTAAGTCGGTAGTGCCTACAGGTGTATATACATAATTCATAGTATAATTTATGTCGTTATTAGAAGCCATAAAACTACCTCCCTTATAAAAATATTATTTTTATATATTAATAATAAACTATGTGTAATGTTTTTGCAATATATTAATTTCTCATATTAGTTTATGTTTTAGTATTTAAAAAGATGTAAGGCATTCTCAATATTATTGTACAGGTGTATATTATATCTATACAATTGATAAAAGCGCAGCTTTTTCTGCATGGATATATGTTGTATCAAATAATTGTACTTTAGTGTCTATTTGTTTTACAAGCATACCAATTTCAGTGCATCCTAAAATAACACCTTCCACACCTTGTTCCGCTAATCTTTCTATAATATTTAAAAAAGCTTTTTTTGAGGTTTCTTTTATTATTCCAAGGCATAATTCATTGTATATTGTATTATTAACAATTTCTATTTCCTTTTCATTTGGAATTAATACTTTTATCCCACGTTTAACTAGCTTACACTTGTAAAACTCCTGTTCCATTGTATATTTTGTACCAAGTAATACAATAGACGAAATTCCTGTTTTTATAATTTCATCAGCTGTAACATCAGCAATATGTAAAATTGGTATTGTAGTAGCAATTTCAATATGCTGAACAACTTTATGCATTGTATTAGTACAAATTACAATAAAATCAGCACCGGCTTTTTCTAAACAAACAGCAGCATCAGCAAGGATTTGCCCACTTCTTTCCCAATCACTGTTTACTTGACAAGCCTCTATTTCTTCAAAGTTAACGCTATACAAAATACATTTTGCAGAATGTAACCCTCCTAACTGATTTCTTATTACACTATTTATTATCTGGTAATAGGTAACTGTACTTTCCCAACTCATTCCACCAATTAAACCAATTGTTTTCATTTTGATTTTCTCCTTAGAGTTTGTTTGGAATAATATAATAAATCAATACAAAAATTCTATACAAAGCAGTAAAAAGTTAGATTCAAAATAGATTTTAAAAAGTTTCTAAGTAATCTAAAGATTCCACTGATAATTTCCTGATTTGTTTTTGTAAAGTTTATTTTACTAAAATTTTACAATACAATAATATAAATATTATTCTTTAAGAAGAGCTATTGAAAATTACATAATACTGTATACAGTATTATGAGTACTTAACCTTCCTATTAAATTTAGACTTAAAAAAACAAGCAACTTCAATACAAGCACTATATTTATCTGCAAATGATACAACCATTGATTCTTTAAACTTAGGTATAGAAATAGTCAGAGGCCACATGTGATTAACTATTGCATCTTCCTCAATCTTGTTAAGTTCTGTAATATTTTTTGCATTTCTTAAAGCCACTTTAGGATGAGCAAAGGCATGAGCACCTTCTGGTTGTCTTTCTTCTCTCCAGTCGTATAAAAATAAATCATGCAAAAGCCCAGCTCTTGTAGCAGATTTATAATCCCAGTTAAATTTTTTGCATACTAAATAGCTGTAGTAAGCTACATTTATACTATGTTGTAGTCTGCTGGTATTTAAGTGTTGCTTAAAATTATCAAGACTTAATACATCATCATGTTTTAACAACTCATCTACTATTTCATTAAATTCATCTATATAAACCTTTTCTGTTTGGTTTATGGTTTCTGTAATAGTTGTTGTTAATTCATTTTTTTTCATTTACATTCTCCTTATAATATTTATATATTGAGTGTGCTTTATATTAGCGTTAATTGCAAGTTACATGCAATAAACTGCACCGAACTTTTTGATAATATTCACACCAAATTCATGCTCATAACGTGAACACTCTTACGATTTCGGTTTGCTTAACAAACTGAATCGGCTACGTCGAACTTACGTTAAATTAAATTTATTCTTCGTCAAGTATTTCTTTGTCCAACTCAGGACGATACTTTCTAAATATTCTCATTATAAAATATGAAGCAATAAAGGCATATAAACTCATTGATATTAAAAAAACAGGAGGAAAAAACCAAATACCTATTATTATAATAACTCCTAGTGATAAACAGATAAAGGATGTTACAAAATGTTTATTAGCCATAAAAAAAGCAGTTTTAATAACTTGTAGATTTTTCATCTGAAATCTTGAAATAGTAGGAAATATATAAACTGCAGTTATTAAAAATTCTACTGCAAAACAAATTTGAAGAGGTAGAAAAATATTTTTTAAACTACCCATAACATTAATATTTTTTATATTTACAAATAGTAAAATACTAACAAAAATTAGAAATAACCAAATTACTGTTGATTGTATAAAATTAGACTTGAAGCTGTTAAAAAAGTCTTTTGTGAGGTATCCGTCCTTATTGGAAATTCTTCTTGTGGTAACATAAAAAATAGCTGTTGTAGAAGCACCTATTGTAAATAGTGGTAAACTAAAGACTATCCAAATTAAGCCTAATATAATAATATCTGCAACAATGTTTCCAAATTTATAAAAAGGACCATCTAAATTAAAAAATCCACCCATCACTATTCCTCCCCATAGTCTAACTGAACTTACGTTAAATAAGCACTTTAAATTATTATACATAAAAATTTAAGTATAGGCAATTAAAATATTAATTTAATTATGTGTCATTAATTAGCTATTATTCATAACATAAATAAATGAAAAATCTTGATTGGGGAGGATAAAATGTTTAGAAATCATTTTCAAGCCAGATTTGCAGACCCTGTAAAAACTCCTAATGGTCTTTTAAAAATAGGTGTGTTTGCAAACAGTATAGCAAGACCTGTTTCTGATGCAAAAATTATAATTAAACAATCTGGGAGCGATAAAATTTTAGATGAAATTGTTACTAATGTATCTGGGCAAACAGAAGATATTACACTTGATACCCCGCCACTAGATTACTCAATCAATGTAAGTATAGATAAAAAGCCTTATAGTGAATATGATGTTATTGTTGAAGCCACAGACTTTGAGCCTGCAGAGATAGAAAATGTACAAATACTTCCCGACACTCTTGCAATACAAAATGTAATGCTCACACCTAGAACTACTACTAATGCACAAGAAGAAATAATTGTAATAAAGCCACATACCTTATGGGGAGATTATCCTCCAAAAATACCAGAGAGCGAAGAAAAACCCTTACCAAAAGAAAGTGGCTTTGTAGTATTAGATAAACCTGTAATACCTGAATATATTGTAGTACATGATGGTTCTCCAAATGATACATCAGCCAAAAATTATTATATTCCTTTTAAAGATTATATTAAAAATGTAGCCTCTAGTGAGATTTACTCTACATGGCCTAAAGAAACTATAATTGCAAATGTATTAGCTATTATTTCTTTTACATTAAATAGAGTATTTACGGAATGGTATAGAGCAAAAGGGAAAAATTTCACTATAACGTCATCAACTGCTTACGACCATGCATTTTTTTATGGTAGAAACATATATAAAGAAATATCCGTAGTAGTAGATGATGTTTTTAACACATACATTACAAGACCTAATATAATTCAGCCACTATTTACACAGTATTGTGATGGAAAAAATGTGCAATGTCCAAACTGGATGGAGCAATGGGGCTCAAAGAATTTAGGAGATATAGGCTATTCAGCAATAAATATTTTAAGGAGTTATTATGGTCAAGATATATATCTTACAGGAGCAACTAAAGTAACAGGAATACCATCATCATACCCTGGAAAACCGCTAACAATTGGTTCAACTGGTAAAGATGTAAGAACAATACAAACACAACTAAATGCTATATCCAATAATTTTCCCCTAATTAAAAAAGTACCTGTCGATGGAAACTTCCAAGAGTCAACAAAAAACGCTGTCCAGACATTTCAAACAATTTTTAATTTATATCCTTCTGGAGTTGTAGACTTTTCAACATGGTACAAAATTTCTGATATTTATGTAGCAGTGTCAAAGCTTGCAGAACTTGTTTAACACTTGATTTATATATAAGCATCTTTTATTTTAACTATAGTTTTTGCCTCTTGTAGTTCCCAACACAATTCTTCCTAAAGCTGTTTCTTAACCAAAAAACACAAAATTACCTAAAAAATATACTAAAATCAAGAAATTTAAATAGCTTCTATTAACGTGATTCCGAAACTTATATAAGTTTGGATGAATTTCTACCAATAGTAATATGTCGGACTCACGTTATTTTAACATATAGCACTTATATCTTATATACTTAACATAAAACTCCAAAGCAATTATGTTGACAAATAAACTTGCTAAACATTATAATTACTTTTAACTATAATCTAAATATTAAAAAACTTATAAACATTCTATATTTAACTAAGGAGATAAATAATGAAGCAATTACTAAAAAACTTAACAGAGTTTTCAGCTCCCTCGGGGTTTGAAAATAGTGTTGTAAGCTACTTATATAAAAGACTGGAAAATATTGTTGATGAATGTTACGTTGATGGTATAGGTAATTTAATTGTAAAATGTAATGGTTCAAAAAACGGACCTACATTAATGCTTTCAGCACATACAGATGAAGTTGGATTTATAGTGAAAAAAATTGAATCTAATGGATTAATTAGATTTGAAAAGATAGGAGGTCACGACGATAGGGTTTTGCTTGCCCAAAAGGTAGTTATTTCTACAGAAAAAGGTTTGTGTTATGGAGTTATAGGAACAATATCTTGTCATATGGCAAAATTTGAAGAGCCTAAGTTTGTAAGAAAACATTCAGATTTATATATTGATGTTGGTATTTCTAATAAGGAAGAAGCTATTGAATTAGGAATAAAAGTTGGAGACCCAATTACATATTATACAGAGTTTCAAGAGTTCGGTAAAAATAGAGTTATTGGAAAAGCTTTTGATGATAGAGCAGGTTGTGCTGTTATTGTAAAAGCTTTAGAGGAAATAGATTTTTCTAAAGTTAACGGTGTTGTATATGCTTCTTTTTCATGTCAGGAGGAAGTAGGGCTTAGAGGAGCTAGAGTTGCTTCTCAACAAATAGATGCCGATATTGCTATCGCTATAGACACAACTCCCTGCAGTGACACTTTTGAACCTATGATGGACAACTCTATACTTTTGGGAAAAGGCCCAGCAATTAGAGTTATGGATTTTAGCGTTTTATGTAGTGTAGCCGTTAGAAAAAAGCTAGAAAATTTAGCAAAAAAAATGAGTATGCCTTACCAACTTGAAGTGTTTCTTGGAATTGGAACTGATGCTGGAGAGTTACACAAAGAAAAAGGTGGCGTTCCAACAGGTGTAATCTCAATACCTTCAAGATATACACATTCACCTGTTGAGATAATAGATTTAAACGATTTAGAAGCCTCAAAAGATTTATTAAAAGAATTTATTTTATCTATGGAAAGCAAAGAAGAATTTAACTTTTTGAAGTAATTGTATTTGGAATTAACTTTTTAAAATTATAAATTTATAATGCTCTTTCAGCATATTTATATAAAAATAATTAAAAAATTTAATGATGTTTTGATTGAATTTTTTTACTAACGATTTGGAGGAAAGAAATGAAAAAGTTTATTAAATCAATATCAATTTTATTAGCAAGCATACTGTTAATAAGTGGCTGTTCAGGTAACAAACAAACCGATAGCGGCAAAAATTTAGTTGTGTCCCAATTTGCTGATGCTGTGACTTTAGACCCACATAAAACCAATGATGCTGCCTCAGCAACTCCTATGAAACAAATATATAACACACTAATTGCTCTTGACGATAATATGCAGCCTGCTCCTAGCCTTGCTACAGAATGGAAAGCATTAGACGACTTTACTTGGGAGTTTAAATTAGCAAAGGGTGTAAAATTTCATAATGGAGAAGAAATGAAAGCATCTGATGTAGAATTTACAATAAAAAGATTTATAAATCCCGAAACGGCTACTGTAGCTGGATTTATGCTTTCTAGTGTAAGTGATGTTAAGGTTATAGATGACTATACAGTTCAATTAATTACAAAAGTTCCTTTTGCTTCTATAATTTATAATCTTACTCATGTGTCTACATCAATTTTAAATGAGAAAGCTGTAACGGAAGCAGGAAATGATTACGGTATTAAGCCTGTTGGTACAGGTCCGTTTAAGTTTGTAGAGTGGAAAAGAAATCAAGAAATTGTTATGGAAAAAAATGAAGATTATTTTATGCCACCTACACAAATAGACAAGATTACATTTAGAATTATTCCTGAGGGTGCAACCTCATTCTCTGAGCTAAAAACAGGTGGCGTAGATGTTGTGCTAGATGTTCAAACTCAATATAAAGAACAATTTGATGCTGACCAAGAGCTTGAGCTAATTGACTTTTTAACATTTTCAACAAGATATCTTGCATTTGACCATAGACAAGAGCCATTTAACGATGTTAGAGTTCGTAAGGCAGTAAACTATGCAACTGACAAAGATGCTATTATTAGAGTAGCTTACGATGGTAATGCAGATATACTTGCACAACCTATGACTCCAAAAATTAATGGTTATGACGATACAATAAAACCATATGAATATGATGTTGAAAAAGCTAAACAATTACTTGCAGAGGCAGGTTACCCTGATGGTTTTTCTTCTATATTGTATTTAAGTGATAAAGAAGAAGATAACAAATTAGCTACTATATTACAATCACAGCTTAAAGAAGTTGGAATTAACGTTGACTTGCAAGTTTTAGAATGGGGTGCATATTTGGATAAAGTTGCTGAAGGTGTACCAATGTTTCTTCTAGGCTGGACAACAGTAACTGCCGATGCAGACAACGGAATGTATTCAAACTTCCATTCAAGTGCTTTTGGTAAACAAGGAAATAGAATATATTATAACAATCCTGTTATTGATGACTTATTAGATAAGGGCAGAACGGAATTTGACAGCCAAAAACGTACTGATAATTATAAAGAAGTTTCTAAAATAGTTTCAGAAGATGCTGTATGGGATTTCTTAGTAATGAAAAAATATCTTGTAGGTACTAGTAAAAAAGTTAAAAACTTTAAACCTTCTCCTACTACAATTTTTGACTTTTACTCTGTTACTATTGAATAGATTTTAAATAACAAAACATTGAGGAAACTTTTAAAAAAGTTTCCTCAAACTTCTTCAAAATTTTTAATTGAAAATGCACATTGTGCATTTTCTTTAATATTGGAGAAAAAACTATAAATAAATATAAATTTGTAACAAACTTTATTTAAGTTTATACTTATACAACCAAATATTTAATAAGTTATTTGAATGATAATTTTATAAAACTTACATTTATTAAATAGAAAGGGAGGTTTAAATGATAAAATTTATAATAAAAAGGATAGTGTTATTAATACCTGTAATTATTGGTGTTTCTCTTATTGTTTTTATTTTAATGCAGCTTACTCCTGGAGACCCTGCACAAATAATTTTAGGACCTCAAGCATCATTAGAAGATATAGAAAATTTAAGGAATAGTATGGGCTTAAATAAACCCTTATACATACAATTTTTTTCTTTTCTAAAGGGTATTGTAACATTAAATTTAGGAATCTCTTACAAGGACTCCCAACCTGTAATTACTAAAATTTTAACAGCATTCCCTTATACGGCTCAACTTACTCTTGCTGCTATAATAGTTTCTATATGTATAGGGCTACCTATAGGTATTATCTCTGCTACAAAACAGTACTCAATATTTGATAAAGTTTCTACAGTAGGTGCATTAATAGGCTTTTCCACACCTAATTTTTGGTTAAGCATAATGTTAATATTAGTTTTTGCTGTTAATTTAAAAATGTTTCCTGTTTCTGGTTCGGGAGGAATAAATTATTTAATATTACCTGCCATAGCTTTAGGCACTCAGCCTGCAGCAATCATTACAAGAATGACAAGGTCTAGTATGCTTGAAGTTTTAAGTCAAGACTATATAAGAACTGCTAAGGCAAAAGGTTTGCCTAATAAAGTAGTTATTTTTAAGCATGCTTTAAAAAACGCATTAATACCTGTAATAACTGTAATAGGATTGCAAATTGGGCTTATGTTTGGAGGGGCTATTCTTACAGAAACCGTTTTTGCTTGGCCAGGTGTTGGCAGACTTATGATAGATGCAATTCGTGCTAAAGATATACCAGTAGTACAAGGCGGTGTCATTTTTACGGCTTGTATGGTTGTAATAGTAAATATGATTGTAGATATACTATATGCTTATGTTGACCCTAGAGTAAAAGCACAATACAAAAGTTAGGAGGGCTTAATTTATGACAATTACGAATATTGAACGCCCAAAAGCAAGAAATCCCTATGCAGAAGCATACAAAAACCTACTTAAAAACAAAATGGCAGTAACAGGAGCTATTATTTTAATTTTATTTATTATGTGTGCACTATTTGCTGACTATATCGCACCTTTTCCATATGATTTGCAAATTTCTGGGCAAGAATTAAAACCGCCTAGCCCACAACATTTCTTTGGAACAGATAAATTTGGAAGAGATATTTTTAGCAGAATTGTTTATGGTTCTAGAATCTCATTGCTTGTAGGATTTATTGCTGTGTTTTTTGCTGCCACAATAGGCGGAAGTATTGGGGCTTTGGCTGGATATTACAGAAATAAATTGGACAATGTTTTAATGAGACTTATGGATATCCTTTTAGCAATACCTAGTATTCTATTAGCAATATCAGTTATTAATATTTTAGGTCCAGGGTTATTTAATGTAATGCTTTCTGTTGGTATCTCTAACATACCAACATATGCAAGAATAGTTAGGGCTTCTGTTATTTCTATAAGGGACAGAGAATTTATAGAAGCTGCAAAGGCTATTGGTGATAATGATATATCAATTATATTGTATAACATTTTGCCAAACTGCATGGCTCCGATAATTGTCCAAGCTACGCTTGGTGTAGCACAAGCTATATTGTCGGCAGCGGCTCTTAGCTTTTTAGGGCTGGGTTTGCAACCGCCAACTCCTGAATGGGGTGCTATGCTTAGTGAAGGAAGGCAATATATTTTTAATGCTTATTGGGCGACTACTTATCCAGGATTGGCTATAGTAATCATTGTACTATCACTCAATCTGTTTGGTGATGGGTTGAGAGATGCTTTAGACCCTAAATTAAAAAGATAGAAATGGATGTTTTAAATATGAATTTTCTTAGTATTAGTACAAAAAAAATTATTGTATCATTATTATTAATAAATTTGTTTCTTTCGCCTATATCAGTATTTGCTGAACCAGAATATATATTACAGTTGTCAGTTTCAGAAAAATCAGTTTTTATAGAAGACAATACAAAAATAATTCCTACATATTCCGTAAATGGAAATTACTATGCTCATTTTGCAACATTTGCCAACTATTCAAATTGTATTCTAGAGTTTGATGATGAATTAGGAGTTATTAAAATTGATCTTGGTATACCTCAAAAAAATGAAGGACAAATTGATGAGTTATTAGAATTTGTTAAAAATCCAAATAGAAGTGTTGCATATTCTACTCATAAGCTTTTTTTCCAAGGTAATGATTTAGAAATACCATTTCTAAATATAGACGGATTCAATTTTGTATCAATAGATTTATTAAATAATTTATTTGGGTACAGAACGACAATAACTGATAATGAGATAATTTTTACTAAAAGTAATCCGCAACAATACAATCCTTATCTAAGTAACATAGATGAAATGAGTGATGAAGAATTACAGATATACAAAGATTACTTAAATAAAAATGTAATACCATTTAATTTTGACACTAAAGAATTAAATGGGGTTGATTTTGACAAATATAATGTTATATTAATTGGTGAATCACATGAAGTCAGCAAAAACACCGATGTTAGATTATTCTTTATAAAATATCTTTATGAAAACTATGGCATAAGATATATAATAAATGAAGAAGGATATTCTGATTCTATGCTTCTAAACAAGTTTCTTGAAACAGGGGATATTTCAATAGCTAAAAAATTAGTAGAAGTTTATGAGTCAACTTTTAATTATACAAAGGAAATATATGATTTTTATTTAGATTTATACGAATATAATAAAACTTTGCCTGAAGACAAAAAGTTATTTTTTATTGGTGTTGATGTACAGCATAATAAGCAAATAGGAATTGAGTATTTACTATCTTTATTTAATGATAGCGAAAATCTTCCGCAACCAATAAAAACCGATATAGAAGTCTTAAAAAATACATATGATAAACAAAAATTTGCGAAAACAGTTCTAAGTATCAAAGAAAACAGTGAAATATATGAAAAGCAATTAGGTAAAAATTATAAAAATTTCAGAACAGGGATTGAAAATATTGTTTAGGGCATAAAGTTTTATGAGGAAAATAATAACGCTTTACGTGAAAGATTTATGAAAGAAAACTTTAAAAATTTATATAATGAATATGAAGTTACAAAATGTTTTGGAATGTTCGGGTATAATCATGTATTTTTGGAAGGTTTTTATGATGAGGAAATTAATTTTGCAAATTACTTAAATAGTGAATTTAATGAAACATTAGGTAAGGTTTGCAGTATAGCTGTAGATTATAACAACTGTTATTATATGAATACAGATGGAACACCTATTGCTATAGATATAATTTACAGTGAGAAACTAAATAATATAATGGCTGACGCATCAACTGAAGATTTAGCATTATTTCCTCTTAAAAATGAAGATTCTATTTTTGTTAAAGATGAAATTACAAATATATACCAATACTTTTTAATGATAAAAAACAGCCCTGCTTCAACCAGATATAAAAATTAAGTTCACGTTAATTTAGGATGTGTATAATATGGAAAGCAATATATTGAATATTAATAATCTATATGTTGAATATATAAGTGATGGAAAAATTGTAAAAGCATTAAATGGCATAAATTTAAGTATAAATAGTGGTGAAACTATAGGAATTGTAGGTGAAACTGGGGCCGGAAAAACTACAACAGCCTTATCAATTATGAATTTGATTCAAAAACCTCCCGGAAAATATAGTAGTGGAGAAATTATATTTGAGGGAAAAGACTTACTAAAATTTAATGAAAAACAGATGAGAGAAATACGAGGCAAAAAAATCTCTATGATTTTTCAAGACCCAATGACTTCATTAAACCCTGTTCTTACTGTAGGGGAGCAAATTGCAGAAGTCATAATTTATCACGAAAAAGCTTCTAAAGCAGAAGCTGATGAAAAAGTAAAAAAAGCACTTGAACTTGTAGGAATACCAGAAGAAAGAAGAAATGAATATCCACATCAATTTTCTGGCGGCATGAAACAAAGAGTTTGTATTGCAATGGCTTTAGTTGCAAATCCAAATATTATAATAGCTGATGAGCCAACAACAGCACTTGATGTTACAATACAAGCACAAGTTCTTAATTTAATGAAAAAATTAAAAGATGAACTAAAAACCGCAATGCTATTAATTACTCATGACTTAGGAATAGTAGCTGAAGTATGTGATAAAGTAGCTATAATGTATGCCGGAAAAATAATTGAGTTTGGAACTTTGGAAGAAATATTTAGAAACCCTCAACACCCTTATACAATAGGGCTGTTTAACTCAATACCAAAATTAGATGAAAAAATAAACAGATTGAGCCCAATCAAAGGGCTTATGCCTGACCCATCTAGATTACCAAAAGGTTGTGCTTTTTCTCCACGTTGTATGTATAAAACTAAAGAGTGTGAAGAAAAAATTCCTGATGATTTGAAATTAAATGATAACCATTATGTTTGCTGCGTGAATTGCAGAAAAGTTTAAAAGACTATAATGTTAGACTAACTGTGCTTTTAAAGTTTTAAAGGAGTTTCATATGGAAAATAAAATATTGCAAGTTAAAAATTTAGTTAAACATTTCCCCTCTGGAAAGCAACCTGTAAAGGCTGTGGATAATATTAGCTTTAATATTTACAAAGGTGAAACATTAGGATTGGTTGGAGAGAGTGGCTGTGGAAAGTCTACGACAGGACGACTTACCTTAAGATTAATTGAGTCTACATCAGGTAATATATTATTTAAAGATAAAGATATTTTAGAATTAAGTAATGCAGAAATGAACAAATTACGCCGAGAAATGCAAATTATTTTTCAAGACCCTTTTTCATCGCTAGACCCTAGAAAAACTATAGGTGATACTATAAGCAGACCGCTAAAAGTACATAAATTATTACCTAAAAATGAGAGGTTTGAAAGAACTCTTCAACTAATGGATAAAGTTGGGCTTGACCCTAACTGGGTAAATAAGTTTCCACATGAACTAGACGGTGGGCGAAGACAAAGAGTTGGTATTGCAAGAGCATTAGCATTAAACCCTACTTATATTGTATGTGATGAGCCGGTATCCGCATTAGATGTTTCTATACAAGCGCAGGTACTTAATTTATTACAGGATTTACAAGAAGAGTTAGGGCTTACCTATTTGTTTATTTCACATGACCTTAGTGTGGTTAAACATTTGAGCAACAGAATAGCTGTTATGTACCTTGGAAAACTTGTTGAACTGTCGTCATCTGAAGAACTCTTTAAAAACCCTCAGCATCCATACACAAAGGCTTTGTTATCGGCTATACCGATTCCCTCTATTGATACAGTAGTTAGGGAGAAAAAAAGAATAATACTTGAGGGAGATGTACCTAGCCCTAAAAATCCTCCTAGCGGTTGTAGATTCCATACTAGGTGCCCTTATGTTATGGACAAATGCAAAGTAGACGAGCCCGAATTTAAGCAAGGTGAAACAGGACATTATGTTGCATGCCATTTAATACAAACGAAGGTTTAGAGGCTAGATATCTAACCGTGTAAATGTTATGTCAGTATCTGAGGCGTTAATGTTAATGCTCACTTTTGGGTTATTTCTAATATCCTTATTGACATATATTTCTAAAAAAATAACCGCCTCCAATGCACAGGTGAGCGGTTATTCACAACATAAACTAATCGCAAGCATAACCGCCTTTAAAGCGGTTGTGTAAAGAGGGTATTGCTTGTACCCTCTTTTTTTATTATATCCGCATTATATCATATAAATTTATATAGTGTCAAAGGTATAAATACTCTGCTTTAGAAATCGATAGTTAACTTAGGTATAGCAAATACTGACAGACCACAATTTAAGAAAGTTATAGAGGACGTTTAGATTAAATATTACAATTTTATTTCAAATAAAATAAAGTCGACAAAAATAAACTTTTTTTGCTATAATTAAAAATAGCAGTTGCCAATTATAAAAATTAATATGGCTTATTCTTATTAAAATGGAGGTTACTATGAAGTTAAAGAACAAAATAAAGAAAATAACAGCTTTAACTATGACGTTAAGCTTATTGTCAACGAATATTGCATTTGCTGATAACTTAAATTCTACACAAAATTTAAGTTCAATTAAATTACTTGTTAATGGAGAAGAGATTAAAAATCTTCCAATGCCGCCGGTAATTTATAATAACTATACTTTAGTTCCAGCAAGGGAAGTTTTTGAAAATATGGGAGCCGTTGTAGAGTGGGTTCCTGAAACTAGAGAAGTTCATGTGCTTTATCAAGATAAACTTATTGTACTTGTAATAGATAATAAGATTTCAAAAGTAGGAGGACAACAAGTTGAAATGACTATTCCTCCTAAAATAATAAGCGATAAAACTATGATACCTTTAAGATTTGTAGGAGAAAGCTTTGGTTTTGATGTTAATTGGAATGAGCAGACAAGAACTGCAAGTGTTTCTAATTCTTTAAATACTGGTGAAGAAGTATTACCTCAGCCGACCGAATTACCAACAATACCTAACGATGATTCTAATAAACCAAGTACACCGACACCAACATCTACCACAACACCGACTTCAACCCCGACACCAACACCAATACCAACAGTTACACCAAGCCCAACAGCTACTGTTGCACCAACAACAGTACCAACGCCACAACCAAACAATCAACCAATAATAGCTCCTAAAGATGTTTCAACTAAAAATATAGCAGACGAAAATCATGCTGAAACAAAAATAACAGCAATTGAATTACCTAACATAAACTCTCCTGATACATATACAATAAAAGCAAGTTCCAAAATAAGCATAGTGAAAAAAAGCTTTTTAGAAGGAAACAGACTTGTACTTGATATTCATAATTCTGAAAATGCATTACCACATGCAGAATATGCTGCAAATGGTTCTAATGTATCTAAGATTAGAGTTGGACAACTACAGTTAGAACCTGAAAAAGTTACAAGAGTTGTATTTGATTTAGTAGGAGGAGAATATAGCGTAGATATTTCTCCCGATAGAACTGCTATTTCTGTAAACTTTAAAAAGAATAGCGTTAAAAATGTAACAGTAACTCATGATAACCCATTTGATTACGTAAATCTTGATTTTGAGGGTACTCCAACTGTAAACGTTTACCCTGTAACAAACCCTAATCGTATTATTATTGATGTTCATGGAGCAACTATGAATAATACAACTAAAAAAACTGTAAACGGTAGTTTTATTAGTTCATACGAAACATTACAATTTGACTCTATTACTGCAAGAGTTGTTCTTAATGTTAAATCTATTGCTGCATTTTCAATTATAAACGACAATAATAAAGCGACTATAAAGCTTTCTGAACCTACATTCAAAAATATAATGTATGATGGAAGTAACAATACAGTTACAATAAAAAAATCTCCATCAACACCTCTTAATATTAAAAACTTTAAAGTGACAGACAACTATAATCAACATAATTACAAAATAGATTTAGGAGGGAATTACCATAGTCTTTTAGGTTTTGGAGAGTATGTTCTAGGAGATGACCATTTAAGTTCTATTTTAATAGATACTACAGGAGAACAAACCCACATTACTTTAAATGAAAAACGTATTCTAGCTTTTGATATTACTGAAGATGCAAATAACGTTTATATAAAAGCACTTAATCCAAAAGAAAAATATCCTAGAATTTTAATTTTAGATGCCGGTCATGGGGGGACAGACCATGGTGCGATGTATGGCGGAGTTAGTGAAAAAGATATTAACTATGATGTTATAAATCGACTTATAGAGCTTTTTGAACATGATAATACTATAAAAGCTTATTCTACAAGAACTACCGATTTTAAAGTAGCTTTAGAAGATAGGGTAACTTATGCAAATGAGCTTGGAGATTTATTTGTTTCTGTTCATTCAAATGCCGCCGGAACAAATACAAAAGCTAATGGTATTGAAACATATTACTACCCTCACCATAATGACTCTACGATAGGTATTTCATCACTTGAAGCCGCTAAAGTCGTTCAGCAAAAGTTAATTAGTGAACTTGGTGCTCATGATAGAAAAATTCAAGAAAATGGTTATTATGTAGTTAAGTATACTGAAATACCAGCAATGCTTGTTGAACTTGGTTTTTTAAGTAATCCTGACGAGTTGGCTAAACTTTCTACACCTGAATATAGACAAGCGGCAGCACAAGCTATTTATAATGGAGTAAAAGAAATATTTAATAAATATCATCCTGCTAGATAATAATATCCAAATGTATGGCAATTTATATTTTGGGGCTTCTAGCCCCAACCCCCTTTGTCTATAATTTCAAAGAATTTATCCTTCTTTTGCCTATACCTTTTTAATTTATGGGTATTTCACGATAAATTTATAACTGCTTGTGTTATTATTAACAGTTATGCTATAATATCTGTAAAAATTAATCTTTTTTGGAGGTAGCAAAATGAGTATTATTGAAGAAGCTTGTTCGGTATTAGACAAGAACAATATAAATTACGAATTAATTAATCATGAAGTTGTTCATACTATGGACGATATTAAGGAATTAGGGCTTTTTGAAAAAGGCGAAATTTGTAAAAATCTTTTTATATGTGATGATAAGGGGAGTGTAAATTTCCTTGTTACATTAAAAGGTGAAAAAAATGCAGATTTGCAAAAATTAGCTTCTCAACTTGGTTGTAAAAAGCTACGTTTTGCATCAGAAAGCCGCCTAAATAAATATCTTGGCTTAGCACCAGGTGCTGTTTCACCATTAGGAATATTAAACGACAAAACAAATTCTGTAATCATGGTTTTTGATAAAGACCTTTTGAAAGTTTCCAAAGTTGGTATCCACCCTAACGACAATAGTGCAACAGTTATACTTGATTTTAAAGATTTGAAAAAGCTAATTGAAACCACAAAAAATCCTGTAGAATATATTAAAATTTAATCTTTAAACTTATGAGGAAGGTAAACTATGAATTATAATGAAGCAGTAGACTTTATTCATAGCACTAAAAAGCTTGGAAATAAACTAGGTTTAGAAAATATAAAAAGACTTATGGATACATTAGGAAATCCACAAGATAAATTAAAATTTGTGCATATAGCCGGTACAAACGGAAAAGGCTCAACAGCAGCATTTATAAGTAGTATTTTAATTGAGGCAGGATATAAGACAGGTATTTTTACATCACCTTATATCCAAAGGTTCAATGAAAGAATACGAATAAATAACAATGATATCGAAAATGATGATTTGGCTAAAACAACCGCTCTTGTTAAAGAAAATATAGAAAATCTAGTTGCAGAAGGAAACGCACACCCGACAGAATTTGAAATTGTGACTGCTATTGCCCTTAAATACTTTTACGATAAAAACTGTGATATTGTAGTTTTTGAGGTCGGTTTAGGGGGACGGCTAGACTCTACAAATGTTATTCAAACTCCAGAACTTTCGATTATAACAACTATTAGTTATGACCATATGGAGTATTTAGGAGAAACTCTACAAGAAATAGCATTTGAGAAAGCCGGAATTATAAAGCCTAATGGAGATGTATTGGTTTATCCTCAAGAGGATAGTGTAAAAAAAGTGTTTGAGGATATATCATTAGAAAGAAACGCTAAACTACACAAAGCTGATTTTTCTACAATAAGACCAATAAGCCACTCTTTAGATGGACAGGTTTTTGACTTTGAAAAATATAAAAATTTACAAATAAAACTACTTGGAAATAATCAGTTGAAAAATGCTTCTATGGCTATAAAGGCTGCTGAATTGCTTGCCTCAAAAGGTTTTAAAATAAATGAAGAAAAAATTAGACAAGGCTTATTAAAAGCAGAATGGGCAGGGCGTTTTGAGGTTCTTTGTAAAAAACCCGTTTTAGTTATTGACGGTGCTCATAATGTTCAAGGTATTGAAGCTTTTGTTGAAAATATAGAAACATACTTTCTAAAACAAAAAATTACTTTTGTTGCAGGAGTTTTAGCAGATAAAAATTATAAAGAAATGTTTGAAAAAGTTATACATTTAGCTAAAAAATTCCTAACAATTACTCCTGATAATCCTAGAGCCCTATCTGCTGAGGATTTAAAATCATTTTTAAACAATTACATTGAAGATGTGCAAGCATTTGAAAGCATTGAAGAGGCTATTAATAATGCAATCAAAAATATAGATGATAATGATGTGATATGTGTGTTCGGCTCATTATATTTTATTGGTGAAGTAAGAGACTTTAAATTTTGTGAATAGCTTAAGCATTTTAACATAGTATAAAGATTAATGTGAGTTCGATGCAATAAAAACTGCATCGAACTCATTGAGATTAGCATTAATCAGCTATAAGTCCAAAGTGCTTATAGCATAAAGGCGTGGCTTGCCTACCTCTAGGGGTTCTTTGAATATATCCTAATTGAATTAAATATGGTTCGTAAACATCTTCTATTGTTTCTGCTTCTTCTCCTATAGAAACAGCTAATGTTTCAAGACCGACAGGGCCTCCTGCAAATTTTTCTATTATTGCTAAAAGCATTTTTCTGTCAATCAAGTCAAGCCCCATCTTATCTACCTCTAATAAATCTAATGAATTTACAGCTATTTTATCTGTTATTTTTCCATCAAACTTAACTTGTGCGAAATCTCTTACCCTTTTAAGAAGCCTATTCGCTATACGTGGAGTCCCTCTTGAGCGTCTTGCTATTTCTTCAGCACCTTCTAAGCTTAATTCTATATTTAATACCGAAGCCGAACGAATCATTATTTTTGTAAGCTCATCAATTGTATATGGTTCTAATCTATGTATTACTCCAAAACGGTCTCTCAAAGGTGCAGTTAAAAGACCTACTCTTGTTGTAGCTCCTACAAGCGTAAAATGTGGCAAATCCAATCTAATACTTTTAGCACCTGCTCCTTTTCCTATTAATATATCTAAAACAAAATCCTCCATTGCAGGATACATTATTTCTTCAATCATTCTGTTTAATCTATGGATTTCATCTATAAATAAGATATCTCCTTCATTTAAGTCATTTAAAATTGCCGCCATATCTCCTGGTCTTTCAATAGCTGGGCCTGAAGTTATTTTGATTTTTGCATTCATTTCATTTGCAATAATGTTTGAAAGCGTAGTCTTTCCTAGCCCTGGTGGGCCGTATAAAAGCACATGGTCTAAAGTTTCGCCACGCAGTTTTGCTGCTTCAATATAAATCTTCATATTACTTTTAACTCTCTCTTGACCAATATATGATTCAAAAGATGTTGGTCTCAGCTTAGGTTCTATATCAAAATCTTCTTCTTTAAAATCTGTTGTAATTATTCTTTGCTCCATATTATATCACCTTAAATTATTATGGTTATTTTGTTAAGCTTGCACAAAAATTAATGTTTATTAAGTATTTTTAAACTTAGCTTTATAATTTGTTCTGTTTTCATTCCCTCTAAAGCAACTTCCATAACACCCTTAATAGCTTCACTTCTATTATACCCCAGTGAAATTAATGCATCTATTGCATCTTGTTTTTCATTTGAAGATAAGTTATTTAATTGTTGATTAGTTTGTATGTTATTTATTTCTACATCGTTAGCCTTAACTTTATCTTTCAGTTCAAGTATAACTCTTTGAGCGGTTTTTTTACCTACTCCTGAGACTTTGCTTAATGTAATAATGTCATCAGTTGCAATTGCCATAATAACCTTTGAAGGTGACAAAGATGATAAAACAGATAAGGCCAGTTTAGGGCCTACTCCAGAAACAGAAACTAATATATTAAACATATTTAATTCTTCCATAGAAAGAAATCCATATAATGAGACACCGTCTTCTCTTACTTGCATGTTAGTATATATTTTAACGCTTTCCCCTATCTTTGGCAAGTTACTTACAGTAAGGTTTGATACTAAAACATTATATCCTATTCCATTACAATCTATAATCACATTATTATTTATAATATTTTCTAATATTCCCCTAACAAATACAATCAAAAAAAGTCCCTCCTCATTTTCTCAACTTTTTTAATAATAATATAAAATCATTTTATTGTAAACGTAAAAAGGATGCATAAATAAAATATTTACACACCCTCTTTAAAATAGAAGTGATTGTTATCTTTTATAATAACAATTATAGATTAGTTGTTTTTCCAGCCATTTGTCTTTCTTGAGCTTCAATCATTTTTTTAACCATATATCCGCCAACGTAACCGTTTTGAGCAGATGTAAGGTCTCCATTGTATCCTTGTTTTAAAGGTACGCCTATTTCATTTGCTACTTCATATTTAAACTGATTTAAAGCCTCACGAGCTTCAGGAACAGCTTTTCTATTTGTATTATTGCTGCCGCTAGTATTAGTCATATTATTAGACATTGGCATATTGTTGTTTGCCATATTAGTATTTGCACTATTAGTATCCATTATATATTACCTCCTAAAATTAAGAATTATATTATCAATAAAATAAGGAAAATTTGAAAACCTCTATAATAATAAATATTTACTTCAAATAATTTAGAATTAGTTTTCAAACATTCCTAATGTTATGTGACAATTTCATTACATTAGTGTTACAGTAATATTATAGCCTTGATGTTAATTTTTATTAGAGGTAATTACTAGAAATTATTATTGACTACATCCGTACAATTTTTAAAATGGAATACTCACAAATATTAACGTATCTACCAATCATATTTATGTAACTGCCCCTTCTTTTTTAAACCCAAGAAAGCATTTTGCCTTAAGGCTTCATATAAAATAACAGCAACTGAATTAGAAAGGTTTAAAGAACGATATTTTTCTAACATTGGAATACGTATTGAAGTCTCTTTATAATTTAGAAGAATTTCTTCTGGAATACCAGAACTCTCTTTCCCAAACATAATAAAGCAATCATGTTCATAATTTACATCTGTATATGTTTGCTTTGATTTTGTTGTAGCCATATAAATTTTTGGATTGTTATTTTTGTCTATAAATTGCTCAAAATTATCATAGTAATACACGTCAAGTTCATCCCAATAATCAAGCCCGGCTCTTTTTATTGCCTTATCATCAATAAAAAAACCAAATGGTCTAATTAAGTGAAGCTTACTATTTGTTGCGACGCAGGTTCTTCCAATGTTACCTGTATTTAAAGGTATTTCTGGTTCATGAAGCACAATATTCATATTATCATTCTCCTACAAAAACATCTACTTCAAAAATATTTCCATCTTGAAAACTTAAAGGCATACAGATTAGTGTTTGATTTTTATTTAAAAAAGTAAAATCTGATTCAACTGCATCAAAATGGAATTTAGGAGTAGTTATATCTACTGTCTTTCCAATTTGATAAAATAAAGTCGCAATATTCCCAGAAATCATATTTCCTAACTCTGATATTGCTGATTTTGACATATCATCAAGCACACTAATTGACATTCCAAACATCATTTTAGATACAATAGCACAGGCAACTTCATTTTTCATTGTATATACAACTACTCCATTTAAATCACCCTCAAGACCAAGCTCTATTGATACAAGCTCACACGTATAAGGTGATTTCTTTACAAATATTTTTCCTAATTTGGGGTTTTCACCACAAACAGTTTTAAGTATATTTTGCGCTCCTTGCAAAAATGGATTAATCAGGTCAGAATTCATAAAATATCGCCCTTTCAAATCTTCTTTATAACAATTTTTAATAGCCTTAATTATATTATATACTATAAAAAACAATTATGGTACATATAGGTAATAAAAGTAACATTATTGACTAACTAACACAAATATATTATTATATAATAATAATTGTTATTAAGGAAGGTATTTTGATGAAAATTTTAGCAGAAAAACTAAAACAATATAATTTAAAGGTTACACCGCAACGTTTAGCAATTTTCGGTATGTTAAACTCAACAGACAAGCATCCAAGCGCTGAAACAATTTATCGTACACTTGAACCTAATCATCCTTCTTTAAGCCTTGCAACCGTTTATAAAACATTAGATACTCTAAAAAAAGCAAAGCTTATTCAAGAAATAAATGTAGGAGAAGATAGCTTCCGTTATGATGCCAACAATTCACCTCATGCCCATATTATTTGTGTAGAGTGCAAGGAAGTCTTTGACCTTCCTAAACTTGATATAATTGATACAATAAAAAATGAATTAGTAAATAAAACAGATTTTATAATTTTAAACGAACAGCTATTTTTTTATGGTATGTGTAAAAATTGTCAACAAAGTAACTCTTCTGAAGAAGTATAATTTAATATTAATAAGATACAGTTTTTATTGTGTCGAGCTTATGCTAAATTAAGTCTAAACTTTTTTTATTATTTGTTAATAACTTAAAAATATTACTAAAAACAATTGTAAGTCATTTGAATTTATAAAATTTATGGGGAAACTTAAAGTAAAGCTTCCCCATAATACAGCACTTTTTATATATTGGTTTATTAAAAAACTTTAAATTATAATTTTGGTTCTTTATTTTCTACATCATTTTTTAAGTCATTTTTATTTTTATCTTTAAAATTGGCAAAATTAAATTTTGATAATACACCAGGAACTAAATCTATAAGCTTATTGATACTTTCTTGATTTTTAACATTTACAAGCTGAACATTCCCTTCATGTACAACTATTACTGCTGACGGAGTAATTTTAGCTCCTATTCCACCGCCACCAAGGTCGTTTTTGTCTGTCTCTTTGTCCATTGATGCAGCTGCCATACCAAAATTTACATCAACCAAAGGTAAAAGTATTACTCCACCTATATATATAGGTTCTCCAACTACTGTTTTTGATGAAACAAAATTTTCTAATTTTCCAAATAAAGCCTCAACATTACTATTAAAATTTTCGCTCATTATCTTTCATCCTTTCTGTTAAAGAAAAATTTTTTTAATAGTTTCCATATAGTTCTTTCTTTAATATATTTAATTATAGCCCATAATATCGACCATATTGTAAATTTACCCTTTGTTGAAAATTTAATATCAACTACATCTTTTTCAAAATTAGGTTTTATATCAATATCCATTTTCATAAAGACTTTTGCAATATTAATCACACCAAAAGCATATCCTGTCGAGGATGGCTGTTTAAAACCCAGTTCACCATAAAATCTAAATATTTTAACTCTAGATTTTATCACTACATAAATATTTTTTAAAAACTTCTTTGTTAATTGAGTAACTTTATCTCTATCAGAATATTCTACAACAAGCTTAAACTTATTATACAAATCCTTTATTATGTTAAAAATTTTTTTTCTTTCTTCTATTATTTTTCCAACAGTTTCGTCAACTACTTCTTCAGGATTTGCTTGTTCCTCATAAGTAGCTTTTGCTTCAGGTTCTGTTTTTATTTCAGATTTAACTTCTTCTTTTAAAGAATTATTTTTTTGCTCATTTTTTTTATCCGATTTTTTTTTCCCTATATTTATTCCTATTATTTTTATATTTAATTCGTCTTTATTTTCCTTAAAATAATATTCAGCAGTAATAAATTTCAACAACCAAGAAACTTTAATTATAATATTTAGATTTTTTGCTAAATCAATAGCTATATAATATTTTATAGGAACAAATAAAACAAGACCTAATACAAATAAAATTATGGCTACTATAATAATAAATACTTTTAGTATGCCGAATATTATAAGTAGCAAATTCATAAATTATCTCCCATATTATATTTTGTGCAGTAGTTTAAATATCTTGTGCATAAAATAATTAACGTACTACTCATTACAAAAAGTATTAAAGCAATAAATATTGAAATATCAATAAAAAAAGGTAACGGAACCATATTAAGTAACAAATCTGTATTTGGGTCTAAAATCCATAAATCATTAGTAAAAAATATTTCATGAAAAACATTAAATGCAGTATTAAAATTTATCGAAATTATAATACCCAAAATAATTGTTATCAATAAAAATGCAGACAAAACAATGCGATTAGTTTTTGCTAATATTTTAAACGTATTTGCTTTTAAGACAAAAAGTAATGCTATTGTTATAATAAAAAGAAAAAAGGAAATATTTCTAATTGCAAACCCTGACATAAATAGATTTTTAACATCTATCATATGTTCTTTCTCTTTCTGATTAAAAAATTCTCTTTTTCCAACATATTTTAAATCAGCTTCTATAGCAAGATTTTCTTCCTTACCTTTCATGTAGTCTAGAAGATGGTTTGTAACTCGCATTAGTTCATCTTTCTCAATTCCAATTGTATTGTATACTCCGTTTTTTTTAAACTCATAGCTATAGAAAGCTTTATTAAATGTAGGAATTTGTATTGATATACATATACATAATATAGTTAAACAGATTGAATTAATAAAACCAATAAAATTATATAATATATTCATTTATTATTTATTCCTCGCCAGCAATATAGAAATTTTTAAATTGTTTTAAATCTTTTTCTAAGTTTATAAAATTTTGAATAATTTCTACAAGTAATTTTTGTACTTCTTTACGAGTGTTTGCAATACCTATTATTTTATATTTTTTATTGCGATTAAAAGGCTTAAAAAGTTCAGTTGAGTGCAATATTTCAACAAAATTTTTTCCACCAACATCAATACATATTAAAAATATGTCATAAACACCTATGCTTTTTTTTAGCTGTAGCTTAATAAATTCAATATCTTGTACACTTTCTCCGATATACAAATTTTTTTCAAAAACAAACACAAAATCAACTCTACTTTTTATATTTTTATTACAAATAATGTTACTCTTATTTTGTTGGTTTTGTCAAGAAGTAATTATTCCATTTTAATCTAAAAAATCAACTTTTCCTAACTGCTAGGAAAATAATTATTTGATTACTATTTAATAACCATATATATTTATATTAGGTATCAGCTATAGGCATTTTCAATATTCAATAATAGGTTCTAATAGGTCGTCTAAAAGCAAGATTTTAGACAACCTATTAGTAATCAAAAAAATTTTAGGAGGTTCTTTTATGAACTTAAAATTTCAAGCATTATTGCAAAAATATTTATTGCCGCTGGCGAACAAGGTTGAGCAGCAAAAACATCTGCAATCTATTAAAGATGGTATGATGTCAATTATACCTATAACTATTTTAGGGTCTTTTTGTCTACTTCCTCTCGCCATTGTTAATTTAATTCAAAGCGGTCCAATTAATGAATTTTTCTCAAGTAATTTAAGCCTATTTACTTACCCAGAAAAATTCACACTAGGTATGTTGGCATTATATTCGGCATTCTTTATTGCAGAAGCATTGTCAAAAAAGTATAATCTTAAATCTTCTTTAGTTGGTATCACAGCAGTTATTGTTCATATTGTCCTTTGCGCTTCTGTTATTGAGGGCGGTATTGGTACTCAATATCTAGGTGCTGAAGGCCTTTTTACCAGCATTATATCAGCAATTTTTGTAGCTGAGGTTACTCGTTTTATGATTGCAAAAAAGCTATACATAAAATTACCAGATTCTGTTCCGCCAATGGTTTCTAACAGCTTTAGCAGTCTATTACCTATGGTAGTAACTGTATGTATAGCAGGGTTTGTATCTGTAATGCTCAAAAACTCTACAGACAAACTATTCCCAGAAATTATTATGAGTATATTAGCTCCAGCTGTAAGTTCTATGGATACGCTTCCCGCTATGCTTATAATTATATTCTTAACACAATTGCTTTGGTTTTTTGGTTTACATGGTGCAGCGATTACATCAGCAGTTTGGGTACCTTTTGCAGTTTCATATGGTGCTGCTAATATAGCTAATTATGCTGCTGGTCAACCTGTAGAGCATTTTTTCACATTTGGATTTTATTATGCATTATTACAGGTAAGTGGTTCAGGTCTTACATTAGGTCTTGTTATATTAATGATTCGCTCAAAATCTAAGAGTTTAAGCAGTGTAGCTAAAGCAGCAATTATTCCATCTTGTTTTGGTATAAATGAACCAGTAATATTTGGCTGCCCAATTATTTTAAATCCATTTTTATTTGTACCTTTTGTTTTTGGTCCATTAATTGTAACAACAATTTGTTATTTTGCTTTATCATCAGGTATTGTAGGTATGCCGATTGCTGAACCACCAGGGTTTTTACCTCCTGGCTTAGGTGCATTTTTAATGACATTAGATATAAAAGCACCTATTTTAGTTCTTATTTGTTTAATATTGATGACTATATTCTACTATCCATTCTTTAAAGCAATGGAAGAAGTAGAGATTAAAAAAGAACAGGAATTAATCAGCTAAATTTGTGCGAATATTATCAAAAGTTTGACACAGTTTTATTGTGTCGAACTCACTATTAATATAAAAATAAAGTTGTGTTATTTAACATACAAATAAAAGAAAGAGGAGGTCATTAATATGGAAGGAAATGTAGTTACAATTATTGGTTCTGGGAGTGCATACACACCTGGTATTGTTAACTCCTTATTAAATAAAAGGAATAGCTTAAATCTTAAAAAGATAGTGCTTACAGACAACGACAATGAGCGTTTACATATAACTGGTGATTATTTAAAGCTTTTGGTTAGTGAAGTAGCTCCGGAAATAGAGGTTCTTCTCACAACCGATAGAAAAGAAGCTTTTACTGGAATGAATTTTTTACTCGCTCAAATAAGAACAGGATTATTAAAACAACGTGCTTTTGATGAAAAGATTGCTATGAAACATGGTATAATAGGTCAAGAAACATGTGGTCCAGGTGGTTTTGCATTTGCAATGAGAGAAATACCTGCTATGATAGAGATAGCAAAAGACGTTGTTCGCTATGCAAAAGATGCATGGATTATCAATTACAGTAACCCAACTGCTATAGTAGCAGAGGCTATTCAGTGTGCAGTACCAGATGTCAAAAATATTTGTATATGTGATGTGCCTCCTTGGCTTCAAAGTGATTTAGCTAAATTTAAAGGAAAAACTGTAAAAGACTTTAGCTTTAGATACTACGGATTAAACCATCTTGGTTGGTTTACTAATATGTATGATAATAAAGGAATAGATGTTTTACCATCAATAATTCAGCATTTAGCAAACGGTGGAAAGCTAACTGAAAAATCAACTGATGAGCATTGGGAAAAGGTTTCAGCAAGACAAACCCAAGCTTGTAAACATTTTTCTGACTCTCTTCCTGTAAGCTATTTACAGTACTATTATTATCCCGACGAAATGTTTGACGAGGAAGACATTAATTATACAAGAGCACAATATTGTATAGACCACAGAGAAAAAGAAACATTTGACATGTGTAGAGAAGGTGTAAAAAAAGGAACAGCCTTGGGAAATGACCTATCCGATGTTATACATGGTGACTTTATTGTGGATATTGTAAACGCAATTGTAAATAATACTAATGAAGAATTTATAATTAATGTTCCTAATAATGGTGTTATTTCAAATTTTACAAGTGGAGCGATTGTAGAATGTATAAGTCGTATTAATTCTTCTGGTTATCAGCCATTTTCTGTAGGCGAAATAGATACTTTCCATAAAGGTTTAATGGAAGTAATGAAGGCTTACGAAATATTAACAGTAGAGGCAAGTCTTGAAGGCTCATATACGAAAGCCTTAAAAGCATTAACATTAAATCCTATTGTTCCGTCTACCCACATTGCTAAAAAACTGCTAGATGACTACATAAAAATAAATGAAGAATACTGGACTCCACTAAAATAATAAACTTAACAGTATTCTAAATATAGCAATAAAGGAGAGTAGCTATGCTGACACGCAGGCAAAGAAGTATTATTGAAATTATGATAAACAATTACAAGGGCATAACAGGTTCATCAATTGCCATAAAGCTTTGCGTGTCAGACAGGACTATTAGGAATGACATATACCTAATCAATGAGAATCTAAAAGAATATAACTGTTTTATAAGTTCTTCAAATAAAAAGGGATATTATATTGAAGAGAATAATTTGGAGACTATAAAAACTATTGCATTAGGATTTTCTGATGTAAACAATATTGAAATAGATAACGTCAATAGACTCTATATTATATTGGGATTAATTTTGTTTAATGGTAAACAAAATATTAATGAATTAGAGGATATATTGTTTGTCTCCGAACAAACAATATATAAAGATATTATCGAAATTCAAAAGCTAACAAACGATATGCTCAAGCAAAATGTAATCTTTTTTTCAAATGGAATTGTATATGCTTCAAATGACGAATGTTTATGCCGCAAGCTTCTATATTCAATTGTTAAAGACCAGCTATATTTAAAAAATGATTTGTTTCATCATTTTATAATATTACTTGTTAAAGAGCATTACAATAAAAATATTTTAAAGGATATATTATCATTTGTAAAAAAAAATCAAAAATTAATGCTTAATGATACATCGCTTTACTTGATAACATGGCTACTATATATTACAGTAATTAGGAATAGAATCGGATACACACTTAATGGGCTTTTTGCTAAAAAGGTAATAGACAATAGTTTTTTAGAGATGCTATACAAATTCAGAAAAAAGGAAAGCGACTTTTATAGCGAGGATATTCATTATTTAACTACTTTTTTGTGGACTATTAATGGATTATCTAATGAAATAAGTGATTTTCAAAATAAGGAGCTGTCTACTAAAATAACAAATGAATATTTTAGCGAAGTTAGAGATAAATACGGATTTGATTTTTTTGAAGCTATATCTTTAATGGAGCAAATGAATGCTCATATAAACTATATGTTAAGACGACTTGACCAAGGTTTTGAACTTAACAACCCAATTATAACTAATCTTCGTGAAAAATATATATTGTCTTACGAAATGGCAATGCTTATTGTACCTATTGTTTATAAACATAAAAATAAATTTCTACTAGAAGGAGAACTATCTTATATCGCTATATATAATGAACACTATTTACAAAATCACTATAAAAAGCTATCTGTTTTATTAACAAGCGATATTGGATATGGTGTTATTAGTTTAGTTCAAAATTGGATAGTATTAAACTTTTCAAATCAGCTAGAAGTTAAAGCGGTTTTACCATTTCATATGCAGCAAGAATTTTTGGATAATAATAAGGTAGATTTAATTATTACTACAGCTGGCAATACCATAAAAACTCATATACCAATATATACTATTCAAATTATTCCAGATGAAGATAACAAATTACAGATAGATAAACTTTTAAAAGATATTAGAGCAGGGCATAAACTCTCTAAAACTATAAAGAGTAAATTTGATAAGAGCCTAATAAAAATATATAATTTAAAACAGAACTTTAATCATATTATAAGTGACTTATCGGCTCTTTTACAAAAAAACGGAAATATAGATGATGCTAATGAATTTGCAAATGCGGTTCTTGAAAGGGAAAAATACTACCCAACATTAATGCCAACGGGTTTTATGTTGCCTCATCCTTTGACCTGTAGTGCTAATAGAAGTGCTGTAGCAGTTGCCATATTAAAAGAGCCTATTAAATACCTTAATGGTGAGGCACGACTTATTTTCCTATTAGCTACCGAACCAAAAAACGACAAGGAAATGAATAGCTTATTTGCTTTATTTAAGTATATAGGAAGAGAGAAAAGTTTTTTAAAGCTACTAGTTGAAAGCACAGATATAAACGATTTTATCAATAATTTAATTATAATATCAAAAGGAGATATATTATGAGAATACTTATAGTATGTAATGCAGGTATGTCTAGTTCAATTTTAGTTAATAAGATTAAAAAAGTCGCTGAGGGTAAAGGCATGGATATTACAATAGACGCTGTATCTAATAATGGATTAAACGATGAAATAGGAAAATGGGATGTTTGTCTTGTAGGTCCGCAAATAATGTATGCAGTTGAAAATATTAAAAACCAGTTAGGTATACCTGTAGAAAGTATAGATTTTAGGGTTTATGCTGTAGCTGATGCGGAAAAGGCATTAGAGCAGGCAGAAAAACTGCTAAAAGGAGGAAAATAAATATGGCATCAGTAGAAAGTCTTGCTGAAATAGCTATGCAGATTATTTCTTATGCAGGGGCGGCAAAATCCAATTATATGATGGCACTTAGTGACTTAAAGCTAGGTAATTCAGAAGGATATAATATAAAAATGAAAGAAGGAGATAGCAACTTTATTCAGGCACATGAAGCCCATAAGGGTGCATTAACAGAGGAGATGCAAACACTTGAGCCAAATATAAGTCTTCTTTTGGCTCATGCAGAAGACCAGCTTATGCATTCAGAAACTGTAAAGTTGTTTGTTAGCGAATTAGCTGAGTTATATAATAAAGGTATTAGTAAGTAGTATCAGCTTTTAGGTAATTATTATATTAATATGATATAAAACAAAGGAGAAATATTTATGAGTTATCAATATAGTATATGGTCTGAAACGAATACAAGAAATGGTTTTGCTGCTGATGAAATTATTTCTTCTCTACAAAAATCAATTAGACGTGGTATGGTTGAGGAAGCTTGTGAGTTTGCATATGAACTTTACATATCTTCACCACTTTTTCTTGAAAAATTATGGAGAAGACTTCTAACTATATCTGTTGAAGATATTGGTTTTGGCAATCTAGATGCTGCTTCACAAGTAAATACATTAAATGAAATGCGTAAAAACTTTCCATATGATGATGGCGACCAGCCAATGTATTTCATTCATGCTATTAGAATTTTAGCTGAAAGCGAAAAAGACCGTTCAAGTGATTTATTAAAAAATATTATAATTAAAAGTTTTGCAATGGGAAAAACCCCTAAAGTTTTAGACGTAGCCCTTGATAAACATACAAAGCGTGGTATTGAAATGGGCAGAGGCTCAATGCACTTTATAACAGAGGGTGCTATAGTTACACCAGAAAAAAAAGTAGATAACAACTACAAAGAGCGTTATATGAAAATATTAGAGTCTTATGACCCTGAAAAAGCTATACCTAACGCATTTAAATATAATAATACACAATACTAGTTGGGAAGTAAGGACTTTTGATAGAAGACCTTGTGAAACTTTTTTGAAATTATACAAACTCCTTAAATGTTAATCGCTTGTATTCTTATACATTAATTTTTAAAAGATAGTATTAGTAACAAATACCCCCTTTCTACTATATATTATAGATAAGGCTTAATAATAGTCCAAACTTATATAATATTTATGTAAATAGGGGGTGTTTCTATGAAGGAAAAAGCATTACAGTATTATAGACAAGGATATAATTGTTCTCAATGTATATTGAAAGCAGTTGAATTTAAATATAAAATACCTATTTCAAAACAATGTTTAAGCTTATGCTCAACAGTAAATACAGGTTTTGGAATAGGCGGGATGTGTAGTGTTTTAGTTGCAGGTATAATGGTTTTAGGTTTATTATTTGATGATTCAAATGCAAAAAGGCTTCGAATGAAACTTCTATCGCAATTTAAGGAGAATTATAGAACATTTAATTGTCAGGATTTAATTAAGGGCAGAAATTCAGATAGAGCTTGTGACCAGCTTGTTTATGAAGTTGCAGGGCTTATTGAAAGTGTTATTGATGAAGAACTATATTAATGCAAGCTATGAACAAAAAACTACGGCGAACTTACGTTATATTAATAATAATTAATGATTTATTAAATAATATAATGTTAATTTGGTGTAATAAAAATTATGTCTAACAAACATTAAAGTATATTATAGTGCAATTTATAAAATTCTATATAAAAACCGTTCTTTTTTTAAGGATAGAACGGTTTTTTTAATTTTGAACAAGTATAATGTTTTGCACTTGTATTTTAGAATGATATATAATAAAATAAGGAAATAAATGCTATAATATTATAGTATGAAAACACATTAGGAACGGAGGTTTTTATGGAATTTAGGCATAAATCAGTAATGCTTAATGAATGTATAAATGGGCTAAACATTAATCCTAATGGTGTTTATGTTGATTGTACATTAGGAGGCGGTGGGCACTCTTTAGAAATTTGTAAACATCTAACGGCTAAAGGTACTTTAATAGGCATAGACCAAGATACAAATGCGATTGAAAAGGCCACCCAAGTACTCAGTAAATATTCTGAAAGAACAATTCTGGTTAAGGGTAGTTTTTTTAATATAAAAAATATTTTGAATTCCTTATCTATAGAAAAGGTAGATGGGATACTTGCTGATTTAGGAGTTTCATCTCACCAACTGGACGAGCCTTCTCGAGGCTTTTCATATATGCATGATGCACCTTTAGATATGAGAATGGACAATTCAAAAAATTTTTCAGCATATGAATTAATAAACAATTATAGCGAAGATGAGTTATATAGAGTAATCAGAGATTATGGAGAGGAGCGTTGGGCAAAACGCATTGCTCAATTTATTGTTTCCGAAAGAAAAAACAAGGAAATATTGACAACATTTGATTTAGTTTCAGTTATAAAAAAAGCAATGCCTAAAGCTGTCCGTTCCGATGGGCCTCACCCAGCTAAAAGAACATTTCAGGCGATTAGAATAGAGGTAAATTCAGAGCTTGAACCATTAAACCAAACAATAAATAATATGGTTGAATGCTTAAATAGTAACGGTAGAATCTGCATTATAACATTCCATTCTCTTGAAGATAGAATAGTAAAAAGTGCTTTCAAAAACTTGATATCACCTTGTACTTGTCCTCATGATTTGCCGTTCTGTGCTTGTGGGAAATCTCCTTCATTAAATCTTATAACAAGGAAACCTTTAATTCCTTCTGATGCTGAGCTTGAAGAAAATCCTAGGGCAAGAAGTGCAAAGCTTAGAATAGCTGAAAAAGTATAGTAATTTTAAATAGGTTTTAAGTAAAAGTGAATTGGGGAATTGTGTATGAAAAACAAAACAAACAAAAATAATAGTAAAAAAAACAATAGAAATAATTTACTGTACTATAAAAAATCTAAAAATTCATACAAACTCGGCAAAACACATTTACACAAAGGAAAAAAAAATAGTTCAAGAAATAAAGTTATAAAACTAAGAAGAGAAAGAGCACCTATTTTTAGGTATGTAGGAGAGGACAAAGCAAAAATATCGATAAATACAATTATTACAATTGTTCTAATATTTTCATGCGCTTTAGGTATTGCACTAAGCTTTGCTATTTTGTTTAATAAACAATTATCTATTGCAAACTTAAATACAGAGCTTAGAAAATTGCAAGAAAAAAATCTAGTTTCTGAATCCCAAATATTAAAAAGCTATGATATAAAAGAAGTAGAAAAAATAGCTACTATTAATTTAAAAATGGGCAAACCCAAGCCTCATCAAATAATTTATATAGATGTTCCTAAACAAAGTTATGCAGTTCAATATGATTCTTCTAGTGAAAGTTTGCCTGAAGAAGAAAGTTTTACTAAAACATTTTTTAATTTATTTAAAGTAAACAAGGAATGATTATATGAATAGAAGAACAAATAATAATTCTAGGATTTTGAGAGATGCCAAAAGAAAGGAAAAAATCAGAAAAGGTAAATTATTATTTATGGGTTTCACTTTTAGCCTTGTATTATGCTATTTAATGGCGAGAGTTATTTATATAAAAGCAGAATTTGGTGATGAATATGAGAGAAAAGCGGTAGAACAAGAGTTTAATAAAAAAAATTCTGAATCTATACTAACAGCAAGCAGAGGCTCTATTTATGATAGAAATAATACAAGTATTGCTATTAGTTATGGTGTTGACAAAATATTTTTGGATATCAGAGAAGCGGTTACATTAAGTGACGAGGAAAAAGAAAAACTGGTTACAAAATTAAATGAGTATCTTGATATACCTTTTGAAACTCTATGGCGTTACTTAGAAGTAGACGAAAATAATAAGCCTATAATAGATAGAAATTATTTTGTAATTAAGGAAAATGTTGATAGAGAGGTAAGCTTACAATTAAAGGAGTCAGGAGTAAAATGTGTTTATACAGAAGAAAATTCAAGAAGGTCATATATACATAATAATTTAGCGGCACAAGTAATAGGTTTTATAAGAATAGGTGATAGTTATGGGCTTGAAAGATACTATAACGGTTATTTAGATGGTAAAAATGGTAAAGTTATCAGAACGTATGACAACAATAATAGCCTTGTTACAACGAAAATAGAAGCAAAAGACGGCTACTCTATTATAACTACTATTGATACAGAAATACAAAAATATGCCGAGCAAGCTGTCAAAAGGGCTGTAGAAACAGAAGAACCTGTTAATGCTTCTGTAATAGTTATGAATCCTAAAACAGGTGAAATTCTGGCAATGGCACAGGATACAACTTTTAACCTAAATGAGCCTTCAAATATTTCATATGTAAACAACGAAATCTTTAAAAGTCAATATGACTATTTATCAGACGAAGAACAATTACTAAGATTAATGGATATGTGGAGTAACTTTAATGTATCAAAAAGTTTTGAACCAGGTTCTATTTTTAAACCTATTGTTGTTGCTGCCGCACTTGAAGAAAACATTATAAATACCTCATCAAATTATTATTGTAGTGGGAAAAAAGATATATATGGTACAGAAATTCCATGTTGGTATAGAAGCGGACACGGTCAGCAAACATTAACTCAAGTTCTTCAAAATTCATGTAATATTGGTATGTTTGATATTATTTCAAAAATGGGCAGTACTTCTTTTTATAAATACCAAAAGGAATTCGGCTTTGGAGAAAAAACTGGAATAGACCTACCAGCGGAACTAAGTTGTGAAACATTATTGTATACCCCCAGCCAACTAAAAAATCCTGTTCATCTTGCTACAAGTTCAATGGGACAAGGATTCAATAGCACTCCAATTCAAGATATAAATTCATTTGCTGCTATTATTAATGGCGGTAACTTGATGAAACCATATATTGTTTCACAAGTTGTAGATAATAAAGGTAATGTTATTAAGGAAAATTCTCCACAAGTAATTAGGAAGGTTATTTCAAAAGAAACCTCAAACACTTTAAGAGAAATGCTTAAATCTGTTGTTACAGAAGAGGGTACAGGCAATAAAGGTATTATTAAGGGTTATTCTATTGGTGGAAAAACAGGTACAGCAGAGCAAGGAAAAAGAGGAAGTGAGTTACATACAGTATCATTTATAGAATATATACCGGCAGACGACCCTGAAATACTAGCAATTGGTATTATCCATTTGCCTAAGGTATACATTGACGGTGTTACTTCAGCCGTACCAATGCTTACAGAAGTTATGACAAATATAATAAAATATAAGGGAATACAGCCTACAAGTGAAGTTTCAGAAGAAGATAATATAAGTGTAGAAAAAGGCAATATTGAAATGCTTGACTTAACAGGGTTATCTACAAAAGAAGCAACAAAATATTTGAATGAGCAAGTATTTGATTATGAAATTGTAGGGAATGGAAATTATGTTACAAGCCACTCACCAAGTGCTGGAACGCAAGTTAGCCCTGGTTCAAAAATATATCTTTATGTTTCGTATAAAGAGGAAGAAGGAGAACTTGTTTTTGTTCCAAAGGTTGTTGGTGTATCTGTAGAAAAAGCAGCAGATATTTTAACTAATGCTGGGCTTTCTCCTATTATTTTTGAGGACGTTAAAAAAAGTAATCAGTCACAAACAGAATCTGATTATTCTAATTACCAAGAATCAGAGAATAATGCAGATAGTGAAAACAAATCTAATAGCGGTATGCTAAAAAAAGCAGTTTATGAGCAGATGCCTTCGGCAGAGTCCGAAGTTCAGCTAGGAACAGAAATAAAGTTAAAGGTAAGATAATATATTTTAACGTAAGTTCGACGTAGTCGAACCGGCTTGTGAAACAAGCTGAAAATGGTAAGATTTTTCACGTTATGAGCATAAATTTAGTCTAACTTTGGCTAAATTTGTGCAAATATTATAAGAAGTTCGATGCAGCTTTATTGAGTCGAACTCACGTTATTTTATACAAGTTCTTATTGCATCAAACTTACCTTAATTAATTGTACAATATTTTTTCTGGATATGAATAATTTGCATATAGGGATTGTAAGTTTAATAAATATATATAAGAATACTGTGAAGTTCAAGCTTTACATTAAAGGAGTATATGTATGAATAAACCAACAATTCTTGAAAAGAAAAAATTATTATTTGTACTAATAGTATTTGAACTAGTGCTTTTTATACTTATAGGCAGAGTGTTTTACATACAATTTTTTGAAGGAGATGAATTGCAGGCAAAAGCTTATGAGCAACAAACAAGAGATAGATTAATTACTCCAAAAAGAGGAAGTATTCTTGATAGGAATATGATTGGTATTGCCGAAACAGAAACAGTTTCATCAATAAGTGTAATTCACAATCAAATAAAGGATACTGAACAAGTTGCAATTGAACTCTCAAAAATGCTTGAATTAGATTATGATACTGTGCTTAAAAAAGTAGAAAAAAAAGTAGCTCTTGAAAGAATAAAAACAAAAGTAGATAAAGAAACTGCTGATAAAATAAGGGATTTGGGTTTGGCAGGTGTTGTAATTGATGAAGATATAAAAAGAATTTATCCATTTTCAACTTTAGCAGCACAGGTAATTGGTTTTGTTGGCAAAGACAATCAAGGAATAGTCGGGCTTGAAGCTAAATACGATAAGTATTTGCAAGGCTCAAATGGTAAAATACTAACAGAAACTGATGTAAGAGGAAAAGAAGTAAAAAATGGCCAGTCATTTAGAGTTGCTCCACAGCCAGGGCTTAATCTTATGACGAGTATAGATATAGTCTTGCAGCAATATGCAGAGCAAACTCTTGACAAGGTATTAGAACTTAAACAGGCAAAAAGGGGTGCTATAATTTTAATGAACCCTAAAAATGGCGAAATTTATGCCATGGCTAATAAACCTGATTTTGATTTAAACGACCCTTTTACAATAAATGACCCTAAATTACAAATGGCATGGGAGAGCTTATCACAAGAGGAACAAAATAATGCATTAAATCAAATGTGGCGTAATTTTAGTATAAATGATACTTATGAGCCTGGCTCAACATTTAAAATAATTACTTCAGTAGCTGGGCTTGAAGAGGGTAATGTTACACCTCAGTCTACTTTTAATTGCTCAGGCTCTTTAACAGTTGCAGGAAGGCAAATTAAATGTTGGCGTTATCCTATGAGTCATGGACATGAAACATTTGTTGAGGGTGTATATAATTCTTGTAACCCTGTTTTTATGTTAGTTGCAGAGGAAATGGGTGCAGAAACTTTTTATAGTTATTTGAGTAAGTTTGGTTTTGATAAAAAGACAGGTATTGACGTTCCTGGTGAGGCAGTAGGTATTATGCATAAGTTAGAAAATGTAGGACCTGTTGAACTTGCTACTATGAGTTTCGGTCAATCATTTCAGATTACCCCCATGCAACTTCTTCGTTCCTCATCCGCAGCAATAAACGGTGGAAAACTTATTACACCACACTTTGCTACAGGATTAATTGACAGCGAAGGAAACATTGTTGAAAGATTTGATTATGGCGAGGGTGAGCAGATAATATCACAAAAAACATCTGAAACCATGAGAGAGATTTTAGAAGGTGTAGTATATACAGGTACAGGTAACAAAACATATATTCCTGGTTATAGAGTCGGAGGAAAAACTGCAACAAGCGAAAAACTTCCTAGAAGAAGTGGGAAATATATTGCTTCATTTTTAGCTTTTGCACCAGCGGAAGACCCACAAGTAATAGGACTAGTTTTAATAGACGAACCACAAGGAACTTATTATGGTGGAACAGTAGCTGGTCCAGTTATGAAGGAGTTACTCGAAAATACTTTACCTTATTTGAAAATACAACCTAAATATACAGAAGAAGAACAAAAACTTCCCGAAGCCGAAAAAGTAGTAATACCAGATTTTAGAGAATTAATGATAAATGATGCCGAAAAAATAACTAAGGAGTTAGGGCTTAAACTAGAGGTAGACGGCGAAGGTGATGTAGTAAAAAAACAGTTTCCTCTTCCTGGAGATGAGGTAAATAAAGGAACAAAAATTATATTATATGTTACAAAATCCGAAGATGGGGAATAATAAATAAATATGCTTAAGAATTCTGGGGCTGAAAGCCCCAAACCCCAACTTCTTTCTTGAAAGAAATAAGCAAAGAACTTTTGACGGAAACACACTATGTGTGTTTCATTACCCGTTACTTATGTGTAATGGTTACCCGTTCCTAACCACATGTAGTGTGTTAGGGAGTTAAACATTATTAATAGGAGTGATAATAATGAAGCTATTCGATGTGATGATTAACACAAGATATGAATTAATTCAAGGAAATAATGTTGAAATTAAGAATGTTACCATTGATTCCAGATGTGTTACAAAAGGGTCAATGTTTTTTTGTATAAAAGGTTTTCATACAGACGGGCATACTTATATTAAAGATGCAGTTAAGCAGGGTGCAGTTGCAATAGTAGTTGAAGAATTACAAAACTCATATCCAGAAAATATAGCGGTTTTAAAAGTAGAAAATTCAAGAGAAGCCTTAGCCTTTGCTGCTGCAAATATATATAACAAACCATCAGAAAGCTTTAATTTAATCGGAGTAACCGGAACGAACGGAAAAACATCAACAACATACTTTATGGAAGCAATTTTAAAAGAATATGGAGAAAAAACAGGTATAATAGGAACAGTTGAAACAAGAATAGGTAATGAGAGTGTAGATATTCATTTTGCTACAAGCACAACCCCTGATACAGTAGAACTTCAAAAAATATTTGCTAAGATGAGAGATGAAAATGTAAAAAATGTTGTTATGGAAGTAACATCTCATGCCTTAGCATTAAATAAAGTTGACGGTGTTCGTTATAAAGTAGGAATTTTTACAAACCTTACCCAAGACCATTTAGATTTACACAAGACAATGGAGGAATATAAAAAAACAAAAGCAAAATTATTCAAAAGCTGTGAATATGGTATTTTTAATGCTGATGATGACTCCTCTGAATATATGATAAAAAACAGTAATTGTAAAGCTATAACATATAGTATTGATAAGCCTAGCGATTTACAAGCTACTAATGTAAAATTTACGGAAAACGGAATTGAATTTGATTTGAATGTAAATGGTAATGTAGAAAAGTTTGTCGTAAATGTTCGTGGTAAGTTTACAGTTTATAATGTTTTAGGAACAATAGGTGGTGCACTAGCTATGCATATTCCTGTGGAGGTAATTAAAAACGGTTTACTAAAAATGAATGGTGTACCTGGAAGAATACAAAATGTCAAAAATGATAAAGGTTTTAATGTTATTGTGGACTATGCACATACACCTGATGGGCTTATTAATATTTTATCTTCTGTAAGAGAATTTACAAAAGGCAGATTAATAACTGTTTTTGGTTGCGGAGGAGATAGAGACCGAAAAAAACGCCCTATTATGGGGAAAATAGCCGGTGAACTTTCTGATTATTGTATAATTACTTCAGATAACCCAAGAACTGAAAATCCTCAGTTAATTTTAGATGAAATTGAGGTCGGTACAAAAGAGTCTAATTGTAAATATGAAAAAATTATTGATAGAAAAGAAGCTATTACAAAAGCTATAGAAATTTCACAAAAAGGCGATACAGTTGTTATTGCAGGAAAAGGTCATGAAAATTATCAAATTTTTGCTGAGCAAACAATTCATTTTGATGATTGCGAAGTAGCAGAGGAAGCTCTAAAAAATATATAAAAAAGGAGCAAAATTCTATAATTATTTAATCAATTATGGGATTCCTAATATAAAGCTTTTTTAAGGGTTTGGGAAACTTTTAATAAAAAAGTTTCCTAAAATCTTCTAAAAAACTAGGAGGGAAATATGAAAAAAATATCACTACTAGAAATAGCTATGGCAGTAAATGGTAAGCTTGTCGGAAGAATAAGCCCTAACCAAACGCATATTTCTGGTGTTAGTATAGATAGCAGAGATGATTTATCTGGAAAGCTCTTTATACCTCTTAAAGGTGAAAGGACTGACGGACATAATTTTATACAAAATGCATATAAAAACGGAGCTGTTTGTTGTCTAAGCGAGAAAGAAGATGTTGATTATAAAGGGGCAATAATTATTGTAAAGTCTACATATGAAGCCCTAAAAAATTTAGCAGAATATTATAGAAGCAAGTTAAAAGTAAAAGTAGTTGCAATAACAGGAAGCGTTGGAAAAACTACAACTAAAGATATGATAGCATCAGTATTAATGCAGAAATATAATGTACTAAAAACAGAAGGAAATTATAATAATGAAATAGGTTTGCCGCTCACAGTTTTTAAAATAAAAGAAAGTCACCAATATGCTGTATTAGAAATGGGTATGAATAATTTTGGTGAAATAAATAATTTAAGCAAAATAGCTAAACCTGATATTTGTGTTATTACAAACATTGGGGTAACTCATATAGAAAATTTAGGAAGCAAAGAAAATATATTAAAAGCTAAATGTGAAATATTTAATTATATGAAAGATGGTGCTAGTGTAATTTTAAATGGTGATGACGAAATGCTATTGTCACTAAAAAATAAGTTGGAAAATGTTTATTATTATGGTACTAAAACTGACAATAATATTTATGCTGATAATGTACAATCAAATGGAATATATAGTATAAGCTGTGATATTCATACAGATACAGATTGCTTTAATGTGAATATACCGTTTCCAGGTAAACACATGGTCTCGAATGCCTTAGCTGCCGCTGCTGTTGGAATTGTTGCACAAGTAGATTGCAAATTAATTAAAGATGGCATAGAAATGGTTAAGCTTTCTAAAATGCGTATGGATATTATAAATAGTGAATGTGGATTAACAATAATAAATGATGTATATAATGCAAGCCCTGCTTCTATGGAGGCTGCTATAGATATGCTAATAAATGCACAAAGCCGAAAAGTTTGTATATTAGGTGATATGTTCGAGCTAGGAGAATATGCTGAGGAAATGCATAAACAAGTTGGAAGATATGCTTTAGAGAAAGAAATAGATATAATAATTTTTGTTGGGGAAAATTCAAAATTTGGATATAATGCTTCTGTAGAAAATAAAATTAATTCTAAAATATATTATTTTGAAAATAAAGAAAAGTTATTTGAACAGCTACAAAATATTTTATTAAAATATGATACTATACTAGTTAAAGCTTCAAGAGGAATGGGGTTTGAAGCTGTTGTAGATAAGTTAAAAGCAATAGATTTAAGCTAACGTTATTTAACAATTACTGATAGAGGTGAGAAATTTAGATGAGTTTAGATAACGCAATATATGCAGCATTAATAGCATTTTTTATAAATATTATACTTAGCCCATTTATCATTCCTTTTTTAACAAGGTTGAAATTTGGTCAAAATGTTAGAAGTGATGGTCCCCAAACCCACCTCAAAAAAAAAGGTACACCAACAATGGGTGGAATAATAATATTGGTAAGTCTTGTTTGTTCTTCATTATTTTATTTTAGAGGTAATAGAGATGGACTAATGTTGTTATTTGTAACTGTTGGTTTTGGTTTTATGGGTTTTTTAGATGATTATATAAAAGTTGTAAAAAAACGTTCATTAGGGCTTAGAGCCTATCAAAAAATTATTATTCAAATTATAATTACAACAGTTTTTTGTATTTATTTAGTAACAGAAAAATCTGAATTTTTTGGATTAAATCATACGAGTGTACTAATTCCCTTTACGAAAAGTGCATATTTTGATTTAGGAATTTTATTTATACCATTTGTCATATTTGTAGTAGTAGGAACTGTTAATAGTGTAAATTTAACTGATGGATTAGACGGTCTGGCATCTGGTGTAACCGTTCTTGTTGCTACATTTTTTGTTTTTATTGCATGGGCAGCAAAAAGCGGTTCGTTACCTATTACTGGTGCAGCTGTTGGAAGCTTGCTTGGGTTTCTGCTTTTTAATTCTTATCCAGCAAAAGTTTTTATGGGGGATACAGGCTCTCTTGCATTAGGAGGATTAATAGCCGCTCTGGCAATTTTATTAAAAATGTCATTTTTCTTACCTATCGTTGGTATAATTTATGTTATAGAAGCTTTATCTGTAATTATACAAGTAGTCTATTTTAAATTTACAAAAAGAAGATTTTTTAAAATGGCTCCTATACATCATAGCTTTGAAATATCAGGGTGGTCTGAAACAAAAGTTGTTACGCTGTTTTATGTGATTACAGCAGTAGCTTGTCTTATCGGCTTCTTAGGGGCAAAATATTTATTTTAACATATGATTCGATATAGCTTTACTGTGTCGAATTAACATTATTTTAAGTAGGTGAGTTATGGAATTTGAAAAAAAGACAGTGTTAGTTTGTGGAATGGCTAAAAGCGGTGTTTCCTCCGCAAAGTTGTTAAACAAACTATGCTCAGATGTTACCGTACAGGACATAAAAGAAGAAGAAAAGCTTGTAGATTTATTAGGTGAACTTAAAGATACAGGAATAAAATTATATTTAGGTAAAAATCCTGATGAAATTATTTCGGAATTCGACTTAGTAGTAATGAGCCCAGGAATACCTTGTGATTTACCCTTTGTTGAAAAAGCGAACGAATTAGGTATTCCTGTTTGGGGAGAGATGGAGCTTGCTTATAAGTTATGCCCATGCGATATAATAGGAATAACCGGAACAAATGGTAAAACAACAACAACAGCACTTGTAGGTGAGATAATGCAGAATTTTAAAAGTGGCTGTGAAGTTGTTGGGAATATAGGTATTCCTTTTACAGAAAAAGTTTTAAAGCTAACAAAAGATGATTATGTAATTGCAGAAGTAAGCAGTTTCCAATTAGAAACAATACATGATTTTAAAGTTCATATTTCAGCAGTTCTAAATATAACGCCTGACCATTTAAACAGACATAAAACATTAGAAAAATATATTGAAATAAAAGAAAGAATATTTAAAAATCAAGGCACTTCTGATTACACAATATTGAATTATGATGATACAATATGCAAAAAAATGTCTGAAAAAACTAAAGGTAAAGTAATATTTTTTAGTACCGAAACAATTCTTGAAGAAGGTGTTTATATTAATGATGACCTTATACATGTAAAGCTTTTTGATATAGACGAGGATATTCTGAATATAAACAAATTACAGATTTTTGGCAATCACAATTATAAAAATGTTTTAGCTTCTGTAGCTATTGCAGTATGTGCAAATGTTCCAATTAACATTATCACACAGGCATTAAAAGATTTTAAGGGTGTTGAGCATAGAATAGAATTTGTTACAGAAATAAATGGCATATCTTTTTATAATGACTCAAAAGCAACAAATGTTGATTCTGCTATAAAATCTGTTGAGGCTATGACTCAGCCTATTGTTTTAATTTGCGGAGGATATGATAAAAATGCAGACTTTAGTGAATGGGTAAAACTATTTTCTAAAAAAGTAAAACATATAATTGTTTTAGGTGAAGTTAGTGAGCAAATAATTGAAACTTGCCGTGCATATAATTATAATAATTATGATAAAGTAAACTCTTTAAAAGATGCTGTTGAGTTAAGTTTTGCTAAAGCATCACCTGGAGACTGCATTTTATTATCTCCGGCATGTGCAAGTTATGATATGTTTGACAATTATGAGCAAAGGGGAACTTTATTTAAAGAGTTTGTAATGGGAATGAGGGGATAATTTTGTATGATAATAATGCTCTTAGAAAAAATAATAACTACAGAAGCAAAAAATCCCTAGAAAGTCCTAATCTGGCTAATGGAGGCTCAAAAATTTCCAAACAGACTATAATTTCTGTTGGGAGCATAGATTATACAGCTCTATTAATTATATCATTGCTTTTATTAATAGGAGTTGTAATGGTATTTAGTGCAGGATATTATAATGCTGCTACTAGAAAAGTATTTAATTATGATATGTTTTATTTCTTAAAAAAACAAGGTCTTTTTGCATTAATGGGCTTTTGCGTTATGATTTTTATGTCCTCGGTTAACTATAGGTTTTTAATGAAATTTAGCTTTCCTTTATACGCAGTTTCAAACATACTACTAATATATGTTTCTCTTAAAGCTGCTGTTATTAATGGTGCAAAAAGATGGATAGAGTTACCGGTTATTGGCGTTTTTCAGCCTTCTGAGCTCTCTAAATCAGCAATAATTTTATTTCTATCATATTTACTTTATAAAAATAAAAATATATTAAAAACTTGGAGGGGATTTATATTTTGCTGTATGGTTGTTGGATTTACAGTGGGGTTGGTTCTGCTTGGAGGTCTTAGTACAGCATTAATTGTTTGTATAATAGGTTTTGGTACTATTTTTGTAGCAAGCCCACATATTGCTCGATTTGTAATAGCCGGTTTAAGCGGGGTTGGCGGATTAATTTTTTACATAGTATTTCTTTCAGGTAACGGGAACTTTCGTTTTAAGAGGTTTGAAGTATGGTTAGACCCTTTTTCTGATCCAAATGGTGTTGGTTTTCAAATAGTTCAGTCTCTTTATGCTATTGCTTCAGGAGGACCTTTTGGTTTGGGCATTGGGCAAAGCAGGCAAAAAAGTTTTGTTCCCGAACCGCATAATGATTTTATATTTTCAATTATTTGTGAAGAGCTTGGGCTTGTTGGTGCAGCGGTTGTTTTAATATTATTTGGAATACTTATATGGAGAGGTATAAAAATAGCAATGAATGCAACCGACCTTTATGGGTCTCTTGTTGCAACAGGTATAGTAATAATGATTGCAAGTCAAGTAATTATTAATGTTGCCGTTGCTACAAACAGTATCCCTAATACAGGAGTTACTATTCCTTTTATAAGTTATGGCGGTACATCGTTACTTACAAGTATGTTTCTTATGGGTATTTTGCTTAATATATCAAGGTATTCAAAAGAATAACTTTTTTGAAAAAAAGTTTCTTAAACTCTTAAAAAAACTTTAATAATGAATGTTGCTTTTACGGCACTTCGTCAAAAGTTCTTTGCTTCTTTCTGAGGAGAAGGAAATACGGGTTTAGGACTGAAAGTCTAAAAATATTAATTGTTTACATTCTGAAACCTTGGGCTATATTTTCCAAGGTTTTATTTTTATCGATATTATGTTATACTAACTAAAAACAGGAAAATAGTGAATATATAGTTGATATTATGGGAAAAATTAATAAGTCGATTTTTTAATATTATTATATTTTGCGAATTATCTTTAAACAAATTCTAAACAAAAAAGTAAGTTAAGACCCTACATTCAGTTACTACTAGTAATAAAATATGTGTATTGACTTAATTTAAAATGGTAGTATAATTAATTAATGAGAAATACGTTGAAAAAGGGGATAATTTTAACATGATTTCAGAAAAAAGTGTTACTATGGAAGACTTAATGGTAGGTATGACTGTTGCAAGTGATGTGACAAGCAAAACCGGCGAAATAATTGTAAAAAAAGGTACTGTACTAGATATAATTTCTTTAAATAGACTCAAAACCTTCTATATTAACAGAATACGTGAAGAGAATTATGCCTCAACTACAACCCAAATATATGAGGAGTATGAGGTTAATAGTGATTACCTTAAATATGAAGATGATGATGAATTTCCAAGTCTGAAAAAAGACGATAAGCAAGTTTTTGCTGATTTTAAAAACATTTATAGTGAGGTACAGGCTCATACTAAACAATATTTAAAACAATTAGAAGACGGAAAACCAGTTGTTATAACAGATTTATATGATATGACTAAAAAAATTATAAGTAATATTAAGCCTAAATCAAATATTTTTACTTATCTTAATTATTTGAAAGACCTTGATGATTATTCATATACCCATTCTGTAAATGTTTCAATTCTTGGTAATATTTTTGGGCATTGGCTAGAGCTTAGTGAAGATGAAATTGTTATTTTAACGAGTGCTGGTATGCTTATAGATATTGGAAAAGGTAAAATAAGTCAGGACATATTAAATAAAAACTCTAAACTTACAGACCTAGAGTTTGAAGAAATTAAAAAGCATGTTATTTATGGTTATAATATACTTATAAATCAGCAAATATCAGAAGATATTAAATTAGCTGTTTTGCAGCATCATGAGCGTATTGATGGAAGCGGTTATCCAAATGGTTTAACCGATTTTGAAATAAATAGATACGCTAAAATGATTGCAATTTTAGATGTTTATGAAGCTATGATTTCTGTACGCCCATATAGAGATAAAATTTCTCCTTTTGAAGTTATTAGAGAGTTTGAAAGAAATTATTTCGGTAAAATGGATACAAAATATCTTATGGTTTTTCTTAAAAATATAGCTTACAATTATTTGGGCAGAAAAATAAGATTATCAGACGGAAGATTAGGAGAGGTAGTGTTTATAAATTCAAATATTTATTCTGCACCTATTGTAAAGCTATATGATAATACTTATATTGATTTGTCTCGAGAAGCTAATCTAAAAATTGAAGCTGTTTTGTAATGAGTGTGTTTAGGCTATCTTTTTGGTTATTTATTACTTATTATTTTAACTTATACATGATTTTAATAACCTGATTGTTAGTTTAGACACGCTATGTCTTTATATTTGTTGTCAAAGTCAAATTAGCTTGTTGTAAAAAGGCAAAAAACTAAAAGATTCTTTATATTATATAAATAAGTTTAAATTTCGGCTAAATTTTTGCACATATTATCAAAAGTCTTATGAAGTTTTTATTGCAACTAACTCACATTAATTTATAACATAATTACTTTCACAAATTCTTTTACATACAATTGTTAAATATTTTAAAACTGGGGGTGTTTCCATGTCAAATAGTGTAGAATTTTCTAAAGGTTTAAAAAAAGAATCTATTAAAAAAATGGGGTTAAGTATACAACTAAAAATCATTATTACTGTAGTTATTATGACGACGGTCTCAATATTTGTAATCCTCTCAGGGTATACAATGCAATTTAAAAATACTTCTATTGATTTAACAAATAAGTATATAAGCGAACATGCCCTAAAATACTCGGCATATGTTCAAATTAAGCTGGAAACTGCTCTAGGTGTATCAAAAGCAATTGCTACAGTTGTTGAAAGCGGTATGGGTAAGTGGACAAGAGAAGATATAAGAAATAACTTATCTAATACATTAGACCAGTATCCTGATTTTTCATCACTTTATGTCGTTTTTGAGCCAAATGCTTTTGATAAGCAGGATAGGAATTATGCTGGAACAGATTTAGGAAATTCAAGTGGGCAGGCTGGTACATATTATACAAAAAATGCATCAACAAATTATAAGGCTAAATTAACCTTACCATTATTTGATGTAGGAGAAAATGATAAATATTATAACAAACCAAAAGAAACTAACTTACAATATGTCGAAGAGCCTACAACATATATGTTAGATGGAATAGAATATACTACTGTTCAGATTGTTTCTCCGCTTAACAATAAGAATGGGGATTTTGTTGGTGTTGTAGGTTTTGGTATGGAGACTAAAACAATTCAGGAAACAATGAAACAGTCTAATATAAACGGTATGTCTGTTTTGTCATTAATATCACCTGGAGGGCTATATGCTTATGCTGCTGATGCTGATAATCATGGAAAAAATATAAATGAAGTATTGCCAGATGAAATAATTAAAAAAATAAATGAATGTATGCAAACTAAGCAGGATATAAACTTTTTGACAAAAGCTATTGATAACGATAGAGAATACAATGTAATTATAACTCCTATATACATTAGTCAAGTTGACCAAACTTGGTGCACTATATCTTTATATCCCATGGACAAATTAATGAGCCCTGTTACAGCAGGCATTAATTCAGCTCTTATTACTTCTATAATTTCAACCATTATAATCATTATAGTTATTTTTATTATAATTATGAGAATGCTTAAGCCTCTAAAAATTTTGAAAGATAAAATTAATATTTTTGTTGATACTGGTGAGTTTAGCATTATGGAAACCAACGAAAAAATTCCTAATGATGAAATTGGTGATATTTTTAGAGCTGTAAAAATGATGACTCATGAAATAGCAAAATATATTGACAATATTGCATATGTATTAGGTGAAACAGCAAAAGGAAACTTAGGTGTTACAGCTGACTTATACTATAACGGAAATTACTATCCTATAAAAAAAGCAATAAATAAAATGATTGCTTCACAAAAAAGTTATGTTGAAAATATATCCTATGTTATGGAGAGATTTTCTAAAGGTGATTTGAGCGTTAAAATTGATATGAATTATGAAGGGGACTTTGCTCCTATAAAACAGTCTGTTAATGATGCACTAGCTAAACAGAATATTTATATGAAGGAAATATCAAGAGTTTTAAGTTCACTTGAGAACGGTATTCTCTCACAGCAAATAGAACATGAGTTTGTGGGAGACTTTGATGGATTAAAAACATCCGTTAATAAAATGATTGCAAACCAAAAAAGCTATATAATGAATATTTCGGAGGTTATGAATAAAGTACAAGAAGGAGAACTAAATATTGATATAGATATGGATTATAAGGGTGATTATCTGCCTATTAAACAATCTTTGCTAAATACAACAAAACAACTGAAAGCTTTTATCAGTGAAATAACGCATATTCTTGGCGAATTGGCACAAGGCAATCTCACAACAACTGTTGAAATGGATTTTAAAGGAGATTTTAGCATATTTAAAGTATCTCTTGAAAAGATTTTATTATCTATAAACAGTACATTAAAAGGTATTAATGAAACAGCAGACCAAGTTGCACTTAATGCTGTACAACTATCCGAGGCTTCCCATATGGTAGCAAATGGCACAATAGAACAATCAAACGTAATTGAAAACTTAAATATAATAATTGAACAAATAACTTCTCAGGTTATTGAAAATACTGAAAATACACGTCTTGCAATAAAAATGAGTGAAGATGCTTCAAATGAAGTTAATAATGGCAATCATAAAATGCAAGAAATGTTACAGGCTATGGAGAAAATAAACAACGCTTCAGAGAGAATAGCGTTAATTGTTAAAACTATAGATGATATTGCACTTCAAACAAACCTACTTGCATTAAATGCGGCAATCGAAGCAGCTAAGGCAGGAAGTTTAGGAAAAGGTTTTGCTGTTGTTGCAGATGAAGTTCGTAATCTCTCTAATAAATCAACAAAATCGGCTCATGACACAACTGAATTAATCGAAACTTCAATTATAAGTGTACAAAGTGGAAGTCAAATAGCAAGGGATACAGCTAAATCTCTTGACCAAATAGTTGAAGGAATGAGCAAGACGGCAGAACTAGTTGGGAATATTGCTAAAGCAACAAAAGAGCAAGAGGCAAGTGCTATAGAAGTGAATAAAGCTATTGACAAAATGTCTGTAGTAATGCTTTCTAATTCATCTATAGCAGAGCAATCAGCGGCTTTAAGCGGAGAATTGTCATCACAGGCAAGTTACCTAAAAGACCAAATAAATAAGTTTAAGTTAAAATAGGTTTAATGACACAACATTAATAAATCTAAGTTTTTTAAAGAAGGTTTGGTATAAAACTTTTACAAAAAAGTTTTATACCAAGATTTATTAATATGCTATACTTTTTATGCATGTATTCTGAAATAGTTTGGAAATTAATATTGACATCTTGTCGCTTTTTGTGTATAATTTACTTTGTACGAGTATCAACAATCGTATGAAGCTAATCTCGGCAACCGGAGGGAGGGAAATTTCATGTCAGAGGTAAAAGTAAAGGAAAATGAAACCTTAGATAGCGCTCTTCGTCGCTTTAAAAGATCATGTGCCAAAGCGGGTATTATGGGTGAAGTACGTAAAAGAGAACATTACGACAAACCAAGCGTAAAACGCAAAAAGAAATCAGAAGCCGCTAGAAAAAGAAAGTTTAATTAGTGTTTATTTGAAGATTGGATGATATTTATGTCTTTAAAAGAAAAATTGTTGCAGGATTTAAAAGAGGCTATGAAAGAAAAAGACTCTGTCCTTAAAGACACTATTCAAATAGTTCGTGCCGGTGTTTTACAAATAGAAAAGGACAATAAAGTTGAGCTTGATGATGAAGGTATTATGGAAGTAATTTCTAAAGAAATTAAAAAGCGAAATGATGTTCTTCCGGATTACGAAAGAAGCGGTAGAGAAGATTCTATTTTAGAAATTAAACGTCAAATCGAAATTTTAAAAGCTTACCTTCCCCAACAATTATCAGAAAACGAGATTGAGCAGATAGTTAAAGAGGCTATTAACGAACTAGGAGCTACCTCACCTAAAGACATGGGTAAAGTTATGAAAGTTGTTACTCCAAAGGTTAAGGGTAGAGCTGATAATAAAATAGTTAGTGAACTTGTTAAGAAAAATTTATAATATATTTAAACTTTAAACCATTAACTAAAAGAGCTGTAGTGCAATTTGTTTAAAACTAATTGATACAGCTCTTTTTATGTTTCTTATTTTTAATCTATAGTACGGTTTACATTTTTGTTATTTGAATTGTTTACATTTTAATAAAAATATTTTTGTTATTATTTTTATCAGTAACATTTGCTGTAGTATAGACTGATATTATCTCTATTTTTTACTTTGCAATAAAGATTTTTCATGTTATACTAATTTTCGGTTTATAATCATTTTAATAAAATATTTTAATGTAAGTTTTAAAAACCATAAATACCAATTAAGTAATTTTATTGGGCTTACATTAAGTTAGTATAAAATTTAGAAAGCAGGAAATTTTGTGATAATAACAAGAGACAATATAAGAAACGTGGCAATTATTGCCCATGTTGACCACGGTAAAACAACATTAGTTGATGAACTATTAAAGCAAAGCGGTACATTTCGAGAAAATCAATTTGTTCAAGAAAGGGTTATGGACTCAAACGACTTAGAACGTGAACGTGGTATAACTATTCTTTCAAAAAATACATCAGTATTTTATAATGATGTAAAGATAAATATCATTGATACACCTGGACATGCAGATTTTGGTGGCGAGGTAGAACGAGTTTTAAAAATGGTAAATGGTGTAATTCTGGTAGTCGATGCATTTGAAGGACCTATGCCACAAACTAAATTTGTATTAAAAAATGCAATTGACTTAGAGTTGCCTGTTGTAGTTTGTATAAATAAAGTTGATAGACCTGAGGCTAGACCTACAGAGGTTGTTGATGAGGTTTTAGAACTTTTTATGGAACTCGATGCAACAGATGAGCAGTTGGACTCACCATTTGTATATGCTTCAGCAAAGAAAGGTATTGCTTTTATAGAATTAGGGGAAGATGCCGAAAATATGAAGCCTCTTTTTGAAGCTATATTAGAAAACATACCGGCACCAAAAGGTGACCCAGAAGAAGATGTTCAAGTTCTAATTACTACAATTGATTATAATGAATATGTTGGCAGAATAGGAATAGGAAAAGTTGAAAGCGGTACACTTCACGTTAATGAAGAAGTTGCTTTGGTTAATATACATGAGCCTAATAAAGTGCGTAAAGTTAGAATTAGCAAATTATATGAATTTGAAGGCTTAAACAAAGTAGAAGTTCAAGAATCAACAATAGGAGCAATCGTTGCAATAACAGGAATAGATGATATTTTTATAGGTGATACATTATGCTCATTAAATAACCCAGTTCCTCTACCTTTTAATAAAATTTCAGAACCTACAATTTCAATGAATTTTATTGTTAATGACAGCCCATTTGCGGGGCAAGAAGGTAAATTTGTTACAAGCAGACATTTAAGAGAAAGGCTGTTTAAAGAACTTAATACAGATGTAAGCCTAAGAGTAGAAGAAACAGAATCTACTGAGGTTTTTAAAGTTTCAGGCAGAGGAGAGCTTCATCTTTCTATTTTAATAGAAACAATGAGAAGGGAAGGATATGAGTTTCAAGTATCTAAACCGGAGGTATTATACAGGGAGATTGACGGAAAGCTTCATGAGCCTATAGAAACTGTTACAATAGACGTTTCGGACGAATTTACAGGTATAGTAATAGAGAAATTAGGTTCACGAAAAGGCGAAATGACTTATATGTCTACAGGACAAGCCGGAAATACACGAATTACATTTTCTATTCCAGCAAGAGGGCTAATAGGATATCGTTCAGAATTTTTAACAGATACAAAAGGTACAGGTATTCTAAATTCAGTATTTGATTCTTACATGCCTTTTAAAGGTGAAATTCCCAAAAGAGCTCAAGGTTCACTTATTGCTTTTGAATCCGGAGAGACTACTTCTTATGGGCTTTACAATGCTCAAGATAGAGGAGAATTATTTATATCTCCTGCAATAAAAGTCTATGCAGGTATGGTTGTAGGAAGAAATGCTAGAAGTGATGATATGGAAGTTAATGTATGTAAGAAAAAACAGCTTACCAATATGCGTTCATCAGGTGCAGATGATTCATTGAGACTAAGCCCTCCTAATATTTTAAGCTTAGAGCAGTCGCTCGAGTTTATTACTGATGATGAACTTGTCGAGGTTACACCTAAAAACTTGAGAATACGTAAAAAAATATTAGATTCAAATATGAGAAAAAGAGCAAAAAAATAAAAAACCTTAATAACTTTTTTGAGAAGATTTTCATAAACTCTTCAAAAAACTTTATTAATAAATGTCGCTTTGCGTCATTCCGTCAAAACTTCTTTGCCTCTTTCTTTCAAGAAATAAGTCTGGGTTTGGGGGTTGAAAGCCCCAAAAATCTAATTTTTAATTAAAATTATTTTTTATTTCAATAACAAACCAAAAATGGCGGTGATTACATGACCCAAAAAAAGACAACATTTGTAAAGCAAGCGGCAATACTTGGTATAGCTGGAATTGTTGTTAGAATAATTGGTTTTTTATACAGGCTGCCTTTGACAAATAAAATAGGAGATGAAGGTAACGCTATTTATGCAAACGGTTTTTACTTGTACACCTTTTTTCTAATTATGTCTTCGGCAGGTTTTCCGGCCGCCATTTCAAAAATGGTTTCCGAAAGAATAGCGTTTAATGAATATAAAAACGCATATAAAGTTTTTAAAGTAGCACTTTTAGTTGCAGGCTTTTTAGGGCTTTTATCTTCTCTTGCCCTTTATTTTGGAGCAGGGTATTTGTCTGTAGCGGTTGATAATCCAGAAAGTTACTATAGTATTATAACACTATCCCCTACAGTTTTTATAGTTTCTATTATGGCTGTATACAGAGGGTACTTTCAAGGAATGAATAACAGTGCTCCTACTGCTATTTCGCAAGTAATAGAACAGATTTTTAATGCATTTTTTAGTGTTTATTTAGCATTCATTTTAATGGAAAAAACTAATGATGTTGCGATTTCCGCAGCTGGAGGTACAGCCGGAACAGGTATTGGGGCTGTAGCCGGTTTAATATGTCTTTTTATAATATACTTAATTATTTCTCCAAAAATTAACAAAAAAATGAAAACTCAAGAGGTTACAAAAAAAGAAACTTCATTGTCTATTGCAAAAGAGATAATAAAAACTTCTTTTCCTATAATTGTTGGTACAGCTATTTTTAGTATAACTAATTTAATTGATATGAAAATGGTAAGTAGTAGGTTACTTTCTGCAGGAATGTCTGAACTAGTTGTAAAACAGGAATATGGTAAACTTACAGGAAAGTATGCAACGCTTACAACTTTACCTGTTTCTATATCTACAGCAATTGCTACAGCCGTTATTCCCAATATTGCCTCTTCTATTGCAAGAAACGAAAAATTAGAAGCAATAAAGAAAATAAATATAGCTTTAAGGCTTACTATGATTTTGTCAATTCCAGCGGCTGTTGGTATTGGTGTTTTAGGAGATGCTATTATACTTATGCTTTTTCCGCAATATCCAGAGGGTGGCGAATTACTTAGAATAGGTTCAATTAGTATAATTTTCTTAGCTCTAGCTCAAATTACTACTGGTATGTTGCAAGGTACTGGGCATGTTAAAGTTCCAGCTATTGCTGCATTTATAGGTGGGCTGTTTAAAATACCATTTAACTATTATCTGATATCTATTCCAAGTATTGGTGTATCAGGTGCTGTAATAAGCACAATAGTATGTTATGTAGTAGCTTCATCAGTAGATTTAATTGTACTTAAAAAAATAATAGGAAAAGAATACAAGCTTGACCTTGTAGGTGGATTAGTAAAACCTTTAATGGCTTCTGTTGTAATGGGGCTTTGTTGTTATTCTTTTTATAATATTGCTTATATGATTATTCCCTCGAATACAATTGCGTGTATTATAGCAATAATTATTGGTATGGCATCATATTTTTCATATATGTTAATTATAAAAGGCATTAAATTAGAGGATTTAATGATGATTCCTATGGGAGGCAAAATTGCAAATGCTTTAACAAAGATAGGAGCAATTTAGATAAAAAATAGGAGGGATTTTTTTGTTAAAATCATTTAAAGATACAAAAAAAATGGTAGTGTTAGCATTGTTTTCTGCAATAATAATTGCTATGAGTTTTATTCCTTTTACAGGATACATAACATATGGTGCAATTTCTATAACTACGTTACATGTTATTGTTATTATAGGTGCCGTTTTACTGGGAACAAAGGAAGGTACATTTTTAGGCACTGTTTGGGGAGTTACATGTATACTTAGGGCATTTGTAGTAGGCTCAGTTGAAGCCATAATCTTTTTTAACCCACTTATTTCAGTTGTACCTAGAATTATTGTTGGATTTATAACAGGATTTTCTGCTAGCCAACTTAAAAAAGTTATCAAAAATGCCACTTTATTGTATATTATTTGTGCATTAATAGGAACTTTATCAAATACTGCTTTGGTTCTCAGTGCTATAGGTTTATTTGCAGAAAATACTATTCTACCACTACAAGAAACACTTGTAAATATTTTTATGATATTAGTAAGTGTAAATGGAACTATTGAAATATTAGTATCTGTTGTTATTGTTCCTATTGTATTAAATTCAATAAACAAGGCACAAATAGATTTTTTTAAGTAATAGTATAAACACCACTCCTTTTATTAATACTTATTTATGAGAGGAGTGATATAAATGTCTGATTCTAAAGTTAAAGACGTAAAATTAAAAAAGGAAAAAGTTCTTACAGAAGATGATTTATTAAAATATGAAATAGCCGAAGAATTAGGTTTAATGGAGAAAGTAAAAAAAACAGGCTGGAAATCGCTGACAGCAAAAGAAAGTGGTAGAATAGGCGGTATTATGACTAAGAAAAAGCGTGAAAAGTCTAAAGATGATAATACTTCAAAATAAATTTTTACAATAGAGCCTGTTTAAAGTTTTGATTAGAGTAATTTTAGGCAGGTTCTTAAAAAACTTTAACAAAAGTACAAAAATTAATGTATTTAGATTCAAAATAGAAAAACGGTGAATAATGATGGAAGTATATGGGGAATTTGCTAGAGTTTACGACTTATTTATGGAACAAACACTATATGAAAACTGGATTGATTATATATTAAAAATTTGGAAAAAATATGAATTAGAACCAAAATATGTTTTAGATTTGTGCTGTGGAACAGGTACTATTACTACAAAACTTTATGAGAGAGGCTATGATGTAATAGGAATAGATTTTTCTGAAGAAATGCTTTGTATAGCACAAGAGAAGGCTCTAGAAACTAATTCAGAAATACTTTATTTAAAGCAAGATATAAGAGAGTTTGAACTTTATGGTACAGTGGAAAGTATAATTTGCCTTTGTGACAGTTTAAATTACATTTTGGATTACTCTGAAATTTTTAAAATTTTTAAATTAGTAAATAATTATTTAAGCCCAGACGGAATTTTTATTTTTGACATCAATACAGAATATAAATATAAGAATATTTTGGCTGATAATACTTTTTCGGAAGCATTTGAAGAAGGAGCATACATTTGGGAAAATTACTATAATACTGAAACAAAAATTAATGAATATAATATGGATTTTTTTATTAAATGTAATAATGGGTATTATGAAAGGTTTGAAGAAATACATAAGCAAAAAGCACATAGTATGGATAAAACATCTGAACTTTTGGAAAGTTCAGGGTTAAAAATATTAGACATATATGATGCTTTTACTTTTAATATCCCAACTGAAAATTCAGAAAGAGTTTGTTTTGTTGCAAGAGAATGTTTAAAAAATAAAGTATCAGTAACATAAGCATGAGTTAATATGAGATTTATCGAAACATGTTGATTATATTAAGGAGAACAAAAATGAATGATTATATAATATGTGCTACGGCGGCAGATAATAAAATACGTGCTTTTTTTGCTACTACAAAAGAAACAACAAACAAAGCATTTGAAATACACAAAACATCTCCCGTTGTTTCTGCGGCATTTGGCAGAATGCTTACAGCAGGTGCAATTATTGGTTCTATGCTTAAAAATGATGACGATATAATAACACTAGTAATAAAAGGCGGCGGGCCTATGAAAGGTGTTGTTGTAACATCAGATAAGAAAGCAAGAGTTAAAGGGTATGTATACGAAAATATTGTAGATATTCCATTAAAAGAAAATGGAAAACTTGATGTTTCAGGTGCTATAGGTGAAGGTATACTTAATGTTATAAAGGATATTGGATTAAAAGAACCATATGTTGGGCAAATACCTTTAGTTTCAGGAGAAATTGCTGAAGACTTGACATACTATTTCTCTAAATCAGAACAAATTCCTTCTGCTGTTGCGTTAGGAGTTTTAGTAGACAGAGATTATACAATAAAACAGTGCGGTGGATTTATAATACAGCTCATGCCAGGAGCAGATGATAAAATAATTGATACTTTAGAGAAAAAAATCTATAATTTTCCTCAATTAACGACACTTTTAGAGGAAGGAAAATCTCCCCAAGATATTATGGATATGCTGCTAGGAGATTTTGGATATAAAGTATTTGACACTATCCCTGTAACATATGCATGTAATTGCAGCAAAAAAAGAGTAGAAAAAGCACTTATTAGTATTGGAAGAGATGAACTTACTAAAATATTAGAGGAAGACGAAAAAGCAACGTTACATTGCCACTTTTGTAAAAAAGATTATTTTTTCGGCAAGGCTGATATTAAAGAAATTTTACAAAGAATATAAAAATAAAACTATATATTAACGTAATTTCTATGAAATAAACTGTATCGAGTTTACGTTATATTAATTAATAAGTTATTTAACATTTTTTATGTAAAATGTTTTCTATAATAAACTGCTTGTAAACAATTTTAGACAATGTAAATATAAGCTTGTAGCAGCATATATTTTATATATGCCGTAATATGGGAGTTGACCCTATGGAAACAATTACATTTACAACAAAATTATATATTCAAGAAATTACAGATTTTTATTATAACGACATAAAAGATTATATTTTAGATGAGGGTATTTGCAATGATGAATTTTATTTTGTATTCCCTATTGAATATTTAGATTGTGAGCAGTTATCACAGATTTTAGAGGACATTATTTTAGAAAATAATAAAGTAGTAAGTAGCTCCTATAGGTTATATGATATAGTTAAAAATATAGTTTTTAGTAATTCACACAAAAAAATAAAAATGGATTTAATGGAGTACTTTATAAGTACAAATATATTTAACATTGAGGGATATATAAATTTTAGACTGAATGAGTATTCCTCTAAAATAAGCGAAATATTATATTCCGTAGTAAAAAGGAATCTTTGTATTGATTAAAACAAAAGTAAATAAAAAGAGGTGGAGTAAGAAAACATTATAAGAAGTTTCCTTATTCTATCTCTTTTTCTAAATATTTAAAAATTTGCAATTTTCAGTCTATGCGTCTAGCTCATGTTAAATTATAACTAAAGGCACTATATATTCATAGTTTTTGCAATAAACACTATGCTTAATATTATTTTTAGCTAAATAATAAATATCTGTAGTTTTAATTTCTTTTTCCAACATTTTTATAGCTGTTGAATTTAATTTTTTTTCAGCACTTTTTAAATTTGTTATAATAGGCAAAGAAGCTTTTTCTTCCATTTTTTTGAGCAAAAATTGACTCTCTTTTTTAAATCCCAAACATCTTATATATTGTACTCCACCTCTATTATTAAAAAAATCAAAATCATCTTTTTTAATCCCAAGAATTATATGCAATATAGCCCTTTGAATTTTAGTAAATGTATAGCGTTTTGTCTTTATTTGTGTTATAATATCATTTATATTGTAATTGTTACTTGATAATCTAACAATTCTATTTTGTAAACCTTCCGTTACATCTAGTATACCTTGTAGGTCTTTTATACTAATCGTTTTTATTATATACTGGAAAATACTGCTTAAATTGTTAAGAGTATACGGAATAGAGCCATTATTTACTTCATCAATAATCAAGTTAAAACAATCCTCGGGCATAACCCTTTTTATTTTATCGTAATCTTTATTTATAATACCTTGTCTTATTGCTGTTGCTGAGGATAGTCTTCCTGTTAGTTCTTTTGAGTGATAGCCTGAATCTTCTCTACGAATTGTGTAAGGCTTTATAGACGAATTAGTTTTTATTAGTGCCTTTAGATATTCAATAGATAATATGTTATTAGGGTTATTCAATATATTGCTATTTGTTTTTAAAATTTTATTTAAAGCATTATCTCTTGCAACAGGATACGAAACACCTTCTGATAATTCTTGTTTTAATACGTTTTTATATTCATCATTTTCATTGGACAATATTTCGGCAATAATTTTCAACTCACTTAAATCGCCTAATTCAGAGCCAAAACATATATTATCAACAATCCCTGTTGCATTTAAAAGTGAAACTGCCGCTAGTGCAAAATACTCTGCACTTGATGTTGCATAGTACACAGGTAACTCTACTACTAAATCTGCACCATTTAACAAAGCCATTTTAGTACGTAAATACTTATCTATTATTGCCGGTTCTCCTCTTTGTACAAAATTACCGCTCATCACTACTATGGTATGTTTACTTTTTGTCAATATCTTTGATTTATTAATATGAGTTAAATGACCATTATGAAAAGGGTTGTATTCCGTTACTATTCCTAAAGTTTTCACTATAATACCTCATTTATACTGGTTTATTATAACGTTATTATACTACATATTATATAAATTACAACTAATTACTAGGTGATGTATTTTCAATTAACATTATTAGAGTGGTGAAATTAAAATATAATTTATTCACACTATCTTAATTCAGTAAAAAATGGTATAATTTTAATTGATACTAAAAACTTGTTTTAATCCCCTCTACTATAGTAATTTCAATTATAGGAAAGTCTTACGAAAAGGATAAAATCTAAAATTATCTGAAAGAACGCAAAATGGAGATTTTAAACAGGTTTTAAATAAAATAATCCAACCAAAATACATTTTATGAATATTATTAATATTGACAAACAATAATAAATGCATATATATTAATAATAGTTAGCAATATTTTGTAGTGTTAAAAATAAACAGTTTTTCTGTTTTAATTTTAAATATACATATTTTTGTTTTTTACTTTTTAGGATAACATCACTATTAAAAGGAACTATAACTAATTCCGAATAACAGGCAACAACCGGGGTGATATAATGAAAGACATAACAGACAAAGAATTTATTTTGCTTAGAGATTTTATAAAACAAAACTTTGGAATAAGCCTAGGAAATGAAAAAAAGTCCCTTGTCTATTCTCGCTTGCGTACTATTTTGCAAGAAAAAGGGTTTAATGATTTTACAGAATACTACAATTACTTAATAAAAGATAAAACTGATAATGCGGTAGTAAGTTTTATTGATAGGATTACTACAAATCATACTTTTTTTATGAGAGAAGTAGACCATTTTGATTATTTTCGTGAAACAGTCCTTCCATATATTGAAGAGACTTATTCTAAAGAAAGAGATATAAGGCTTTGGTGTGCCGGCTGCTCATCCGGTGAAGAATCATATACATTACAAATGATATTACAAGATTATTTTAAATCAAAAAGCCCTGCCTGGAATACCCAAATGTTGGCTACAGATATTTCAACAACTGTACTTGAAAAAGCAGTAAAAGGAGCTTATACTACAGATAGTGTCAATACTTTGCCTGAAAAATGGCGTAAGGAATATTTTTATAAACAAAATGATAACTATATTGTAAAAGATAGCATAAAAAATCAAATTATATATAGAAAATTCAACTTAATGGACTCTAACTTTCCTTTTAAGAAAAAGTTTCAGGTTATTTTTTGTAGAAATGTTATGATATATTTCGACAACGAAACAAGAAATAATTTAGTAGAAAAATGTTATAATGTAACTGAGCCGGGAGGATATTTATTTATTGGTCATTCAGAATCACTTAATCACACGAATACTAAATATAAATACATTATGCCGGCAGTATATAAAAGAGTTTAAGAAACTGTTAAGCTTTAACAAGGAATACTTTTTTACAATATTTTGGCAAAAGTTTTTTGCTTTTTCCAAAAAGAAATAAGTATATAAAAGGTATTGTGCATAATCATAATAAATTGACAAAATTATTATTTTATAATAGGCTTAAATATATATTAGTTTCTAAAATAATATTGAAAAGGTGATGATTTTTTGGCTGATTTTGATAGAGAATCCATGTTAGAAATGTTTAGTTTTGAAATGTCCCAGCTTGTTGAACAGTTAGAGCAAACTATCATACAAGCCGAATCCGGTTATTCAATGGATCAAATAAATGAAATATTTCGTATAATGCATACAATAAAAGGTTCAGCTGCAATGATGCTATTTGATAATATTTCTACAACGGCTCACTCCATAGAAGACCTTTTTTATTATCTAAGAGAAGAAAATCCTCAAAATATTGATTATTCGGTACTTACGGATTTTGTTCTTGAAGGTATGGATTTTATAAAAGAAGAATTTGCAAAGATTGAAAATGGTGAAACAGCTGATGGCGACGGAAGCAAGATAATACAAAAAATTAAACGCTATCTTAAAGAAATAAAAGGAGAACTTCCTCCACAAACAGTTTCTGATTTTTCAAAAAAATCAGAAATAAATGCAACACATTTTTATAAAGCTAAAATTTTCTTTGATAATGGATGCGAGATGGAAAATATTAGGGCATATACTCTTGTTCATAATTTGGGAAATACTATTTTTGATGTGACTCATATTCCAGAGGATGTTATTGAAGAAGAATCTGCTGAAATAATAAAAAAAGATGGATTTTTATTAAATTTTTCAAGTAAGATTCCTTATGATGAAATTCATGATATTTTATCAAAAACCGTTTATCTTAGAGAACTATTTCTTGATGAAGTTATACCTACACAAACTAATGAGCAAAGTTCCTTAAATCATTTTAAATCCGTAATTAAATTTACTGAAGATTGTGAAATGGAAAATATACGTGCATTTACAGTTATACAAAACATAGGTGATAAGTTTACAAATATTAAACATGAACCGGAAAATGTTATTGATGAAAGTTCTGTGAATGAAATTAGAAACTCCGGTTTCAAATTAGAATTTGATACAACAATGAATTATGATGAGGTTGCTGAACTACTTTCTTCAACAATTTATTTAAAGGATTTAAAGCTTGAAGAAGTATCAACTAAAAAACAATCTACCGAGGATATAAATAAAGCTCAGTTACAAAAAATTGAACCTGAACCTGTACATGGACAAAGTGAAAGTTCTACTAAAAATACTGCACAACATGAAATAATTGCATCTGCTCCTACAAATGAACAAATTGAAGCAAATCAATCCGCAGTTAAAAAGACTACTACGCAACATGTCATTAGTGTTAATGTGAGTAAACTTGACCAGCTTCTCAATCTTATGGGAGAGCTTGTTATAGCAGAGGCTATGGTTACTCAAAATCCTGAACTAGATGGCTTAGAGCTTGAGAGTTTCCATAAAGAGACATTACAGCTTCGTAAAATAATAAATGATGTTCAGGACACTGTTATGTCAATGAGAATGGTACCTCTTTCAACTACATTTTTTAAAATGCATAGAATTGTACGAGATATGTGTAAACAGCTTGATAAAGACGTTCAACTGGAAATTTCTGGAGAAGAAACAGAGGTTGATAAAAATATAATTGAACATATTTCAGACCCACTCATGCACATAATCAGAAACTCTATTGACCATGGCATAGAAAAAAGAGAAAAACGTATTGAGCTTGGGAAACCAGAAAAAGGAACAGTTCATTTGGAGGCTAAAAACTCTGGAGGAGATGTTTTAATAATAATCAAAGATGATGGCAGTGGAATAAATAAGGAAAAGGTAATGGAAAAAGCCAGAAATAATGGTTTACTTAAAAAGCCCGAAAGCGAATATACTGATAAAGAAATACAACAGTTTATTTTTCTACCAGGCTTTTCTACTAATGAAAAAGTTACAGCATATTCTGGTAGAGGAGTAGGTATGGACGTTGTTTCTACAAACCTTGAAGTAGTCGGAGGTTCAGTAATAGTTGACTCAATTCCAGAGGAAGGTAGTACATTTACACTAAAAATACCTCTTACGTTAGCCATTATAGAGGGTATGACAATAAAGATGGGCGGAGCGAAGTATACTATTCCAATTATTTCTATCAAACAGTCATTTAAAGCAAAAAAAGAGAATATTTTTGTTGACCCAAGTGGGAACGAAATGATAACCGTTCGTGGAGAAGTATACAATGTTGTTAGGTTGTACGAATTTTTTAATGTTGAAAAAGCTATTACCGATATAGAAGAAGGTATTATGATTATGCTAGAGAATGGTGACCAAACCATTTGTGTTTTAGCTGATGAACTTATTGGTGAACAGCAGGTTGTTGTTAAAACTATGCCTAAATATATTAAAAAAGTACGTGGTATTAGTGGATGTACACTTTTAGGCAATGGAGATATTAGCTTGATAATTGATGTTGTAGGTTTTTTTGATAAATAATTAAGGAGTTGATATAATGTCAATGGAAAGTGAACATCTGCTATCTGATGATTATAGAGAAGAAGAAGATACTACAAAAGATAAATATTTAACATTTGTCATTGATGTAGAAGAATATGGTATTGAGATAGCTAATATAAAAGAAATAATAAGTGTTTGCCCTATCACTAAAGTTCCCGAAACACCATCTTACGTTGAAGGAATAATAAACCTTAGAGGCGATATTATACCTGTAATTGATGTAAGAAAAAGATTTATGAAAGAACCTAAAGAATATGACGAGCTTACTTGTATAGTCGTAATAGAGTATGGTGCATACACTTTAGGTTTAATTGTAGATAATGTTAGAGAAGTAATGCATATAGAAGAAGAAAACATTCTTCCGCCACCAAGTGCAAAACTTAATTACTATAACCAATTTATAAAAAATATTGGCAGAGTAGGAGACGAAATAAAGTTTTTAATGGACTTAGATAGGTTTCTTATGGAAAACTAAGAAAAAAATAATATGATTATAAAATGGTATTGATGCATATTTGCTTAAAAAATTGTATCAATACCTTTTCAATAATATAAATAATTTAAATTTTCTTTATACTAAATAGCATATGTTTAATTAAATTTTTTAAGTTATTATAATATACTTGAGGTTTTGCCATGAACCTGAAAAATTTTTACACTATTATCAATATAACAAACAACCTTATTTTTTACAGCATATAAAGCTAACAGTATATATAATACAAGGAAATACAAATTTCACTAAACTTAATATAGAAGCGATAACTTTTAAGTATCTATATCTCAAATATGTATTATTACAGGTATATTTTTAGAATAGTTTATATTTTTTAAAAATTTTCTTTGCATATTTATTAAAAAAATGATATGATTTAGTTTGAAATTTTTTTTAATATATTAATGGAGGATTTATCATGAAATTAAAGAAAGTTGTAACACTATTATCAATTGTAGCAATAACGTTATCTCTTGTAGCATGTAATGGAAATAATGCATCAGGTAACAACACATCAAAACCGACTGTTACATATTCAAAAGGTACATTAACTGAAAATACCTTTGAAAGTGAATACTTAAATTTAAAGTTTACAGCACCAGATGGTTATATTATGGCTACAGAAGATGAACTTATTCCTCTTATGGAACTTGGGGCAGAAGTTTTAGAAAAGGATAAAAAATCAATTGACTTTGCAATGGCAAATACTGTTTTTGAAATGATGGTTTCATCACCTGCGGGCTCTCCAAACCTTTCACTTGCTGTAGAGAAGTTGGCACTAAAAAACATGACTACAGACCAATATATTGAGGCAATAAAAAAGCAATTAGAAGGTAATGATACCATGGAAGTTACATTCACGCCTGACAGTAAAACTATGTCAATAGCTGGAGAAGATTATACTGCCTACAGTAGCGTTTTAAGTGTTTCGGGTATGGAACTTAAACAAGACTATATTATGCGAAAAATGGATGACCGCCTTGCTTACTTTGTTCTTACATATACTGAAGACTCATCAGCAGAAGCTAATACATTAATGGAATCATTCACCAACCTTAAATAAAAACAAAAAGCCTATTATATAAGAACCTGTTTAGAATTTTGCATACAGCGTAATTTTAAACAGGTTCTATTAATATTTGGATAAATTATGCTCATATCGTAAAAATCTTTTGTTTTTAGCTTGATTCACAAGACAATTCGATTATGTCGAAATTATGTTAAATAACATGAAAAATCTTACCATTTTCGGCTTGCTTCACAATCCGCTTTCGACTACGTCGAACTCACGTTAAATAGTTCCGTCCCAAGAATCAACTTTTTCTTTTCTCATCTCTTCTTCATCAAACCATCTTGTAGTAACACATTTTGTTTCTGTATAAAAACGAATTGCATCTTTTCCAAGACAGTGTGCATCGCCAAAAAATGAATTTTTATGTCCTGCAAATGGGAACATTGCTACTGGAACAGGAATACCAACATTTATGCCAACCATTCCGCCATGTGTTCTTTTTTGAAACTCTCTTGCATAATAGCCATTTTGTGTAAAAATAACTGAACCATTTGCAAATGGGTTGTTATTCATTAATTCAAGCCCTTCTTCAAAGTCTTTAACCCTTTTTATACATATTACGGGGCCAAAGATTTCAAAATCTCCAACTGTCATTCCTGGTTTAACATTATCTAATATTGTAGGTGCTATAAAAAAGCCGTTTTCATATCCCTCTACAGTACAATTTCTGCCATCAAGAGCTAGAGTTGCACCTTCTTCCAATCCTTTTTCAATCCAGTTTAAAATAAACTGTTTATGTTCTGCTGTTACTACAGGACCCATGTCAGTTGTTTTATCAATAGCAGAACCAACTTTTACTTCCTTAGCTTTTTTAATAAGTTCTTCAACTAATCTATCTGCAATACTTTCCTCTACAACTATTACAGGAAGTGCCATACACCTTTCGCCAGCACAGCCAAATGATGCATTTATTATTCCTGCAACTGTTCTTTCTATAGGAGCATCCGCAAGTACTAATGCATGGTTTTTTGCTTCACAGAGAGCCTGAACCCTTTTACCATGAGCGGCTGCTTTTGAATATACATTAAGACCAACTTTAGTTGAACCTACAAAAGAAACACCTTTAATATCAGGGTGGGTTAAAAATAATTCAGCTTCTGAACGGCTTGCAGTAACAATATTTATTACTCCATCTGGCAAACCTGCTTCTTTGTATAACTTAGCAAATTTCATACTTGTTATAGGTGTCATACTTGAGGCTTTTAAAACAATAGTATTTCCAGCAGCAATACAGAGTGGTGTCATCCAACCCATAGGTATCATAGCAGGAAAATTAAAAGGTGCAATGCCGGCAAAAACTCCTATAGGTTCACGATATAAAACTGTATCAACGCCTGTAGATGTATCCATTAAAGATTCACCCATCATCATAGTTGGCATTGCTGTTGCAATTTCTGTAGCTTCCTTAGCTTTTAAAACGTCACCAACAGCATCTCCCCATGCTTTTCCGTTTTCTGTACAAACAGAAGCTGTTAAATCGTCCATATTTTCAATTATTAAATCTCTTAATTTATAAAGAACTTGCACCCTTTTCATAACAGGTGTATTTGACCATTCTGCATAAGCTTTTTTTGCACAGCTTATAGCATACTCAACTTCCTCCTCTGTACAGCATGGAGTTTGTGCAATTACTTCTCCTGTGCTTGGATTAAACACGTCCATATATTTATTTGATTTTGATTCTATCCATTCGCCACCAGCGTAAAATTTTAATTTTTCCATATTACATAGTCACCTCTATAATTACATATTAATATTAATTTAATAAAAGACTTTGGGAAACTTTTTAGAGAAAAAGTTTCCCAAACCCTTCAAAAAGCTTTACCTTTAGCGTATCAAGGTTATACTATTTTTATTAAATAGTGTGAAAACCTTATAATTTTCAGCTTGTTTCACAAGCCGTTCTAATTACGTTGAATCTATATTAAGTAATTTAATATTTTAAGCATCTATTTCGCTAATTTTTACAGGTCTATTTTCTAAAACAGATTTTTTTGCTGCTAAAGCGATAACTACAGGAGCTAAACCATCATATGCCCCTACAGGAGTTTCTTTATCATTAACAATAGCATCTACAAAGCATTTCATTTCATCAGCAAAAGATTGCATATATCTTTCTAAAAAGAAATATAATGGTTTTTCAGCAGTAACACCTTTAGATGTACTTAAAACAGCAGTTGAATTTGTATTATTAGAAACAGCAACAGAACCTTTAGAGCCAAAAACTTCTGCTCTTTGGTCATACCCATATGCCGCACGTCTACTATTATCAATTACAACAATTGCTCTGTTTTTCATTTTTATTGTAATAACAGCAGTATCAATGTCTCCTGCTTCTCCTATCGCGGGGTCAACTAAAACCGCACCGGCTGCAAATACTTCTTCTGCTTCACTTTGTGACAAATATCTAGCCATATCAAAATCATGTATTGTCATATCAACAAATATTCCGCCTGAAACTTTAACATAACTAATTGGAGGTGCTTCTGGGTCACGAGAAGTAATTTTGATAATATGAGGTTCACCTATTTTGCCATCAGCAACTGCATCTTTAACAGCTTTAAAATTGTTGTCAAATCTTCTGTTAAATCCAACTTGAAATTTTACTCCTGCTTTTTTAACTTCTTCGATAACATTTTTAATTTTGTTTAAATCAAAATCCACAGGTTTTTCACAAAAAATGTGTTTTCCAGCTTGTGCTGCTTCTATTGAAATTTGAGAGTGTGTGTCAGTTGAAGAACATACCAAAACAGCATCTATTTCCTTATCGTTAATAATTTCTTTATAGTCTTTAGAAATTTTTTGAATGCCCATATTTTTTGCCCATGTTTCTGTTTCAACGTTCATCATAGGGTCTGCAATAGCTAAAACTTTAGCATTTGGAATAAAGTTTGTTATACTTGTGCAATGTACTTTACCAATTCTTCCTGCTCCAATAATACCTATATTTAACATATTTAAAATCCTCCAATTATTATAAATTAGTTTTCTCTTTAATGAATTTGCGTGCTTTTAATGCGTATTCAAACGGATTTGCAATTGCTGGGTCTTGTTCTGCTTCAACAACCATCCAGCCTTTATAATTATTTTTTTCAATTGTTTCAAATGTATGTTCAAAGCAAATACTTCCGTCGCCTGGAACTGTAAATACTCCTTTTTTGACTGCATCTAAAAAAGATAATTTATTTGATTTAACTTCTTTTAAAACATCTCCTCTTACGTCTTTAAGATGAACATGTACAATTCTATCTATATATTTATCAACTAAGGCATCTACAGACGATTGGGTTCCTTCGGAAAAATAAATATGCCCTGTATCAAAAAGTAAGTATACATTTTGATTAGTAATTTGCATAAATTTATCAATTTCATCAGGAGTTTGTATTCCCGTACCCATATGATGATGAAGTGAAACTTTCATACCTTTTTCTTCAGCTAATACAGCAAGCTTGTTCATTCCTTGTGCTAATTTTTTCCATTCTTCTTCTGTAAAAATATGTTTTTCATCAAAAACAGGTTTATCAAGCCCTTGAATACTATGACCTTGCTCAGAACAGCCAATTACTTTTGCTCCAAGTGCATGGAGAAAATCTCTATGCTTTATGAATTCTGTAATAGTTTCTTCCTCTGGTTTTGTAGTAAAAAAAGTGGAAAACCATGCATTACAAATAGTTAGTCCTCTTAAATCCAAATATTCTTTTAATACTGTAGGGTCTTTAGGATATTTATTTCCTATTTCACTTCCGGAAAAACCCGCTAATGCCATTTCGCTAATACATTGCTCAAATGTATTTTCTCCACCAAGTTCAGGTAAGTCATCGTTTGTCCAAGCAATAGGTGCTATTCCCAAAGAAACATTGTTTTTGTCCATTATAATAAAATCCTCCTTTTATTTTTTTAAGACCTTAGGGAGAAAACTCTTTTCAAAAAAGTTTCCCAAGATTTTCAATTTTATTTTTATTAATACTTTCTTGCCTTATTAAAGTTTTCCATTTTTATTTTATAAGCATCTTTAATAGATTCTTTTTTAGATACACTTGCATTTCCTGTGTTCCACCATGCCTCATAACCGTTAGTCATTGTTTTAGGTAAAACTTTAATATCAAAAAGAACAGATTTTATTTGTTTTTTAGCATCTGCAACCGCTTCTCTTAACTGCTCAATTGTAGTTATTTTATATGTTTTTGCACCATAACCTTCTGCAACTTTTGCATAGTCTATTGTCATAATATCACCGGTTGCAACATTTCCAAAACGGAATTCCGTACCAAAACTACCCATTCCGTTACCCATTTGTAAGTTGTTAATGCAGCCAAAACCGGAATTATCAAAAAGAACAACATTTATCTTTTTACCGCTTTGAATACTTGTAATAAGTTCTGAATGGAGCATTAAAAAGCTTCCGTCTCCAACCATTGAATATACCTCTTTGTCTTCTTCTGCGATTTTTACGCCAAGAGAGGCACAAATTTCATATCCCATACAGGAATAGCCATATTCAACATGATATGTGTTTTTTTCTTTAGGAAGCCAAACTCTTTGCATACAGCCAGGCAAGCTTCCAGAAGAACCCACAACAACAGCATCTGGGTCAAGTAAATTTTGAAGTTCACCCAAAACTTCTGTTTGAGTAAGTGATGAATCTAAAGCTTTTACATATTCAGGTAGCTTATCATCAAGATGTCCAGAAACTTCCGGTTTGAAGTTTTCACCGCTGTATTTTACAGCAAAAAGCCTATCCATTTCTTTATTCCACTTTTCTTTTGCTTCTTTATATTCACTTGTATATTCAGATTTGTAGTTAATTTTTTCGAGTTCTTTGCTTATTGCTTTAATACCTTCTTGTGCATCTGCTATTACTTTTATACCGTCTAATTTTCCTGCATGAAAGTATGATTGATTTATATTTAAAAATTTAACGTTAGGGTTTTGAAATAAAGATTTTGAGCCTGTAGTAAAGTCAGTAAAGCGTGTTCCAATACCTATTACCAAATCTGCTTCTTTAGCAATTAAGTTTGCTGCTAATCCTCCGGTAACTCCTACCCCACCCATATTTAGTGGAAAATCATATGGCAAAGCAGATTTTCCTGCTTGAGTCTCACCGAAAGGAATATTATATTTTTGAGTAAATTCTTTTAGTGAATCCCATGCTTCTGAATATCTAACACCACCACCGCAAATTATAAATGGTTTTTTGGAAGCTTTAATTGCATCAACTGCATCTCTAATCATTGCTTCGGTAGGTACTGTTCTTTCAATTCTGTGTACTCTTTTTTCAAAGAAATATTCGGGAAATTCATAGCTTTCTCCTTGAACATCTTGAGGTAGTGCTATTGTAACAGCTCCTGTGTCGGCTGGGTCTGTAAGTACACGCATAGAATTAATCATTGCAGTCATAAGTTGTTCCGGGCGAGTTACTCTATCCCAATATTTACTGACAGCTTTAAAAGCATCATTTGTACTAATAGACAAATTGGCTGTTTGCTCAATTTGCTGTAAAACAGGGTCTGGTTGACGGCTTGCATATACATCTCCTGGTAAAAATAACACAGGAATATTATTTGCTGTTGCAGTAGCAGCTGCCGTAACCATATTAGCTGCTCCAGGTCCTACAGAAGAAGTACAAGCAAAAATTTGTTTTCTTAGTTTTTGTTTAGCAAAACCCATTGCCGCAAGTGCCATACCTTGCTCATTTCTTCCTTGGTAGAACTCTAAGTCACCTTGGTCTTCTTCAAGTGCTTGCCCTAAACCTAAAACGTTTCCATGACCAAAAATAGTAAAAATACCTTTTACAAATCTTTGCTCTTTTCCATCAAATTCTATATACTGGTTATTTAAAAACTTAATTAAAGCTTGTGCTGTTGTGAGGTTTAAAGTTTTCATTTATTTGTTTTCCTCCCATTTAATTCTATACATTTACCATATATTCTCTAACAATGGCAAGCATTTCTTCGTATCCTTTCAAGAATTGCATAAGTGTTCTTCTTGTAGGTCCAAAGGCATTAAACTCGGACTGATTCATGCCATCTGCTTCATACGCCATATTAAAGTCTTTAACATGTTTTTTTAGCTGTGACAGTATTTTAGGGTTAACTGGATTATCCATTCTATTTTCTACTTTAACATCACTTGTATTGAATAGTCTAATCCATTTACTAGGAATAGTAAGTGATACATCTCCTCCTATAAATTCAGACCAATGATAATGATTTCTGTATGCAGCCGCTAAAAGTCTTGTTCTATATTTCTTTTCTTTGTAAATCTTATATGCATTTTTAAAAACTGCAACTCCAGCAAATTCTAAAGCTTCAGGGTCAACAATAATTCCTTCTTTTGAAACAACTTCTTTAATCCAGTCGTCAACTCTGCCAACCATAATTGTACAAACTGGATACATGTCTATTGATTTGCCTTCTTTTTCTCTCCTATTTAAGCCTCTTTCGATTGCTTCGGCAACTGCAATCGCTTGAGGAACACTAAAAGAAACTGTTGCATTTACAGTTACGCCTTGATATGTTGCTTCTTCTACTGCTAAAACGCCGGCTTCTGTAACAGGCATTTTAACCATAATATTTTTTGCTAATTTATTAAAATGTACTGCTTGTTCAACAATTTTTTCTTCGTTGTTAAAATATTTAGTGTTTGTTTGTATTGAAATATAACCATTTTTTCTGTTAGATTTTTCATAGATAGGTTGTAAGAGTTCTGCTCCTTCAACAGCCATTTTTTCATTTAATAACCATGCAATTTGGTCTTCGGAAGCTTTTGGATTTTCTTTAATTAACTGTTTTATTGTATCGACATAAGAAGGTAGTTCTTTTTTTAGAACTTCTCCTACTATAACAGGATTTGTTGTTGCTCCAACTGCACCGTACTCTATTGCATATTTTAAATCAGGAATTGAACATGAATCATTCCAGAATTCTGTATTTGTATTCATACTCATTTCGTGCAAAGGGCTTTTAAAACCAGACATAATATCACCTCATATAAATTTTTTAATTAATGGTGAGAATAGCTTCTAGAAACCTAACATTTAGGTTCCCAAATTTCAGGATTTTTTTCAAGTAACCATTCATGAGCTGGGTCAAAAATCCTTTCTGTCCATGGGTCATTATCAAAATGTCTTATCATCCAACAATAGTACATAGGATAACCGGGTGCTGCAAGTTGTGGGTGACATAGCCCACCAGTAATAGTTGATATACTTCCATCTGTAATTTTATAAATTTCATCACCTATAATAGAACAGCCAAATCCTTGCGGCTTATCAAACCTATAATAATAAACTTCTGGTTGTCTGTGGTGATGCGGAGGGTAACTAGACCATCTTCCTGCTAAATTGATTATTTCTCCCATAACCATATTTGAATAAGGTGCATTATCATATGTAAAAATATCTCTGAGCATTCTTCTTGCTGTATTTTGCCAAACATTATCTCCTAAAATTATCTCATTAATACTTTCAGGTGAATAATAAACTGAATCAAATTCTTTTGGGTTTGTAGTTTTTTGAATAAGAACCTCTGCCTCATCAAAAGCTTTAATTATTACTTTTATTCCCTTTGAAACATGAAGACAAGTTGGTTTTTCATCAAAAAGACTTTTTCTTTCAGCCTGTTTTTGGTTTGTCCCCCAAATAAATTGTATATTACCGTTTAACAATAAATATGCCGATTCTTTTTCTTGGAAAATAAACTCTTTTTCTTCTCCTTTTTGAAAAACGTAAACGCCAATATCCATCATCATATCTTTATGTATTCCAAACTCTTCTGTTAATAAATTGTAACCCTTAGCTAAAGGTTGTTGCGGAAACACCATAAAATTTCTCCTTCCTTCTACTAGTAAACTTTTGCAAAAATCATGATAAAGTATTGACAAACTTATGATAATATTGTAACATATATTTGAATATAATGCAATATATGATTTTTATATTAATATGAAAATTTTTACTATACTTATAATTAGGATGTGTAAATATGAAAGAGAGACGTTTGAAAGAATTACAAGATTATATAACTTTACATGAAATGTGTAAAATGGATGAATTATGTGATGTTTTTAGCGTTTCTATGGCTACAATCAGAAGGGATATAGATACTTTACTTGATATGGGCGTCATACGAAAAGTTTATGGTGGTGTAAAACTTAATTTAAAAGAGGCTGAACCGACTATTCCTTTTAATCAAAGAGAGGTTAAAAATATTGAAGCAAAAGAGTATATTGGCAAAATAGCAGCTTCTTTAGTAGATGATAACGATACTATTTTTATAGATTCTGGTACTACTACTATGCTTCTGATAAGACACATAACCCAAAAAAAGGTTAATATAATTACAAATAATCTAAATGTTGTTAATGAATGTTTATTATATAATAACATTAATGTTATTGTTTGTGGGGGAGAATTAAAGCGTAATACTAACTCTTTTACAGGTGATTTCGCCTTTAGAAACTTAAACTCTATAAATGTTAATAAAGCATTTATTGCAGCTACAGGAGCATCATTTGAAGCTGGTTTTTCTAATTCTGTTCCTATGGAAACTCCAATTAAAAAAACTGCACTAAAAAAATCTAATAAATCTTTTATTATGTTAGACTATTCAAAATGGGATGTTACGTCTCTAATGACATTTTGTGAATTCAAAAAGGTAAATGGTATTATAACTGACCGTTTACCTCCAAAGCCATATGAAAAGTTTTTTATAAAAAATAATATCAAAATTTATTATTAAAAAATGATTTTTACTATAATGCCTTGGAAACTTTTTTGAAAAAGTTTCCAAGGCATTTATCTAGTAACTATACACATATATCAAAAATTAATTTTCTAATATTTTCAAGACATTACCTTTTGTATAATTATAATCTACCCCTCCATAAAATGTTACGCCCAAAGCACCAGAGGCCATTCCTAATTTAGCACAATAGTCAATAGGTTTTTCATTAGCTAATCCATATAAAAAACCTGCCGCAAAAAGGTCTCCTGCACCTGTTGTATCTTTTACAGAAACACTGAATGCCTCGTATTTAGTTAATGATTTATTATAGTTTACAACACAGCCTTCTTTTCCTAGCTTCAAAACTACAAAATCACAGTACTCACCTAGTTTTTTAACTATATCAGTTGGATTTTCAAGCCCTGTTAACTGACGAGCCTCAACTTCATTAGTGAAAAAAACATTGCTTCTTTTAAGTACCTTCTTTGTATCAGTATCATTTAAACTCATATTTTCGTTCCATGCAGTATCAACTGATAAAATATTGTCTTTTATAATATCAAATAGAGGATACTCAAAAAAACTATCTAATGAGCAATGAAAATATTTTGATTTTGGCATAAATTCTTTTATAAGTTCAAGTAACTTATCTTTTTCGTATTCTGCAATATAAGTTGCAAATCCTCTGTCTTCTTTTAAAGATAGGGAGGCAGAAACAGAAGTTTGTTTATTTTCCTCTTTTAAAGTTGCACTCATATCAAGACCCATATTACTCATATAATCATAAATAATATTACCTAAAGTATCATTCCCTATCAATGATGCAAAAGCAACCTTTACCCCCAACCTACTAAGAGCAATGGGGGTATTGCAAGCACCTCCCGGTTTAATAGCAAAGTCATTGCAGTAAACCTCTTTTCCTATCTCAGGGAATTTAGTTAAATTAGGAAAAATTAAATCGCAAGAGCATGGCCCTGTACATAAGAAATCGTACAAAACATGTCAACTCCATTCTCCAACAAATTCTTTATGAGCCTCTAAATATTCTCCAACTAGTTTTTTTGCAAGAGAATATGAATTTACAAGAGGGTGAATTGAAAGAGCAATATTAGCTTTTTCAATGCTTTTTTCTTTTATTGCTTTAGCAGTAAGCCTTTCAAATAATTTTATTTGGCTGATTAAATTCATCTCTAAATCTAAAACTTTTCCTATTTTTATAGGTTTTGCACCATCTTTATTAATAACACAAGTAACTTCAACAGTATCTTCGTTTGAAAGCCCTTCAATTGCACCCTCATTCGGTACAATTAAAATCATTTTGCTTTCTTTATTATTAACAAAAGCATCTATAAATCTAAGTGCCACACCAGCATAACCATCATCATTTTTTTCTGCTAGTAAGCTTTGTAAATCCATTTTTCTAATATGGGTTCTGCTTGTACCTGATTCTATAGCCATATAGCTTGCTTCTCGTTTTGAGTAGAAATGAACATAAATTTCAAAAGCTTTTTCAAAATTATTTTCAATATCAATTTTTTCAAGCTCTTTATGCATTTCTTCATTAATGTTTTTAATTGTTTCTCCACGAGTAAATTCGGATTTCAAAATATTTTCAACTGATTTTTCACGACTATAATAATAATATAAATATCCATTAAATAATCTTTTGTAGTAATTTGCTAAATCCTTGTCAAAAAAACGCATTTCAGTTTCTTTATAAAGCTTATCATCTTGAAGAAGTTTCTCTGTAATATCTTCATTGTTAAGTTTAAAATCTTTAAACCATGATAAATGATTAAGCCCATAACAAGTGGCATCAAGAGAGCCTAACGGAACATTAAGCATACTTTCAATCTCTTTAATAAATTCACTAGGGCCATCACATATACCATAAACATTGTTATAACCCTCTGACCTTAAAGCTTGAGCTACTAATCCTGAAGGGTTAGTAAAATTAAAAACAAGTGCATTAGGCTTAGAGAGCTTTTTAATTACTTCTAAGTATTCCTTTAAAACAGGAATAGACCTAAGTGCCATAGCAAATCCGCCTGCACCTGTAGTTTCCTGACCTAAAACTCCATTTTTGAGTGCAATTCTTTCATCATGCACTCTTCCCATGTCTTCCCCAGCACGTATTGTTGTAATTATAAAATCAGCATCTTTTACTGCTTCTTCAATAGATGTCGTTAATGTAAACTTTACATCTTTATCTATAATTTCACTTAGCTTTTTTGCCAGAACCCCATAAATATTTAATTTTTTCTCATTGTTATCCATAAAAACAATTTCATTAATTCGTAACTCTTTTGCTTTTTCTACTAATGATTTTGCTAGAAACGGAGACCTTACTCCGCCTCCTCCTATAACTGTTAATTTCAAGATAATTTCCTCCTATCCTTTTACTGAGCCTGCGGCTAAACTGTCAACAACTTGTTCTTGTAACAAAACATAAATAATTATACTTGGTACAATTACTACAACAATTGCTGCAAACATTGCTCCATAATCAAGACTAAATTGAGATTTAAAGTAATTAAGTGCAAGCGGTAATGTTCTGCTGTTTTCATCTTTAGTTAAAATGAGAGCATATAAAAATTCATTCCACGCCATAAGAAATTGAAGTACAGCAGCAGAAGCAAGACCTGGTTTTGCAATTGGTAGCACAATTTTTAAATATGTATTTATAAAGGATGAGTCATCGATATATGCGGCTTCTTCAATACTGCTTGGTATACTTAAAAAATAGCTTCTCATTATAAATAATGTTGTAGGTAAACCCAAAGCCATATAAACAAAAATTAGATACGACTTTGTGTTATATAGACCCATTTTTCCAATAATAGTGTATATTGGGTGGATTAGGGCGACCATAGGAAGAAGCAACGATACCGAAAGCATATTTACTATAAAACCTTTAGCCTTGAAGCTAAATCTTGCAACAGCACATGCAGCCATACTTATTATAAAAACATTTAAAATTGTACTTGTCAAGGAAATAAAAATGCTGTTTGAATAAAACTTTAAAATTGGTGATTTTAAAAGCTGTTATGAAGTTATCAAAAAATAATGATGATGGCAAAGATACAGCAGAATCTAAAATTTCTTTATTATTTTTAAAAGATGACATAACCACACAAACTATTGGAAGAAGTGACAATGCAGAAATCACAATTAAAAATAAATACTGAAATAATTTACTTAAAAATTTTTTATAATCCATACTCTGCCTCCTATATGTAAAATTTTCCAATACTAAAGAGCCTGTTAATAGCTAGTATCAAAATAATTCCCAAAATAATAGTAATAACGCCTATTGTATTAGCATAACCGTAATTATTATCACTCATCATTGTCCTTTGCAGATAAAGAGGAAGGTTTAAAGTCTTTACACCTAGCCCTCCGTTAGTTGTTAAATAGATAAGTTCAAATTCTTTTAACATACTAGTTGCAGACAAAATTACAGATGTTCCTATAATATTTCTTATAAGAGGTAAAGTTATGTATAAATCTATTTGCCAACCTACTGCACCGTCAACTTTTGCAGATTCATAAATAGAGTTATCTACTGCCATTATTTCTGCCATTACTAAAATAGTAACCAATCCAGCAAAAATTAACCATCCATATGTAACAGTCCAAAAACTCGTATTTTTATCAAAATACCAATTTATATTGCCTGAAAACCTCAATGCCCTCAATAATGAATTTAGTACACCTGTTTGTGGGTTAAAGACATTAAAATAAATAAGCCCCAATGCGGAAGCAGATATAATATTAGGAAGCATATATGCAGTACGAACAAATTTCCAACCAAACGGTTTTTTTGATAAAATTAAACCTGTCAATACTCCAAGACCAACATGAAATGTTAATACTATTTCCGTTAAAACAATTCCAAAACATGACGATATACATATGGGTGATAA